>CAYPXZ010000001.1:0-215208 GCA_964414785.1 uncultured Opitutaceae bacterium
CGCCTCGTCGAGGGAGATCCCCACCCGGTTCCCGTCGATCCGCCGCAGGTTGAAGCCCTTCGCCTCGGCGGCCGCGTGCACGCGCTCGGGGGCGATGTTGCCCACGGTCAAGGTGTCGAAGAAGGGCTCGTTCCCGACCTTGGCGCCCGCGGCCCTCAGTCCGGTGGCGAGGAGCTCGGTGAGGAACTTTGTCCTGCGGGCTATCCTGCGCAGGCCCTCGGGGCCGTGGTAGACCGCGTACATCGAGGCCATCACGGCAAGGAGGACCTGGGCCGTGCAGATGTTGGACGTGGCCTTGTCCCTGCGGATATGCTGCTCGCGCGTGCCGAGGGCAAGGCGCAGGGCCGGATCCCCCTGCGCGTCCTTGGAGACGCCGACCAGCCGGCCCGGCATCTGCCTCTTGAACTCGTCCTTCGTGGCGAGGAAACCCGCGTGGGGGCCGCCGAAGCCCATCGGGACGCCGAAGCGCTGGGCCGAGCCGACGGCGACGTCCGCGCCGAACTCGCCCGGGGGCCTGAGGAGGGCGAGCCCCAGGAGGTCGGCCGCCACGATGCAAAGGGCGCCCGCCGCGTGGGCCTGCGCGAAGAAGGCGCCGTAGTCGTGGACCGCGCCCCAGGTGTTGGGATACTGGACCAGAACGCCGAAGCACCCCTGCGAAACCTCGAACGAGGCGTGGTTGCCGGTCACGACCTCGATGCCCAGGGGCTTCGCGCGCGTCCTCACGATGTCGATCGTCTGGGGATGGCAGGCGTCCGAAACAAAGAACGAGCGGCGCGACTGCGGGTCGCCGTCCTTCAGGCGGTGGCACATCATCATCGCCTCGGCCGCGGCCGTGCCCTCGTCGAGCATGGAGGCATTGGCGATCTCAAGGCCCGTCAGGTCGCAGACCATCGTCTGGAAGTTGAGGAGGGCCTCGAGGCGGCCCTGGGATATCTCCGCCTGGTAGGGGGTGTAGGCGGTGTACCATGCGGGATTCTCGAAGATGGTCCTCTGGATCACCCCCGGGACATGGGTGTCGTAGTAGCCCATCCCTATGAAATTCCGGAAGACCCGGTTGTCCGATGCGATCGAGCGAAGCTCGGCGAGCGCCGCGCTCTCTCCAGCAGCGGCGGGGAGGTTGAGCGGTCCCCGCCGGATGTGGTCGGGGACGGCCGCGTCGACCAGGGCGTCGACGCTGGCATACCCGAGGTCCGACAGCATGGCGGCCGTGTCGGCGGCGCAGTCGCCCAGGTGGCGGCGGGCAAACGTGTCATTGGGACTCGCGAGATCGCTGTGCGAAGGCATGCGGTTTAAGGGTAGGCGGGAGCACCGGCCGCGCAACCGAGATTTGGCCGGACCAACCGAGTTGTTTGAATCCTGGGCTAATGTGGTTTAGAAGGGGGCCTCAATGGTAAAGAACCCTTTCTCCACACGGGAGGCGCGCGCCGCCTTCGTCGACGGGAAGCTCGCCAAGCTCTACCCTGACCCGCCGATTCCCCTCGACCACCGGGACGCCTACACGCTCCTCGTTTCGGTCGTGCTCTCCGCCCAGTGCACGGACAAGAGGGTGAACGAGGTGACCCCCGGGCTCTTTGCCCTGGCCGACACGCCGGGGAAGATGTCCGAGGTGCCCGTCGAGAGGATCCAGGCCCTCATACGCCCCTGCGGCCTCTCGCCGCAGAAGGCGAAGGCGATCTCGGGGCTCTCGAGGATCCTTGTGGAAAGGTACGGGGGAAGGGTGCCGCGGACCTTCGAGGAGCTCGAGGAGCTCCCGGGGGTGGGGCACAAGACGGCGAGCGTCGTCATGTGCCAGGCCTTCGGGGTGCCGGCCTTTCCGGTGGACACGCACATCCACCGCCTTGCCAAGCGCTGGCGCCTTTCCAGGGGGCGAAACGTCGTCGAGACCGAGCGCGACCTGAAGGCGCTTTTCCCTGAGGCGCGATGGAGCGCCCTGCATCTGGGCATGATCTATTTTGGCCGCGAGCATTGCACCGCGCGGGGGTGCGACGGACATACCTGCATGATTTGCTCTTGCTTCAATCCGCCGCGCGGGTCTTGCTGACCATTCACTTGTTCGGGCTGTAGCGTAGCCTGGTAGCGCGCTTGCATGGGGTGCAAGAGGTCGAGAGTTCGAATCTCTCCAGCCCGACCATTTTTCTCCGGCACAATCACTTATGTGATTCCATGGCCGCTCTCTTTTTCCTGGGCCATTGGGAGCGGCAGGGTGTCATTTCCGATTGGTCGGCAACCGCTTTGAAATTAGGTCGGCCGCCTATTCCGGGTAGGGGTTGGCGCGGGCATCTCGGCCAAAGGATGTGCCCGGGCTCCCCGGAATGGTCCCCTATCAGCCCATTAGCCTGATGTATTTAGTGTATTAGTATCACTAATCTAAAATCCCAAGGTCTAGTCGGGATGGAGGGAGGGAAAATGGCGCGAATTTCGCAGCCGCAAGGGGTTGCGGTGCGCGAGGCATTAGGGGCCGGGTTGGGTCGATTTTTCCGGTTCATTTCACCCCTCATATCATGCTTCTGGCCACATGAATATGGCATTACGCCCCTAAGCAATATACATGCTGGAATGTGAGTAATACAAGATGTTGCCTCGCCTTCGATGTCCGTGACCGAGGATACGGGTGAGGCCGCGTAATACCCCTAGATACCGATGAGTCCCGCAAAACCGGATGAGAAGCGAAACGGATTAGGCACCCTAATTCGTAATGCCCTTCGGCGTGGGGATTCCAGTGGTGTTGCAAAGGTCGTTTCCCGCGACAGGAACCCACGCACCGGCGCACCCAAGTGAAATCCGCCGCCTTCCCATCGGGACAATCCGAACAGGACGTGACCCAGCGCGCCGAGTTCGATGTTGGGGAGCGCATGGCAAAGCAATTGCCCGCACCGTCAGCTCTTGAAGAGAGATACCCGCTGGACGAGGCCGGCGCGTCGCTCGTTGCCAGGACCCGCGGGGAAATTTCGGCAGTGTTCGCAGGCGAGGACGACAGGCTTGTTGTGGTCGTCGGCCCGTGCTCGATCCACGACACGGCGGCGGCGCTGGACTACGCCGGACGCCTGGCATGCGTCGCCCGGAGGCACGAGGACGACCTCGTGGTCGTCATGCGGACCTATTTCGAAAAGCCCCGGACCGTCGCGGGATGGAAGGGCTTCGTCAATGACCCGCGCCTCGACGGTTCATACGAAATTGCGGAGGGCCTCGAGCGCGCACGTAGCCTGCTGGTCGAGGTCACACGCCTCGGCCTTGCCGCGGGCTCGGAATTCCTGGATGCGTTCCTCGGTCAGTTCTACACCGACCTGGTCTCATGGGGCGTGATTGGGGCGCGGACGGTGGAGAGCCAGATCCACAGGGAGCTCGCCTCGGGGCTCGCGATGCCCGTGGGGTTCAAGAACCGGACGGATGGCAATTACCTCGTGGCCGTGGACGCGATCCGCGCCGCCCGGGTCCCGCACCGCTATCCCTCGCTTGGCCGGGACGGGACGCCGACGATCAGGGTGTCCGAAGGCAACGACAGGACGCATGTCGTCCTGCGCGGCGGCGCAAGCGGTCCCAATTTCTCAGCGTCGGAAGTGCGCGCGGCCGCCGCGGTCCTGCGCATGCACGGGCTTCCCCCGCACCTCATGGTGGACTGCAACCACGCGAACAGCGGGAAGGATCCCTCGAAGCAGCCTGCGGTGGCGTCGGTCTTGGCGGCTCAATTGCGGTCGGGCGAGCGAGCCATCGCGGGGGTCATGCTGGAGAGCAACCTGGTCGGCGGGGCCCAGAACCTGGCCGGCAAGCCGCTCGTTTACGGCCAAAGCATCACGGACGGCTGCCTGGCATGGGACGCGACCGTTCCGGTTTTGGACGAGCTTGCCCGGGCCGTAAGGGCGCGCCGGCTGTTCCGGGCCAACAAGGGCATTGGGGCGCAGACGGCAAACGGCAGACCCGGTGGTCCGGAATTTTTGAAGCCGGCAGTCGTGTCGGCCGCCGATTCAAGGCCGGCCCATGACGGGAAGAGGCTTCGCGTCCTGGTCGCCGACGACGAACCCCTGGCCCGGGCGCGGCTGCTTTCTCTGCTGCCGGAGGGCCTCGACGTCATCGGCGAATACGGCACCGGGACCGAGGCGCTGACGGCGATGCGCCGCGACAGGCCCGACATCGCGTTTCTCGACATGCAGATGCCCGGCTGCAGCGGCCTCGATGCGGTCGCGGGCCTCGAGGCATCCGAGCGTCCCGCCGTGGTCTTCGTCACGGCGTATGAGAGGTTTGCCGTCGGGGCCTTCGATATCGGTGCGGTCGACTACCTGCTGAAACCCTTCGACAGGCAGCGCCTGGCGACCGCAGTGGAGCGAGCAACGCAGTCCGCGCGCGTGCGCGCCGCACCGTCCCCCAGGGGTACGGAACCGGTCGAGACCCCGCCCCATTCGCAGCCGGCAGCTCCCAAGGATTTTTAAACTGACCAAGGATACCCCATGAAAACCAACATCATCGAAACGACCGGCGCATGCCGCCTGGAGATCAGGTCGTCGGAACGCAAATCGTTCACGGACTACTATATAACGGCAACCGTGGAGGGGGCGATGCCCGCGGGAGCTGCAGCCGACGAACTCTTCGCCCAGGTGGCATCGACTCTTGTCGCTAAGAAGATCCAACCGATCCAGGAGAAGCTCTACGGGTACACCCGCGCCCGGGCGAATGTGCTGTCGCGGCGCGACACCATCTACCGCCAGAGGGGCCTGGACCGGACGATGCCGGTCACATGGGTTCAAGGGACGCCGCTGCTGGGCTGCGACTTTGCGGGGCTGCAGATCTGGGGCGTGGTGCCGAACGACGAGGAGCCGTGCGTGAAGACGATCGAGAATCCCGTGACCGGCAGGGGCCGGTTGTGGACCGGCTACGGGTTCAAGATGCTCTACCTGCCGTTCATCCGCGGAACCACGGAAGCCGGGGCGCTCGCGGAAGGGCCGATGCCGCAGGCCGCAAGGATGTTCGGCAACGTGGAGCTCGGGCTGAGGGCCCACGGCATGAAATACACGGACGTCGTTCGGACGTGGATCTACTCGGCCCGGCTGCTCGACTGGTACATGGACCTCAACCGGGTAAGGACGAGCGTCTACCAGCAGGCGGGCCTCGGCGTGGACGGCGGTCCCGACTTCCCGGCGAGCACCGGGATCATGGGCCACAGCGAAGAGGAGGAGTGCATGATGGACGTGCTCGCGCTCAATTCCGATTCGCCCGAGGACGCCCATGCGGCCGCCATCCGCCGCAGCCCGCGGCAGGACTCGTCATTCAACTACGGCTCTTCCTTCTCCCGGGGCATGGTCCTAGAGATCGAGGGCCGGCGCACCGTCCACATCTCGGGAACGGCGAGCATCAACAGCGCCGGGGAGAGCACCCACCTTGGCGACGCCGAACACCAGAGCGTCGACACGCTGATGAGCATTGCGGCGATCCTGAAGGAACAGGGGGGCGGCCTTGAGAACATCACGTCGGCGACCCTGTTCTGCAAGAACCGCGAGGCGTGGGAGGCCTGGGAGCGGGCGACCCACCTTCTCGGCATCCCCGCGATTCCAAAGGTGTGCATCATTGCGGATGTCTGCCGCGACAACCTCCTGGTGGAGATGGAGGCCGTGGCGGTGATCTGAGCGGCGCGACGGCGCACGTCCGGCAGTCAACCCTTGGACCCTAGGCGGATGAAGGCCGGCCATGTTGCCCGCACCTAGCGGTCCATCAGGAACCTCTCAAACCGTCCCCTCAGGCTCCGGCTCAGGGGTATGCGTGTCCCATTCCTCAGGAGGATGCTGTAGTCGCCCTGCGGGTTTGGCTGGAGCTCCTTCACCTGGTCGATCCGGACGAGGGCCGAGCGGTTCACCCGGGTGAAGTGCTGGGGCCCGAGGCGCTCCTCGATGGAGGAGAGGGTGTCCCGGGGCATGAGCCTCTCCCCGGTGGAGGTGTGGATCACGACGTAGTTGTCCGCGGCCTCGACCCAGACAATCTCGTCGAATTTGAGGAAAACGAACCGCCCATCCGCCTTGACGGCCAGCCGCTCGGGCTTGGCGGCGGCCTTCGGGCCCGAGCCCGCAAGCGCGTCCTCGATCCGCGCGCCCAGGTCCCCGGCCCTGCGTGCGCTGACGTACTCCGCGGCGCGCTCCAGCGCGGTCTCCAGGCGCTCCCGGTCGAAGGGCTTGAGGACATAGTCGACGGCGCGCACGCCGAAGGCGTCGACCGCGAACTTGTCGTAGGCCGTGACGAACACGACGGCGGGCCGCTCGTGCGGCTCGAGCCCCGACACGACATGGAGCCCGTCGCAGCCGGGCATCTGCATGTCGAGGAAGACGATGTCGGGCTTGAGGCTGCGGATGCCCTCAATGGCCTCGGTGCCGCTCCCGAATTCGCCCACGATCTCAAGGTCCACGTCCTTCGGGAGGAGCGAGAGGAGGCGGGCCCGGGCAAGGGGCTCGTCGTCGGCTACCAGGATTCTCAGTTTTGTCATTTCTTTGCGGTGCTGAAGGGCAGCGTGATGCGCACACACATGCCGCCTTCCGGCCGATTGACCAGTTCGAATTTCTGCCGGTCCCCGTAGAGCTCCCCGAGGCGGGCCCGCGTGTTGGCGACCCCGATGCCCTCCCGGGTGAGGCCCCCCGCCGGGATTCCCGCTCCGTTGTCCGACACCGTCAGGACGAGATCGGCGCCCCGGCGGGCGCCCCGCAGCTCAATCAGCCCGGTCTTTGCGTGGGGCTCCACGCCGTGGCGCATCGCGTTCTCGACCATGGGCTGCAGGATAAGGCTCGGCACCTGGGCGTCGATGGCGTCGTCGTCCACCTCGATCACGATCTCGAGGCGGTTGCCGAAGCGTATCTTCTCGATGTCGAGGTAGCGCTCCAGGAAGGCGATCTCGTCGCGCAGGGTCGTCATGGGGGCGCCCGTCTGCGACATCGTGATCCTTAGCAGCTCGCTCAGGCGCACGAGCATCCGGTCCGCGGCGTCGACATCCGTGTGCATGAGCGAGGCGATCCCGTTGAGCGTGTTGAAGAGGAAGTGGGGCTTGAGCTGATGGAGCAGCGCCTGGAGGCGCGCCTCGGTCAGGTGCTTCTCAAGCTCGAGCGTCTGAACGGTCTGCTCGTTGTACTTGCTGTAGTAGTCCAGCGCGTGGCTGACGGTGATGATGCCCCCGTAGACCAGGAGGTTGAAGGGAAACGTCCTCACCAGGAGCGGGTGGAGGACCTCGCCGAAGGAGGCCGGCTCGGAGGCGATCAGGCCGTCGACCATCCCCACGACGGCGCGGGCGAAGACGAACGCGAGCGAGAAGAGCAGCGCGGCACCGAGGTGGATCGCCGCCGTGAAAAGGCGGGACCCCTTTTCCGGGGGATAGCGCCTCGCCAGCCACAGCACGGGTATCGAGAGCAGCCCGTAGACGTACCAGTCCTCGAGCGAGTCGCTAATCGCCTCGCCCCAGGTGACGGACCTGCCGAGGAAGTTGCTCGACAGGTAGATCTCGCTCGCGATCGCCAGGCCGACGAGCGTCCAAAGCCCCGCCCACCCGGATAGCCGGAGCAGGGAGGGGGCCGTCGTCCGGTCGCTCATTGGTGGAAAGGTTTTTACTTCGGCAGACGGGAGGTCAATAGCAGTCCGTGCCCGTTTTCACGGCCAAGGCCGCGCGGAAACCATGATTTCACCCTCAAATGCCCGTTCCCGGACGCCCTGATCCAGGAGGCAGCCCCCCGCGCGGCGCCCTCTCGCCGCTCGTGCCGGTGCTCGTCCCGATCGCGGTGGCCGCGATCGGGGTGGGGGTCTGGTTCTCGCATCTCTTTCCCCCGGTTTGGAGGCAGAGCGCCCCGCCGCCCGCGAGGTTCGAGGACGTGACGCGCGCCTCGGGGCTCGGGTACATGCACGACAACGGTGCGCGCGCGGAGCTGGAGACCCCGACGACGCTCCCCGGGGCGGTTGCCTTCCTCGACTACGACAACGACGGGCACCCGGACCTCTTCTTCGTGGGAGGGACCTCGTGGCCGTGGGTGGCGCCGAGGGAGGGCGCCCCGCCCACCTGTGCCCTCTACCGCAACGACGGGGCCGGGCACTTCGTGGACGTGACCCGCCGCGCGGGGCTTGACGCCAGGATGCTCGGGATGGGGGTGGCCGTGGGCGACTATGACGGGGACGGCTATCCGGACATCTTTGTGACGGGGATCGGCGGGAACCGGCTCTTCCACAACCAGGGCGACGGGACCTTTGTCGACGTGACCGACCGCGCCGGCGTCCGGGGCGACGAGCACGTGTGGAGCTCCGGCGCCGTCTGGATCGACATCTTCGGCGAGGGGCGGCTCGACCTGGTCGTCTGCAACTATGCGCGGTGGGCGAGCCAGACGAGCCTCAGGGACGCGTTCACCGCGGAGGCGACCGGCCCGTCCTACACGACCCCGCAGGGTTTTGTGAGCGAATTCCCCTCCGTGTACCGCAACCTCGGGAATGGGAAGTTCGAGGAGGTGTCCGCGAAGACGGGACTGAACCTGCTGGACAGGCAGACCGGCCGGCCGAGGGCCCTGCCGCTCGTCGCTGCCGCGGTCGACGCCAACGGCGACGGCAGGCTCGACCTCCTCTTCAAGTACCAGTCCGGGGGCGACGTGCTCTTCCTGAACCAGGGCGACGGGACGTTCCGGCCGTGGACGCCGCCCTCGGAAGGCCGGCGCGAGGGGGCCTCGGCGGGGCTTGTCGGCTCCGGGGGCCTTGGGTTCTCGAACGCCGGCCAGGCGGACGACCGCTTCGGGATCCTGCGCGCGGCGGGCCTTGCGATGGCGCCGACGCCCGACGAAGCAGGGGCCGTCTGCCACCTGCAGGACAAGCTCGGCGTCGTGCTTTTCGACTACGACCTGGACGGGCGCACCGACATCTTTTCCGGCGACGGGCTCGCGGAGCCGGGGCTCGGCCATTTTGAGAGCGGCCACGCCTTCGCGTCCGCCCCCGCCCTCATCTGGAACAACGTCAACAGCTGGGTGCGCAGCAGGCTTCCGGGAGGGTCCGGCGGGCCGGGTGAGCCCCTCGTGGCCCGGGGCGTGGCCGCCGCCGACGTGTTCGGGGACGGGAACGTGGCGATCGCCGTGGCGCAGAACGGGGGGCCGCCGCGTCTCCTGCGAAACGACCTTCGGTCGCACCATTCGTGGCTTCGAGTGGACCTTGTGGGCACCCACTGCCAGCGCGACGCCGGGGGCGCCAAGGTGGAGGTGCACACCCCGCGCGGGGTGCTGACGCAGACGATGGAGCCCGCGATGGGCTTCATGGCTCAGTCCGAGAAGACGCTGACCTTCGGGCTCGGGGGCGACGACCGGGTTCGCAAGGTCGTCGTGCGCTGGCCAAGCGGTGTCCTCCAGGAGGTCCGTTCGCCGGGGGTCAACCGGCGCATTGTCATCACGGAACCCCGGTAGGCTTTGGGGCGTTCGCGATGCAATCACCCCGGGTCTCTGCTTTTCGCCCCAGATTGCTGGTCACCGGCCACTAACGGCTTTAACCACAGGGAATTTGCGGGGCAAATCTCGGCGCTTCAGATAGCCTTGCCCCAACCTCTGATGGGCTTTCTATATCAATGATTATCAAGTCCTACCGTCTTCTCGCACTTGCCGTGCTGGTGGGTGCGGTCCCCGCATCCCGGGTCCTCGCCGCCAATTCCGTGCTCTACTGGAATGAGCAGGCGATCGATGCCACGCGCCTTGCCCGCAACCCGCCGCCGCTCTCATCGCTCTATCTGGCGACGTACCACATCGCGATATTCGACGCGGTGAACGGCATTTCCCGCGCGAATCACGGCTGGCTTGTCAACGATCCGGCCCCCGCGGGTGCCGACATGGACGCGGCGATCGCGGGGGCGGCAAATGCCGTAATGACGGCCCTGTGGACGGCGACGAACCCGCGCACAATGCAGGCGGCCTACGAGCGGGCCCTCGCATCCATCCCGGACGGCCAGGCTAAAACGGACGGCATCGCCTGGGGCAGGAAGGTGGCCGAGGCGGTCCTGGCGAAACGCGCGGACTGCGGCTACAACAAGCCGATCCCCGGGAAATACTCGAGCGGCGAGATTGGCAAGTGGAGGGAGACACCGCCTGCGTTCAGGCCCCCGACCCTGCCTTTCTGGGGCAAGGTTGTGCCCTTTGCGATGACCTCACCGTCGCAGTTCCGGGCGCCGCCCCCGCCGGCAGTCGATTCAAAGCAATACGCGGACGAGATCGGCTACATCAACAAGGTCGGCGCCCGCGACGGTGCGGAGCGCACCGAGTATGAGACCCTCACCACTCCGTTCTGGTCGGACGACCTGGGAACATCGACACCCCCGGGGCACTGGAACATGATAGCCCAGGACATTGCCCGGCGCAAAGCCATGTCGGTGCCCGAGACGGCGCGGTTCTTTGCTCTCCTGAACATCGCCGAGGCGGACGCCGCGATCGCCACCTGGGAAACGAAATTCTACTACAACACGTGGCGGCCGGAGACCGCGCTCCGCGAGCTCGAGGCGAAGACCAATCCGTGCGCCACCCCCAACCCGGGCTTCATCCCGAATCTCGCGTCCCCGTCCTTCCCGGCCTACGTCTCGGGCCACAGCGCCTTCTCCGGAGCGGCGGCGAGGTTGATCGCCCTCATCATCGGCACCGACGAGATCACGTTCTCCACGACCTCCGACGGGCTTCCCGGCGTCGTCCACACCTTCAAGAAGCTTTCCGATGCGGCGAACGAAGCGGGAATGAGCCGGCTGTTCGGCGGCATCCACACCATGGCCGACAACCTCGAGGGTCAGGACATGGGCCGCAAGATTGCCGACTGGACCTTCCAGAACGACCTGCTCCCCATCTCGAAATAAACCCCGAAACCAGGACCGAGATGTACAAGAAGAACCTATTCTGCGCGGCATTTTGCATCCTTGTCGGGGTTTCGCACGCGGCGCCTGACTACGAAGCGACTCCGCTCAAGCCCCGGCTTCCCGCGCCCGCGGGGGCCAGCCTCTTCCAGGTCCTCCCTCCCGAGGAAACCGGGGTGTCGGTCAGCAATGTCTACAATGACCCGCGCATGTGGGGGGACCGCTTCCGCGAGCTCACGCTTGGGGCGGTCGAGACCGGCATCGCAGTGGCCGACTTCGACCGTACCGGGCTCCTGGACATCTTCGTGGTGTCAAGGAACGGACCTTGCGCCCTCTACCGCCAGACCGCGCCGTATAAGTTCCTCAACGTGGCCGCGCCCGCCGGCGTGGACTGCACCCAGAACGGCCCGGGCAGCGTCGTCAGCGCGACGGTCGTCGACATCAACCAGGACGGGTGGCCGGACCTCTACGTGTGCCGGTTCGATGCCCCGAACCTGCTCTTCGTGAACAACCGCGACGGCACCTTCACCGAGCGCGCGAAGGAGTACGGCCTGGACGTCAAGGACGCGAGCGTCGAGGCGACCTTCGCGGACTACGACGGCGACGGCTACCTGGACATGTTTCTCCTCACCAACGTGCTCGACTTCTCGAAGAGTCCGACGGGGCGGCGCAATTTCCTCTTCCACAACAACCACGACGGGACGTTCACGGACGCCTCGAAGAAGGCCGGCATCTGGGGTACCTCCCAGGGCCATTCGGCGCTGTGGTTTGACGCGAACCAGGACGGGTGGCCCGACCTCTACATCGCCAATGACTTCGAGACGCCCGACCGGTTCTATTTCAACAACGGCGACGGCACCTTCACCGACGTGGTCGACGAGAAGCTGCCGCACGTCACGTACTTCTCGATGAGCGGCGACTCGGGCGACCTGAACAACGACGGGCTGATCGACTTCATGGTGACGGACATGCGTGACCGCACCCACGCCGGCTACATGACGGGCCTGGAGGAGCAGGGCAGGGGCCTCTGGGAGATGGAGCGCGTCGCCGAGCTGATCCCGCAGTACATGTGGAACTCGGTCTACCTCAACACGGGGACCGACCGCTACCAGGAGATCGCGCACCTCGTGGGCGTCGACGCGACGGGATGGACGTGGGGGGCCAGGATGGCCGACCTCGACTGCTCCGGCCGCGAGGACCTCTTCTTCGTGGGTGGGATGATCCGCGACTTCACCAACCCCGACCTGGTCGACAAGCAGAACGTGGCCCCGAACGTGAACGCCCGGGGTGCCGTCTGGAAGAACTCGCCCGTGCGCAAGGAGCACACGCTCGCCTACAAGAACCTCGGGAACCTCAAGTTTGAGGACGTGAGCGCCAAGTGGGGCCTGGACCACGTGGGCGTGTCCTTTGGCTGTGCGCTTGCCGACCTTGGGGGCCGGGGCGTCCTCGACATCATCTACAACAACTTCGACGGTCCCCCGACGATCATACGCAACAACACGACCGAGGGGCACCGCGAGATGGTGAAGCTCGCGGGACGCGCCCCGAACCTCGACGCGATCGGCGCCGAGATACGGATCGAGACCGCGTCGGGCGTCCAGGTGCGCCAGATCTACACGGAGCGCGGCGTCGTGGCGAGCGAGCCCCCCATGGCCCATTTCGGCCTCGGAAGCGACACGGTCATCTCGAAGATGACGGTTCGCTGGCCGAACGGCCAGGTCCAGGTGATGGAGGACCTCCCCGTCGACAAGCTGATCACGGTGAACCAGCCGGTGCTCGCCCCGGGCGAGGTCGCGCACCGTCCGCCGGCCCGCGTCAACCACCCGGTCGACCCGGCGGCCCTTTTCGCCGAGGCGGCCCGCGCGCGGGGCCTCAACTTCGTGGACGCCCCGCTTCCCACGGACGAGTTCAGCGGCCAGCGCCTGCTTCCCCGCCGGCTCGGGATGAGCGGGCCCGCGATCGCCGTCGCCGACGTCAACGGCGACGGGATTGCCGATGTCTTCGTGAGCGGGACGGGCGGGCAGTCGGGCATCCTCTACCTCGGCCAGGCCGACGGCAGCTTCAAGCCGGCGGCGGACCAGCCCTGGGCCGAGGCCAAGGACTCTGACGACACCGGCGCCGTCTTCCTCGACGCCAACGGGGACGGTCATTCCGACCTGTTCGTCGCGAGCGGAGGGGTCAGGCACGAGCGCGGGGATCCCGCGCTCGGCGGCCGCCTGTACCTGAACGACGGCCACGGGCGTTTCACGCTCGCCCCGTCCGGGACGGTGCCCGTCTCAGGCGAGTCCGCCTCCGTTGCGGCGGCGGCCGACTTCGAGGGGCACGGCAAGGTCGGGCTGTTCGTGGGCGGGCGCCTCGTGCCCGGTCACTGGCCGGCGACGCCGCGAAGCTTCCTCTACCGCAACGTCGGCGAAAAATTCGTGGATGTCACGGACGAGCTCGCCCCGGGGCTCAGGAACATCGGCATGGTCACGGCGGCGGTCTGGGCCGACATTGACCATGACGGCCGGCCCGACCTCGTCCTCGCGACGGAATGGGGCCCCATCGTCTACTTCCACAACACCGGTCACGGGTTTGAGAACTGGACCGAAAAGGCGGGGCTCTCCAAGTGGACGGGCTGGTGGAGCGCGCTGGCCGTCGCCGACCTCGACGGGGACGGGCGCCTGGACATCATCGCAGGCAACGTCGGCCTGAACACCAAGTACCACGCGAGCGCGGCGGAGCCCACAGTCCTGTTTGCGGGCGACCTCGACGGCAGCGGCAAGGAGCAGCTGGTCGAGGCCCAGTACGAGGGCGGCAAGCTCTACACGGTGCGCGGGCGCAGCAAGCTCGCCTACGTTTTCCCGTGGATCCCGCGGAAGTTCCCGACCTACGAGTCCTTCGCCCATGCGACGGTCCAGGAGATCTTCCCGGAGGAGCAGCTGGCAAAGGCCCACCGCTACGAGGCCAATGAGCTGGCCAGCGGCGTCTACGTCCAGAAGAGGGACGGCACGTTCGAGTTCAGGCCGCTCCCGACCTACGCGCAGGTCTCGCCGATCAACGGGATCGTCGTCCGCGACCTGGATGGCGACGGTATCCCCGACGTCTACTGCGTCGGCAACAACTTCGGGCCCGAGCCCTCCACGGGCCGGTTCGACGGCGGCGTGGGCGTTCTCCTGAAGGGGGACGGACACGGAGGCCTCACGCCTGTCCCCGCGTGGCACAGCGGGCTCGTCGCCGCCGGTGACGCGCGCGCAGCCGTTGCGGTGGCCCTGCCAGGCGCAAAGGGCGTCCCTTCGATTGCGGTGTCGCAGTGCAACGGACCGGTGCTCCTCTTCACGCCCAATGGCCCTCCTGACTCAGCGAGCAAGCCGCTCGTCTTGCGCTGATCGGGGGCCTTGATGGGCATTCCCATCAGGACCATAAATGCCATAAGGGCATATTCGGTAAGGGAATAAATTCAGCAGAGTAGGTTTTGATTGCAGAGATATTGATATGATATCATATCAATATCTGCTCAATCCATAACCTCCATGAACTCTGCCTCTCCCGCTCCGCTTTCCTCACACCGCGAACAGCCGGCCTCGGCTGCGAACGGCTGGATGTTCCTCTTGGTCGTCATCGTCTCTCTCGTCATCGCAGCCGGCCTCCTGATAACGGCAGCCCGGACGCTGACGCCCTTGGTCGGCCTCTGCGGGGTCGTTCTCCTCATCGTCACCGGGGTGAGCTTTGGGGGCTTCTTCATGCTCCAGCCCAACGAGGCCGCGGTCTTCACGCTCTTTGGCGCCTACAAGGGCACCTCGCGGCAGAACGGCTTCCTCTGGGCCAATCCGTTCTACAGGAAGTTCAAGATCTCGCTTCGCGTGCGCAACCTCAACGGCGAGAAGCTCAAGGTGAACGACAAGCGGGGCAACCCGGTCGAGATTGCCGTCGTCATCGTCTGGCGCATCCAGGACACGGCCCAGGCCGTGTTCGATGTCGACAGCTACGAGACCTACATCCGCATCCAGAGCGAATCGTGCGTGCGCCACGTCGCGAGCAGCTACCTCTACGACGACGGGGAGCCCAACGAGCTGACCCTAAGGGGGAGCGGGGTGGAGGTTGCGGCCGCCCTTGCAAAGGAGCTCCAGGAGCGCCTGGAACGGGCCGGGATAGGAATCGAGGAGGCCCGCCTCACGCATCTGGCCTACGCCCCGGAGATCGCCCAGGCCATGCTCCGGCGCCAGCAGGCGGAGGCCGTCATCGCGGCCCGCCAGAAGATCGTCTATGGCGCCGTGGGGATGGTCGACATGGCTCTGCGGGAGCTTTCGGAGAAGGGAGTCGTCAAGCTCGACGAGGAGCGCAAGGCCGCGATGGTCTCGAACCTCCTGGTCGTGCTCTGCGGCGAGACGCAGACGCAGCCTGTCGTCAACA
The DNA here is from genome assembly GCA_964414785.1 of uncultured Opitutaceae bacterium. Lineage (GTDB taxonomy): Bacteria > Verrucomicrobiota > Verrucomicrobiia > Opitutales > Opitutaceae > Palsa-1447. Next base: position 15,203 of record CAYPXZ010000001.1, read on the forward strand.
CGGGGACGCTCTATAATTGACGCCGGTCAGGAACCCCCGGCCCGCCATGGCCCCCGTAAACCAAGTCTTCCAATCGGCCCCGATGGGCCGGCGTGTCATCGCACCGTTGGTGATCTCGATCGTGGTCGTCGTCGTCGCGGTGGTCTTCAATGTGGAGTTCATCGTCAGGGCGCTTCCGCTCCACACCCCCCTTCTGACGAAGGCCCTCGGGTCGCTGGCGCCCCTTATGGCCCTCGTCATCATGGTGCCCGTCTTCATCTTCGAGCGCTCGAGGACCTCGCATTTCCGGATCGAGGAGAACGTGCTCGTCCTCGGCAGGAAGCGCTTTCCCATGGTGGGCCTCCTCTCCATCGAGCGGGACCCGGAGGTCCTGCGCCGGGCCATCCGGGTCTTCGGCAACGGCGGTCTCGGCTCGATCCGGGGGTTTTTCTGGAGCAAGAGGATGGGGAAGTTCTATGCGTTCCTGACCGGCACCGACCACGCGGTCGTCCTGCGCTGGCCGGGCAACGTGGTGGCCGTTTCACCCTCGGATACCGAGTTCTTCATCTACACCGCGAAGTCGGCGGCCGGCCTCAAATGAACCCGGGCATTTCCAAAACCTAGGGATGGCTGACGAACGAAAGGCATTCCTGCTGCGGACGGATCCCACCCTGTGGAGGGAGTTGGAGAAATGGGCGGCGGACGAGTTGCGCAGCGTGAACGGCCAGATCGAGTTCATCCTCAGGGAGGCCGTGAGGCGCAGGCGCCCCTCCGGAGGGGAACCGCCCGGAGCCGGGACACTGGGCGGCGGCCCCCAGCCCCCCTCGGGCTGAGACGCGGTCCCTGTCCACGAAGGTCATTGCCACCGGCGCGACTTCGGGGAATTTTCTTGGGGCATACACCGCAGCCGTCCCCATGACCCCGTCTGAAGCCCAGCATCGGATCGCCGCACTTCGGTCGGAGGTCGCGTCGCACGACGAGCGCTACTACCGAAAGGCGCGCCCCGAGGTGACGGACCAGGAGTACGACCGCTTGAAGCGCGAGCTCGGCGACCTCGAGAGGCAGTACCCGGACGCGGCGGCGGCCGCGGGCGGGGAGTCGCCGACCGTGCGCGTCGGCGACGATCGCGCGGAGGGGTTCCAGGCCTACCGGCATCGCCAGCCGATGCAGAGCCTCGACAACACCTATTCCGAGGGCGAGCTGAGGGAGTTCCATGCGCGGCTCGTGCGCCTGCTCGGCCGCGAGCACTTGACCTACGTCGTCGAGCCGAAGATCGACGGCCTTGCCGTGAGCCTGACCTATGAGAAGGGGGTGTTCGTTCGCGCGGTCACCCGCGGCAACGGGGTCGAGGGCGACGACGTGACCGCGAACGCCCTCACGATCAAGTCGCTCCCGAGGAGGATGAAGGCCGGCCCCCATTCCCCGGTCCCGGACCTGATCGAGATCCGGGGCGAGATCTACATGACCCTGGCCGAGTTTGGGAGGATCAACGCGGCGAGGGACGAGGCCGGGGAGGAGCGCTACGCGAACCCGCGAAACCTCGCGGCCGGCACGATAAAGCTCCTCGACCCGCGGGAGGTCGCCGAGCGCCGGCTGGAGCTGGTCCTCTACGGCATCGGAGCGTGCGAGCCCGCCCAGGCCGGGGGCGACACCCAGTCGGGCTACCATGCGCGCGTCCGCGCCTGGGGGCTACCCACCGTCGAGAAGTTCTGGACAGCCCGGGGGATCGACGAGGTCCTGGGAGCCATCGGCGAGCTCGACCGGCTGCGGGCGGGATTCGCCTACGGGACCGACGGCGCGGTCGTCAAGCTCGACCTGCTGTCGCTTCAGCGGGAGGCGGGGAGCACGAGCAGGGCCCCGCGCTGGGCCATGGCCTACAAGTTCGCGGCGGAGCGCTCCGAGACCCGGCTCCTCTCGATATCGGTCCAGGTGGGAAGGACCGGAGTCCTGACCCCGGTCGCGGAGCTCGAGCCGGTGCTCCTCGCCGGCTCGACCGTGGCGCGGGCCACCCTGCACAACCGCGACGAGATCGCGCGCAAGGACATCCGGGTGGGGGACTATGTCTACGTGGAGAAGGCCGGGGAGGTCATCCCTGCCGTTGTCGGGGTGAACGCCGCACGCAGGGCTCCCGAGTGCGTGCCCTACACGTTTCCGTCCCGGTGCCCCTCCTGCGGCACCGCCGTCGTGCAGGCCGAGGGCGAGGTGGCGCTTCGCTGCCCCAACTACGAGTGCCCGGTCCAGGTCAGGCGCCGGGTGATCCACTTCGCCTCCAAGGCATGCGTGGACATAGACGGGATGGGGGAGGCCATGGTCGACGTCGTGGTCGAGAAGGGGTGGGTCCGCGGCGTCGCGGACCTGTACCGGCTTAGGCGCCAGGACCTCCTGAGCCTGGGCAAGAGCGTGGAGAAGTCGTCCGACAACCTCCTTGCCGCGATCGAGTCGAGCAAGAGGGCCGACCTGTGGCGGTTCATCCACGGCCTCGGAATCCCGCACGTCGGCGCCGCCGCGGCCAAGGACCTTGCAGCGCGGTTCCGCAGCCTCGAGGCCCTCTCGGAGTCCAAGATCGACGATTATATCGCCAAGGGGAAGGAGAGCCTGATCCCGGGAATCGGCCGGACGATGGCCGACGCGATCGTCGGCCATTTCAATCAGCCTATCAACCGGACGCTCGTGCGCGACCTGCTAAGGGCTGGGGTCGAGCCGCGGCAGCCGGAGGCGGCCGCACCGGGCACGGGGACCCTGTCCGGCAAGACGTTCGTCCTCACGGGCACCCTCCCGTCGATGACCCGGGAGGAGGCCGCCGCGAAGATCGAGGCCGCCGGGGGGAAGGTCTCCTCAAGCGTGAGCAAGAAGACGAGCTACGTCCTGGCGGGATCCGACGCGGGCTCCAAGCTCGATAAGGCCGTCTCGCTCGGCGTGGCCGTGATCGGCGAGGACGAGCTTAACTCGATGCTCAAGGGCCCGTAGCCGGGTCAGTACTGCTGCAGGGCCTGCGAGAGCTCCTGCATGAACGCCTGGGCGTCCGCCGGGCTGGGCCGGTAGCCCGGCTTGCTCACCTCCGTCAGGCCCGGACGGCCCTGCATGTCCACGATCCACTTGCCGGTCACCCCGTCGGGGAAGGTCACCGTGCCGCTCGCCATCACCGACGGGTTGAGGCTCACCTTGTCGACCGTGACGACGACCCCGGAGGGAGGGACTGAACCCTCCTCCATCGGCACGTCCTCGGCCGGCTCCGCCGGCGCCAGGCCGAGCTTCTCCTTGGCCTTGTCAATGAAGCCCTTCTTCTCGGCTGCGGGCTTGGCGGCCTGGGCCGTCTTGCTGACGTCGCTCGCGTCAACCTTGGGCGCCGGGTCCTTCAGCTGCAGGTTGAGGTCGTCGACAAGGAACCTGACGTCCATGTAGGTCATGGAGACCTTGAGCTGGTCGGCCAGCTTCTTCTGGATCGTGTAGAGGTTGTCGCCGGCAGCCACCCATTCGGAGACGGCTGCCTTCTGCTCGGGAGTAAGGGTCATTGGTAGAGCGTGTACCTAAGCCCAATTGCCCCGGCAACTCAAGCCGGGGCCCGCAACCGTCCGCTCAGCGGGCGAGTTGCGTCCTTAGGAACTCGATGCTTCCCCGCATCGAGGCGTCCTGCTCCATCATGTTGTCCACAGCCTTGCAGGCGTGGATGACGGTCCCGTGGTCGCGGCCGCCGAAGGCGTCGCCGATTTCCTGGAGGGAGTGCTTCGTCAGCGTGCGGGCCAGGTACATGGCCGCCTGGCGGGGGATGGCGATGTTGTTCGGGCGCCGCTTGCTGGTCATGTCGCTGTGCCGGATCTGGAAATGGTCGGCCACGCGCTTCTGGATCGTCTCGATCGTCAGGATGCTCTGGGCCTGCTCGACCAGCATGTCGTGGAGCAGGCGCTCGGTCGTGGCGAGGTCGAGGGGCTTGTTGCTGAGCGCGCTGTAGCTGGCGACCTTGATCATCGCGCCCTCGAGCCGGCGGATGTTCTTCGTTATGTTCTGGGCAATGAAGGTGATGATGGGCTCGGGCAGGCCGCACTTGAGCGCCGACGCCTTGGTGCGAAGGATGGCGATTCGGGTCTCGAGGTCGGGCGCCTGAATGTCCGCGGGAAGGCCCCACTCGAACCGCGACACGAGCCTCGCCTCGAGCTTCTGGATCTCGCTGGCCCGCCGATCGCTTGAAAGCACGATCTGCTTCCCGGACTCGAACAGCTCGTTGAACGTGTGGAAGAACTCCTCCTGGATGCGCTCCTTGCCGGCCAGGAACTGGACGTCGTCGAGCAGCATGACGTCGGCATTCCGGTATTTCTGGCGGAATTTGACCATGCTGTTCTCCTGGAGCGCCTGGATGAAGTCGTTCGTGAACTTCTCGGTCGACAGGTAGGCGACCCGCGCGTCCGGATTGTTGCGCAGGATCGCGTGTCCGATCGCATGCATCAGGTGGGTCTTGCCGAGGCCCGTCTCGCCGTAGATGAAGAGGGGATTGTAGGCCTGGGCGGGCGCCTGCGCCACGGCCAGGGCTGCGGCGTGGGCCATCTGGTTGTTCGCGCCGACGACAAAAGTCTCGAACGTGTTGCGAAGGCTGAGCGTCCCCGGGGCGGGGCCCCGATCGTCGCCGCGGCCGGTACGGCGGCTGCCCGCGGAGGCCTTTGAGCGGGCCGAGGGGGCGGGGGTTTCCGCCGCACGGTGGTTGCCCATGCCCCGCACGCCGCCGTCGGTCTTCTGAAGGTTGACGTTCACCAGCCTGCCCGCCGTAAGGCGCAGGCGCTGGGAAATCAGGTCCAGGTAATTATCGTGGATCCAGATGGCTGCGAAATCATTGGGAACGCCGAGCGTGATCGAATCCTCCGTGGTCTCGATGCACACCACGGGCTCGAACCACATCTGGAACACCTCCTCCGGAAAGAGGGATTTGAAGTCACATTTAACCGTTTCCCACAGGTTATGTGGCAGGGACAAAGAGGGCATGGGCGGGGCGGGAAAGTCAGGTCTTATTCACATTGGCCAGCCGAAGGCGCTTTGGCACGTCATCTGGGCTGCCTCTGGGTCCGTCCGCCGCGACGAAAATTGGAACTTGGCCACCGGTAAAGCCGGTATGGGTAACAAAAATTGCAAGTAATTGATGGCCAAGGAAGAAAGTCGTGTGTCGCTGCGCGGCCCGAGTGGGGCGGCATTCGTAACGTGGCAAAGAACATCCGGAAGCCTAAATTGCTTGGACAAGTGCTGAGTAACCTACATCGCCAAAATCATTACAAGGTCAACTTTCTGACAAGTTGTTCACAGGGGGGCTGGGCATAACTTTTTCCACCTTTTTTGTTGCCTTGGAGGCGCAAATTTAGGCGTCGGAATCGACACGCGTTTTGGGCGTAATCCCTGCAATATTACATCGCCCTGAATCAGGCTATGAAAGCCGTAGTGGAGGTTACGGGTGTGTTACGCGAAGGTGACGGCGCGTGAACTTTTTCGATACACGACTGCGACCCTAAGCGCGCGCCGGTTCGGGCTCGGCCCACTTATTGTGAAGTTTAATAAGGGCTATCAGGCGCTCATCAGCTTCAGCCTGGGGGATGTTGTACTGCACGCACTGCTTGCCGACATAGAGGTTGATCTTGCCGGGCGCGCCGCCGACGTAGCCGAAATCGGCGTCCGCCATCTCGCCGGGCCCGTTCACGATGCAGCCCATGATCGCGATCTTCACGCCCTTCAGGTGCGCGGTCTGCGAGCGAATGCGCTGGGTCGTGGTCTGCAGGTCGAAGAGTGTCCGCCCGCAGCTCGGGCACGCGACGAACTCCGCCTTGGATATCCGGGCGCCCGCTCCCTGCAGGACATTGTAGGCGAGCCGGGTCGCCCTTGCGGGGTCGGCCTCGGTCTCGATGCTCACCAGGTCGCCGACGCCGTCGCACAGGAGGCTCCCGGTCAGGAAGCTGGCCTCTAGCAGGCGGGAGAGAAAGCTGTTGTCGCCGCGGACGGCGGTGCCGGAGGTGTTGCGGATCCAGACGGGGATGCGGCTGCCGGCGCCGTGGAGCGCCTCGACGATCCTTCGGTAGGCCCCGACGGCATGGTCGTCCCCAAGCGATGCGGCGCCGGAGCAGGTGACCATGAGCCGGTCGTCCCCGGCCGCGGAAAGCGCCGGCGCCAGTCCGGAAAGGGCCCCGGGCGTCGCGTCGACCGCAAGGAAATGCCCGGTCCTTTTCACAAGGGCGGACCACGCCTCCAGCTCGCCGCCGTCCTTGCCGCCAAATTCCCTGACCAGCAGCACCTTGCCAGAGGAGCCCGAGAGAATCGACTCGAGGTCCCCCGGGGCGAGCCCGCGCGCGAGCTCCAGGGCGAGGAAGCTGACCGACGAGGGTGTCCCGGCGAGTTCGCTGCGAAGGCGCTCGAGGTCGGCCTTCGAGGCGACGGGCACGAGGAGTCCCTCGGCGGGCGAGTCCTTGAGCTTCGGGGACGCCAGCTCCCGCAGGGCTGCGGCCACCTGGCCGACCCCCGCCACCCGCACGATCACCCGCGGAGGCTCCTCCGTCCCGACGGCCGCGGGACCGAGCTGCAGGCCCGCGCAGTTTCGCCGCTCGAAGCGGTAGGGATCTATGGAATCAGGGGCTTCGGGGGCCGCGGGGGGGCCCGCGCGCCAGAGGCTCATCGCCTTGTCGGCGATCGCGCGCGCCACCGGAATCTCGTAGACGCTGTCCTCGGTGAGCGACACCCGGATCGTGTCGCCGAGCCCGTCCAGCAGGAGCGACCCGATGCCGATGGCCCCCTTGATCCTTCCGTCCTCGCCGTCCCCAGCCTCGGTCACCCCGAGGTGGAGAGGGTAGTGCATGTCCTCGGAATCCATCCGCTCGACCAGGAGCCGGTAGGCCTCGATCATGACCTTGGGATTTGACGACTTCATCGAGAGGATGAGGTCCCTGAAGCCGTGGGACTGGGCGATCCTGAGGAATTCGAGGGCGCTCTCGACCATCCCCGCGGGCGTGTCCCCGTATCGGTTCATGATGCGGTCGCTCAGGGAGCCGTGGTTGGTCCCGATCCGCATCGAGCGGCCGAGCTCCTTGCTCCGCTTGACCAGGGGCGAGAATGCCGTGTGGAGGCGCTCCAGCTCGCGCTCATAGTCGGCGTCGCTGTAGTCGCGCACGGCGAACCTCTTCTTGTCCGCGAAGTTGCCGGGGTTGACGCGCACCTTCTCGACATGCTCGACCGCCTCCATGGCGGCGACCGGCAGGAAATGGATGTCCGCGACGAGCGGGACCGAGCCCCAGCCGGCGGCGGTGAGTCCCGCGCGGATGTCCTTGAGGCAGCGGGCCGCCTGGACGTTGGGGGCCGTCACCCGGACGATCTCGCACCCGACCTCCGCAAGGGCCACCGACTGCCTGACGGTCGCCGCGACATCCTGCGTGTCGCTGGTCGTCATCGACTGGATGCGGACCGGGTTCTCGCCGCCGACGCCGACACTGCCGACCATGACCTCGCGGGTCGGCCGGCGGACGGTGCGGAACCGAGAGGCGCAGTAGGCCATGCCTGCAGGGTCAGGGTTTGGCGGGGGCGGCCGGCGCGGGCGCCACCGTGTGGCTGTCGCGCGCGTCCCGGCTCCAGCGGCGCACGTCGAAGAAGCTGATGTAGACCACCATCGAGAGAAGGAGCACCATGAAGACGCTCTGCGTCGTCATGATGAAGTTGGGCGGAAGCGCCCGGCCGCGCAGCTTTCCGATGGTCGCGAACACGATCTGGCCGCCGTCGAGAACGGGAACGGGAAGGAGGTTGAGGATGGCGAGGTTGACGTTGATCAGGATCGTTATCCTGAGGACCGCGCGGATCCCCGCCTCGGCCGCCGCGTGGAAGATGTGCACGATCCCGACCGGGCCGGCGACCTTGGAGAGCCCGATGTCGGAGCGGGGGTTCACCAGGCCCCAGACCGTGCGCAGGGTCAGCACGAACGGCTGCGCGATCTGCGCAAAGGGGGACGGATGGGTCATGTGGTAGCCCGCCGAGAACTCGATGTCGCCGACCGGCAGGGTCGCCGTGCGGGGGGGCATCACCAGCTCGATCCTGCGGCCGTCCCGCAGGACGCCCAGGCGGGCGGGGCTCGCCGGCTCAAGCGCCAGCTCGTCGCCGAGGCCGTTGGCGTTCATGATCGGGGAGCCGTTGATGTCGACGACGCGGTCGCCCGGGGCCACGCCCGCCTTGGCCGAGGCGGAGTTGGCCTCGACGGCGTGCACGTTGAGCTCGTAGCCGGGCATGATCCCGACGCGCCGCCAGCGCTCGTCACCCGAGAGGCGGGGGTGGAGCGTGATCACCATGGGCGCGCCGTTGCGGAGGATGCTGAAGACGGCGTTGCGCGCGCCGCTCGGGTCCCGACCCGAGCCCATCGAGAGCGTCTCGTTGATGTCGTCCCAGTTGGTGACGGGGATCCCGTCGATCGCCCGGATCATGTCGCCGACCTTGAGCCCGCCCTGCATGGCCGGGCTCGTCACCCTGGAGCCGTCGGCCAGGTCGATCGTGCGGGTGACGTAGCCGATCTGCGTGCTCTCCGACTCGTTGTTCTCGGGCTGCCCCACGAACCAGACGATGCAGGCCAGGAGGAAAGCGAAGAGGATGTTGAACGAGGCGCCCGCGACAAAGACGAGCACCTTCGACCCGTAGGAGACCGGCGGAAGGTCGGCCGCGGCCACCTTGCTCTCGCCCTCGAGCTCCCCGAGGTCCGCGATCTGGGGGAGAAGGACGTAGCCTCCCAGGGGAAACCACGCCACCTGGTAGCGGGTACCGTCTGCGGCCGTCCATGAGAAGATGGGTGGCCCAAAGCCGATGGAGAAGACCTCGACGTGGACGCCCCGGGCCCTGGCGGCCAGGTAGTGGCCGAGCTCGTGAACGAAGATCGAGCCCCCGAAGAAGAGGACGATCAGGAATATCGACCACACATTGGACAGGAGGAAGGGGAGGATATCGGCCGACACTTGGATCGTAATTAATTAATGGGCAATTATTTGAAGCCTTTGACGTCCGATTCCGCGCCGCGCCTTGCCTCGGTGTCGGCCGCTAGGACGTCGCCGAGACTTGCGGGTTCGAAATTGGCTGTGCGCTCCAGAGCGTTACCGACGATGGTCGGAATCGCAAGAAAGGGAATCCTTTCCCCGAGAAACGCCTCCACGGCCACCTCGTTCGCGGCGTTGAAGACGGCCGGGGCCACCCCCCCGGCCCTCATCGACTGGGTCGCCAGGCGCATCATGGGGTAGCGGTCCTCGTCGATGGGCCTGAAGTCGAAGCGCACGAGCCGCGTGAAGTCGATCGGGGGCTCGACGCCCCCGGCCCGGTCGGGGTAGAGCAGCGCGTGCTGTATCGGGAAGGTCATCGAGCTCGGGGCGAGCTGCGCAAGCATCGCCCCGTCATTGAATTCGACAAGGCAGTGCACCAGGCTCTGGGGATGGATGACGGCGGTGCACTGGCTCGGGCTTAGCCCGAAGAGCCACTGCGCCTCGATCAGCTCAAGGCCCTTGTTGGCGAGGGTCGCCGAGTCGACCGTGACCTTCTTCCCCATGGACCAGTTGGGGTGCTTCAGGGCGTCGGCGGGGGTCGCGTGACGGAGCTTCTCGGCCGGCCAGTCCCGGAACGCCCCCCCGCTGGCCGTCAGGACGACCCGCCGCACCCCGGCCCCGGGGTGGCCCTCGAGGCACTGGAAGACGGCGTTGTGCTCGCTGTCGACGGGAAGGATCCTCGTCCCCTTCCGCCGGGCGGCCTCCATGACGAACCTTCCCGCCAGGACAAGGATCTCCTTAGAGGCGAGCGCCAGGTCCTTGCCGGCGCCGATGGCGGCGAGCGCCGGCTCAAGGCCGGCGGTCCCGACAACGGCCACGAGGACGACATCGGCCGCGGGGAGGGTCGCGAGCTCCGCCAGCCCCGCGGGCCCCCGGTGAAGGCGGGTGCCGGGCGGGAAAAGGCCCGACTTGCGCGCCTCGTCAAAGGCCTTCGGCTCGAAGATCGCCGCGTCTGCGACCGCGTGCTCCCGGGCGATCTCGGCCAGTCTGCGCCAGTTGGAATGCGCGGCGATACCCACGAGCTCGAGGCGCTCGGCGTGCGACGCGATGACGCGAAGCGCATTCTGGCCGATGGATCCCGTGGCGCCCAGCAGGACGACCCGCTTGCGGGCCGCGGTCCGCGGGGAGGATGGGGGGGAGTCGGCCACGGTCTGGATTCGTCCGCCCCTAGGCCAGCCTCTCGAGCAGGAAGAAGCCGACCGGCGCGGCGAGGATCAGGCTGTCGCTAAGGTCGAAGATCCCGCCTATCCCGGGGACCCCGTCGCCGGAATCCTTCAGGGCCGCCCGCCGCTTGATCACGGACTCGACCAGATCGGAGAGGATGGCGACCGCGGCGACGGGCGCCGCGAGGAGGGCCGCCAAGAGCGGGGTCAGGGAGGCGGGAAGGACGGGGCGACCGAGCCAGGCCACCAGGGCGCCGACCCCCATGCCCACGAGGACGCCGCCGGCGGCCCCCTCCCAGGTCTTCTTGGGGCTCGATAGGGGCGCCATCTTGTGCCGGCCGATCGCGAGCCCCGTCAGGAGGGCCCCGACGTCGCAGAACTTGGCCACGGCGACGACCCAAAGGCACAGGACAAGGCGGCCCTCGGGAAGGATCGTGTCGCCCGCGACAGGGGTGGCGATGCGCACGAGGTACTGCAGGAGGAGCGCCACGTAGACCAGGCCGAAGAGGGTGGAGGAGAGGGCCTCGACCCGCTTCTCGGGCGGGCGCTCCGCGATGATGCGCACGCAAAAGACGATGACGGCGAGGGCGAGCAGGGGATGGGACGGGATCCCGAGGCGGGCCTCGGTCCAGGGGGCCAGCGTGATCAGGGCGCCGAACAGGAGGCCGAGCCACTGGAAGGGGGCGTGGCCGGCCGCGTCCATCAGCTTGTAGAACTCGCGAAGCGTCAGGACGGAGACCGCGGTGATGGCGGCGATCGCCCCGTTCGTGCGGAAGAACCAGAGGACCGCGAAGAGGGCGAGCCACAGGACGATGGTGCTGGCGATGCGTTTGGGCACGGGGTTCCTGTGGGGGTTACTTGGCGGCGGGCGCCGGTTTGAGTTGCTCGCTCGTCTGGCCGTAGCGGCGCTCGCGCCGCGCGTAGTCCGCGATCGCCGAGGCGAGGTCGGCCTTCGAGAAGTCGGGCCAGAGGACCGGCGTGAAGACGAACTCGGCGTAGGCCGCCTGCAGGAGGAGGAAATTGCTCACGCGGGTCTCGCCCGAGGTGCGTATCACGAGGTCGGGGTCGGGCATCCCGCAGGTGTAGAGGTACCTTGCGAACGACTCCCAGGAGGCGTCGTCGGGCCTCTCGCGGCCGTCGCGGACGGCGGCGGCGTAGGCGCGCGCCGCGTCGGCGACCTCCGTGCGCGCGCCGTAGTTGAGCGCGAGGACGAGCGTATAGTCGGCGAACCCCTGGGTCTTCTCGACCGTGACCGCGAGCTGGCGCTGCACGGCCACCGGCAGGCCCTCGATCCGGCCGATCGTCTGGAGTCTCACCCGGTCGCGCACAAAGGTTTCGAGCTCCTTCCTGAGGTAGAGCTCAAGGAGCCCCATGAGGGCGCCGACCTCGTCCTTGGGCCGGTTCCAGTTCTCGGCGGAGAAGGCATAGAGAGTCAGCATCTTAACGCCCAGGTCCCGGGCCGCGTACGTCGCCGTCCTGACGGCCTCGACTCCCCGGCGGTGGCCCTCGATCCGCGGCAGCCCCCGCTGCTTGGCCCAGCGCCCGTTGCCGTCCATGATGATGGCCACATGGGAGGGAACGTTCGCGGGGTCTATGGGCGCTTGGCTGGCTGAAGGCATGCTTATCGGCCAAGGGTAGGTCTCCGCCGCCGGATTTGACAAGGGGGAAGGGCGGGAGAGAATCCGCAACCTTCATGAGAGTGGCATTCATAAGCGGCACGAGCATCGTAAATTCCACGCTCTTCTCCTCCTGGGACGTGAGCACCGTCGAGACCTCCCACGGGCCCGTCACCTACAAGCACCGCGGCAGCCACGCCCTGATCAACCGCCACGGGTACGGTTTCCCGCTCCCCCCTCACTCGATCAACTACCGGGCCAACATCCGCGCCCTCGCCGAGCTCGGGTTCAAGGACATCGTCTCCGTCAACTCGGTCGGCTCGTTGAAGGCGGAGATCCCCCCCGGCTCGATCGTCTCGTGCTCCGACTACGTCGGCCTTCAGCAGGGCCCGGCCACCTTCTTCGACACGGAGCTCAAGGGCGGCGCCGCCGGGATCGCGAACAACCTGATCCCGCTCCTGGTCTCGAAGCTGGCCCCCGAGTTCACGATCCCGACCGGCAAGGTCTACGTGCAGATGCGCGGCCCGCGCTTCGAGACCAAGGCCGAGATCCAGGTCGTTCGCCACTGGGGCGACGTCATCGGGATGACGGCGGCCCACGAGGCCGACCTGTGCTCCGAGGCGGGCCTCAATTACAACAGCCTCGCGGTCATCGACAACTACGCGAACGGGCTCGAGGGCACGGAGGTCGACTTCTCCCGCTTCAAGGAGCTGGTCAAGGGCAACCAGGAGCGGGTAAACCGGCTCTTCATCCGCATGCTCGAGATCCTGGGCTAGCGCCGCCCCACCCATGAGCGAATTCCTCCAGGCCGACCGGGTTGCGGGTGCGAAGGGCACCCTCGAGAGGCTCAGGGCCAACATGCGCCGGGCGATCCTCGGCAAGGACGATGTCATCGAGCAGCTCCTGGTCTGCCTCGCCGCGGGCGGCCACCTGCTGATCGAGGACCTGCCCGGGGTGGGCAAGACGACCCTCGCCTACGCGCTCGCCCGCTCGACCGACTGCGTCTTCTCCAGGATTCAGTTCACGAGCGACCTCCTCCCCTCGGACGTCACGGGGGTGGCCATCTACGACGAGAAGTCCGGGGAGTTCGTCTTCAAGCCCGGCCCCGTGTTCGCGAACATCGTGCTCGCCGACGAGATCAACCGCGCCCCGCCGAAGACCCAGTCGGCGCTCCTGGAGGTGATGGACCGGGCAAAGGTCACGGTCGACGGCAACTCGCACAGCGTCGGCTCCCCCTTTATGGTCTTCGCGACGCAGAACCCCGTGGACTACGAGGGGACCTTCCCGCTGCCGGAGAGCCAGATGGACCGGTTCCTGATGCGCCTGAGGATGGGTTATCCCCAGCACGACGACGAGATCGAGATCCTGCGCACCGCCCGCAGCGGGTACGACTCGATCTCTCTGGAAGCGGTCGCGACCCGCGACGAGGTCGCTGCGATCCAGGCCCTGGTGCCCCAGGTCTTCGTCGAGGAGAGCGTCCTCGACTTCATCCTGAGGATCGTCGCGGCGACGCGCACCGAGGTGGAGTTCAAGTCCGGGGCGAGCGTGCGCGGGGGCCTGGCCCTCAGGACCGCAGCCCAGGCCAGGGCGATCGTCAACGGCCGCGACTTCGTGCTGCCCGACGACGTCACCGAGCTTGTCCCGGCGGTCCTCGCGCACCGGCTGGCCCTTGCCCGGCAGACCGGCGACGCCCTCGAGGAACGGCGGGCGGTGGGGGCGCACCTGAAGCGCATCCTGTCCGCACTGCCCCCGCCCGTGTGAGCGCGGCCGGGAGAACTCGGCGCCCGTTCTGGCGGCGCGCCCTCTGGGGCCTCGTCTGGCCGAGGCGCCGCGAGCGGATCCAGCCGACGATCTCGGGTGTCGTCCTTATCGGGCTCTCGATGGGGATCGGCACCGCGGCCTACAACTCGGCCAGCAACATCCTCTTCATCGCGCTCGCCCTCCTGCTCTCGTGCCTGATCCTGAGCGGCGTTCTCGCCTGGCTCAACCTGCGCGGGGTCGACTGGCAGCTCGAGGTGCAGCCGCCGCTGCGCGCGGGCCAGCAGGCCGAGGTGAGCCTCCTCCTGAGCAACCTCAAGAGGTTCCTCCCGACCTACGCCCTCTGGTTCGAATTCGCCGCGGGCCCCTATGAGCAGCGGGAGCCGTCGCGCCCGGAATCGACGATCACCGCGAAGGGCATCGACGTGTGGGCGACCCTCTCGAGGGCCGATGAGGCCACGACCCGCGGCACGGTCCACCTTCGGTCGCGCCTGGACCCCGGCGGGCGGTCGAGGCTCGAGTGGGCGTTCACCCCCGCCAAGAGGGGGCTCCTCAAGGTCGAGCTCAGGGGCGTGGGCTCGCTCTTCCCGTTCGGCTTCCTCAGGAAGTTCGCGGGCACGGAGATCTCCCGGGAGATACCCGTCTGGCCGGCCCCCGTGGAGTACCGCCGCCTCGTCGGGGCCGCCCCCAGGCGCCCGGAGGGGGAGCTTCGCCAGGCCCGGCTGGGCAACGAGGGCGAGGTGATCGGGCTGAGGCACTACGAGACGGGGGACTCCCACCGCCTGGTCCACTGGAAGGCGAGCGCGCGCAAGCGCCGGCTCCTCATCCGGCAGTTCTCCTCCCAGAATTCCGACGCCTGCGCGATCTGGATAAGGACCGACGCGGTCCTCTGGGCCCGTCCCGAGCAGTTCGAGGTCATGGTGAGCCTCGCTGCGACCCTGGCCCAGGACCTCTTCCGGGCCGGGCGCCTGCAGTCGACCGCGATCGACGACACCCGCCAGATCCCGGCGAAGCGCCTCGCGGACCTCGAGTCGTTCCTCGACAGGCTGGCCGTCGTGAAGCCGACCCCGGCCCCCGGGACACCGCTCGCAGGCGAGGCCGGGGTCGCCCGGCCGAGGATGAACGTCATGACCTTCGAGCCGGAGGGAACCCGCGGCGTCGCCGCCTACGTCAATGGAAGCAAGGCCGCAGCGACTTAACCTGGACGAGCTCCACCAGCTCAGGTGGCTCCTCGGCGGGGTGCTCATGATCCTGTCGGTCGCGACGGTGTTCTACCTGGACATCGACGCCGAGATCATGGCTGCGGTCGCGCTCCTCGGGATCGTGGCCGGCATCGCCCGGCCCCGGGACCCGGCGAGGGTCCCCGTCTGGGTCCACCGCCTCGCGTTCCCGGCGATCCTGGCCTTCTTCGCGGGCGACCTGAAGATCACGGGCCAGCTCCTGCCGGCGATCGTCCGGCTGGACCTGCTGCTCCTCCTCTACCGGGGCGTCTCGTACCGGGCGCGCCGCGACGACCTGCAGATCGTCGTCCTCGGCCTTTTCCTCGTCGTCGTGGCCGGGGTATTGACCGTGTCCCTCATGTTCGCCGCGCAGATCCTGGTCTTCACGGCCTGCGCGCTGTGCCTTCTGCTGGTCGTCACCATCGCGGAGTCCACCGAGGGCGGGCAGGCCCCGAAGCTCGCCGTCCGAGGCGTCGTGCCTCCCTGGGCCGCGCACGCCGACTGGCGCAGGCTCCTGCGGCGGCTCTGGGAGATCTCGGACTGGCGGCTCCTCGCCTCGGCGGCCGGGCTCTTCATCGGGGTCGTCGTCATCTCGGGGCTCCTCTTCCTCGCGATCCCGAGATTCCAGCTCGAGAACAGCCTCTTCCTCGAGCGGTTCGTCACGAAGCGTGCGATGACGGGCTTCAACGACTCGATCAAGTTCGGTGACATCACCGAGATCACCCAGGACGACAGCATCGCGTTCAACGTGGACCTCTCCGACCCCTCGCAGGCGCCGGCGCTGCCGTACTGGCGGATGATCGTCCTGGACCAATACAGCAACGGGGGCTTCAAGCTCTCCCCGGTCCTCAGGTCGGAGCTCGGCCGCGAGCGCACGTCGGCCAACATCCTGGGAGTCGGGGCCACGGGTCCGCGGGGCCAGGCGACCTGGACCTTTTACGTCGAGTCGGGCATCAGCCGCTACCTTCCGCTCCTGGGCAACTTCTGGGCGCTCAGGTTCCGCGAGGCGCAGAACTTCCGGTATTCCCCCGACATGGGGATCGTGGCGCTGCGCGACGAGCCGGCGTCGATGACGGCTTACCGGGTCGAGGGAATGGCTTCCGACACGTCCGAACTTCGCGACAGGACCTTCGCCTCGATGTGGAGGAAGCGCGGCCCGGCCGGGCTCCACGTCCAGCTCGGCCTCCAGCTCTCGGACGCCGACAAGGCGACGCTCGCGCGGATCGACGCCGCCCTCGCCGTCCCCGCGGGGGCCGGCGCGCAGGATTTCGCGGACCGCGCCATGGCCTGGCTTCGCAAGACGCACCGCTACTCCCTCTCGCCGCACATCCCCGCGGGGCAGGGGGACCCCCTCGTGCGCTGGATGGCCTCGGGCGAGGCCGGCCACTGCGAGCTCTTTGCCGGCGCCCTCGTCCTCATGGCCCGCTCGGCGGGCATCCCCGCCCACGTCGTCACCGGGTTCAAGGGGGGGACCTGGAACGCCTACTCGGGCAACTACACGATCCGCAACTCGGACGCCCACGCCTGGACCGAGGTCTGGGACACGAAGCGGGAGGCGTGGCTACGGGAGGACACGCTCGCGGTCTCCGCGGCCGCGGACCTCGCCAGGGAGAAGGGCGACGCCGCCCTCGCCGGGCTCATGGACCGCAGCTGGTCGGCGCGGCTCAACAGCCTGCGGGTGTTCTGGTACCGGCGGATCGTGAACTTCGACCAGCAGTCGCAGGCCGATACCCTCAAGGCCGTGAAGGACGCAACCGGCAACTCGGGCAAGTGGCTTAGGACCGCGCTGGCCGATGCCGCGCAGCGGGTGAAGGACTGGTTCCGGGGCCCCTGGGACCTTGCCCGGATCACGCGTCTTGCCGAGACGGCCGCCGGCGTCGCCGCCGCCGGGTGGCTCCTGTCAAGGGTCCGCTGGAGCCTCTCCCGCGTCGGGGGCGGCCGCAGGGTCGACCCCGTGCGGCGCGAGGCGGGCAGGTGGCTCGCGCGGGTGGACGGGCCCGCGGACTTGGTCGGCGACCTGCAGCGGCTGCGCTACGGTCCCGCTCCCAGCTGGCCCCGGCCCTCGGACGTCTTCAGGAAGGCCCGGCAGGCGGCGTCTAGTTCGAGGCGATCCCGGCGCCGTGCCTCTTCGCAAAGTAGGCCTTGAGGATGGCCGAGGCGACGGGCACGGAGTAGCGGCCGCCGGCAAAGTTCTCGCCGGGCACCGTGCCGTCCACGGCGACCGCGATGGCGATCTCCGGGTTCTCGACGGGCGCGAAACAGATGAACCACGCCTCGTCCACCCTTCCCTGTGGGCGGATGATCTGGGCGGTGCCGGTCTTCCCGGCGATCCGGACGCCGGGCACCCTCAGGGTCTCGAGGGTCGTGAGCAGCTTGCCGGTGCCCTCGGTGACGCAGCCCACCATCCCCTTGAGGACCGCCTCCCTCTGCGAATCCGAGAGGCCGATGGGCTCGGTGTGCTGCTCGGGCCGGTTCGCCACGTGGATCAGGGTCGGCCTTGTCCAGGTCTCGCCCCGCGCAAGCGAGGCCGCGAAGCAGGCCATGGTGAGCGGCGTCTCGCCCACGAACCCCTGGCCGATCGACATGTTCGCGGTGTCGCCCGGCGACCAGCTCTCGCTGCGCTTCGCCTGCTTCCAGTCGGGGTCGGGGATCAGCATCCGGTGGGTTTCCCCGGGAAGCTCGATCCCGGTCGGCCGGTCCAGGTGGAAGCGCCTCGCCTCCGCCGCGATCGCATCGACACCGGTCTTCAGGCCCACCGTCCAGAAATAGATGTCGCAACTCTCGGAGATCGCCTCGGGAAGCGTGAGCAGGCCGTGGTGCCCGAGCCCGTTGTCGCAGCTGAACCGCCGGTTGCCGATCATCATGCTTCCCTCGCAGTCGGCGGGCGTGTCCTCGGGTCGCACGGACCCCGACCTGAGGGCGGCCATCGAGACCACGAGCTTGAAGGTCGAGCCGGGCGAATAGACGCCGTTCAGCGCCGAGTTCGTCCAGGCCTTCCGGTCCTCGATGTCCGCGGCGGCGGCCTGCGTGAGCCTGGGGGAGAAGACGTTCAGGTCGTAGCCGGGCAGGCTCGCCATCACGAGCACCTCGCCCGTGCGCACGTCGAGCGCCACCGCGGCGCCCGTCTGGTCGCCGATCGCCTCCTCGGCGGCCTGCTGCAGGTCGATATCGAGGCTCGTCGTGATGCTGTGGCCCTGGACCGGGAGCCGGTGCTCTATCGGCGGGTTCACCTTGTAGCCCGAGGGGTCGACCCGGAGGATCGTGTAGCCCGCCTCGCCCTGGAGCGTCGAGTCG
This sequence comes from uncultured Opitutaceae bacterium, assembly GCA_964414785.1. GTDB lineage: Bacteria > Verrucomicrobiota > Verrucomicrobiia > Opitutales > Opitutaceae > Palsa-1447. Next base: position 33,259 of record CAYPXZ010000001.1, read on the forward strand.
AACTGCTTCTCGATGCCGTCCCGGCCGATCGAGCCCTTCATCTTGAGGGTCGTCAGGCCCTCGCCCGGGAACTCCTCGTCGTCGGCGCCCTCGTTGACGCCGACGTAGCCGAGCGTGTGGACCGCCGCACCGTCGTAGGGGTAGTAGCGCGTGTTGGAGGTGTACACCTGCAGCGGCGAATTGACCGGGAGGTGCTCGACCAGCCTTGCGAACTCCTCGGGCTTCAGGTCGTCGACGAGCGTGTAGGGCAGGAGAAGCTGGTGCTCGAGGTGGCGCTGGAGGCCCGCGGAGTCCACCGTGCCGCTCCTGCCGAGGAACTCGTTCACCTGGTCCATGTAGCGCTTCACGACGCTCGTGTGCGCGAGCCGCTCCAATTGGGAGCTGGTCGGGACGTCGCCCTCGCCCGAACGGCGGTAGTTGTTGCGGATGCGGATGAACTCCTCGCGGAACTCGGGGCGGAGCTCGTCCAGGTAGAGGACGACCGCGAACCGGGGCCGGTTGCCGACAAGGATCCTGCCGTTCCTGTCGAAGATGTTGCCGCGGGGGCCCGGGACGATGACCCGGCGCTCGTTCTGCTGGCGCTCCTCCTCGTGGTGGATCGAGCCCTTGATCAGCTGCTGGTAGGCGAGGCCGCAGGTCAGCGTCGCCAGGAGCAGGGCCACGATCCCGTGGAACGCGATGATCCTCGGGTCGAATCCTGCCTTGGACTCGACCAGGCTTCCTGAGCGTTCGGAGGGTGCGGCCATGGGACGGTGGCGCCCAACCTATGCCATGCGCGACGGCTTCGCACGCGCCAATTCAAGGGTGCGCAGCTGCAACGCGAAAAACCAGGGTGCGGCGAGCGCAAGCGCGACCTGCGACCACGCCAGGTCGGAGAAGAGCCTCGGCCACGCGCCCGCGCCGAGGTGCGGCGACTTGACCCGCAGGAGGGAGAGGGCGATGAAGAGCGCCAGGTTCACGAGGAGCGCCACGACGACCCGCACCACAGTCTCGTCGCGCTGGAGCCGCTCCCTCACGTTGAAGACGATGGCGTGCGCCGCGCCGAAGAGGGCGGCGTGGGTGCCGAAGGCGACCGGGCTCACCGAGTCGCACAGGAGCCCGCCCAGGACCGAGGCTGCGAACCCCGAGCGGAACGGCATCGCGAGGGCCGAGTACGCGACGAAGAGTCCGCCCGCGAAGAGCCACACGTGGAAGCCCGAGAGGGCGCTGTTCACCTCCGCCACCAGCGCGCGCAGGATGTAGAGCGTCAGGAAAAGGGCCACGGCGCCGCGCATGGGGTGCGGGCCTAGCCCGGATTGTCGCGGACGAGGACGGTCACCTCGGTAAGCTCCGAGATCCGCGGGTCGAGCTCGACCTCGCCCGTCTTGAAGAGGCCGTCCGCGCTCGACTCGACGTGGGTGATCTGCCCGATGGTGAGCCCCGGCGGGTAGACCCCCCCGAGGCCCGAGGTGGCGAGGCGCTTCGGGACGGTGGCGCTCGCATAGACGTCCAGCGGCACGAACTCGATGATGCCCCTCGGGGACCCGAAGACCTGGTTGTCGCCGCCCTGGTAGCTGATCGGGCGGCTGTCCCCGTCGACGACGGCGGCGATCCTAAGTCCCGGGTCGCTCGTCAGCTGGACGACCGACGTGTACGCGTGGACCTCCGAGACCCTCCCCACGACGCCGCCGCTGTAGACGACGGGCGCCCCTACGGGGATCCCGTAGTCGGAACCCTTTCGGATCACCATCCGCTGCCACCAGCTCGAGAAGTCGCGCTGCGCGACCCGTGCGTGCTCGTAGTGGAAGCCCTCGATCGGGGGCATCTTCAGGAGCGCCCCCAGGCGCGCGACCTCGGCCTCGAGTTGCCCGTTCTGCTGCACGGAAAGCGTGTAGGAGGCGTTGAGCCTGGCCATGTCGCGCCCCGCCTCGATCAGCTCGTCCTTAGAGTGGAGGCGAAGCGCCCAGAACCTCTGGAGGTCGTTGGCGTAGGACGCCGCCGCCGCAACGGGCGCCGTCATCTCGAAGAAGCTCGCCCGGGCGAGGACCTTTAGGGCCGCCGGAGCGACAAGCCACACGACAGCCGCCAAACCCAGCGCTACGAAGGGTCGGGCTTGGTCAAATCGCTGGGAACGCCCAATCCTCACGCGTTCTGCATGAGCCAGGACAGGTCGTTCAGAACGGCTCCTGTACCATTGGCCACGGCAGAGAGGGGATCATCGGCAACCGTCACGGGAAGACCGGTCTTGTCGCTAAGGAGCCGGTCGATCCCCCGGATCAGCGAGCCGCCCCCGGCCATCACGAATCCCCGGTCGACCAGGTCGGCGGAGAGCTCGGGAGGGCAGCGCTCGAGGGTGGTGCGCACCGCGTCCACGATCGCTGCGATCGTGTCGGAGAGCGCCTCGCGCACCTCCTGGGAAGTGATGTGGATGGTCTTGGGGAGCCCGGCGACCGAGTCGCGGCCCTTGACCTCCATCGAGAGCTCCTCGTCGAGCGGGTAGGCGGACCCGATCCGCATCTTGATCTCCTCCGCGGTCCGCTCGCCGATCAGCAGGTTGTAGGCCCGCTTCATGTAGCCGATGATGGCCGCGTCGAGCTCGTCGCCAGCGACGCGGATCGACTTGGAGAAGACAATCCCGTTGAGCGAGATGATCGCGATCTCCGTCGTGCCTCCGCCGATGTCGACGATCATGTTGGCCGCCGGCTCGTCGATCGGGAGACCGACGCCGATGGCGGCCGCCATCGGCTCGGGGATCGTGATCACCTTGCGCGCCCCCGCGTGGGTGGCGCTGTCCATGACGGCCCGCTTCTCGACCGCCGTGATACCGGAGGGGATCGCGATCACGACGCGGGGAGGGGCCCTGAAGCTCTGGCTGGCCTTCTGGATGAAGTAACGAAGCATCGCCTCCGTCACGTCGAAGTCCGCGATCACGCCATCCTTCATCGGCCGGATCGCCGTGATGTTTCCCGGGGTGCGCCCGAGCATCCTCTTCGCCTCGTCGCCGACCGCCCTGACCTTGCGGGTTACCGTGTCCAGGGCCACCACCGAGGGCTCGCGCAGGACGATGCCCTTGTCCTTGAGGTATACGAGCGTGTTGGCCGTTCCGAGATCGATTCCGATATCGTTGGAGAAATAACCGAAAAGGTTGGCCATGTTCGCGTGTTGCGGGGGAGCTGGTATCGCTGGCGTTGCCGCCGACGGAATCGAATGGGCTGCGCAGGAAGCTGTCAACGAGGGAAATACGCCGCTTTGGGTTGACGGTGCGGGGTGTCAGAAGCGATTTTGGTATCGGGGGCGGCCATGCACGGAATCCTGTTCATACAAGACCTGGCGATAATCCTCGTGGTCGCCGGGGCCGTGAGCTGGCTCTGCCAGCGAATCGGGCTTTCGACGGTAGTGGGCTTCCTGACGGCGGGGATCCTCGTGGGGCCGGGGATGCCCTACCTGTCGCTCGTCTCGGACATCGTCGGGATCGAGACCCTCGCCCAGGTGGGCCTCGTCTTCCTCATGTTCTCGATCGGCCTAAGGCTGAGCCTAAGGAGGCTGCGCCGCCTGGGGCTTCCGCTGGCCGCCGCGGTCTTCGTCGGGGCGACGGCGATGTACTACCTCTCCCGGCTCCTGGCCGCGGCCCTGGGCTGGAGCTCGACCGAGGGCCTCTTCCTGGCCGGCATGCTGATGATCTCCTCCTCGTCGATCATCGGCAAGATCCTGCACGAGACCGGGCTCAACCACGAGCGGGCGGGCCAGCTGGCGATCGGGGTGTCCGTCCTGGAGGACGTGGTGGCGGTCGCCATGCTCGCGCTCCTCGAGTCCGTCGTCCAGCTGGGCGGGGTGGGGGCCAGCCACGCCTCGGCCATGGGGGTCACGCTCCTGCACCTGGGGGCCTTTGTCGCGATGATCGTCATCGCCGGGCTCATCATCATCCCGTGGCTCCTGAAGCGCATGAGCGTCTCCCTCGGGGAGGAGCTCCAGACCCTGGGGCTTGCGGCGCTCCTCTTCAGCCTGGCGATCCTGGCCCAGAGGGCCGGCTACTCGCTCGCGCTCGGGTCCTTCCTCCTGGGGATCATCGTGGCCGAGACGCCCCACCGCCACCAGGTGGAGCGCACCTTCGAGGGGATGAAGGATGTGTTCAGCGCCGTCTTCTTCGTGGCCATCGGGATGCAGATCGACGTGAACGAGTTGGTCCAGTCGTCCGGGTTGATCGCCGGCGTGGCCGTCTTCACGCTCGTCGCCCGGCCCATGGCCGTCACGGCCGGACTCTGGCTGCTCGGCACCCCCTCAAAGGACAGCATCCGGGCGGGACTCATGGCGTCGCCGATCGGCGAGTTCTCGTTCGTGATCGCGCAGTTGGGAGTCGGCGCCGCCGTCGTCCCCTCGAGGTTCTACCCGCTCGCGGTCGGCGTCTCGCTCCTGACTACCCTCGTGACTCCCTTCATCGCCCGCAGGTCCGAGGCCATCGCGACGGCGTTGATCGCCCGGCAACCCCAGTGGCTGAGCGACTGGCTTCGCTATTACCAGGACTGGCACGAGCGCTTCACGCGCCAGCGCAAGCGCAGCACGCTCTGGCAGCTCAGCCGCAAGCGGTTCGCGCAGATTGGGATCGAGATGCTGTTCGTCAGCGGGGTCCTCGTCTTCTCGCGCGAGCTCTACACGGCGATCGAGGACTGGCTCGGCCACGACTGGATGTTCCCGAACGGGGCCCAGGCCGGGTTCTGGCTGATCCTCGGCTCTGCCGTCCTCGCCCCGCTTGTCGCGATCTGGCGGAACACCTCGGCCCTGGCGCTGCTCTTCGCCCAGGTCTCGACCTCCGGCCACCCGCGGGCGAAGGAGTTCGCGCCGATGATCGAGACGGGGCTGAAGGCGCTCGCGGCCGGCGCCCTCACCATCTGGCTGATCGCGGTCGTCCCCGCCGAGGACACGGCCCGGTGGCTTCTCCTGGCGAGCGCGCTGGCGGCGATCCTGGTCGTGGTGGTGCTGCGCCGGAAGCTCATCTACTGGCACTGCGTGCTCGAGGTGGAGCTCAAGAACACGATGGAGGTCTCCGAGACGAAGATGACGTCGACGACCGCCCCCTGGCTCGGCCGCCACCCGGACTGGGACATCCACATGATCGACTGCACGCTCCCGGACCTGGCAGACTGCCAGGGAAGGACCATCGCGGCGCTCGACCTAAGGGCCCGCTTCGGCTGCTCGGTCGTGGGAATCGAGCGCCAGGGCTTCATGATCCCCTTGCCGCCCCCGGAGTCGGTCCTTTACCCCCGGGACAAGGTGCTCCTCATGGGGACGATGGACCAGGTCGAGCGCGGCAGGACTTTCCTCGTGGGCGTCTCGGGGAAGCTCAACACGGACTCCCTCCTGGAGGAGGTGCGCATGGACGCCCTGCGGGTCCCCGAGTGGAGCCGCGCGAGCCGCCAGACCCTGGCGGAGATTTCTCCCGCCCAGAACCACGGGGTGCAGATTGCCGGGATCCGCCGCGGAGATGCGCGCATCCTCAACCCGGCCGCGCATGAGTCGCTTTTGCCCGGGGACGAGATCCTTGTCCTGGGCACGCCCGACCAGATCCGCGGTTTCCGCGGCTGGCTCACTGAAAACCCGGCTTCGGAGGACTAGGCCCCGAACGTCAGTTCGTCCCGTGGGTCCCCGTCGAATCGGGCTTCTTTGGCTCTTCCTTGGCGGGAGCCGCGGGCTCGTCCTCCCTGGAGGCCTTCTTGAATTCCTTCATCGACTGCCCGAGGCCCTTTGCGAGCTGGGGAAGCTTGGTGCCCCCGAAAAGCAGGAGGACAATGAGGAGGATGAGGACCCACTCGCCGCCACCCGTGGGGATCAATCCGGCCAACTGGACATTGAAGGGTGTCATCGCCTCAATCTAGGCCCGTTTCCCGCCTAAGCAAGAGCGTTCCTGAAGGGGGGGCTAGGACCTCGGCGGCCGCAGCGACGCGGCGACCTTCAGGAGGTTCTGCGCGTTGTCGATCTGCTCGGCGTCGAAGAAGCCGTGGAGCTGGCGGATGCGGGTCGGGTGGCGCATCTTGCGCAGCGCCTTGGCCTCGATCTGGCGGATGCGCTCGCGGGTCACCTTGAACTGCTTGCCCACCTCCTCGAGCGTCCGGCTGTAGCCGTCCACGAGGCCGAACCGCAGCGAGAGGACCCTGCGCTCGCGCTCGGTGAGCGTGTCGAGGACGTCGATGATCTTCTCGCGCAGCAGCGAGTACGCCGTCATGTCGTAGGGGTTCTCGGCGGACTTGTCCTCGATGAAGTCTCCGAACGAGGTGTCGTCGCCGTCGCCGACCGGGGACTGCAGCGAGATGGGCTGCTGGGCCATCTTCATGATCTGCTGGACGCGGTCGACCGGCAGGTTCATCTCGTCGGCCACCTCGTCGGGAGTCGGTTCGTGGCCGTACTCCTGGAGCAGCTGCTTCTGGACCTGCATGACCTTGTTGAGCGTCTCGATCATGTGGACCGGGATGCGGATCGTGCGGGCCTGGTCGGCGATCGAGCGGGTGATGGCCTGGCGGATCCACCAGGTGGCGTAGGTCGAGAACTTGTAGCCGCGGCGGTACTCGAACTTCTCGACGGCCTTCATGAGGCCCATGTTGCCCTCCTGGATCAGGTCGAGGAAGGAGAGGCCGCGGTTCGTGTACTTCTTGGCGATGGAGATGACCAGGCGAAGGTTCGCCTCGACCATCTCCGTCTTGGCCCGGTGCGCCTCGCGCACGTGGGTCATCGTCTGGTGGTAGACCGCGATCAGCTGGTCGGGCGCGATCCTCTGATCGAGCTCGATGTGCCGGAGCCGGTTGTGGATGGCCCGCGTGTCGATGGAGGCGTCCTTCTTCGTCTTCGGGTGCTTCGCGCGGTCGAGCTGGATCTGGGCCGTCTCGATCTCCTCAAAGGTGGGGCGCAGCTGCTCGAGGTACTCCTCGTAGACCTTCAGCTTGAAGAAGAACTTCGAGAAGTTGGCCCTGAGCGCGGTCTCGCGGCGGCGGAACTTAGAGAGGGCCTTCTTCTTCTCGGGCTCCGAGCGGGCCTTGGCGTGCTCGACCCATGCCTCGGCCGTGCCGGCCTCGTTCTTCTGGGTGGTCTCGACCAGCTTTGGCAGCGTCCTGAAATAGGCGTCGCGGCTCTCGATCTTCTTGTCGATGACGATGCGGTCGAAGCGCTCCTCGCGGTTGAGCAGCTTGGCGCCGAGCTCGGCGATGTAGGCGCCGACGGCCGACGCCTGGAAAAGGGCCTCCTGGGCCTTCAGCTCCGCGTTCTCGATGCGCTTCGAGATCTCGACCTCCTGCTCGCGGGTCAGCAGCGGGACCTGCCCCATCTGCTTGAGGTACATCCTGACCGGGTCGTCCAGGATGTCATTCTGCGAGGAGCGCGACTCCTCCTCCTCGGCCTCCTCCTGGCGCTGCTTGTAGTCCTCGACCTGGTCGGGCTCGAGGATCTCGATCTCGAGGTTCTGGAGGATGGAGAGGACGTTATCGATCTCCTCTTGGTTCTCGATCGACTCGGGGAGCGCCTCGTTGATGTCGTCGAATGTCAGGTATCCCTGTTCCTTGGACAGGCGGATCAGCTGGCGGATCTTCTCGTTGATGCCCCCTATCGGGGCGGCAGCATCGCCCCCCTCCACCGGCGCCTGTGGGGCGCTGGCGAGTGCGTTCTCTACGGCTTCGGAGTTCGGGTTGTCTGCTTGTTTGGCTTTGCGAGGCATGAAATGGATAAATGGGAATTGCGAAAGAAACACCTCAACCGGCCTCGGTCAGGGTGACCGGTAGCCGGAGTTGGCGTTGCAGATCGGACAATTCCCTTAGGAGCGACGATGAGTCATCGTTAAAGTCCGATGGGGTGTTGGCTAATGCAAGTTCTATTTGGCGTATCCGCGGCTCGAGGGCGCGGTCGCGCAGCCTTCGAACGCCCTCCCGCGCCACCTTGAAGGGGTCGTCGACCGCGGGAACGTCGAAGAGGAGGGACGCAACAAGTGTCTTTTCATCATCACTTTCCACAAGGGATTCGAGGTGGTCGCGCCCCGGCCAGTTGCCGCTTTCGATCTCCCCAAGGAAGCGGTTGAGCAGGACGCCCGCGGGCTGCTCCTGGTCGATCCACTGGTGGGGGATGGCCGAGCTCATGGGGCGGCCAAGCTGCTCGAAGTGGAGGAAGAGCCGGAGGAGGTCGTGCTCGGGCGAGACAGGGCCCGACTCCCGGGCCGGGGCGGGTGCGGGGCGGGCCTGCGGGGACGCTGCCCTGGCGCGCCCCAGCTGGCGGCTCAGGTCGCTCTGGAGCGCCGATGCCGGCAGCTGCAGGATCCCCGCGGCCTCGGAGATGAAGGACGCCCGCGACACCTCGCTCTCGGCCGCGGCGATGATCGCCAGGACGGACTGCGCCGCCCGGGACCTCTCCTCGGACGAGGCCGTCCCGGGGGTCGGCAGGTAGGCGCGGCAGGCGAAGGCCATGGCCGAGAGGGAGGACTTGCGGACCTCCTCGTAGGCGGCGATGCCCTTCTCGAGGAAGAGAAGGTCGGGATCGATCTTGGCCTCGCCCGCCAGCATGAGGAAGCGCACCTCGATGTTGGCCTTCAGCGCCATGGGCAGCATCCGCAGCGAGGCCTTCTGGCCGGCCGAATCGCTGTCGAAGAAGCACTCGAGCCCGGTGTGGTAGCGGCGAAGGAGCGCAAGCTGGCCGTCGGTCAAGGAGGTGCCCTGAGGCGCCACGGCGGTCTTCAGGCCAACCGACCAGCACCGGAGCGCGTCGAGCTGGCCCTCGACCATGACGAACGGCCGGCCCTCGCCTACGGCGGTCCGCGCCCTGTCCAGGTTGAAGAGCAGGTGGCCCTTCGTGAAGATGGGGGTCTCCGGGGAGTTCACGTACTTCGCCTCGCGGGCCGGGTCATCCTCCGGGGTCAGGGCGGTCTGGCGAGCGGTGAAGGCGACGACGCGGCCCTGGTGATCCCGGATCGGGATCATCAGCCGGCCCCTGAAGCGGGGGCGAAGCGCCCCCACCGTGATCATGGCGTCGTCCCTGATGAAGAAGAGCCCGCACTGCCTTAAGGCGTCCTCGGAATAGCGCCGCTTGAGGATCACCGCCCCGAGGCCCCCGCCGTCGGGGCCGGCCGCGCCGATCTTGAACTCGTCGGCGAGCTCCGGGGTGAACCGCCGGTCGTTGACCCAGTAGGCCCTCATGAAGTCGCCCGCCGGGCCGGTCGCCTTGAACACCTCGTGGAAGTGTGCTGCCGCCTGGTCGTGCAGGTCGAAGAGCTCCTGGCGCAGCGAGCGCTCCTCGTGGCTGGGCCCCGCGCCCTCCTCGTACTCGATCGCGACGCCGTAGCGCTGGCCCAGGGTCTCCACGGCCTCGGTGAACGAGAGCTGCTCGGTCTCGCGGACGAAGGTGATCGCGTCCCCCGCCTTCCCGCAGCCGAAGCACTTGTAGAACCCCTTGTCCGCGTCGACGTTGAACGACGGGGTCTTCTCGTTGTGGAAGGGGCAAAGGCCCTTGAGGCGGCTGCCGCCCGCCTTGCGCAGGGCGACCACACGGGAGATGACGTCGGCGAGGTTGACGCGAAGCTTCAGGTCGCGGACGCAGCTGGGTTTGATTACGGGCATGGATTACGCGAGGGTCTCCCGGCTGGCCCCGCACGGCGTAAGAAGAATCCACTTTCAACCGCCCGGGTAGGCTGTCAAGTTTCCGGCCGCCTCATCCGGCAAAGTTAGCCTCTTTTAGGAAACTTTGTCCCGCCGTTGGCGACATACCTTATATCAATCCATGCGAATCCTCACCCTTGCCGCCCTCGCGACGGCCCTAGCGTCCACGGGCACGCTCACCTGCTCGGCGGAATTCACCCCCGAGATGAAGCGCCTGCCAAAGGAGCCCGTGTGGGAGGCCCACCTGAAGAATTTCAATGAGCCGAGCTACTACGACGAGGTCGAGAAGCTCTTCGAGGCCTACGAGAAGGAGGCCGGCCACCCGATCGCGCCCGGCGCCAAGAAGAAGGTCGGGCTTAAGATCTACTCGGACTCGGGGCCGGGGATGGCCACGCCGACCGCCCTCGTGAAGGCCGTGATCGCGGCGCTCGAGAAGCGGGGCTACACGAACAACAACATCTTCCTGGTGGGGCTCAACCAGCTGCGCCTTCGCATGACGGGATACCTCCCGTCGCTTGTCACGGGGGAGACGGAGTTCAAGGGCAACCCGGTCTTCGTCCTCGAGTCCAACCGCTACTACGACCCGGTCTGGTTCTACGACAGCCCGCTGCCCGAGCGCTTCGACCCGATCTTCGCCGCCCACCAGACCGAGGGCGTCCCGAACACCTCGACCAAGGAGGAGGACCGCAAGAGCTTCCTAGCCACCCCGCTCTTCCTCGACACGGACTTCTGGATCAACCTGCCGGTCTACACCGACCACCAGGTGCTCGGCATCAACGGCGCGCTCGTCAACGCGACCCTCTGGAACGCCTCGAACACGGCCCGCTTCTTCCGCTCGCCGGCCACGGCCCCGGCGGCCGTCGCCGAGATGAGCGCCATCCCCGAGCTTCGCCAGACGTGGCTGTTCAGCATCGCGAGCCTCGAGCACTACCAGTACATCGGCGGGCCGTTCTTCAACTCGCTCTACACGAAGTCCGAGCCGCTCCTGTGGCTCGGCACCGACCCCGTCATGATGGACTCGCTCATGCGGGCGCGCATCAACCTGGCGCGCCGCCACGAGGGCTTCGAGCCCATATCCGACGAGATCCGCACGCTCGAGTTCGCCGAGACGCTCGGCGTCGGCTCGACGCTCATCAAGGACGCCAGGATGATCGACGTCGACTGAGGCGCGAGCGTGACAAACGTCTTGTCTCGACCGTAGTCCCCGAGCAGGCTCGCAGTCCCTCAAATGACTTCGGCCGCATACCTTCCCTTCCTCATCCAGGCGGTCCTCGCCGCGGGGATCACCGGCGTCGTGATCGGGGCGAGCCACCTCCTCGGCCAGCGCGGCAAGCACACGCCGATCAAGGACTCCGCCTACGAGTGCGGCGTGGCCGGGCAGGGGGTCGTGCACACCCGCTTCTCGGTCAAGTTCTACGTCACGGCGCTCCTGTTCATGCTCTTCGACCTGGAGATCGTGATCCTCGTGCCGTGGGTCTTCATCTACCGCGAGTTCCTCCACCAGCACATCGCCATCCTCGGGCCCATCCTCTTCTTCATCTTCGTCCTCGTCCTCGGGCTTGTCTACGAGGTCAAGAAGGGCGCCCTCGAGTGGGAGCGCTAGCCGCGGGTTTCCGACATGCGGCTCGACAAGATAATCGCCCGGAGCCGGATCATCGACCTGCGCAGCCTCACGCTTGAGGCCGCGCTCGGCGAGCTTCTCGACGTCAGCATCGCGAGGTTCCCCGACATGAAGCGGGATGTCATCCTGAAGGGCCTCCTGGCGCGCGAGAGCTCGATGACGACCTACCTGGGCCTCGGCGTCGCCCTTCCCCACGTCCGGGTCAAGACGTCGCGCCGCTACGTCCTCGCGATCGGCAGGAGCCGGGCGGGGGTGAGGCACCAGGGAGCCATGTCGGGCGAGCGCGTGCACCTTATCGTGATGCTGATCGCCGGCGAATCCGCGCGGGACACCCTCCAGGTGCTGGCGGCGATCGGTCGCCTTGTGCGCGAGCAGGAGCTCGTCGACAGCTTTGTGAACGCCCCGGACCTCGACACGCTCTACGAGCGCCTGCTCGGCGGGTTCGGAGGGATGAGGCCGATCCAGGCCCAGCAGAACCGGGTCAACAGGCTCATGTTCCGGCAGGCCGAGCACGTGGCGAAGGGCGCCGGCTGCAACGCGATGATGGTCTTCGGCGACACGTTCATGGGGGGCGTCGAGCCCGACATGCTCAACCCGAAGATAAAGACGCTCCTGGTGACCCGCAATCCGATCGAGGTGGAGGAGGGTGAGGGAAGCTTCGCGGACACGATCCAGGTCAGGTCCTTCTCGAGCCAGCGCCTCGCCCAGCTGCGGAGCGCGCTCCTGGTCGGCCTCACCCGCGGCCTGATCTCCTTCAAGGACCGGATCTGCTGCATCGGCGGCATCACCGGCAGCAACCAGTTCGACACGATCGTCGTCGCGGAGATCGAGCGCGAGTTCCAGACGCTCCTGGCGGGCTCCGCTACGGATCTCCTGCCCGAGGATGTGAAGCCCGAGGTGCTCGAGCGTGTCCTAGCGGTCGCGACGGAGCTTGCCGTCGAGGGCAGGGAAGGGCGGCCGGTCGGGTGCCTTTTCGTGGTGGGAGACACCAAAAAGGTGGAGGAATACACCAAGCCCCTGGTCCTCAATCCGTTCTACGGGTACAAGGAGGAGGACAGGAACATCCTGAACCCCTTCATGGACGAGACGGTCAAGGAGTTCTCGTCGATCGACGGGGCGTTCGTGATCCGCGGCGACGGGGTCGTCGAGGCGGCCGGCAGCCTGGTCCAGGCGACCGGAAACGGGATCTCCCTGCCGAGCGGCCTCGGCAGCCGGCACGCGGCCGCAGCGGGCATCAGCGTCACGGCGAACTGCATCGCCATCGCCGTCTCCTCCAGCACGGGCCAGGTCACGCTCTTCCGCAGGGGGGTCATGCTTCCCCTGACGGAAAAGAGGCGCTAAAGCCCCCCGGGGGCTCACTTTGGGGTTGCGCGCAGGGTGGGGCCGGTTTCTTCTGACCGTTCAACCGCTTAAATCCCATGCAAGAAGTCGTAACACTGGAGTGCACCGAGGCCCGTAAAGAGGGCAAACCCGTTTCCCGCTACCTCACGAGGCGCAACAAGAAGACGGTCACGGAGCGCATCGAGAAGAAGAAGTACAATCCCCACCTGAAGCGCCACACGCTTCACAAAGAGATCAAGTAAAGGGGTTTCCGCCTTTGGCGGAATCAGCCGGTCTTGCCGCCTGCGCCCGGGAAGGGCGAGGCAGACGAGCCCTGGCCGGTCGGTGCCATGGTCTGGCGGCGCGCGGCGCGCCAGCCCTCGCGGTGCTTGCGGATCCAGTCCAAGAGGGCCCGCTCGAACCCGATGTCGTAACCCAAGCGCTCGGATTCGAGCCACTTGTGCTTCAGTATCTCTTCCCTCTCGGCTAGGAATTCCTGGTAGAGGCTCGACTGCTTTACAAACTCCCGCGACGAAGCGGTCACGGGCTCTTTAGTGGAAGAAGTCATTAAGGACGTCCGGTAATTCTTAGGATGTGAGCAGCGCCGCCTGTCGTGTCAATGCCGGCAATGTCGCCGAATTGTTACATTGGCCTTGACGCATCTTTCTCGGCCATCCGAAGGAGCGCCTGGGCCATTCCCATGAAGACGCCTGCGGCCAATCCCTCCGGCTCGCTCACGACCGTGGGCTCGCCCCTGTCGCCCCCCTCCCGGATCGAGGGGATGAGCGGGACCTGGCCCAGGAGGATCGTCCCCAGGCGCTCGGCCGTGGCAATGCCCCCTCCCGATCCGAAGATCGGGTGCCTCTGGCCCGCGGGGTCGACAAAATAACTCATATTCTCGGCAACGCCGATTATCGGCACATTTACCTTCTGGAACATGAGTCCGCCCTTCAGGGCTACCTGAGTCGCCGCGGGCTGGGGGGTTGTGACGATGACGGCCCCGTCCAGGGGAAGCGTCTGCACGAGCGAAAGCTGGGCGTCGCCGGTCCCGGGGGGCAGGTCGACCAGGAGCACGTCGAGTTCGCCCCATTTCACGTTCTGGACGAACTGCTGGACCGTCTTCATGACCATCGGGCCCCGCCAGACGACCGGCGTGTTGTCGTCCACGAGGAACCCCATGCTCATCACCTTGACCCCGTGCCGCTCCATGGGGACGAGGCAGGCGTCCGCCCCCTCGCCGACGACCTCCGGCCGGCCCTTGAGCCCCATCATCAGGGGGACGCTCGGGCCGTAGATGTCGATGTCCATGAGCCCGACCCGGCCCGGCCGCCCCTGGGAGGCGAGGACCTGGGCCATCGAGCAGGCCAGGTTGACGGCGAAGGTGCTCTTCCCGACGCCGCCCTTGCCGGAGGCGATCGCGATCGCGCGGCGCACGCCGCTTGAGGCCCCAGGCTTGGCCCCCGCGGGGCCGGTCGCCGCGGCGGGCGACTTCGCCGCCTGGACCGCCAGCTCCACGTTCGCCCGGCTGACGCCCGGCAGGGCGAGAAGGCTCCGCTCGACGTCGTCCCGCAGCTGCTTCGGGACCTTGGGGTCGCTCGTCGTGATCGAGAGCGCCACGTGCGCGACCCCGTTCTCAAACGACGCGGACTTGACGAGCCCGAAGGAGACGATGTCCCGGCTGAACCCGGGATACTTCACGTTCTTGAGCTGCCCTAGGATTTCTTCGGTGGTCACGGCGCAAATAAGAGTTGTTATGCGCGGCCCGCGCGCAAATAGAAATGGAGCGCACGCGCTCCATCATGCAGAGAAACATCACCCTTTTACTGGTCGCACTATCAATTGCCGCTCCGGCCCTCGCCCAGCGCGACATCGGCACGGTCGAGGTCACGGCCGACAACAGGACCATACCGGTGCGCGTCTCGGCCTCCGGCCAGGAGCTTAACACGCTCGCCCTGCAGGCCTTCGGCTCCAGCGGCCGCTACCATGTCGTGGCGAGCGGCTTCATCTACGACATCCGGTTCGCGCCCGCGGGCGCAAGCCAGGTCCGCGTCGACGTCACCCGGGGCTTCGGGGGCGGCTCCGTCGTTTCCGAGGTGGCCTCGGGCGCGACCCTGCGCGAGGCGCTCCTTGCCGCCGCCGACATCGCGGTCGCAAGGACGAACGGACTCGGGCTTAGGGGGTACTTCACCTCGAAGCTGGTCTTCATCGGCGAGCGCACGGGGCACCCGGAGATCTACACCTCCGACCTCTTCTTCGGGGACGTCCGGCAGATCACGCACGACCGGGCCATCGCGATGACGCCCCGCTGGTCCCCGGACGGCGAGAGGGTGATCTACACCAGCTTCTTCAAGTCGGGCTTCCCGGACATCTTCCAGATCGACCTCGGTTCGTACCAGAGGACGACCTTCGTGAGCTTCAAGGGGACGAACAGCGGGGCCCGGTTCAGCCCCGACGGCCGGCAGGTCGCGATGGTCCTCTCCGGAGAGGGCGAGCCCGAGATCTATGTGAGCAACGCCTACGGCCGCGGGGTCTCCCGCAGGACCCACACCGACACGACGAAGGCCTCGCCGTGCTGGTCGCCCGACGGCTCCCGCCTCATCTTCGCGATGGAGCCGGGTCCGCAGCTCTTTGTCATGTCCGCCTCCGGAGGCACGCCGCAGCGCGTGACGTTCGACACGAGCCGCTACTGCGCCGAGCCGGACTGGAGCCGCACGGCCACGAACAAGGTGGTCTTCACGATGGGGGTCGGCCGCAACTACCAGATCGGCGTCCTGGACCTCTCGACCCACCACGCCGAGCAGGCGTCGCATGCGCCGTTCGACGGCATCGAACCCTCGTGGCTGCCGGACGGCCGCCACGTCGTGTACACCGCGCGCACGTCCTCGACCAGCCGCGTCTGCATCCTGGACACGGAGACGGGCAAGAGCACGCCCGTCAGCCCGTCGAGCTTCGGGCCCGCCCTCCAGGCCAACGTCTGGTACCGCTGACTTACGAGGCCGCGGCGAAGTTCGCCGCGGCTTGGTCCCAGTTCGCCACGTTCCAGAAGGCCGTGACATAGTCCGGCCTGCGGTTCTGGTAATTGAGGTAGTAGGCGTGCTCCCAGACATCGAGCCCGATGACGGGCTTGCCCTCGATCCCGGCGACGGCCTTGCCCATGAGCGGGCTGTCCTGGTTCGCGGTCGAGCCGATCGCGAGCTTCTTGTCGGCCGTGACGTAGAGCCACGCCCAGCCTGAGCCGAAGCGCCCGGCGGCGGCCTTGGCGAACTCCTCCTTGAACTTGTCGAACGAGCCGAACGCGGAATCGATCGCGGCGGCGAGGGCGCCCTTGGGCGCTCCGCCCTTGCCCGGCCCGAGGACCGTCCAGAAGAAGGAGTGGTTGCTGTGGCCGCCGGCGTTGTTGCGGACCCCCGCGCGGATCGCCTCGGGCACCTTCGAGAGGTCCGCGATGAGCGCATTCACATCGAGCGCGGCAAGCGCGGGATGATCGGCCAGGAGCTTGTTCGCGTTCGTGATGTAGGCCTGGTGGTGCTTCGAGTAGTGGATCTCCATCGTCTTGGCGTCGATGTGGGGAACCAGGGCGTCGTAGGCGTAGGGCAGTTTTGGAAGTTCGTAAGCCATGATAGGGCGCAATCTACATCAGGCGGCGGATGCGTCAACTGAGTTGGGCGATTATGACGCCCCTTGGGGCACCCTAGTCCTGGTCGGGCTCCCGGCGCTTCACCTTGAAGAAGGACTGGATCAGGTCCCTGCACTCGTCCTCGAGGACCCCGCCCGCCGTGACGTCGAAGTGATGGTTCGAGCGGGCAAGGTCGTTCAGGTTCGTGGCACCCCCGAGGCAGCCCATCTTCGGGTCGGGCACGGCGTAGCACACCCGCTTCACCCGGGACATGACCATCGCGCCCGAGCACATGGGGCAGGGCTCCTTGGTCACGTAGACCGTAGCGCCCTCGAGGCGCCAGTCCCCGAGCTTCGAGGCCGCCTGGGTTATGGCGAGCATCTCGGCGTGCGCAGTCGGGTCCTTCGAGCCCTCGACCCGGTTATGCGCGCAGCCTATGACCTCGCCCCCGCAGACGATCACGGCGCCGATCGGCACCTCGTCCTCGCGCCACGCGTCGATCGCCTGGTTGTAGGCCAGGCTCATGAAGAACGCGTCGTCTCGGACGAGCTGGGAGGGGAAGCGCTTCTGGAACGGGCAGGTCTGGGTGTCGGGCTCGGCCACGGGCCCGATCAAGAGGAATTCGCGCCGAGGGGCAACCCTCGGCGCTCAAATTGGGAATTGAAACCCGGGGGAGGAGGGAGTGCATTCACGTGACTGTACCCGATTCGGCGGGCCCGAGACTTTCCCCTCCATGAAATTCACAGACGGCAACTGGCTCCTGCAACCCGGCGTTGTCGCCCACCATCCCGCGGAGGCCCACGACGCGGCCGTCAGCGGCCGGGGGCTCGTCTTCCACGCGCCCGCCCGTCCGATCCGCCACCGCGGCGATACCCTTCAGGGGCCCCTCCTGACGATCCGAATCGATTCCCCGATGACGGACGTCATCCGGGTGCGGATAGAGCATTTCACCGGTGCCGAGGAGAAGGGGCCCCACATCCCTCTCTTCCCCGAGAAGAAGCCCAAGGTCTCGATCAAGGTCTCGGAGAAGGAGGCCATCCTGCGCTCGGGCGGCCTCTCCGCGCACGTGGCCCGGGGCGGCCCCTGGGGGCTCACCTTCCAGTCGGCCGGCCGCATCCTGACCGGCAGCGGGTTCCGCGGGATGGGCTACATCGAGTGGCCCGGCCACGGCACCTTCGTGCACGAGCAGCTTTCCCTCGGGGTCGGCGAATGCGTCTACGGGCTGGGGGAAAGGTTCACGGCGCTCGTCAAGAACGGCCAGGTGATCGAGAACTGGAACAAGGACGGCGGCACGAGCAGCGACCAGGCCTACAAGTCGGTCCCGTTCTACCTGACCAACCGGGGCTACGGCGTCCTCGTGAACGAGACGGGTCCCGTGTCATTCGAGGTGGCGACGGAGAAGCTGGCCCGCGTCCAGTTCAGCATCGAGGGGCAGAGCCTGGAGTATTTCGTCATCAACGGGCCCGACCCCAAGGCGGTCCTTTCCCGGCTGACGGCCCTGACGGGCCGCCCCGCGCTTCCGCCGGCGTGGTCCTTCGGCCTGTGGCTGACGACCTCGTTCACGACGAGCTACGACGAGAAGACCGCGACGAGCTTCATCGAGGGGATGAAGGCGCGCGACCTGCCGCTGAGCGTCTTCCATTTCGACTGCTTCTGGATGCGCGAGTTCGACTGGTGCGACTTCCAGTGGGACTCCCGCGTGTTCCCCGACCCGGCCGCGATGCTCAAGCGTCTCCATGCCCGGGGCCTTAGGGTGTGCCTTTGGATCAACCCCTACATCGGCCAGCGGTCGTCCCTCTTCGCCGAGGCCGCCAGGAAGGGCTTCCTGCTGAAGAGGCCGGACGGCAGCGTCTGGCAGACCGACATGTGGCAGCCGGGGATGGGGATCGTCGACTTCACGAACCCCGCCGCCAAGTCCTGGTTCCAGGGCCACCTCAGGCGCCTGGCGTCCATGGGCGTCGACGCGTTCAAGTCCGACTTCGGCGAGCGCATCCCGACCGACGTCGCCTTCTTCGACGGCTCGGACCCGGTGAAGATGCACAACCACTACTCCATCCTCTACAACGAGGCCGTCTTCGAGCTCCTCGAGTCGGAGCGGGGCGTGGGCGAGGCGCTCGTCTTCGCGCGGTCCTCGCACGCGTCGGGCCAGAGGCTCCCCGTCCACTGGGGCGGCGACTGCCACTCGACCTTCGAGTCCATGGCCGAGAGCCTGCGCGGCGGGCTCTCGCTCGGAATGTGCGGCTTCGGGTTCTGGAGCCACGACATCGGCGGGTTCGAGGGGACCCCGCCCGTAGCCGTCT
The DNA here is from genome assembly GCA_964414785.1 of uncultured Opitutaceae bacterium. GTDB lineage: Bacteria > Verrucomicrobiota > Verrucomicrobiia > Opitutales > Opitutaceae > Palsa-1447. The sequence goes on from CAYPXZ010000001.1 coordinate 51,715, forward strand.
ACAAGCGCTGGATCGCCTTCGGGCTCATGTCCTCGCACAGCCGGCTGCACGGGAGCTCGTCGTACCGGGTCCCGTGGAACTACGACGAGGAGGCCTGCGACGTCCTGCGCCACTTCACGAAGCTCAAGTGCCGCCTGATGCCGTACCTCTTCTCGAAGGCCGTCGAGGCCCACGAGGAGGGAATCCCCGTCATGCGCTCCATGATCGTCGAATTCCCGGGAGACCCGGCGAGCGACACCCTCGAGCGCCAGTACATGCTCGGGGACTCCCTCCTTGTCGCCCCGGTCTTCTCCGAGGATGGGGAGGTCGATTTCTATCTTCCGCAGGGGAAATGGACCCACCTGCTGTCGGGCGACGAGCTCGAGGGCGGCCGCTGGCACCGGGGAACCTTTGGATTCCTCGAGATGCCGATCTATGCCCGCGCGGGAAGGGTGATCGCGCTCGGGGCGGTGGACGACCGCCCGGACTACCCCTTCGCCGAGGCGGTCACGTTCCGGGTGTACGGTCTGGCGGACGGCCAGGAGGCTTCGGCCGCCGTCCCGGACCTCAAGGGAAAGACCGCCGCCCGGATCTCGGTCCGGCGAAGGGGGCGCCTGGTGGAGGCAACGCTTGAGGGGGCCGCCAAGGGCTGGCGCCTCCAGTTGGCCGGAGTCAGGTCGGTGGACCAGGTGGAGGGCGGCAAAGCCGAGGGCGAACCCCTTGGCGTCGTCATCGAAACCGGCCCGGGCACCCGCACCGTGAGGGTGCGCCTCCCCGCGGGATAATGAGCCTGAACTGCCCCGGCGGCTCCGATGCGGCTTGCCGCGGGGCGGGCGAGCGGGGAACTTCGCCCATGCCCCGCTTTCCCATAGACCCTATGATCCCCGGTTGCCCCTCCCGAGCCCTCCTTGCTGCGGTCCTATCGGCGCTCGTCGCCGGCTCCGGCTGCCTCATGCAGCCGAGCGTCTCCGCAAACGTGACGACAGCCGACGGGCAGACCCTCGAGGTTCCGTTGGGGCAGGGGAACGTGCCGGTCACCGACGGGGTCGTCTCCATCAAGAACTTCCAGTTCGCCCCGTGGGACATGGGGCCCAACAAGCCGAAGGCGATCACCTTCACCTTCGTCGTGGGGTTCGCGCCGGGTTCCGAACCGTCGAGCATCGTCGTGGACGACTTCACCGAGGCGCCGATCCTGCAGATCTTCGCGGACATGAAGGCCCACATCGTGAAGGACAACCTCTGGGGCGCCGTGAGCCCGCCATTCGCCCCGCAGGACGAGCACGTCAAATGGGTCCTCAACCTGGACAACGCCGTGCGGGTCTACCGCTTCACGGTCAAACTGCGGGACGGATCGACCCACGTGCTCCTGAAACCCATGTTCATCCCGGCCCAGATGAAGAACTTCATGAGAACCCAGCTCGGGGTGAACGGCTAGGGGACGGGGCCTTTTGGGCAGCCCTGCGGCGCCCCCGGGGTGCGGGTGCGTGACGTAAAGCCTTGACTCTACGGAGGGGATAACGCCTTTAGAATGTCCACCTGTGACTCCAGCTAACCAAGCGACCGCCCAAGCTTACCCGACCCAATTTAGAGACCATGCCTGATAACGACGCGATAGAAGTTGAGGGCAAGGTGGTGGCCGTGCTGCCGGGCACGATGTTCAAGGTGGAGCTGCTCAAGAGCCCGGGCCACGTGGTCCTGGCGCACATCTCGGGCAAGCTCCGGAAGAACTTCATCAAGATCGCCGCCGGGGACACGGTGAAGATGGAGATGAGCCCGTACGACCTCGAGAAGGCGCGGATCACGTTCCGGATGAAGGAGCAGGGCGGTTCGCCCGCTCCGCCCCCGCGCCGCCGCTATTGAGGCGGGCCGCCTGGCCCCATGCAGGCTAGCGCATTCGCGTCCGACATCGACGCCTACCTTGCGTACCTAGACCTCGAGCGGGGCCTCTCCCGCAACACGCGCGAGAACTACCAGCGCGACCTTGAGCAGTGCGCCGCCTTCGTTGCGCGCCGCGGCGCCCGCGACTGGCGAACCGTGACGGCCGCGGAGGCCGGGACCTGGGTCAGGTCCCTGGGGAAGGGCGCCGCCTCGAGCCAGGCGCGCAAATTGACGGCGCTTAGGATGTTCGCCCGCTTCATGGTCCGGGAGGGCCTAAGGCCCGACGACTTCACGGCGCTGCTTGCCGGGCCGAAGGTGGCGCGGCGCCTGCCGCAGTCCCTGTCGGCGGACGAGGTCGCAAGGCTCCTTTCCTCGCCCTCCGGGGGCGACCCCGCCTCGCTGCGCGACCGGGCGCTCCTTGAGTTCTTCTATTCGAGCGGCCTGCGGGTCTCCGAGCTTGCGGCGCTCACGATCCAGCAGGTCGACCTCGAGAACGGCTTCGCACGGGTCTTCGGCAAGGGGTCGAAGGAGCGCGTCGTCCCGATGGGCGCCAGGGCCCGGGACGCGGTCTCGACCTGGATCTCGTCCGGGCGGCCGCATTTCGTGAAGGGGCGCACCCGCAGCGAGTTATTCCTGAGCAGCAGGGGCACCTCGCTCTCCAGGGTGGCCCTTTGGGGCATCGTCAAGAAGCACGCGAAGCGGGCCGGGATCACCAAGTCGGTGAAGCCCCACCTCCTTCGCCATTCCTTCGCCACCCACCTGCTCTCGGGGGGCGCCGACCTGCGCTCCATCCAGGAGATGCTCGGCCACGCGAGCATCTCGACGACCCAGATCTACACCTCGGTCGAGGGCAGGCGCCTCCTCGAGCAGCACGCCCGATTCCATCCCAGGAACCGCGAAAAATGACACGGATTGCGGGCCAAAAACCTTGACCACTTGGGGATTCAAGGCGTCATCGTTTTCCTTTACCGGCCCGTGAAGATCAAAGTATTCGTAACACCCAAGAAGAACGTACTGGATCCGCAGGGAGTGGCCGTGGGCCACGCCCTTGAGAGCCTGGGGCTCCCGGGGCTGAAAGGCACCCGCGTCGGGAAGGTGGTAGAGCTCGAGCTGGAGGGGGCGGACTCCCCGCAGTTGCGCGCCCAGCTCGACAAGCTCTGCCGGGACCTCCTGAGCAACCCAGTGATCGAGGACTACCACTACGAGGTCACCGCAGGGTGATCCCGGCGCCATGACCATCGCCGTCCTCCAGTTTCCTGGCTCCAACTGCGACCAGGACGCCTTCCAGCTTTTCGCGAGCGGCCTCGGGCTGCCGACGCGCTTCGTCTGGCACAAGGACAGGAAGCTCGGCGACGCCGACATGGTCGTCGTCCCGGGCGGCTTCTCCTACGGTGACTACCTGCGCTGCGGCGCCATCGCCCGCTTTTCGCCCATCATGGGCGCCGTCCGCGAGCACGCCGAGCGCGGGGGGTTGGTCCTCGGGATCTGCAACGGCTTCCAGATCCTTTGCGAGGCGGGGATGCTCCCGGGGGCGCTGATCCGCAACAACTCCCTGGAATACCGCTGCATGACGTGCGACCTCGCCGTGGAGGACGCCGGCAGGGCGTTCAACACGAGGACGGTGGGCAGGAGGATCCGCATGCCGATCGGCCACGGGGAGGGCAACTACAGGATAGACGACGCGGGCCTGGAGAGGCTCCAGACGAACCGCCAGGTCATCCTGCGCTACGTCGACAACCCCAACGGGTCCCTTGGCTCGATCGCGGGCATCCGCAACGAGGAGGGCAATGTCTTCGGGATGATGCCCCACCCGGACCGCGCGTTCGAGAGGTTCCACCCGAGCAGGGACGGCCTTCGCGTCGCCCGGGCGGTCCTGTCCCTGAGGTTTCCCGACATCCTAAAGGAGAGCGCATGAAGAGAGCGGACCTTCCGCCCAACCCCGACCCCGTCCTCAACCAGCCGATAACGCCCGAGCTGGTGAAGAAGCACGGGCTGCTCCCCGAAGAGTACGACCAGGTCCGCCTCCACCTGGGCCGCGAGGCGACGCTGACCGAGCTCGGGATATTCTCGGTGATGTGGTCGGAGCACTGCTCCTACAAGAACACCCGGCCGCTCCTGAAGGGCTTCCCGACGGAGAAGAAGGGCGCCACGGAGAACTTCGGCCGCGTGCTCGTCAAGGCGGGCGAGGAGAACGCGGGGATCATCGACATCGGCGACGGGTGGGCGATCGCGTTCAAGATCGAGTCGCACAACCACCCGAGCGCGATCGAGCCCTTCGAGGGCGCGGCGACGGGGGTGGGCGGCATCATCCGGGACATCTTCACGATGGGGGCAAGGCCCGTGCTCCTGACGAACTCGCTCAGGTTCGGGGAGCTGGACTCGCCCGTCACGAAGCGCCTGCTGCGGGGCGTCGTGGCCGGCATCGCCCACTACGGGAACTGCGTCGGGGTCCCGACGGTCGCGGGGGACGTCTATTTCGACCGCTCGTACGAGGGGAACCCGCTCGTCAACGCGCTCTGCCTGGGGACCCTTCGCCACGACCAGATCCGCCTGGGCAAGGCGACGGGCCTGGGCAACCCGGTCTACTATGTGGGCGCCGCCACGGGGCGCGACGGGCTCGGCGGAGCGGCCTTCGCCTCGAAGGAACTGAGCGCCGAGAGCTCGTCCGACAGGCCCGCCGTCCAGAAGGGCGACCCGTTCATGGAGAAGCTCCTCATCGAGGCCTGCCTCGAGATGATGGCGGTGCCGGGCCTCGTGGTCGGAATCCAGGACATGGGAGCCGCCGGACTCACGTGCTCGACCTGCGAGACGGCGAGCCGCGGAGGCGCGGGGATCGAGATCGAGCTGGACCGGGTTCCCCAGCGCGAGGCGGGGATGAACTCCTACGAGATCATGCTTTCCGAGTCGCAGGAGCGGATGTTGGTCATCGTCCGGAAGGGGCGCGAGAGGGAGATCGAGGAGGTGTTCGCCAAATGGGACCTCCACGCGGCGCACGTGGGCACGGTGACAGACACCGGCCGGATGGTCGTGACGCAGCACGGCACCGTTGTCGCCGACATCCCGGCCTCCGCCCTCACCGACAACGCACCGGTCTACCAGCGCGAGGCGAGGCGCCCCGCGTACCTTGACGAGACCTCCCGCTGGACTCCCGAGGCGGCGCGCCTGCCCGACCTCGACGCCCAGGGCGCCGCGCAGGCGCTCCCCAGGCTCCTTTCCCACCCGACCATCGCCTCTAAGCGGTGGGTCTACCGCCAGTACGACCACATGGTGCAGCACGGCACGGTGGTCCTGCCGGGAAGCGACGCCGGGGTGGTGCGCCTTAGGCTCGGCACGAGCGAGAAGTTCATCGCGATCAAGAACGACTGCAACGGGCGGTACTGCTACCTTAACCCCAGGCGCGGCGCCCAGATCGCGATGGTCGAGTGCCTGAGGAACCTGGTCTGCGCGGGGGCGACGCCGCTCGCAATGACGGACAACCTCAACTTCGGGAACCCGTACAAGCCGGAGAACTTCTACCAGCTCAAGGAATGCGTCGCCGGGCTCGCGGAGACCTGCCGCCACTTCGACGTGCCGGTGGTCGGCGGGAACGTCTCCCTCTACAACGAGTCGCCGGAGGGCGCCATCGACCCCACGCCCACGGTCTCGGTCGTCGGCTTCATCGAGAAGGAGGCGCACATCACCCGCCAGTTCGCGAGGCAGGCCGGTTCCCGGCTCGTGCTCCTCGGCGGGGCGCCCAACGAGCTCGGGGGAAGCCAGTTCCTCGGCCTCATCCACGGCAAGAAGACGGGGGATGCCCCCGCGGTGGATTTTGACGCCGAGAAGCGCCTCCAGGACTTCATCCTCGCGGAGATCCGGGCGGGCCGGGTGGGCGCAGCCCACGACCTGAGCGAGGGCGGCCTCCTGGTCGCGATAAGCGAGATGCTGTTCGGGGCCGTGAGCCTCGGCGCAGCAATCGACCTGACCGGCTTCGCACCCCAGAGGCTGGACGCCCTGCTCTTCGGCGAGAGCCAGGGCAGGGTGCTCCTTTGCGTCCCCGCGGGCGACGTGCCCCAGATCCTCTCCTCGGCCCGGGCGGCCGGCGTTCCCGCCGACGGGATCGGTACCGTGACGCCGGAGGCGACCCTGTCGGTCCTCACGGCGCGGGGTCCCCTGGGCTGGTCCGTCTCCGTGTTGCGAACGGCCTGGGAAACGAGTATTGAATCGGCGATGAAGCGTCCCGGTCTCGGCTAAGGAAGAATGAGCGACTTTGTCTCCCATGAATGCGGCGTCGCCCTGGTGCGGCTCCTGAAGCCCCTTTCCTACTACCAGGAGAAGTACGGGACGCCGCTGTGGGGGTTCACAAAGCTGTTTCTCCTCATGGAGAAGCAGCACAACAGGGGCCAGGATGGCGCCGGCGTCGCGTGCGTGAAGCTCGACGTCGCGCCGGGTGAGCCGTTCATGTTCCGCGAGCGCAACGTCAAGAGCAACCCGCTCGACCGGATCTTCAAGGAGCTCCTCGGCCAGTACAACGACAAGGTCGCCTCGGGGGTCATCCACCCCGAGTTCACCGAGACGGTGAAGAAGAACTTCGACTTCGGCGGCGAGCTCTTCCTCGGTCACCTGCGCTACGGCACGAGCGGCGGCTACAACCTGAGCGCGTGCCACCCGTACTTCCGGCGCAGCCCCTGGTCCACCCGCAACCTCGCCCTGTGCGGGAACTTCAACCTGACGAACACGGCGGAGCTCAACCAGTCGCTCATCGGCATCGGCCAGCACCCCGTCTTCGCGACGGACACCCAGGCGATCCTGGAGAAGATTGGGTTCTTCCTCGATGAGGAGCACGAGGACATCTACCGCTACCTGAGGACGCGCAACCTCGCGGGGGAGGAGCTGTCCCGGCGGATCAGCGAGGACCTGGACCTGACCCGCGTGCTCTCCCGGGCCTCGCAGAAATGGGACGGCGGCTTCGTGCTCTGCGGCCTGGTGGGCAACGGCGACTCCTTCGTCGCCCGGGACCCGTCCGGCATCCGCCCCTGCCATTGGTTCCAGAACGACGAGGTCGTCGCCTTCGCCTCGGAGAGGGCGCCCCTGATGACGGTGTTCGACCTGGCCGTCGGGGAGGTGAAGGAGGTCCAGCCGGGGCACGCGGTGGTGATCAAGCGCCGCGGCACGATCTCCGAGCAGCCGTTCACGCCCGCGCTCCCGAAGGCCTCGTGCTCCTTCGAGCGCATCTACTTCTCCAGGGGCAACGATGTCGACATCTACCGGGAGCGCCAGGCCCTCGGCGGGCGCCTCGCCGACCAGGTTCTCAAGGCGATCGACCACAACTGGACCGACACGGTCTTTAGCTTTGTCCCGAACACGGCCGAGGTCGCCTACTACGGGCTCATGTCGGCCCTGCGGACCCGGCGCCGCGACGAGGTGAAGGCCGCGATCATGAAGGCGAGCGCCGAGGGGAAGTTGTCGGAGGCGTTGCTCGACGACCTGATCCTCAGGAACTGGCCCCGCGGCGAGAAGGTGGTCAGCAAGGACATCAAGATCCGCACCTTCATCGGGCAGGAGTCCATGCGAAACCAGCTCGCGAGCCACGTGTACGACATCACCTACGGGTCTCTTCGCGCGGGCGTGGACAACCTTGTCTGCGTCGACGACTCAATCGTCCGGGGGACGACGCTGCGGCGCTCGATTCTGAGGATCCTCTCCCGGCTCAACCCGAGGAAGATCGTCATCGTCTCCACGGCCCCCCAGATCCGCTACCCGGACTGCTACGGGATCGACATGTCGGAGATCGGCAAGTTTGTGGCGTTCGAGGCCGTGATCGACCTCCTGAAGGAGAGCGGGCGGACGGACCTCCTGGGCGACGTCTACCGGTCCTGCCGCGCGGAGGTGGAGAAGAAGGGCACCATCAACCACGTGAGGAAGCTCTACGAGCCGTTCACCGCTGAGGAGATCTCGGCCAGGATCACGAGACTCGTCAGGCCCGCGAACATCGAGTGGAAGGGCGAGATCGAGATCATCTTCCAGACGATCGAGAACCTGCGCGCGGCGGTCCCCAACCACACGGGCGACTGGTACTTCTCGGGCCACTACCCGACCGACGGCGGCTACCGGGTCGTGAACCAGGCCTACGTGAACTACTACGAGAAGAACGAGGGGAGATCCTACTGATGGCGCCGCCGTCGCTCTCCTACGAGTCGTCGGGCGTGAGCTACGGCGCCCTGGACGCCTTCAAGCGCGCATGCCAGAAGGCGGCGCTGACGACCACCGATCTCCTGGCGGGCCACGGGTTCAAGGAGCCCTCCACCGTCCGCGGCGAGAGCGCCTACCTGATCGAGGCCGAGGACCAGTACCTGGCCCACGTCGAGGAGGGGCTCGGCACGAAGAACCTGGTCGCGGACGCGGTCCAGGCCGAGACCGGCCAGTGCTTCTACCGGGCGATCGGGATCGACACGGTGGCGACGATCGCGAACGACCTGGTGACCTGCGGGGCGCTCCCCATCGCGGTCGCGATGCACGCCGCCGTCGGCAGCTCCGACTGGTTCGCCGACGAGAGGCGCTCCCAGGAGCTCGTCAAGGGCTTCGCCGAGGGCTGCCGCGCCGCGGGCGCCGTCTGGGGCGGGGGGGAGACCCCCGCGCTGCGCGGCCTGATCGAGCCGTCGGCGATCGTCCTTGCGGGCTCGGCGGTCGGCACGATCTCCCCGAAGTCCCTGCGGATCGTCGGGGACGTGAGCGAGGGCGATGCGATCATCTTCCTGGCGTCGTCGGGCGTCCAGACGAACGGGCTCACGCTCTGCAGGAAGATCGCCGAGGGCCTGCCGGGGCGCTACGGCACGCGCATCGAGGGGGGCGCGACCCTGGGCGAGGCGCTCCTTGCCCCGTCGACACTCTACGTCGCGTTCGTTCGCGAGTGCCAGCGCCGGGGGGTCCGGCTCAACTACGCGGCCCACGTGACGGGACACGGCTGGAGGAAGCTGATGCGCCTGGAGGAGCCCTTTGTCTACGAGATCACGGCCCCCCGGCCCGTTCCGGCTCTGTTCAGGTTCCTGATGGAGGCCGGGCCGGTGGCCCCAAGGGAGGCCTATGCGACCTTCAACATGGGGATAGGATTCGCGGTGTACGTGGCGCCTTCGGCCGCGGCGGCCGCCCTGGAGGCCGCGAGGGCCTCGGGGTACGACGCCTGGATCGCTGGGAAGGTCCGCAAGGACGGCGAGCGCAAGGCCGTCTCCATTCCGTCCCTTGGCCTCGAGTTCGAGGGAAACACGCTGCAGGTGCGGTGAAGCCATCGGGTTAGGAAGCACGCGCGAATAGCAAATAGGTGGCGGGCCCTTTGTCCCAACTCGGGTTGCGGGTTGGCGTTGTATTTGCTTTGTTTTCGATGAGTCCGTGGGGCAGTTTGTACCCAGGGTAAACCATCATGAAAAAGACATCCAAGACAACGAAGACGCCCGCCCCGGCGACCAAGCCAACCGCGCCCGCCCCGGCGCTCAAATCCACCATAGCACCGAAGGTGAAGAAGCCGGCCACCGTGGCGGCTCTTCCCCCGGTCGTGGCCAAGCCGACGTCCCCCAAGATCACGATCACCGCGAAGGTCGACGTCGGCTTCGGGAATTCGCTCTACGTCCGGGGCGACGGCGCCGGGCTCAATTGGAACAAGGGAACGCTCATGGACTGCGTCTCTAGCGACACCTGGAAGATCGTCCTTACCGGAGCCGGCAAGCCCCTCTCGTTCAAGTTCGTCATGAACGACGAGATATGGAGCGGCGGGGAGGACTACGTCGTGTCCCCGGGCGCCAACGCGACCCTCACGCCCGCCTTCTGACGGGGGCCGGCTTGCGGTCCGGGTTCATTTCGACGAGCCGCGCGTGCACCAGGCGCGCGGCCTCGTCCCGGTCCTTCAGCTGCTCCACCGGGAAGGGCTCGAAGCGCATGAGGACGCGCGAGAACGGCCGCGGCAGGTGGAAGCCGTCCCAGCTGGAGACCCGCCACGAGGACTCGAAGTCCATCCCCACGAGCACGACCCGCGTGCGGGCCCGGCGGGCGACGATGATCGCCCCGGGCTTCATCTCATAGCACGGGCCCCTCGGGCCGTCGGGGGTGATGCCGACGTCCGATCCCTGGCGGAGCACCTCGACCAAGGCGGACGCCGCCTCGCGCCCCATCCGGCTCGACGAGCCGCGGACGGCGCGCATCCCGACGACCGAGAAATACGCGGCGAGCCACGCTCCGTCACTGCTTGCGCTCACGAGCCCGTGGACGGGGTGGCCGCGCCGGTACCGGCTGAAGATCTCCGAGGTCATGAACAGGCGGTTGTGCCAGAGGATGAAGAGGGTGGGCCCGTCCAGGTTGGTGATCACCGCTAGGTCCGCTGCCGGCATCTCGAATCGAACCGTCATCAGCCAGAGCCGGATGAACGCCGCGACCGGCCAGATCGCAGCGCGCCGCCAAAGGGGGATTCCGGGCTCTGGTCTTTCGGGGGGCGTGTTCAGCGCCGTTCTTGTCTCGCAAATGACGCATGCCTGTCGAGCCGCATTGACGAACCCGGGATTTGCGGGCACCCAGACTCTGAATGCTGGCACCATGCCCCCATCTGCCGACGCCAAGGCCCGGGCTCGACTGGCGCACGCTCAACGCGTTCGGGCCAAAGGAACGGGGCGAGAGGTTCTACGACGCCTGCCTCGAATACGCCCACTCGCTGTGGCTGCGCAAGTATGCCGCGCGGGCCGTCCTTTGCCTGGACCGCGCGATGGGCGCCGACCTCAGGGGCGACGAGCCCATCCTCGCGGACTGGCCCATGCCCTACGCCGCCATGGTCTGGTTCATGAGGCACACCCCGAGGGACGTGTTCATCGGGAACCCAAGGGTGCATTTCCAGCACTACGCCGACCGCATGAACGATCCGCGCAAGGACCAGCGGCGGTGGAGGGCGTGGGCATGCTGGGCGCTTGCAAGGCGGGTCCTACACGGCCTTCCGGGCGATCCCAGGCACCAGGTCGACGAACCCACGCTCGACGAGATTGGCGACAGGCTGCGCCGCCACGGCCTTCCCGGCGAAGCCGAGCTCTGGCACGCGGTCCTGGCCCAGGCCAACAAATGAGGGGACCCTTCCCCGCGGAAACGCCCTTGGCCGGACCGCAAAGGCGCCTTGGGGAAAATGGCGTCCCCGGCGTGACTCGAACACGCGACCATCTGATTAGAAATCAGATGCTCTATCCAGCTGAGCTACGGGGACACAGCATCGCGTTTGGCACATCTGCATTGGCCTTTCAACACGGCATTTCTGTGTCCTTCGGGGGCCTCCGACAGGGGGTCCGGAGAATTCCTTCTTGACCGATCCGATGGGACTCCGGAAAGTGACCGTTCTTGCCTACCATGGGGTGGTAGCTCAGCTGGTTAGAGCGTCTGCCTGTCACGCAGAAGGTCGCGGGTTCGAGTCCCGTCCATCCCGCCATTTTGCAAGAATATAGAGGCTAATAATTTAGGGAAATCTGTTTCTGCGGGAGGCGGTCGGATGGCGACGCAGTTGAAACACAGGTTTCACCAGATCCGCGTTCCGCTTGGCCAGCAGAGCCGCGGACGTAAGGGCCCTCACTCCTGGCTCAGCGTGAAGACAATGGGCACCTGCATGTGCACAAACACGGCGCGGCCACCCTTTCTACCGGGACTAAATGTCCATTTTCTGACGGCGGTACAGGCAGGCTCTTCAAATTCGCGATGGTTCGAATGGATCGCGGTTGCGTTTCGGACGTTGCCATTTGGATCCACAATGAAGTCGACCACGGTTTCACCGGAGATTCCCAGCCGCCGCATGCTTTCCGGGAAGACCGGGCGGGCCATGTATTTTGCGACCGGTTGCTCGTCCAGCTGGGACAGATTGAACGGGTGATCGGCTAGACCCCCGCCACCCGTGGGAATCTTGGTCATCGTTATGTCCACCACCGGGTGCGGGGGCTCGATCGGCACGGTGAAATCGGAGGTTGTTGCCCGTAACGGCACATCTTGAAGTTGGGGCGGCCCTATGTCCGGCTTTGCTTCCCTCGGGGCTTGGCTTTCCTCATTGGGAATCGGGGGATCCGTGTCTACTGGGAAAGGAATCTGGGTTGTTGTGACAGGGACCACGTGGATCGGAGGAGTCGCGTGGGTGATTTCGCCGTACCTGGCGACCCCGGCGACCAATAGGATGGTTAACGAGGCGGCAAAGGCCAGGTTCCGGCGCCTCACGGCGGCGAATGAAGCCATGAGCTCATTGCGCCTTTCCTCGGAAAGCTTCATCGGCTCCCTGTCGGGGCACACGGCCACCAGGGCGAGATCTCGCATCGCCTCAACCCGGTTCCTAAAGGCCGCGATCTCCGGCTTTGTGCCGGCAAGTTTCTCAAGTTCCGACGATTCTGAAGCGGATGCCTCGCCGGACACCCAGCAGATGACCCGCTCTTCCATGTCAGGTGTGATCAGATCGTGCATGTCGTGGTTTGTGCCGCCGTCGTTCATTGTGGCCCCTATCCCTCGCTCCCTTCGATGCCCGCCCGCTGCAGGCCATCCAGGAGCCTTTTAAGTATATGGTGTAGGCGAAAGCCTACGTTCCCGACACTAAGTCCCGTGCGTTTGCTGATGTCCTGGTACTTCAGCTCGTCATGGTACTTGAGCGTCACAAGATTCCGGTCCTCCTCAGGCATCTCCGCGAGGAGCATGCGTATGGTCCCAATGGCCTCGTTGCGTCCAAGCTGGTCCCGAGGAAGGCCCTCGTCCTGCGACGCGCGTTCCTCGTCCAGCTGGGTCTCCGGGTGGGCATCGCGGAGATGGTTTATGGCAAGGTTTCGAATCGTGCGGTAGAGCCACGCCCGGGGATTCTCAATATTGCCCCATTCCCTGTTGAGCCGAAGGAATGCCTCCTGAACGAGTTCCTCTGCGACGCTTCTCCTTCGGACGATACCCATTGCAAAATAGAGAAGGGCGCTTTCTTCGACTCGAAACAGTTCGGTAATATTCCGTGGAGCGGGATTCATGGACTCATTGGGAGTGGCCATGGGATCCAAGGCTGCGGGTGTTTTCACCGGAATGCCTTGAAGCATCACTACTGCATGGGTGCCTGTTCTCGAGATGGGCATGGGTCCTTCTGAGAATATAGACACGCGACATGGGGTTTCCTTAGACGAGAGTCCAGCAAAGGTCGGCCTTTTCAAGGCCGACGACATCTAGGTGCGTATATTGATGCCGGATCTCCCGATGTCGGGGCCTGAGAGGTTTCTCCGTCCAGTACGGCGAAGGGCCATCCTCACGACTGAGCATTGTCGATTCGCGACCGGGGCCGACGCCAGAGACGGCGTGAACCGGACCAGACGGCACCCTATTGCCAAATTCCGTGGGATCGACGAACGAGCCCGACTTGGAAGTGAAACCCTTGGCCGCCGCCCGGACGGGCCCCGTACCTTTTGAAGGCTTACGGCAAAATCACTTCGACGGCTCCTGGCTCGGCGCGGCCGCGGTCTCGACGGCCTTTGGGGAGGGCGCGACAGACTCCACGGTCGCCACGCGGCCGGCCTTCGCCTTGGTTTTGCGTCTGGGCTTGGGCCTGGAGACCTTCTTCTTGGGAGCCGGCCTCTTCGAGGACTTTACCAATCCGAGGGCCTTCTTAATATTCTGGACGCTCGGCAGGGAGATCTTGAGCGCGGCGGCGATCGCAGATCCGGTCTTCCCGGCCCTTACGAGAGCCTTGACGCGTGCGTGCGTCTCCTTGGTGATCCGGGCGCGTTTGCGCCTTTTCGAAGCCTTTCGAACCGGTGTGCGCTTTCCGCCGCGCGACGCAGTTCTGATTGCGGCTAAGAATTCCTCCAACGATCCAAATCCGTATTTCGAGGGCAGGGATGCCAGCTCCGTCGTGATCGACTTCTCGAGCGACACGACAACCGCTCTTGCTTTGGCCAGATTCTTGATGATGGGGTGTACCATGGGAAGGAAACCTATACAGGCTTCCTGTATGAAGCGAGATGCCACATAGGAAATCGAATCAAATATACGTTTTCTTGACCGGGCGCACTCGGCCGATTGTGCGCCCATATACTTGCGATACGAAGGAACATATAAGGTCGGACTCAGGGGAATATCGCTCGAATCCGAGGGGACGGGCTGTGATATCCAACCTCATCGCGAGGCTCATCAATTAGCGGGGCACATTGACCACGGTGTAATTTCTTGTAATCACGTTAATTGCCCGTGTGCAAAAGATATATAAATGAGGGTTCGAGTCTTCGGCGAATTACAATACTACAAAAACGATGAGTAGACGTTTTCAGTTCCTAGCACTCATGCTGGTCATCGCTGTCGGCGCAATGGGAGCGAACATCGGCGACACCTATCAGCAGATTTTTAAGGAGAAGGGGAACCCCCGGAGCGAAATCAATGCGGGTTCTATGCGCGTGCTCTCCTATGCGGATGCGACGATCAAGCTGAAGGACGATGTCGTGGTATCTATCAAGGCTGTCGCCGCGGAATCGAAGAAGGACACCGCGGCTTTGTCGGGCCCGGCAAAGCCGTTGTCCGCCGACGCGCAGATTGCTGTGCTGAAGGGCCAGCTTGATGACGCGGTGACGAGGGTGAGGAGGGTTGTGAATCAGTCGGTCACCCCGTCGCCAAAGGACCCGACCCTCAAATTCCGGGGGCAATTCTATTTCCACGACGGCGCAACCCGGCCGGACTTCAACACGGTCGACGTTCGGGCGACCCAGGAGAAGGTCTACGATTCCGAAGGCTATATCCTTTGGCAGGGTGCGCCGCCCGACGTGATGTGGGATGGCAGGGAGCTGGAGTTCAATGCAATGACCAAGTACTTCTACATTGATCGCACGGTGCCAAAGAAGAAGCTGACCGAGTCGGAGATGCTGGATATCAACCGCCTCTACCGGATCATCGGCCGTTGCGAGGCCCAGCTGCTTTCGCTCGGATACCGGGGAACGCTCCCATAGCGCCGCGCCCGCGGGCCGTTGGTCGTTGACAGCGGGACCGTTGGCTTCGATTCCTTCGGGCATGAGCTCGGGCCGGTATCTTCCCCGCCTCGCCAGCTGGAGCGCGGCCATGGGCCTCGGGCTCCTGACGGGCACTTCAAGTAGTGGGGCTGAGCCGGTGTTCCCATTGCATCCAAGCGCCAGCGGGCGTTATTTGGTCGACCAGGCCGGTGTTCCCTTTCCCATCCTGGGGCGTTCATCGTGGTTTATCGCTGGGCTCTCGGACAAGGATCTCGACCTCTACATGGGCGACTCGCTCAAGCGCGGGTTCGACGCGATGGAGTTCATCCTGATCACCCACGATCCGCGGGGTCGGCATCCTCCGTTTAACGACAAGGGCGACGCCCCGTTCCTGAGGCGGCTCGATGGCAAGTCCTGGGATGGATCGCTCAGGTACAGGGATATCAAAGCCGAGGCGCCCGACTTCACGTCGCCGAACGAGGCCTATTGGAAGCGGATGGACGCCTTGCTGGCGTACGCCGCGGCGAAGGGCGTCCTGGCGCTGGCATTCCCGGTCTATGTCGGATACCAAGCGCCCGGCGAGGAGCAGGGGTGGATGAACGAGCTCGCGGCCAACGGTCCCGCGCGCATGCGGGCCTACGGGACTTGGGTCGCGGACCGCTACAAAAACCAGCTCAACATCGTCTGGATGCTCGGCGGGGACCACAGCAACTTTAACCCCGAGCAGTCTGCGACCGAGGCCGCTTTCATCGACGGATTGACTCGCGGAGGGGCCGACACGGAAAAATTCCGCAGCGCCGAATGGGCTTCCGAGTCGATCGGCACCGACCACCCGACATTCGGCCGGTTCATCACGCTCAACGGCGCCTATTCCTTTGGCGGGTACGTGGTGGACCACGGGCGTCGCGCCTATGCCCGCCAGCCTGTCCTGCCGGCCTACCTCCTCGAGGAGCCCTACGACGAGGAGGGGCCCGACGGGAACAAGGTGAACCCGTGGGCCGTTCCTCCCGTTCGCCGCCACGAATGGTGGGGCTGGCTCTCGACCGTGGGGGGATACATGGCCGGCAACGGCTACGTCTGGCCCTTTGCCGGCGACACCTGGCGCGGCCACCTCGACTCGCAGGGCGCGCGGGACCTGGCCCGGCTGAACGAATTCATCCGGTCGATTCCCTGGTTCGACCTCGTCCCCTCCGGCCTTGGGGGCATGCGGACCCTGGTCACCGCGGGAGGTTCCGCCGAACGGGCGCCGGACTACGTTGCGGCCGCGGCCACGCCCGACGGCGGACTCCTGGTCGCCTATGTGCCCCCTGCGCACAACGGCCCGGTCCAGGTAGACCTGACCGCCATGGGCGGGAAGGTGCGCGCCCGCTGGTTCGACCCGACCAGCGGCGCCTACTCCGAGGCCGCGGAGGGTCTTCCGAACTCCGGCCCCTACCAATTCATGGTTCCGTGGAGGAACTCGGCGGGCGACACCGATTGGGTGCTCGTACTCGACTCCGCGAAGCGGGGCGGTTCCTAGGTACCGCGTTCCGGGCGATATCCTCGCCTATTTCGCGTTCTGTCCGTTCCGCCTCGTCTTGGCCTCGTTGAGGATCAGCTGCACTTGGTCGGCCGGCACCTCCTCGTAGTGGCTGAAGTTCTCGGAATGCCGGCCCCGGCCGCTCGTCAGGGAGCGAAGCGTCGTGCTATAGTGGTGGAGCTGCCTGGCGGCGACCGTCGCTCGGACCACCTGGAAATGGCCGTCCGCCTCAATCCCGAGTATGTGCCCGCGGCGTGAGGAGAGGTCGCCCAGGACGGCACCGACGTACTCGTCGGGCGTCGTGATCGCGATGGTGTAGAGCGGCTCGAGGAGGCACGGGGATGCGGCCGCGAACGACTCCTTGAACGCGTGGTAGCCCGCGACCTGGAAGGCGATGTCCTTCGAATCGACGGGGTGCATCTTGCCGCCGTAGAAGTCGACCTTCACATCCGTGATCCTGTAGCCGGCAAGGACCCCCTCGCCGACAACGGTGCGCACCCCCTTCTCGACGGAGGGGACGAACACGCGGTCGACGTCGTTTCCGACGAGCGACTCGGTGAAGACAAGGCCGCTGTCCCGCTCGCCCGGAGTGATCCTCATCCAGACCTCCGCGAACTGTCCGGCGCCCCCGGTCTGCTTCTTGTGGCGGTAGCGCGACTCGCCCCTGCCGCGGATCGTCTCGCGGAAGGGCACGCGGGGCTCCTCGAGTTCGACGCTGACCCCGAACCTGCGGGCGAGGCGCTCGACGATCACCTGCAGGTGGATCTCGCCCTGGCCCGAGATGATCGTCTGGTGAACCTCGTCGTCCACGCGGTAGCGGAACGTGGGATCCTCCTGGTGGAGCATCGCGAGTCCGACCGCCAGCTTGTCCTCGTCCCCCTTGGCGCGCAGCCGCAGGGCGACGTGGATGTTCGGGTGGGGATACTCGACCTTCTGGAGCTCCACCGTGAAGCGCGGGCTGCAGAGGGTGTCCCCCGTCCGCGTCTCGCGCAGCTTCACGGTCGCTCCGATGTCGCCCGCCTTCAGGCCCGTCACGGGGGTTCGCTCGTGGCCGTTGAGCATGTAGACCTGGCCAAGGCGCTCGTTCACCTGCCGGGTCCGGTTGAAAAGCTCGTCGCCGCCGCGCAGCTTCCCCGAATAGATGCGGAACAGGGACAGCTCGCCGACCCCGGGCTCGTTCATCGTCTTGAAGACGTAGGCCACCGTCTCGGGCTGGGAAAGCGACACGGTGCAGTGGAGCCCGCCCGAGTCGAGGGCGGGCACGTCGGCCCTGTCCTGCGGCGACGAGCCGAACTTCGCGATGAAGTCCATGAGGCGCGCTACGCCCACATTGCGCTCGGCCGAGACCGCGAAGAGGGGGACGAGCACCTGGTCCTGCACCGCCTTGTGGAGCCCGGCCCGCAGCTCCTCCTCGCCGAGGACGCCCTTTTCGAAAAACCTTTCCATCAGGGCGTCGTTTGACTCGGCGACATACTCCATCAGCTGGCGGTGGAGCTCGTGGACGCGGTCGGCTAGCTCGCCCTGCGCGGGCTGCTCGGTGTAGCGCCCGTTCCCGCCGGGCTTGTAGGTCACGACCTCGTTTCGCAGGACATCCAGGACCTGGCTGAAGCCCGGGCCGGAATCCAGGGGGATTGTCATGGGGAAGACATTCTTGCCGAAATGCTCGCGGGCCGCGGCCAGCACGTCGTCAAAGCGCGTGTTCGGCTTGTCGAGCGCGTTGACGGCGATGACCTTTGGCAGCCCGTAGTGGGTGGCGTAGTCCCACACCGCGTCCGTTCCCACGCCGAGGCCGTGCGCCGCGTTGATGACGACGAGCGCAAAGTCGCCGACCCTGAGGGCGCCGATCCCCTCGCTGATGAAGTCGGCGTAGCCGGGTGTGTCGATGATGTTGAACTTCCGATCCAGCCACTCGGTATTGAGGAGCGAGGCATGCACGGAGATCTGGTGCTGCTGCTCGCTCGCGTGGTAGTCGGACACGGTCGTTCCCGAGGCGATGTTCCCGAGGCGGCCTATTCGGCCGCTGCACAGAAGCATCGCCTCGCAGAGCATCGTCTTGCCCGCGGATGCGTGGCCAACGACGGCGAAATTCCTAATCTCGGACGTGGGGTAGTCATCCTTCATGAGAGTGGGGGTCGTTTCGGCCCAGCCGTCAGCGTTAGCGAAAAGCCCCGGGCTGGCGATACCCGAGTCACCTGAAGTTCCCGTGTTTATGCTGCATATAAGAAGGAGGGGTGGTGCGGGCCGCCCCGGCGCAGTCAGCCGCAACGCGAGCCCGGGAGGTGGCGGATCGTCCGGGCGGGGCCAAGTAGCCGGGGGCAGGAATGTTGGGCGCGGGCCGGCTCCGGCCCGCGGCCACAAACGGACTGGCACCAACAGGCTAATTCCAGTTGCAGCGCGACGCCTAATTGACCTTCGTCTCAGTGAGTTTGCGCCACCCCTCACCAAAGGGATCGCGCCTTAAGGCCAGGCCTGCGAGAACCCCCTATTCCCAACAGCACTGCGAACCGGCGCCGCCACCTTGATAGGGCGTCCGGCTCAACTTCCACCCCAAGAATATTCCATGATCAAGCTGGGTACCGTACTTGCGGCTGCGCTCGTGGCCTGCGGGCCCGCGAGCGCCGGCGCCGCGGAGTCCGCGGTTCCCTCTTCGGTCCGGTTCAACCGAGACGTGCGCCCGATCATGGCGAACACCTGCTTCAAGTGCCACGGCCCCGACCCCAAGGCGAACCGGGCGAGCCTGCGCCTGGACCTGCCGGAGAACGCGCTCATGCAGCGAAAGGACAAGGCGGGAAGGACCTTGACACCCATCGTGCCGGGCAATCCCGAAGCCTCCGAGGTCTGGCGGCGGATCAGCGCGGAGGACAAGGGCCAGGTGATGCCTCCGCCCGACTCGCTCCACCTGCTTACGGCCAGGGACAAGGCCGTCATCCGGCGCTGGATCGAGCAGGGCGCGGTTTACGAGCCCCACTGGGCCTACATTGCACCGAGGAAGGCCGAGATCCCCGGGGCGGGGAAGGCCAACCCCGTCGACGCCTTCGTCCGCCAGGAGCTGCAGGCCCGCGGGATCGCTCCCTCCCCGGAAGCGGACCGCAGGACCCTCATTCGCCGCCTTAGCCTCGACCTCGTGGGGCTCCCCCCCACGGTCGCCGAGACCGAGGCCTTCGTCGGGGACACCCGGCCGGACGCCTACGAGAGGCTCGTCGAGCGGCTTCTCGCCTCGCCCCACTACGGGGAGCGGATGGCGGTCGCATGGCTCGACCTCGCCCGGTTCGCCGACACCGTCGGCTTCCACGGCGACCAGCTCTACAACAATTTTCCCTACCGCGACTACGTGATCGAGGCGTTCAACGAGAACGAGCCCTACGACCAGTTCACCCGCGAGCAGATCGCCGGCGACCTACTGCCGGGAGCCACCGACAGGCAGCGGGTCGCCAGCGGCTTCAACCGCCTGAACATGGTGACGCGCGAGGGGGGCGCCCAGTCGAAGGAATACATCGCGAAATACGCCGCGGACCGGGTCCGGACCGTCTCGACCGCGTGGCTCGGGTCGACCATGGGATGCTGCGAGTGCCACGACCACAAGTACGACCCCTTCAAGGCCCGGGACTTCTACGCGATGGAGGCCTACTTCGGGGACGTGAAGCAGTACGGCGTCTACCAGAATTACGACTACACGCCGGAGCCGGACCTGAAGGGGTTCTCAAACGATTCCCCATTCCCGCCGGAGATCGAGGTCGACAGCCCGTACCTGCGGGCGCGCCTGGCGAGGCTGCAGGAGCGCTGCAGGGCGCGCCTGGCGTCGGTGGTCGGGGCGATTTGCTCCAGTCCCGCGCTGGCGGCCGCGTCGCGCGACTGGGCCGGTCGTGTCGCGGCGCGCCTGAAGGCCGACGCCCAGGGCTGGTCCGTCCTTCCCGTGTCCGACGCGAAGCCGCTCAAGGACGGCGCCGTGAAGGTCCTCGCCGACCAGAGCGCCCGCTTGGGACCGGTGAAGGATTCGGCCGCCTACAAGGCGGGGGACGGGGCGGTCCTGACGCTTTCGCCGGGTCCAGGGCCGATCGCCACGGTGCGCCTCGAGGTCCTGCCGGATGAGTCCTACAACGGGCGCGTCTCGAGTACGACGGACGACTCGTTCACGGTGACCCTTGAGCTCGCCCTACTCGGCGCCGGCAAGGACAAGGCGAAGTCCATCAGCCTCGCCGACGGGTTTCCGAACCAGCCGACGGCCACGTACTTCAACGGCCGGCTTGTCACCTCCATCACCTCGGCGTGGACCTCGCCCGCCGCCCTGGCGCGCACGGCCCAGTCGCTGGTGATCGTGCTCACGGAGCCCGTCGAATTGAAGGAGGGTGACCGGCTCGTCGCCACGGTCACGAGCGAGAACGCAAGCCGGGTGCGCATCTCGGCGTCGCCGCTGGGGGAGCGGGTCCCCGGGTCCGCGTCGTGGCGGGAGGTGGGGGAGGCGTTCGGGGCCGCCCTTCCGACTCCGGATCAGGAGCGGGTCATCGCCTCCGAGTTCTTCGAGGGGACCCAGGCCTCCCACGAGGGCGAGTTCGCCGCGATGCTCAACGACGTGAGGGCCGCCGTGGCCTGCCGCGACGGCCGCGCGTTCACCACCGTGACGGTGGCGACGACGCCCGCGGTCACGCGCATCCTGCCGCGGGGCAACTGGCAGGACGAGTCCGGCGAGGTCGTGCAGCCGTCGCCCCCCGCGTTCCTGCCCGGTCTGCGCCCCGGGGTCGCGCGCCAGTCCCGCCTCGACCTCGCCAACTGGATCGTGTCGCGCGAGAACCCGCTCACGGCGCGCGCCTTCGTCAACCGGCTCTGGAAGCAGTTCTTCGGGACAGGGCTCTCGGCAATCGTCGAGGATCTCGGCACTCAGGGCGAGTACCCGAGCCACCCCGAGCTGCTCGACTGGCTCGCCGTGGAATTCATGGACAGGGGCTGGGACGTGAAGGCGATGGTGCGCCAGATCGTCATGTCGTCGACCTACAGGCAGAGCTCCACCTACCGGCCGGAGCTCGCCGAGGTCGACCCGAACAACCGGCTCCTGGCCCGCCAGACCCCGCGCCGCCTGGAGGCGGAGTTCGTGCGCGACAACGCCCTGTTCGCCGCGGGGCTCATCAGCCTGGATATCGGCGGTCCGAGCGTCTACCCCTACCAGCCCGAGGGCTACTATTCGGCGCTGCAGTTCCCCGACCGCGAGTACCTCCCTGACGAGGACGAGCGCCAGTTCCGGCGCGGGGTGTACGTCCACTGGCAGCGGACCTTCCTGCACCCGATGCTCGCGAATTTCGACGCGCCGTCCCGGGAGGAGTGCACCGCATCCCGGATCGTCTCGAGCACCCCGCAGCAGGCGCTGACGCTTCTCAACGACCCGACCTTCGTCGAGGCCGCCCGGGGCCTCGCGGAGCGGGCCCTGTGCGAGCGTCCGGGGGCGGGCTTCAGGGCGGACCTCGACGACGCGTTCCGCAACCTCCTCGCGCGGCCGCCGAGCGAGCGCGAGAGGGATTCGCTCCAGCGGTTCTTCGAGGAGCAGCTCGCCTACTACAAGGGGCAGCCCGACGAGGCGAGGAAGGTTGTCTCGATAGGCCAGCACCCCGCGCCGGCCTCGCTTGACCCGCCCACCTTGGCCGCGTGGATCTCGGTCGCCCGCGTCCTTGTGAACCTGAACGAGGCCATTGTCCGCTACTAGGAAACCCATGAGCACACCCTTTGAAGCGGAATTCTTTAGGCGGCGGCAGCTTGAGTGGTCGCGAAGGACCTTTCTCGGTAAGTCCGCGCAGGCGCTCGGCGCCCTTGCGCTCGGCTCGCTCGCGAATCCCCGGCTGTTCTCAGGCGGCGAGCCGGCGGGTGCGCCCGAGGGCGGGCGCTGGCCGGGCATCCTGCCCTCGCCGCACTTTCCGCCGCGGGCCAAGCGGGTGATCCACCTGTACATGGCCGGCGGCCCGTCCCACGTGGACCTGTTCGACCCCAAGCCCGAGCTCAACCGGATCCACGGCCAGCCCTTCCCGGCGTCGTTCACGAACGGCCAGCAGCTCGCGCAGCTCCAGAACACGAAGCTCCTCGCGCGCGGCTCGTCCTTCACCTTTTCGCGCTGCGGCCTGTCGGGGCAGGTGATCTCCGACCTCCTCCCGTTCACGCAGCAGATCGCGGACGACATCTGCGTCGTCCGCTCGATGCACACCGAGCAGATCAACCACGACCCGGCTCACGCCTTCATGAACGCCGGGTCCATGGTGAAGGGCAGGCCCAGCATGGGGTCATGGCTCCTGTACGGGCTCGGCTCCGAGACCGAGAACCTCCCGGGCTTCGTGGTCCTCATGTCGCGCGGGCCCTCGGGCGGGGAGCAGCCGGTGTCCGCCAGACAGTGGTCCGCGGGCTTCCTGCCGAGCCGCTTCCAGGGCGTGCAGTTCCAGAGCAAGGGGGTTCCCGTGCACTACGTGGGCAACCCCGACGGGGTGTGCCAGAGCACGCAGCGCCAGGTGATCGACGAGATCGCCCGCCTCAACGGCTTCCACGGAGAAGACACCCTGGACCCCGAGATCCAGACCCGGATCGCTCAGTACGAGCTCGCCTTCAAGATGCAGACCAGCATCCCCGACCTCGCGGACATGAGCAGCGAGCCCGAGTCGATCCGCCAGATGTACGGCGTGAAGGAGCCGGGCGACGGCTCGTTCGCCTCGAACTGCCTCCTGGCGCGGCGCCTCGCCGAGCGCGGGGTCCGCTTCATCCAGCTCTACCACCGGGGATGGGACCAGCACGGCAACCTGGACAACGACATCAAGGACGTCTGCCGGCGGGTCGACCAGCCGAGCGCGGCCCTCGTGAAGGACCTGAAGCAGCGGGGGCTCCTCGACGACACCCTGATCCTCTGGGGAGGGGAATTCGGGAGGACCCCTATGGGGCAGGGCAGCGGGCGCGACCACCACATCAACGCGTTCTCGCTGTGGATGGCCGGGGGAGGGATCCGCGGGGGCCTCAGCTGGGGCTCCTCCGACGATCTCGGGTACAGGTATTTGGAGGATGGGCAGGAGATGCACGTCCACGACCTGCATGCCACGATGCTCGCGAGCTTCGGGATCGACCATGAGCGGCTGATCTACCGGTTCCAGGGCCGCGACTTCCGCCTGACGGACGTGCACGGGAAGGTCGCAAAGGGGATTTTCGCGTAAGGGGGATTGCATGGGCGAACTCGGAATCTTCCTGGGCCGTTTCCACCCGCTGGTGGTCCATCTTCCGATCGGGGTCTTCCTGCTTCTCGGGGCCCTTGAGCTTGCCGGGATGGCCCGGCGGATCCGCGGGCTCACGTGGCTGCCCGGCGTAGGCCAGGCCGAGCGGGCGCTGATCCTCGCCCTAGGCGCGGCGGCCTCCGTGCTGGCGGCGTTCCTCGGATGGAAGCTCGCGCACGGCGGCGACTACGACATGGCCCTCGTCGGGCGGCACCAGGCGCTCGGGATTGCCGCCGCCCTCGCATCCGTCTTGGTCCTTGCCATGCACCGCTGGAGGCGGCTCTACGCCGCGGCGTATGCGGTCTCGCTCGCCCTCATCGTCCTCGCGGCCCACGCGGGCGCCAAGATCACGCACGGGAGCGACTACCTCACCTCGCACCTGCCCCAGGCGATCGCGCGCCGCCTCGGGATGGAGACCGCGGCGACCGCGCCGGGTCAGCCCGCCGTCGCCTTCGACCGTGCCCTTGTCTTCGCGGACGCGATCCAGCCCATCCTGAAGGAGCGCTGCGAAAGCTGCCACGGCTCGGCGAAGAGCAACGGCGGCCTCAGGATGGACTCCTGGGACCTGCTCGCAAAGGGGGGCAAGCACGGGCCCGCGATCAAGCCAGGGGACCTTGCCGCGAGCCCCCTCGTACGCAGGATTGACCTTCCCCAGGACGCGAAGGAGCACATGCCGCCAAGGGGCAAGCCCCAGCTGTCCGACGACGACCTGACGGTCCTGGAGTGGTGGGTCGATGCGGGGACTCCCCGTGACAAGCCCCTCTCGTCGCTCGACCTGCCGCCCCTTGTCGCGGCCGTCCTCGAGGAGAGGCTCGGGGGCGCCCCTGCGGGGGCCCCGCCCGAGCGCGCCGCGACACTCGCGCAGGCCGGGCGGATCGCGGAGAGCCTGGGCATCATCATTCGGCCGCTGACACCGGACGGCCCGTGGATCGAGGTCAACGCCCGCCCCGGCGCGAAGGCGTTCGGCGACGCGCAGCTAAGGCTGCTGGCGCCCATCGCGCCCGCAGTCCAGTGGCTCGACCTCGGGAACACGGCGGTCACCGACGGAGGGCTCTCGGCGCTCGGGGCGATGCGCGGATTGGAGCGGCTTCACCTCGACCAGACCCGCGTGACCGACGACGGGCTCTCGAGGCTCTCCCACCTCAGGCGCATCGAGTACCTCAACCTGCGGGGCACGGCCGTCACCGACAAGGGTTTGGCGTCCCTGCGCGCGCTGCCGAGGCTGCGCTCGCTCTATCTCTGGCAGACCGCGGTGACGCCCGCCGCAGCCAGGGCGCTCGGCGAACTGCTCGTCGACAAGCGCCGCGTCACCCGATGGAAGTCGGAGGTGGCGGAGCGCGAGCGGCAGATCCAGGCCGAGCAGTTTGAGGCCAACACCGGCGAGTCACTCAACCTCGAACCGAAACCCCTCGTGGAGGCGTCCAAGGCCGCCGCGCCACCCCCGAAGATCCCATGACGACGATGAACATGATATCCAGGAGATCCTTCCTCGTTCGGAGCGCCACGCTGGCCGCGGCGGCGACGGTTCCGTCCTTCTTCGTCCGCGCCTCCGACAAGTCGGGGAGCGGCCTGCCCGTCGTCGGCTCGGGCGAGCACACGTACGAGTGCGTGCACGACTGGCTTCTCCCGCCGGAGGGCCTGGTCTGGGGCGACACCCACGGCCTCTGCCAGGACGCCGCGGGAAACATCTACGTCGCGCACACGGTCAACCGGTCGAGCATGCGCGCAGAGGCGATCGTGGTCTACGACGCCTCGGGGAAGTTCGTCAGGGCCTTCGGCGAGGATTTCCGCGGGGGCGCGCACGGGCTGAATCTCAGGCGCGAGGGGAGTGAGGAGCACCTGTACCACTGCGACATCAACCGCTGCAAGGTGGTGAAGACGACGCTTGCCGGCGAGGTCCTCTGGCAGCACGGCTACCCGCGCGAGGATCCCGCCTACGGGGGCGCCCCGATCGACTTTGTGCCCACGAACGTCGCGTTCGCGCCGAACGGGGACTTCTACGTGGGGGACGGGTACGGATCCAGCCACATGCTGCGCTTCTCCGCCGACGGCCGCTTCCTGGGTGAGATCGCGCACCCCGGCCATGGCGACGGGGAGCTCGACAACCCTCACGGCCAATGGGTCGACACCCGGGGTGCCGAGCCTGTGCTGGTCGTCGCCGACCGGGGCAACCGACGCCTCCAGGTGTTCTCCCTTGACGGGAGGCACCTTCGCACGGTGAAGGACGATTCACGCCTGAGGATGCCGTGCCACTTCGACGTCCGCGGGGATTGGATGGTCTGTCCCGACCTGGACAGCCAGGTCTGCATCCTCGACCGAGACTACCGGGTCGTGGCCCAGCTGGGTGACGGCATTGCGATCAACGGCAAGGTGGGCTCCAGGCGCGGCCAAGCGCGCAGCGAATTCACACCCGGGAAGTTCATCACCCCGCATGCCGCGATCTTCCTGCAGAGCGGCGACATCCTGGTTGCGGAGTGGCTTCCGATCGGGCGCCTCACGCTGTTGCGGCGGGCGTAGGATTGCGGCGGGTCTCCCAGGGCTCAGGCGAAATTTGGGTAGCGCTCTCCGAGGTAGCTCAGGATGTCATCCTGGTCGCCCCCGGTGTCCCATGCCACCGTGCGCGCGATCGAAAAGAGGGTTTCCTTTCCCTTGCCGTGCCCCAGGGCTATCGCCATCGCCTCGCTCGGATTGATCAGGCGGCCCTGCCCCAGGGCGACGTGCGCCTGCTTCAGGGCCAGTTCGATGGCCGCAGCGGTCACCTTGTCGGGGTGGGTGTTGCAGTAACGTCCCGTGAATTTTCGGTGTGCGAGGTCGTCCATGGGGCGTGGTGGCTCCAATTCTTATACGGCACGGCTGGCCGTGGGCTTGACCCGCACCGGGCGATCATGACCGGGGGTTGATTGGGATAATTATCTAATCCATTGCGCATAAATGAGTTTTGTATCATTGAGGCCGTTATTCCGGCATATCGCCTTGCCTCATGGACCCGCCCCGTCATGCAAGTTGCTGGTGAATAGACACCTGCCGGGATTATGAAACGAACCGCCCTGATCGCCTGCGTCGCCGTCCTCCTTGCCTCGTGCATGGGCGACGTGCCCCGTCCGCCGAACGAGACCGCCCCGGCCGCCTTCCGGGTCGCGATGGACACCAGTCGCGGCCCCATCGTGATCGACGTGACCCGATCGAATGGGCCGATCGGGGCCGACCGCCTGTTCAACATGGTCAAGGCGGGCTACCTGGACGGCGCCCGATTCTTCCGGGTCGTTCCCGGGTTTGTGGTCCAGTTCGGGCTCTCCGGCAAACCCGAGCTCACGAAGGCGTGGGACAACCCCATCAAGGACGACCCGGTCGTCGCGTCGAATTCAAACACGCGGGGAACCGTCGTCTTTGCCATGACATCCGACCCCAACTCCAGGACGACGCAGCTCTTCATCAACCTCGGGGACAACCGCAACCTGGACAAGGCGGGCTTCGTGCCGGTCGGCAGGGTCGTCGAGGGCATGGAGAACGTGGACCGGATCTTCTCGGGCTACGGCGAGAACCCCGACCAGGACCTGATCAGCGCCCAGGGCAATGCCTACCTGGAGAAGTCCTTTCCGAGCCTCGACTACATCAAGACCGCGCGGCTGGAGCCCCTGGGAGGCGCCCCGTCGCATTAGGCGTAGCGGTCGATGAAGCTGCGCGTGATCGAGTGACTCGCGATCTCGCGCTCGGCGCTCGGGAAGGTGAGGCAGGACTTTCCGGGGAGGCTCGACTCGAGGAGCGAGCTCACGTCGGCCATCCGAAGGCGGACCTCCTGCGCCATCTCCTCCATCTGGCCCCGCGTGACCTTCACGGCGCGCAGCAGCTGCGCGTCCGGCATCGGGGACTCCTCCGCGCGGCACACCGTGTTGCGCAGCCACTTGGCGAGGTGCAGGGCGCACGACAGCTGAAAGTGGGCCGAGGTCCCGCGCGGCAGATACTGCCAGCGCACGGGCTCGGACATGACGGCGGGGAATTCCCAGTGCCTGAGCAGCGCGGCCCCGGCCTCGGCGTTGTGGAACCCGAGGGTCGCCCGCTCGGCCTCGCACGTCTCCAGGGGGAGGTCCCCGCCGGCGAAGTACATTCCCAGCTGCTGGCGGAACGCCCATTCGTCGATCGCGACGAGACCCACGCAATGCAGCAGCCCCACGGTGTAGGCGATGTCCCGGCTGATGCCGAGTCGCTCCGCAAGCACCTCGGCGGACAGGGCGCACGCGACGCTCCGGCGCCAGAGGTCGTCCGCCTCGATCCCGTAGGTCGCAAGCGGCCTGATCAGCACCTGCGAGGACACGGCGACGGAGACCAGCTCGTAGACCTGGTCGAACCCGACCCGGTTGACCGCCTCGTCGACCGTGTAGCAGCGCATGCCCTGGCTGTAGTAGGCGCTGTTGCCCATCTGAAGCACGCGGGCGGCGATGCCCGGGTCCAGGCGGATGAGCGAGACCACCTCCGTCATGGAGGAGTTTCCGTCGCTTAGGAGGTTCTTCAGCTTGGGGAGAACCCGCGGCGCAGACGGCAGAAAGCGCAGCAGCCGGACGATTTCGTCGGGTGCTAGGCGATAGCCATTGGGTGATGCGGATGGGTCCTGCAACATCACGTCCTTATCGACCCAAACGCCCGGAACTTTTGCGGATAGACGGCCGGAAACGGGGTTATCCCGCGGGCCCATGAGGGGTTAGGCCGGCTGAGAAATCCCGGCTGACGCCTCGAGACTCACCCCCTGGGGGCACCGTCAGGCGTGGCGCTGGTAGATGCTTTGCAGGGCCGACGGGGCCGGCGCCTGGACCGGTGCGGTGACCGGCCTGTTACCGGTCAGGCTGTAGCGCAGAAGGAGCTGCTCGTTCTCGCGGTCGAGCTGCAGGATCTGAAGTATCCGCGAGCGGGTCTTCTCCACGGCCTGCAGGAACTCGGTCGTTTTCGAACCCTCCCGGGAAGCGCTCCTCAGGGCGGACAGCGTCTCATCAAGCCGGGCGAGCATGGCGCGCTTGCGGTCAAGCAGGCTCGAGTCCGGCGGCCGCTTGTTCTGCTGAAGGAAACGGTTCTCCTCGAGGGTCAGCTCGTGCAGTTCATTGCACAGCTCTTGGTGGTTCTGCAGGGCTTGCAGGGGTGTCATGGAGTGTGGCGAGGGTGGGGATCTTTTCTCCCGGCGTCGAGCCGGTGGAGAAGAAGGCGGTGAGCTGGTGCTCGGTCCGCTCGTTCCACTCCAGATGTTCCATACGCCAGCTGGCCATCCGCGCGAGCTCATTCATCTCCAAAGGTGGGGCTCCCGCGGGACCCGCGGGTTTCGCGGGGGAGGGCTGTGCCGCCGCGTCGACGATCGACTGGTAGGATGCCCGGGCCAGGTCAATCATCCGCAGGCGCTCGTAGCAGAGGCCGATCTGGTAGCTCAGCGGCAGCCTCCAGGCCGGGTCCGGGGAAAGCGCCGCGAGGCCCCGGTAGACGGCCAGCGCGTTCGTTGTGTCGCCGGTCTGGAAGAACTCGTTCGCGAGCTGGTTGCCGGTGCGGCGCTGCCAGTAGGACCAGCGCTTGGGGTCGGCGGCGGAATTGGCCTGCTCCCCGCGAAGGAGCGCCATCGTGGCAGAGAGGGACTCGTCGGGGCGCTTCAACTGAAGGAGCGTCGTGGCGAGCAGGTGGCGGGCCTCGGGCACGTTCTCGTCCTTGGGCCACTGCTCGAGGTAGGCGCGAAGGGTGGTGACGGCGCCCTCCAGGTCGCCCGCCAGCTGCAACGCGTACGCCGACTTGAAGTGGGCGCGTGCGCGGTCGGCCGGGGCCAGGTCGAGCAGGCGCAGGCGCCCGAAGAACTTGCCGGCCTCCACGAAGTTGCCCGAGGCGAAGTGGGTTTCCGCGATCTCAAACTGCGCCGTCTTCGCAAGGAGCTGGTAGTGGTCGAAGTTCTCGGACTGAAGCTTGAGCGTGGAATCAATGACGCTATAGAACCGGTTTATGGCGAGCCGGTACGCGCCCATGGAGCGCAGCACCCGGCCGAGGTCGAGCAGCACGTCGGGCACGCGGCCATCGTCGGGGAACTCCTTCAGGTATTTTTCGTAGATGGCCGCCGACTTTGTGAAGCTGCCCGCCCGGCGGTACATCTTGGCGATGCCTATAAGAGCGTCCTTTTGGTCCGAAACCCTGAAGTCGCGCGAGCTGAGAATCTGCCGGTAGGCAATCTCCGCCGCCGCGTAGTCGGAGCGCTCGGTCAGGCTCGCCCCGAGGATGAGGAGGCCCTTGGCCTCGGCGACCTTGTCGGCCGCAATGACGCTGGCCACGCTCTTGGGAGCGGGCTCGGGCGCGGCGCCAGCCGGGGGCACATCCGCCCCGATAGCCGCCGGACCGCACAGGAGAATCAGGGCTAGGATGATTCCGCTGGTGGGACGCTGGTACAAATTTGGGCGGGTCATTGCTGTCGGTAGGTCGCGGTGCTCGGGGGAAGCTTTCCCGGCTCAGGAGGCGTGGGGGCTGAGGAGACATCCTCCGGATTGGGCCCCGCTCCCGGAAACTGGAAATAGGGGAGAAAGTCCTCGGGACGGACCTTGGACTTGGCATCGTCGGGAAGGATGGGAGCCGCGGTCGAGGCCGGCTCGGGCGCGGCGGCCGGCTTGGACGACGGCGCGGCCTGGGACGGGGCGGCCGCGGCTGGCTCCTCCTGCCTCGGCTCCAGCCTTGCGGCGGAGATTTCCGGCTTTGCGAAGGGATGCGGAGGCGCACCGGCTGGCGGGCGGGTGCTCACATCGGGCAGCGGCACCAGCGCGTCCTGGAAGCGGAGCGCGGGCGGCCCGGCGACCACGAGGTAGGGCCTTGAGCGGCTGGTCGGCTTCGGCTCGCTGAAGGAGAGGGGCATGCAGAGCACGGTCCCGGGTATCAGGAACATCGAGAGATAAAGCCCGTAACCCCGGATCCCCACGTGGCGCCCGGGCAGGGAGGTTGAATGCATGTGCTTTGCAGCGGTCCATGAGTTCTGATCACGCAGGAATACCTCCCGGCAATATCGGCACATGCGGGGCGTTCCTGAATGCCCCTCTGCGATATTGTTTTCCTGCGGTTTCATGGTTAAATACTTTATCGAGCAACAGGTTGCGCCGAATGTTGGGCCTCTTCCAGCAGCTCCCGCAGCATGCGGCCGAGGTGCTCGATCGTATAGGGTTTGCGTACGCTATGGCGCTGGCCGAGCCATTCGAACTCGGAGCGCATGCTCGGGGGCAGCTCGCCGGTGAGGATCACGGCCCTAAGGCCCGGACGCGCGGACTCGACGGCCCTAAGGACCTCGACCGCGCTTGCCGAAGGCAGATCCATGTCGAGCAGGACGCCGTCAAGGTTCTGGGTCAGGTCGGTGATCCTCGACACGGCAGACGCGGCGTCCGTGGCGGTGATGACGTGGTAGCCCTTGCTGGTAAGGGTCGCCTCAAGCAGCAGGCGAAGCGGAGCGTCACCGTCGACGATCAGAAGCGTCTCGGCGCCCCCGGGAAAGTCCGCCGACTTTGCCGCCTGGGGCGCAGGCGTGGCGTTATCGGCAAGGGGCAGGTAGATCTTGAACGTGCTCCCGGAGCCCGGCTCGCTCTCGACCTCGATCGTGCCCTCGTGGCTGGCGACGATGCCGTAAACCACGGCAAGGCCGAGGCCCGTGCCCTGGTCGGAGGACTTCGTCGTGAAGAAGGGCTCGAAGATGCGCGCGCGCACCTCGGGCGACATGCCCGTCCCGGTGTCGGTCGCCGAAAGGCACGCATAGGCCCGGTTGCCGGCGAGCGAGGGGGGAAGTGCGGAGCCCTCGACGCGTGCCGTGGAAAGCGTGATGGACCCGCCCGAGGGCATGGCGTCGCGTGCGTTGACGCAGAGGTTCAGGACAATCTGCTGCACCTGGTTCTGGTCCGCCATGAGCGGGGGCAGGTCCTCGTCCAGGGCGAAGTTGAACGAGATGTTCCTGGGGAACGTCGCGGCGAGCAGGGCCACGAGGTCCCGGCAGAGCTGGTTGAAGTCGACGGGCGCGAAGCTGACCTCGGCCTTCCGGCTGAAGGTCATGATCTGGCGGACCAGCCCGGTGGCGCGCTCGGACGCGCGGCGGATCTCCCTGACGCACTTCTGGAGCGTGGCCGGGTCGCCCGGCTTGAGCAGCAGGAGCTCGGCGAAGCCGTTGATGACCGCGATCAGGTTGTTGAAGTCGTGCGCGATCCCGCCGGCGAGGGTACCGAGGCTCTCCATCTTCTGCGCCTGCCTGAGCTGGTCCTCGAGGGTCCTGCGCTCCGTGACGTCCTCCCTCAGGCAAAGGAGGTTGGTGACCTCGCCCGCGGCATTGCGCAGGCACGACACCTGCACGGACTCCCAGGTGCGCTTGCCGTCCGGGCGCTCCCTTGAGAGCTCTCCGCGCCACTCACGCCCGCTCCTTACGGTCTCCCAGAATTTCCTGTACGAGGCCTCGTTCGGGTGACCCTCCCGCAGGACGGCCACGTTGTTGTCGAGGATATGCTCGAGGGTGTAGCCGGACGCGTCCGTGAACTTGGCGTTCACGTACTGCACCTGGCCCTCGGCGTCGGTGATCACCATGGCGACGGGCGACTGCTCGACCGCGCACGAGAGCTTGTAGAACTGCTCCTCCGCCACCCTCTGGCGGGTGATGTCGTGGCCCATGGCGCGCGCGCCGATGGCATTGCCGCTTTCGTTGAGGAGCGCGGTCTCCTCCCACGCAATCCAGCGCCAACCCTGCGGCGTGAGCCAGCGGGTGTCGCGGCTCGTGCGGTGGGGCGCCTGCTGCAGCTCCGAGTCGGAGACGGCCATGGCCCGCACGTCGTCGACGTGCACGAAGGTGGACACGGGGCGGCCGGGCAAATCGGCCACGTTGCAGCCAAACTTGCGCGCAAAGGCCTGGTTTGCTGCGAGCACGTGCCCCTGCCAGTCACGGCAATACACCAACGCCGAACTGCCGGCGGACGCGCCAAGCAATACCTCAGGGTGCGGGAACGTGGAGGTTCCCGCGAATGATTCGCAGCTCACGACAGACATGCACCCATGAACATCGGCGCAGGGCCCCGCGACTTGAGCTAACTGGGCGGCGTCTTAGTAGAATCCGCAGCGCCGGTCAGCCGGGCTTACAACAGCCCGCTAAGCATGGCGGGAAGCTGCTGCAGCGCATTGGCGATGTGGGCCCTGGCCAGGGACGATTCCTCGCCCTCGGCGCCGTAGAGTATCGTCCAGCCGTCCAGCTCCATCCAAGAGTCGGTCTTCACGGGGTCCACGAGCTCGAAGCCCCCGGAGATGCCCGCGTGGCGCACGAGGTTATCCGCCACCTGAACCGCCGCAGCGAACAGCCGCTGGCGGGGGGCCATGTTGGGGTCGTTGTGGAACTTGACGGCGAGAGTGATCTCCTCGGAGAGCTGGTGGCGCTCGAGGTAGTAGGCGCCTATCTGCCCATGGTCCCAGCCGATGAGCCGGCGCTCGTGCGCGCAGACGTCGGAGGTCGAGCTGTGCGGCGTGCGGGTGACCTCATGCAGCTCATCGGGGAACGCCGAGGCCATCACGACCTTGCCCACGTTGTGGAGGAGTCCGGCGAGGTAATCGGTCTCGTCATCGATCGCCAGGGGGGTCGCCCGGAGGATCTCTCGGGTGAGGACGGCGGTCCCGATGCTGTGCGCCCAGAGGTCCCTCCAGGGCAGCGGGACCGCGGAGCTGTTCTGCAGCCCCTCGAGCTCCTCGATGACGGGGGTCGCCATGGACAGCTCGCGTATCTGGCGCAGCCCCAGGAAAAACACGGCCTCCTCGATGTTGTTCACGCGCGCCGAAAGGCCGAAATACACCGAATTGACCATCCTGAGCAGGCGCGCGGAGAGCGAGGGGTCCCGGCGGATGATCTCGGCAATCTGGGAGGTAAGGCTCAGTTCGGACTTCACTAGATCGCTCAGCGCCCGGTTGTTGCACTGGAGCGACGCAAGCTTTGGACAGGCGTCAATGCGCCGTCGTATGGCGTGGTCGGTGGGCGACAAAACGAGTGAATTCATTAGGAAATATAACGGATCTCACGTCTGCGCCGGCTCAGGGCACAATCAACGGGATGGTGGTTCTATCGGCAGGACGGGAGGCCCCTTTAGGCATATGTATGCCCCGGTGCCGGTAATTTCAGGGCGGCGGCTCCGCCTGCGGACTTATCGGCCGAATTGGGCTCAAGTTCATCCGCCTGCGTGACGAAGCATCTTCCAACGGATGGATCCGGGAGGCTTTGCCATGCGCGGACTGCGCGCCGCGTTGGATCGGTTGCCGACCAGGCCCTTTGCCTCGCTCTCAAAAGTAGCTTCACCGATGGGCCCCGTCGGGGGCTTCCGGTCGCAGGGGGGGCCAAGACGATGCCCGAAGGCGATGCTAGGCACTTTTTTCCTTTGCGTCGGGCACGCTCGAGAGGCTGGAAACCCAGGGGTCTTATCTGAATCTAACTAATTATATAAGAACCGGTTACAATAACATTTGGCGGGTTGGTATGTTCTTTGCTGATTGCAGCGCAGCCCGGACTCAATCGCCCGCGCGCCCTCCCATCACCGGTATTCCCAACTCCTCCATGTCAAAAAAGCTCGGCTTGATCCAGTCGCGGGGAATCGGCGACATCATCATAGGACTGCCCATCGCGAAGTATTACCACGATCGCGGCGTGGAGGTCTATTGGCCGATCGACGGACGGTTCCTGAGCTCGTTTAGCCATGCCGTTACCTACGTCCGGTTCATCCCGTTCCCTTTCAATCCGAATGCGGACGGCTTCCTGAACGATCCCAAGAGGCTGCTCAAGGCGATGGGCTGCGAGCGCGTGGTCACGCTCTACAGCTACTTCACGGACACGCCGTCGGAACACCCGGCCTATTTCGGGAGCCTGAAGTTCGACGAGTACAAGTATGCTGCCGCCGGGGTTCCGTTCTCTGAGAAATGGAACCTCTCGATCCGGCGCCATGCGGAGCGCGAGAAGCTTCTCTTCAAGAGGCTCGTGAAGAAGGACGATTACATCGTCGTGCATCGCCAGGGATCCAATGCCAAGGCCGACGTAAAGATTCCATCCCAGTATGCGGGCCACCAGGTCATCGAGATAAGCGAGCAGACCGAGTGCATCTTTGACTGGCTGCTCATCCTTGAGCGCGCGAGGTTCCTGCTCCTGATCGACAGCTGCTTCTCGAACCTGGTGGACCAACTCTGCCTGCCCAACGAAAAGATGTTCGTCTTCCGGTCCGAGGCGCGGTTCACCCCGGTCTTGAGATCGAACTGGCAGTACTACGGCGAGGCCAACCCCCTTTCGAATTGGCACCTCGCACAAACGCCGTCTCTTGCGACTGCCTGATGCTCTCCCTGCCGAGAGTCACCCTGGTCTGCGTCGACTGCGTCAACCCTGCAGCCGCGGTCATTGCCATGCGCCGTAGCATGGAGCACTGCACCTTCGCTCGGGCGGTGCTGCTGACGCACCAATCCCCAACTGCGTCCACCCCGGGCATAGACGTGCTCCCGATCTCGAGGATCTCCTCCCGGGAGGAATATTCGCATTTCATGCTGAACGAGCTCGGGCGGTTCGTGGCCTCGGACTATGCGCTTGTGATCCAGTGGGACGGGTACGTCGTGAACTCCGGCGCGTGGAGAGAGCAGTTCCTCGACTACGATTACATCGGGGCCAAATGGTGGCATAAGGACGGGTGCAACGTGGGCAACGGGGGCTTTTCCCTGCGTTCAAAAAAGCTTCTCGACGCGGTTCAATCCCTCGGGGTCAGGGGCAGCATTCTCAACGAGGACGACGTCATTTGCCGGATAGGCCGCCCGGCGCTCGAGGCGCGGCATGGCATCCGCTTTGCGCCGGAGTCCGTCGCCGACCAGTTCGCATTCGAACGCATTGCCCCCCTGGAACAGGCGCTCCCCTTTGGGTTCCACGGTCTTTTCAACATGGGGCGCTTTCTAAGCGCCACCGATCTTCAGGACCTGTTCCTTCTGCTGGATCCGCGGACCATTGCCTACGTGGAGACGCTCGAGCTCGTCCAAAAGTACATCCAGGAGAAACGTTGGCAGGAGGCCGTCTGGCTTGCATCGCGTGTTCTGGACTTTAACCGGGACAATGTTGCGGCGCTCAGGCTGCTGTCCGTTGCAGCCTATCATGCGGGCCGCATGAGTCTCGTGGTCCGGGCGCTGCAGAATCTTCATAGGATCGAACCGCTCAACACCGAGTACCTGGCCGACCTGGGAGATCTGGCCTTGGCGGCCAAACAGG
Source organism: uncultured Opitutaceae bacterium (assembly GCA_964414785.1). Taxonomy (GTDB): domain Bacteria; phylum Verrucomicrobiota; class Verrucomicrobiia; order Opitutales; family Opitutaceae; genus Palsa-1447. The sequence goes on from CAYPXZ010000001.1 coordinate 87,487, forward strand.
CCTTCGAGGCTTCGAACTACTATAGGAAGCTCCTTGAGATAAAGCCCAACGACGGACCCACGCTCGAGAAGCTCCGCCGCCTCGACGGCGCCGCGGCTCAGATGGAGGAAGCCTCCGCAAATGCCGGCTGACGGACTGAATCAAGGCGCGATGACGAAGCAATCCAGGGTCCTTGTCACGGGAGCAGCCGGCTTCATCGGCAGCCACACATGCGACTCCCTGCTCGCCGCGGGCCACGCGGTGTGCGGGGTGGACAATTTCCGAACGGGAAGGCTGGAAAACCTTTGGTCCTGCTCAGCCCACCCGGAATTCGTGCTTCGCGAAGGGGACGTCGCCGAGGCCGGGGAATTGGATGAGATCGTCGCGCAGTTCGCGCCCTCAGCCATCATCCATCTGGCAGGGCTCGTGAGTGTCCAAGAGAGCATCGCAACTCCTGCCCTCAACTTCCGTTTGAACGTGCAGGCAACCCACGCGATTGCCGAAGCCGCGCGCAAGCGCAGCGTCGGCCGCGTCGTCTTCGCGTCATCGGCGGCCGTCTATGGGGAGTCATCCAGACAGGCCCTGAACGAGGCCGCCGCCCCCTGCATGCCCGTGAGCCCCTATGGGGCCGCGAAGTTGGCCTCGGAGAACCTCCTGCTGGGTTATGCGAGGGCCTACGGCTTCACGGCAATCTGCCTTCGGTACTTCAACGTGTTCGGCCCCAGACAGGACCCGGGATCGCAGTATTCCGGGGTCATCACGGCCTTCAGCCGATGCTTTATGGAGGGCAGGAGCGCCACGATCTTCGGCGATGGCAATCAGAGCCGGGATTTCATCTCGGTTCGCGATATCGCCCGGGCAAACCTTCTTGGGGCAACGCTTCCGAGCCTCCCGTCGTCCACTCTGAATGTCTGCTCGGGCCGGGGCACGTCGCTATTGGAACTCGTCGGTTGCCTTTCGGCGCATTTCGGGGGCTCGGCAAAGGCGGAACACGCCCCGGAGAGGCCGGGCGACATTCGGCATTCCCTGGGAGATCCGAGCGCCGCCAAGCGCATCTTGGGTTTCCAAACCGCCTGGACCGTAGACGACGGGCTGGGGGAACTTGCGCAGCCTGCAGAGACCTTAATCTCACCCCTGTAACGCTAGGAATCAGGACCATTGGGCCGCGCGAAGCCCTCCTGGGGGTGCGCCGGCCCAGCAACGGGTTTGGTGAATCAGGCTTTTACGAGGAACACCTGGCCGCCCGAGATCTGGAGTTTCTTGATACTTGACCGGGTGGGGGGCGGAGTGCCGCGGCCCGCCTTTGTGGCGTCCTCTATTCCGCATTCGTCGACAAGCGTCTTTATGAATCCGACCATGCCGTAGTCGTGGCTGATGAATCGGTGCTGCTGCATGTCGTAGACGGGCTTTTGATACGCCTTGCCATCCGACCAGGAATCCCAGTATCCGCAACCCCAGTCCTCTATGCAGTAGATGCCGCCCGGCTTGAGGTGCTTGTCGAACAGATGGCCCAGCGTTATCGCGGTCAGGTATCCCACATGGGAGCAATCGTCGATGATGATGTCGAAGCCGTCGGGAGCCACCTCCCGGGCGATCCGGTCGAGAAGGGCGGTGTCCTGCTGCATCCCCTGATACACGCGCACCCTCCCAGTGGGGTCGTCCACGGTGACCGGTGTCAGGTCGAGTCCCGCACAGACGCCCTTGGGGAAATAGTCCCTCCACATCTGCAGGGAGCCGCCGTAGTTGATGCCCAGTTCGAGAAGCCTTACGTCCTGGTCGCGCAGCGACCCGAAGAACTCCTCATAATTGTCCAGGTAGCCCTGGGATTTGTCCGTGGGGTATGCGCTTGCTGCGAGGATTTGTTGGAGGCTCATTTGTCGATCGTTTCAATTTGGTTCGCACCGGTCTCAATCATCGTCGTGTAGGCCTCCTCCAGCTTGCGCACGAATTGCGCGGCGTTGCACAGCGGGCTCTTTCGCATCCTGTCGCGCAGCTCAATGCGCAGGGCCGCAAGGTACGGTATATCGGCGGCCAAACGCTTGCATGCCCCGAGATAGTCGGCGGCGCAGGAGGCAACGCAGGATTGCAGCTCCAACAGGGAAAGAAGACTTGCCCCAACGCGGGACGCGTGGGTCCTGCCGGCCATGGTCACGACGGGTACCCCCATCCAAAGCGCTTCGCAGGTCGTCGTCGTCCCATTATAGGGGTAGGGGTCCAGCGCAATATCCACGCGATCATAGAGTTGGAGATGCCCGTTGAGGGGCCGCTTCATGCCATCGAACAGGATTCGGGTGGGACTTACCCCTTCGGATTGGAACCGGCGAGCAACCAGGTCGCAGGTGTGCGCGTCGGCAAAGCCACTGGACTTTAGGAGCAGGTTTGATCCGGGTAACTCGGATAGGATCTGGGCCCAAAGGCTTATCATCTCCGGGCGGACCTTTGCGAAATTGTTGAAGCAGCCAAACGTCACGGCTCCTGTCCTCGCGGCGGGAAGCGGGCCCACAGCGGGGCTGTCCTGGCTTGGCTCGTAGCACGAAAAGGTATCCGGAAGGCGAACGAGTTTCTCCGTGTAGTGGGCCTCGGTCATTCCGATCGGATCGCTGACAGAATCTGTCAGGCGGTAGTCCATGGCCCTGAGTCCGGTCGTGTTGGGATACCCTATCCACGTGGCTTGAACGGGCGCCGGCTTGCGGGCGAAGACCGTCAGGCGGTTGTCCCCCGTATGGCCTGAAAGGTCCACCAGCAGGTCAATCTCGTCACTGGCGATCGTCGCCGCCGCGTCGTCGTCACTAAGCTTTGCGATATCGCGCCAGTGCTCCGTTCTTTCGAGCAGCCTCTGGGTGACGCCGTCAGGCACCGCGGTGCTTGAATAGCAAAACACCTCCACCTTTGTGCGGTCATGGTTCGCCAGGACCGGGGCGATGAAGAATGCAACGGGGTGATCGATGAAATCGGGGGAGACGTATCCCACCCTCAATCGGCGCCCGGTGAGAGGCCGCGCACGTGGCTGGAACCCGCATGACGGCGCCGGGCGGCCATATAGGCGGTCCCAGTTCTCGTGCTCGGCGCGAACAATCGCCGGGTCGAGATCCATGAAGTTCATGGAATAGAGGAGATTGCTGTGGATCGAGGGGCTTGGGGCTAGCGAGAGCGCCTCGCGGTAGCGTGAAATGGCCTCGTCCGCGCGACCCTGCGCGGCAAGGGCGCATCCCAGGTTGTCGAGGGGCTCGGCGTAGGCCGGCCGTAGCCGCAGGGCGGTCTCCAGCGACGAGATGGCCTCCGTGCAACGCCCCAGGCGATTCAGCGCGTTTCCGAGGATATTGTGCCCTTCCGGACGTCCTGGCTCCAGTTTGACCGCATGCCCGAGGCACTCTGCGGCCTCTGGATAGGCCTTAATCTTGAGCAGGGCCGCACCGAGGTTGAAGAGAATCACCGCATTCCTGGGTGCAAGCAGGTGGGCTTTCCCAAGCGAAACAGCGGCTTCGCGGCAGCGCCCAAGGCTCTTGAGCAGGTTGCCAAGCTGGTGGTGCCCTTCGGCAAACGAAGGGGCTAGCCGGGTGACATGGACCAGTTCTTGCAAGGCCTGCTCTGCGTGGCCGTCTCGCCTGAGTTTGAGAGCCCTGTTCAGGTGCCGCGTCGCCTCCGCATCGGTACGTGTTGCGGCCCTCTTCTTAGCTGCGGTTTGGCTTTCCATTTTTCCTGGTTCTTAGGTCGGCCCCGGGATCCGCATGATTTTCTGGAAATCTTTCCTCTTCATCGGCATGCAACGACTGGTTTATGCGGCCGCCGCGGGCGCGGCGCTCGCAGCCTGCTGCGAAGTGGCGTCGTCCTGGAGGATGGATTGGCGCCTTCGCTCCAGCACCCTCTCCAAGGCGTGCGCGGCAAGCGCAATACGGGAATTGCCCTGAATACGGGCATACGCCGACTTGACCTGGTTCAAGGCCAACAGGAGACCGGCGAGGTATTCGTCGACCTTCAGCGGAAGCTCTTTCTCGCCGAATACCTGCGTCTGCAGAATCGAGTCGTGGATCTGCGAGGCCTTGACCAAGATGGCGGGTGCAAGGGGCTCTGTCATGCCCAGCTTTCGTCCCATCCAGGCGATCAAAGCCTCGGAATCGGGTGCCCGGTGGATGAACGAATCGTTCGCCATGGACGATAGGAACAGAAGGTCCAGGCTGCTCCTGCCAAGGAGCTCGGCGCGCACTGCATTTCCGTCGTACGCCACGAGTGTAGAGGGATCGTGCAAGAAGGTGTTCTTGCCGTCGGCATAGTCGTTGTATTGCACATGCCATCCGGCCGCACGCTCCTGTTGGTTGAAGCGGGGGATACGGTCCTTGAATACCTTCGTCCTGCCGTGCCCTTCGCTGCGGATCGGGTAGTGCCTCAGTATGAAATTGACCGGGAAAACCTTGCGGTCCTTGAAGGCGACCGAGTGTCCGCCCGTGCTGACAAGGTCCACTCGGCACCCCGTGTTCTTCCAGGCCTTGATCTGGACCGAGTCGAACCAGTCGCCGGGTTCAAAGGCCGTCAAGTGCCGTCGGACATCCGAGCCCGGAACATAGGCGTTGTCGGTCGGGCGGAAATTGAAGAGGGCGAAGTTGAGGGCGTTGTATCCCAGCAGGTCCACCTCGCGAATGGCCTCGGCCAGGGTCTTGCCGGGCCATGGGGACTCGCGGAATTCGTCGGCGTCGGCGTGCAGGTACCAATCCGCTCCAAGTTGGGTCGCCAGCTCCTCCTTGCGCCGCAGCACCTCCCTCCAAACGTACTCCTTTCCGCAGCTGGCCGCATAGCCGGCATCCTCCGGAAAGCGCTCCACCTTGATCAGGCCCTTGCCAAGCCACTTGCTGGCTTCGGAGATCGTGTTGTCGGTCGAATTGTTATCCAGGAAGTACACTTCGACGCCGTTGGAGATCAGGTCGCCGATCACGTGGTAGATCACGTCACCCTCATTGTACGCCGAGATCAATGCGACGATCCTCCCCGTGGGTGGAGGTACGGGATTTGAAGGTGGGGTGGGGGCAGCGGCGCCGACGGTTCCTCCCAGGCTGGAGAAGAGCAGCGAATACTGTTCTTCGCCCGGCTTTAGCCGCGTCAGATGAGATGCCACCTTTAGCGCATCCTCCCTTAGCCCCATATGGACCAAGGACTTCGCCAGAATATGGAGAATCTCCTCGTCGTCCGGGGTTTTTGAGATGAGCAGGGCGCACGCCTGGGCAGCCTCGTTCCACTGGGACGCGGAATAGTGCTCCCGGGCCCGCTGCCTAAGATCAGGGGCTACCTCGGTGACCGCGACCTTACCCGTTTCCGGTTTGGCGCGGCGGAGCAGCTCCACGCTGAATTCGCCAAGCGTCTGCCGGGCCAGCGAGTCCTCGGGATATTCCGAAATCAATGTGTTGAGCGAGGCCACGGCATCGCTTGCGGACCCGTCCCGGAACTGTGCGATTGCCAGGAAATACAGCAGGTGCCGGTTCTGGGGATGATCCGCGAGGAGCCTCTGGATCCGGGGCACATCCCTCATGGGCGGCTTTGCATGCCACCCGGGCGGCATCTCCGCCAAGATTGCATGGGCCCCGGCGAGTGTCGCCGGAGCGTAAAGCTCGCCGTGCCTTGTGATGACGAAGGCCTTGTAGATGGGATCCAGTCGCCGGGAATAGGAGCTCAGCGACGTTCCAAAGTGCTGGTGATAGAGAAACAGCGCTTCGGCGACATGACGGCCCTTCCATCCGGCTCGGCCCAGGCGGATCCACAGGTCCCAGTCCTCGTAGTAGCCCCAATTCTCCCGATCGTATCCGTCGACGGCATCAAAGGCCGTTCTCCGAAGCAGCGAGCAGTAGCTTATGAAGTTCGAGGCGCAGAGGCGGGCAAAGTCGTAGTCCGGGTGCTCACAGAGGTGGCTCTTGTCCCCAAAATAGATGGAGTCGGTGTAGGCGAAGCCGATCGTGGGATCCTGCTCGAGGACGGGAACAGTTCGCTCGAGGAAGGTGGATGCGATCCTGTCGTCCGCGTCGAGAAACACGAGGTACCGGCCGAGGGACTGTTCCACGCCGTGGCGCCGGGATGCCGACGGTCCGACATCCTCAAGCCGAAGGAGGCGGATAGGAAGGTCCTTGCCGAAGCGATCGCACAGCTGCCTTGCGACCGCTTTGGAATCGTCGGTGCTGCCGTCATCCAGGATCAGTAGCTCGAAATCCCTGAAGGTCTGGGCGACGACGCTTTCGACGGCTGCCTCCAGGAATCGTGCGTAATTATGGCAGAGTAGTACCACGGAGACCATCGGAGCCTGCCCTTTCGGGGTGGTTCCCACCGAATGGGGAGGGGTTCCCGCCAAAGGAGCGGCCAGGGACCCAGCGACGCCCGGTGGGGTCGCGATGGGTCCATGAACTGCCCTGCCATTTGCGGATCGTGACATGCGCCGTCTATCGCAACTTCTGAGCCAGAAGGGGCATCAGTGGCGTTAGGTATTATCCATTAACGCTATAGGGTATTCAAAACCGAGTTTTTTGGGGTGCTGTCCTGAGCCCTCTTCAACCCCTGAACCGAACGGCAACTTTTGCCCATGCCCGTCGCCTTAATGGGCGCCGGTTCGGTCGTTAGCCACGTTCCCGTTGGATGGTATCGGGGGATGGCCGCGCCAGGACGCAAAAAAGCCCCGGTGTAATCCGGGGCTTTTTGAAGCAACAAATGCCGCCTGAGATTCCCAGGCTGGCACTCGTCCCTAACAGCAACCGCAAACTGGACTGAGGCCAACGGCCCGCCTGGACTTTCCGGGGAAACCCCCGAAATGCGGCCCAACCGGAGCTATCGTTGCAGACAGGGGTCTATACCCGACTGTCCGGAACTGGCGCGAAGGTTTGGCTCTGACCCGAGCGCGGCCGCCCTTTTGGGGCGGCCGCGCCGTGTGAAGTCAGAACTTATTTCGCTTCAGATCGCTTAGCCCAAGAGCTTGAGCGCGAGCTGGGAGGTCTGGTTGGCCTGGGCAAGCATGGCCGTGCCAGCCTGAACCAGGACGTTCCACTTCGCCAGCTGTGTCGAGGCCTGTGCGACGTCCACATCGCTGACCGTGCTGAACGCGTTCTGCGCGTTGGTCTGGGCGTTCGTGAGCAGGGTGTTCTTGAAACCGTCGACGCTCTGCGCGGCACCGTTCGTGGCGCGGGCCGTGGCGACCGTTCCGATGGCGGCGGTGATGGCCGCGGTGGCGGGAGCGCCGCTGTCGACCGACGACAGGCCCATGCCGGTGTCGAACGAAGCGAGCTCGGTCTGGAGGGCCGTGAACTCCGAGGCGTACGCGCCGGATCCACCGCCGGTGACGGCAACGTTGTTGTTAGCAGCAGTGGCCAGCGTATTGATCTGGCTCATGCGGGTGATGATCGCGCCGGCGACCTGGAGGGAGCCGTCCTGCGCCTGCAGGCTGGACAGATCGTTCGCATTCGCTTGCACGAGGGCGCCATCATTGACGGCGTTCGCGTTGTCCGTCATGGCGGCCGCTGTGCCGCCCGCATCCGCGGCGGAGCTGTAAAGCTTCGAGCCGCTGGACAGTTCGTTGAGGGAGTTCTGGAGCTGCGAGTTCGAGTAAGCGAGATTGTTTGCAGCAATCGTCGCCGAGAGGTTCGTGTTGATGACTAGTGACATGGTATTATCTTTCCTTGATCTAAAATGCGACGTCCGTGTCGCAATCGGCTTGGGGGTAATCGGTCCCCGAGCAGCCCGGCCTGAATATTTGGAATTCGCGGCAGGGAGGATATCGGTCCGGGTGGGACAACTATTTAGAAATTTGCCATTATTTTATTTTTGCGATGCCAGACCGGATCAAAGGCGAGCGCAGAGTTATCCTCTGAAAAACGCGCGGTGATGGCCCTCAAACGCGGGGAGATATCTTTCTCCTGGGCCTAAACTTTCCTTCCAGGGTGCCGATGGGGGTTGCGACCAGTTATCTCTACATAACGCGAATCCATGGCTGCCATACAAGTATCGGGTCTCCTTTCCAATCAGGCCTTCGACTGGAAGACCGTCGTCTCCGAGATCATTGCCGCGGATAGCATTCCGATCACGAACCTCCAGACCCAGGAGACGACAAACACGAACCAGCTGACGGCGCTTGGCTCGCTTCAGACCGACATGGCGGGCCTGCAATCCTCGCTCAACGGCCTGCAGAGCGGATCCCTATTTGACGCCAGGACAGTGATTTCGAGCAATTCGGCTTCCACGTGGAAGTCGACGTCGGCCGCCGGGGCTACGCTGGGCAACTACACCTTCGATGTCCAACATCTGGCAACCCAGGCCCAAACCCAGGGCGCCTCGGGCGTGGGATCTGCGCTTAGCTCCTCGAGCACGGTCACGGGGCTGACCCTTGCCACCATGAACACGGCGACCGCCATCACCGCGGGCACCTTCACCGTGAACGGACAACAGATCACGGTCGCGACGACGGACTCGCTTCAGGATGTCTTCGACAAGATTTACCAGGCGACGGGCAACGACGTTTCAGGCCAATATACTCCCGGACCCACGGATGGGATAACCCTTACAAGTGCGAGCAACGCGCAGATCGTGCTGGGAGCCAGCAACGACACGAGCAACTTCCTCTCCGTGATGAAGCTTGCCAACAACGGCGGACCAAGCACGTCGAGCCTGGCCCCCCTGGGAACCGTGGAAACGTCCGCCACGCTGGCAAACGCCCAACTGTCCACACCGATCACGGGCACCGACTCCTCGGGAAACGGATCGATGACGATCAACGGCGTATCCATAAGCTATAACGTCAACACCGACACGGTTTCGACCCTGCTGAGCCGGATCAACCAGTCCGGGGCGGGGGTGACCGTGACGTACGATTCGGCGAACGACCGGTTCAACGTGGCCAACAGCAGCACCGGCGACATGGGCATGGGCATGAGCGACAACGGCTCCGGAAACCTGCTGGCGGCGATGGGCCTCACGACCGCGGCAGGGGGAACCTTCGTCCGGGGCCAGAACGCCCAGTTCACGATCAACGGCGGCCCGACGCTGACCAGCTTTAGCAACACGCTGGACAGCTCAACCACCGGAATCGCGGGATTCAGCGTGACGGTGAACACGGAGACGGCCGAGACGCTCCAGATCCAGAGCGACACGACCTCGATGCAGTCGGCCATTCAGTCCTTCATCACCGCCTACAACAAACTCCAAGCGGACATCACGACCGACACGAAGTACACGAAGGTCAATGGAACGACGACTCCCGCGGTGCTATCGAGCAACCCGGAGGTTTCATCTTGGGCCAGCGACCTTCAGAACTTGGCATTCGGCTCGGTGACGGGGGTAACAGGCTCGATCCAGAGTCTTAATGACATGGGGATCGGATTTGCGGACACGACGGGCCAGTTGTCGGTGATTGACTCGACGAAGTTTGCCAACGCGCTGTCTAACAATCCCCAGGACGCCCAGAATTTCTTTGTGACCCCGAGCACGGGCTTTGTCTCGAAGATGTTCACGACCCTATTGGGCGACGTGAACCAGAATGCGCAGGCGCAGCAGGTTCTGAATTCGTCCAATACGGACCTCAGCAACAAGATTACCTCGATGCAGGCTGCCGTAGCCACCGAGCAGACGAACCTGACGAATTCCTTCGTCCAGATGCTCGATGCCCAATCCAAAGCGAATTCGCAGAGCACGGCCCTGACGAACGCGTTCTTCAGCGGCAACTCGAACAACTCATGCTGGGTGGCGCGCGCGGTCTACGGCAGCGGCAACCCGCGCTGGCTGGTGTTCCGCTTCTGGCTCCTCCAGAAGGCACCGGCCTGGTTCCGCAGGCTCTACCTGCGCCACGGCGAGCGGTTCGCATCCTGGCTCGACGACAAGCCCCGACTCAGGCATCTCATACGCTGCTGGATGGACGCGCGGATCGCACGGCTGCTTCACGCTTAGTCGGACGTGGAACGCGCACCTCTCATCAGCACCGCACGCATGCACATTCTTCCCACTGGCACCAGGGCGTTCCTCGCCCGGCTGTTCGCCGTTGTCCTTGTGGCCGCGGTGGCCGGCTGCGCGTCTCATCCGGGCCCGATCGATGCGGCCCGCCGCGGACCCTACTACAAGCCGCTGAACTACGTTCGGGATAAGTCGCTGAGCCCGAGCTTGAGGCGCGTCTTGGTTCTCCCCGTCTGCGGAGGCCAGGTCGCCGACCCTGATTCGGCCGCCGCGCTCGACGACATCGTGCGCGCCGCACTGCAGAAGCAGTCGCGGTTCGAGGTGGTCTCCATGAACCGCGAGGACTGCCAACGCCGGTTCGGCGCCCCCGAGTTCTCCTCGGCATCGGAGCTTCCCCACAATTTCCTGGAAAACCTATCAAATGCATATGCCGTTGATGCCGTGCTTTTTGTGGATATAACGGTGTACCAGCCCTACGGCCAGATAGCGATCGGATTCAGGGCTAAATTGGCGACCATCAAGGACGTGCGACTTATCTGGAGCTTTGACGACACGTTTTCGAGCAATGACCCCTCCGTGGTGAACGGCGTGCGCCATTATTACCTGCAGGACCGATCGGGACAGCCACCCGTGGACCTGACAACCGCGGCCCTCCAGAGCCCCAGGCGCTTTGCGGCGTACGCGGCCGACGCGATGCTTTCGACCCTTCCGCCCCGCTGACCCCCCTGGCGCGAGAGAAGATTGCCCTAAAGTCGCGTCTGGGCCGGACGATAATGACTCCAACAACCAACGGCGTTCCCTGTAGTACCCATCAGCGGCAGACCGTCCCAAAGAACGAGAGCCCATGATAAATTCCACGTCCTCATCTGACCGGACCTTACGCACGGAATCCGTGCTGCAGCCCGCGTCCACGATCGGTACAAAGGGTCCCGGAAGGGACCAGTTCTCGGCGGACCACACCGCCACCCTGCGCAACGCTTTGGCGGCGCAGCCCGAAATCCGGCCTGAAGTGGTCGCGCGCGCCCGCGCGTTGGCTTCCGACCCGTTATATCCTTCGACTGCGATCCTGCGCAAGGTGGGAGAGGCGATCCTGAATTCGCCCGACCTCACCGAAGTGAATTCCTAATCTAAGGGCTGTCCATGGTTGCCCAAGATTGCGCGCGGGTCTACCGCACGAATTCTGTGATGACCGCCAGTCCCGGTCAGCTGGTGCTGATGCTCTATGACGGGGCGCTCAAGGCCATGGCCCTGGCCCGCAATGCGCTGGCCCGACCCTCGAACGACCAGGGCCGCCTCCAGGAGTACGATACCCACGTCCTCAAGGCGCAGCGGATCTTCTTCGAGCTCCTGGCGACGCTCAATCAAAACGCCGGCGACGGGCAGTTCGCGCGCGAGATGGATCGCCTTTACCGGTACTATATCAGCCGGCTGGCCGACGCCAACATCAAGAAGGAAGAGGGGCCCATCATCGAGGTGGAGCAACTCTTTGGCCAGGTCCGCGATGCCTGGGCGGAGATGCTCCGGCGCCAGGACCCTGCCTGCACCAAGAATTCGCGGAGCGCGGCCTGATGGAAGAACCGGCACAGACTGCCCGGAGGCTCCTCACGGCCCTGGAGGACCTGGTCTCGCGCGAGGACGCCCTCCTGCACGGAATGGATTTTCAGGGGGCTGTCACGATCCAGGAACGCGCGGGGCCGCTCGTCTACGAGCTGGCCCGGCTCGCCTCGATGCCCGGCGTTGCCGGCCTCAAGTCGCGCGTCATGTCCCTTGTCGCGAAGCGCAACGAGAGCTGGCGGGCCCTAGACGGGCACCTTGCGCGGCTCCAATCAGAGTTGGGAAAGGTGGCGGAGGCGCGCGCTCGGCTCGCTCGGATAGCGCCTGTCTATGGGGCGCGCCGTTCCAATTCGGACTCGCGCCTGAACGCCGCGGCCTGACCAATCAGGCTGAAACGCCGTCGGCGACGGGCGAGATGGGCTCCGTCGCCTCTGCAACCAGGGAGGGCCTGTCCATGACCGCCGGGGGACCCCCCAGCCACTCGGCAGCGATCTTTCGCGCCTCGGTCGTCCAGTTGACGTCGGGCTTCGAATAGATGGACCTTGTCACGGTTCCCTCCACGCCGGCCCACGTCAGGGCGCACTTGAGGCAGGGAGAGGAGTCGGCGAGCTCGTAGCTCTGGAGGAGGATCGTGCCCTTGGGCTCGGCCGCGCCGCCCGCGGGTGCCATCCGCAGCTCGAGTCTGGCGATGCCGATGCTGTAATTGACCGTGCGAACCGTCTTCCACTCGCCTTCCGGAGACGACGGCTGGTCGGCCTCAATGGAACGTTCGAGATCGGAGAAGAATGAGAGCAGCCTAGGGGACATGGATCAAAAAGGGCACGACGCCGGGTTCTGAATCGGCAGATTGGCGGGAATCTTGAGAAGATAGTTCACTTTTTTGTTTCGAGGCGGTTGTACGGTGCGGGCCGGAAGGCCCCCAGTCACTGAACCCATTCATCCCTATGCGGATGCCCGAGACACGGGGCCCAACGCAGCTCCGACCCCGCCATCCCAAATTATGCCCACTCATGTTTTGTTTGAACCCAGTGGGGGTGAAGATTACACGTAACAGCCCCTGAAGATCCCAACGCATTTTGGTGCAGCCGCCCGATGTCATTTGAAAAAGTCTTAATCATCGAAGACGAGCCGGTTGTCCGCAATCTGCTCATGGAGATCTTCACGCGCAGGAAGTTCTCCGCGACGGTGGCGGAGACGCTTGGGCAGGCGGAGGCGCTGTTGAACCGCGAGTCCTTCGACCTGGTGTTGCTCGACCTGCGCCTGCCGGACGGCAACGGCCAGAATTTCCTTGAGCGCCTGACGGTGCTTCCCTCGCGCCCGCTGGTGGTGATGGTGACGGGTTACGGGTCGATCGAGTCCGCCGTGGGCTGCATGCGCGCGGGCGCATTCGACTATGTGCTCAAGCCCTTCACCCCGTCACAGATCGACATCATCATCAAGAAGGCGCAGTCGTACAGGCAGTTGCTGCAGGTCAACCGCTTGCTGACCGATCAGGCCTCGGAGGACGAGGGCGCCGTCATAGGGCACAGCCCGGCGATGCTTAGGCTGCGGCAGATGATCGAGCGGGTGGCGCCGACGGACGCGACGGTCCTGATAACCGGCGAGAACGGAACGGGCAAGGAGGTCGTCGCCCGCGAGCTCTACCGGCGCAGCTCCCGCCGGCAGAATCCCTATATCAAGGTGAATTGCGCGGCGGTCTCCGAGAACCTGATCGAGAGCGAATTCTTCGGCCACGAGCGCGGCGCGTTCACGGGCGCCACCGAGCGCAGGGAGGGGCGTTTCGAGCTGGCGAACCAGGGCACGCTCCTCCTCGACGAGGTCAGCGAGATCCCCGCGAACCTCCAGGCGAAGCTCCTGCGAGTCCTCCAGGAGCGGGAGTTTGAGAGGGTGGGGGGCAACCGGACGATCAAGGTCAACGTGCGCATCATCGCCACGTCCAACCGCGACCTCCTGAGCTACATCGAGAAGGGTGCGTTCCGGCAGGATCTTTTCTACCGGCTCAACGTGTTTCCCATGCATGTCCCGGCCCTACGTGAACGGGTCGAGGAGATACTGCCGCTGGCCGAGCATTTCCTGGCGCGCTTCATGCGAAAACTGGGCGTCAAGGTCGCCGGTTTCTCCGAGTCCGCCCGAAGCGCCATGCTGGTGTACCACTGGCCGGGCAATGTCCGCGAGCTGCAGAACACGATCGAGCGGGCGATCATCCTGACCGAGGCCGGGCGGACCGTGTCCGCGGTGGCCATGGGGCTGCCGACGCCGGCGGGGGCCGTGGCGCTCGGCGAACCCCTGCCGGCCGCACAGGCCCATCCGGCAGAGGCGGCACCCGAGGCCTACCCCTCCGCCGAGGGACCCGAGGACGCCGTCCATGGGGCGACTGTCCATCATGCCCCGGGAACGGGCGACTCGGTCCTCAACATCGCCGAGCTGGAGAAGCAGGCAATCAAGGCCGCGCTTGAAAAGACAGCGGGGAACCGCACCAAGGCGGCCGAGCTCCTGGGGATCAGCATCCGCACGCTCCGCAACAAGCTGCAGGAGTACCGTGGGGCGGACGACATGATCGAATTGGGCACCGGCACGGCGGAGTAGCGAGCGGGTCCCATTTTTGGCCCCCGGAGGCCAAATAATCCATTAAGGTGGCGTGGGTTTGGGCCGATTAGGTGCGGCACAGGCTTCTTATGGTCTGACCGCACCTCAAACATGCCCGCTACCCAAGAGATCTCCGAACTTCTCATCCGCAGCAACATAGCGCGTGCGGTTGGGGACGTCTTCAAGACCATGCTCAGCCGCGACGCGGAGCCGGGTATCACCGTGGGCGACGGCGTCAACTCGAGCTGGCCGCCCATTCCCGTGGACGGCGACGCGATCCCCCAGGTCGTCGGCACGGTTGGTTTCATCGGCGACGTGAACGGGCTCATCTACCTCTACCTTCCCCTGCCGTTCGCCATCGCGGCCACCAGCCACCTGCTGGGCATGACCCCCGCGGAGCTGGAGGAGGCCGGCGACGAGGTCGTCAACGACGCGATTGGCGAGATCACCAACATGACCGTCGGCAGCTTCAAGAACGGCCTGTGCGACGCCGGGTACCCGTGCAAGCTCACGATCCCGTCGATCCTAAGGGGCAGCAATTTCTCGATAGAGCCCATCAGCTCGGTGAACCGCTTCATCTACAGCTTCGAGACATCCGGCCACAAGATCGTTGCCGACATCCTGCTCAAGTCAGGCGAATGAGTCACCGAATACAGACACGCACATGCGCAACAAAATCCTCACCGTAGACGACTCCAAGACCGTCCGCATCATCGTGCGGAAGGCGTTCAAATCCTATGACTGCGAGATTCTCGAAGCCAGCAACGGTGTCGAGGGATTGGCCGTAGCCGCCAAGGAGATGCCCGACCTCATCCTTCTCGACATCACGATGCCCGTCATGGACGGCGTCGAGATGCTGACGAGGCTCAAGGCCGACCCGCAGCTCAAGGGCATTCCGGTCATGATGCTCACGGCCGAGGGCGGCAAGGACAACGTCCTGAAGATCGCCAAGATCGGCATCCGCGACTATATCGTTAAGCCGTTCAAGGAGGAGCTCCTCCTCGAGAAGGCGGGCCGGATCATCGAGCTCAAGCCCCTGTCGGACGCGCCGAGCAAGGTCCGCTCCATCTTTGACGCCGCCAACATCCTCGTTGTCGAGGACAAGCCGGCCATCGTGCAGCAGATCCAGGCCGGGCTGAAGCACACCCCCTGGGCCGTCCATGGGGTCAGCACCCAGGGAGAGGCCATGGACTCCTGGACGAAGACTCCGCCGGACCTGATCATGATCAGCCTTTCGCTCCCCGAGGACGCCGCGTTCACGCTCTTCCGCCTCATCCGCAGCAACGTGAAGACGAAGTACACGCCGGTCTTCGGCCTCGTCGTGAAGACCGAGGCGGGCCCGCTGCAGCAGGCGCAGACCGTCGGCTTCACGACCGTGATCACCAAGCCTATCGACATGGGCGAGCTCGAGTCGAAGATCGCAAAGGCGATGAACCTCGATACATCGCTGCGGTACTTCAAGCTTGAGTCGGATATCCTCGTGATGCGGCTTCCCGAGAACTGCACTCCGCCGGTCCTGGCCGAGATCAGCAATTACCTGAAGCCGAAGCTGGCCGAGGCAGTCGACGCCGGAAACAACAAGGCCGTCATCGACGTTCATCCCCTCAAGTCGGTCCACATGGGGGTCATAAAGATCCTGATGCAGGCCATGGTCACCTGCCGCGAGCTGGGCGTCCAATTCGCCCTCGTGGGCAACACCCAGCTCATCGCCGAGTGCAAGGGCTTCGAGGACACCCGCAACTGGGTGTTCCACGACACCCTTGAGAACGCGAAGGCCTCGCTTGGCGCGGCCAAGCCCGCAGAGGCGGCGCCGGCCCTGGCGAGCGCCTAGGCGGGAGACGGCCTCATTCCCTCAAGGGACGTCGCGCAAAGCGGCGTCCCTTTTTCGTGCCCGGGCACGGCGCTCGTCCGCAAGGAGGATGCGCCGCCGGGCGGAGCCCAGAAACGCGGAAAACGCGCCGCGGCATCCGCCGGGGCGCGTTGTTTCGATTCCTCGGGGTCCGCCTGAGGCCGGCCCGGGCTCAGATCGCCTTGGCGATGGCCTGCACCGTCTCGGGTGAGACCACGCGATCGATGTCCAGGAGCGTCTTGACCTGGCCTTTGACCTTGGCCATCCCGAGCAGGTAGGACGTGTCGACCGTCGTTCCGAACTCCGGAGTCGGCTCGATCTCCTCGGCGGGCAGGTTGACCACCTCCTCGACGCTGTCGACGATCAGGCCCATCTGGATCACCTGCTCGGTCTGAAGCTTGACCTGGACGACCACGATGCACGTGCGGTCCGCGTACTCGGACTTCAGGCCGAACTTGAGGCGGAGGTCGACGACGGGGATCACGCGCCCGCGCAGGTTGATCACCCCTTTGACGTAGTCGGGCATCTGGGGGACGGTCGTGATCTTCTGGAGGCGAATGATCTCGCGCACCTTCAGCACCGCGATCCCGTAGGCCTCATGGTCAAGCACGACGGTCAGGTACTTGCCTGCGTGCTTGCTGGCTGCCGGGGCTGCTGCGACTTGTGAATTGCTCATGTTTGGAAAGGGTTGAGTCTACAACCTGCCGCTTAGGTTATCGTCATGCCAGGGCGGCTCTTTAGCGGGAAACACCCAGTACTTTTGTAAAGTTTTCACCGCGGGGGACGATAAGGCTAGGGAACAGCTGTCACCCTTTGGACCATGCCCATAGCCCCGGAATCCTACCAGGCGCTTGACGACGCACTGAATCGTCTCGCCACAGAATCGATCCTTGCGACCCCAGGGCGCGATGATGGGCTGATACCCGCCTACAGCCTGCTGGGGGAGCTCCGCGACTCCTTCGCCACCGAGCCCGCCCTGCGCGAGGCCGTGGCCGCGGTCCATGCCGTGCTCGACAAGCGTCTGGATGCCGCGCAGCCCTTTGACGAGGTCTCGCTCGGGCACCTGCGCGGGCTGGTGGAATGGCTGCCCGGCGCGATCGAGGCCGCCAAGGCGGGCAAGGCGCCCGAGGCGCGCTCCAAAGTCCGCTCCGAGGCCCCCGCGGCTCCGGAGGCCCAGGCGCCGGCCCATGCCGAGCCGGAGCAGAAGGACGTGCTCCTCGACCTCAACATGGGGGAGAACCACGAGCTGCTGGGGGAATTCCACGCCGAGGTCGTCGACCACCTCCAGCAGATCGAGGCGGCGCTGCTCGTACTCGACCAGGAGCCCGGCAACCACGAGGCGCTCAACTCCATCTTCCGGTCCTTCCACACGATCAAGGGCAACGCGGGCTTCCTCGGGCTGGTGCCCATGCACACGCTCGCGCACGAGGTCGAGTCCCTGCTGGACTTGGCGCGCAATGACAAGCTTCGCCTCAATCCCGCGATCATCACGGAGATCCTCAGGAGCCGCGACGCGCTTCAGGCGCTGACGCAGCAGGTCGGGCTCGCCCTGGAGAAGGCCCAGATGCCGAGCGAGGTGATTCCCGTCAGCCACCTGATCCGCGCCGTCAAGAGCCTGGCGCTCGGGGCCGGCTCCGCCCCCGAGGCCGACGCGCCCGCGTCGATCGAGTCGGCGCCCGCGCCGAAGGGGGCCTCGGCCGCCCAGCCCGAGCCCGCCGCCGCGCAGGCCGAGACCCAGGCCCCTCCCACCGCCAACAGCATCGAGGCCCACGCCATGGGCAAGACGACGACGGGCCAGACCGTCCGCGTGAACACGGAGAAGGTCGACTCGCTCATGGACATGGTCGGCGAGCTTGTGATCGTGCAGAGCCAGCTGATCGAGTCCGCGCGCTCCCTCGGAACCAACGGCTCGCCGCTGAGCAGGAACGTGTCGCAGCTCTCCCGGATCACGAAGGAGCTGCAGCATACGGCGATGTCGCTTCGGATGATCCCGATCAAGCCCACCTTCCAAAAGATGGAGCGCCTCGCCCGCGACCTTGCGCGCAACTTCGGCAAGAAGGTGCTCTTCCAGGTGAACGGCGAGGACACGGAGCTCGACCGCACGGTCGTCGAGGAGATAGGCGACCCGCTCGTGCACATGATGCGCAACGCCCTGGACCACGGGCTTGAGCTGCCCGAGCAGCGCATCGCCTCGGGCAAGTCCGAGACGGGGACCGTGGAGCTCAGCGCCTACCACCAGGGGAGCAACATCGTCATCGAGCTCAAGGACGACGGGCGGGGCATCAACCCCGACTTCATCTTCAAGAAGGCCGTGGAGAAGGGCGTGATCTCCGCCAGTGCGGCCCTGTCACGGGAGGAGATCTACGCGCTCCTCTTCGCCCCGGGATTCTCGACGGCCGAGAAGGTCACCTCGGTCTCAGGCCGCGGCGTCGGCATGGACGTCGTCAAGCGCAACATAGAGAAGATGCGCGGCAAGATCGAGATCTCCTCCGAGATCGGCAAGGGCTCAACCTTCAAGATCAAGCTGCCCCTGACGATGGCGATCATCGACGGCCTCGTTGTTCGCGTCGGCGCGGACAAGTTCATTCTGCCCTGCACCTCGGTGCAGATGGCCCTCAGGCCCACCCGCGAATCGATCTCGACCGTCCACGGGCGGGGCGAGGTGATGGAGCTGCGCGGGCGCATCCTGCCCCTGCACCGCCTCCACCGGCGCTTTGGGATCCCCGCCGACGCGCAGGAGCCCTGGGACGGAATCGTTGTGATCGTCGAGCACGCGGGCCGCGTTTCCGCGCTCCTGGTCGACCAGATGGTCAGCAAGCAGGAGGTCGTGATCAAGAATCTCGGCGCCTTCATGCAGGGCCTGCCCGGCGTTGCCGGCGGCGCTATCCTCGGCGACGGGAACATTGCCCTCATCCTGGACCCCGCTTCGCTCTTGCAGGCCGCCTAAGGAATCCGCAATAGGTCAATCACCTCAGCCATGTCCGAAATTTCCCGGCCCCCCACCATCGAGCAGGTCTGCAAGAAGTCGCTGAGCCTTCCTTGCTCGCCGTCGCTGCTGCCGCGGCTCTCCGTCGCCCTTCGAAGCGACGACAGCTCGTCCTTTGAGATCGAGCGCCTGATCTCCCTGGACTCCTCGCTTGCGGCCGCCACGTTGCGCCTCGCCAATTCCGCCGCGTTCGGCCGCGGAGGGATCGACACGCTTGAGGGCGCCATCATGCGCCTCGGCGCCAAGGAGATCTACCGGCTCGCGGCGCTTGTTCTCGTCAGCCGCTGGGAAACCGGGTCGAGCGCGCTCCTTCGCTGGGAGCCGGGCGACTTCAGCCGGCACGCGCTCTGCGTCGCCATCGCCGCCGAGGTTCTCGCCGAGGCGACCGAGCGCCTTGAGCCCCAGACCGCCTACACAGCGGGTCTCGTGTGCGACCTCGGCAAGCTGGCCCTGGCGCATGCCTGCGCCGAGTTCTACCCGCGGATCCGCGAGACCTGCGCCTCGTTGAAATGCTCGTGGGAGGACGCAGAGAGAAGCGTGCTCGGGTTCAACTATTGCGACGTGAGCGAGCGCCTCCTGAAGGCCTGGAAGTTCCCCGAGATCTTTGTCGGCGCCGCGCAGTTCATGATGAAGCCGAGCGAGGCCCCGGCCGAGGTCGTTCCCATGCTCGCCCACCTTCATGCCGCCAAGTACCTCGCGACCTCGCTTGGGCCGGGCGTCACGGAGGAGGGTTTCCTTGTCTCGATGCCCGGGAATTTCCTGCGCGAATGGGGCTTCACCCAGGAGATGCTCGAGGAGGCGATGCCGGTCGTGCTCAGCCGCGCCGTGGCCCGCCTTGGCGAGAAGCTCTCCACGGGGCCGGTCGCGATCTGAGCGGGGACACACTCCCCAGGGCGCCGCGCGGGTGGCCGTGTATTTTTCACCCGCGGCGCCAGTGCTTCTGTGAAGCGCGCGAATCTTGGCTCCCAGAGGAGGGCGCAAGGCCCTCGCTTCGACCGCCGCTCGGGGTGGCGCCCGAAGGGAGCCCGCCTGCGAGGCTGGGGCGAGACGCTATCCGCTGAGCGAGAGCTGGCCGTTCTCGGAGGGCGTCTTTAGGGTGACGACGCCCGTGCTCATCTCGAGGTGAACGGTTCGGTTGACGGTTCCGCCGACCTCGTTGTGGGTCACGGTGTAGCCGTTCTTGGCCAGGTAGTCCATGGTGACCCGGGTATTGCGCTCCCCGATCCGGAAGGGGTCGTTGCCGCTGATGACGCTGGCGCCGCCGGCGACAAAGAGGCGCAGGCGGAAACGCTCCGCCTTCACGCCGGCGAGCGCCTTGAAGAAATGGGGCAGCCCCGTGTCGGCGAACATGGCCGGCTGCCTCATGGCCTTCTCCATGGAGATCGATGACTCCGGAAGCATGAGGTGGAGGATTCCCCCCGCCTTGACCAGGGGGTCATAGGCGACCACCCCGATGCACGACCCGAGGGCATACGTGCTCAGCACGACCTGCCCGTTGTTCGACACGGCCATGTCGGCCACGCCGATGACGACCCGCTGGGTGAAGATGGACGCGATGGTGGGTGCTCCGGCCATATTTCAGGGGAAAGTCAGGCGAGTCGCCAGGTCCGTCGGGGTCTGGAAAAGGTCGGGCATGCGATGAAATGGGGGGCGCCGGGTGGCGTGACCCCCAGCATATTAAACGGCCGCCGGAGGGCTAACTTGAGCCATGGGGGGCTTAAATGGTGAGATTTCATCGGGGTGGGCTGGCGATCCGCGGCCGGGCCCGGGACCGGGGGCGCCGGGGGTGCGCCCAGGTCCCGGTTTGGCAAGGCAACCGGCGCGGTAGGAGCCTGCGCTGCTTAGAGATACACCAGCAGCCGCTGGTTGATGGGAGCGATCTGGTCGTGGCTCCGGATCTTCGCGATGGTCGACGAGCCGAGCGCCTGGCCTTCGCCGACAAGGAGGAGGCCATGGGGGCTGTAGATGCCGCTCGCCAGCACCATGCCGGGCTCGAGTTCCTCCAGGAGGATCTCGCGCACCTGCCGGGGCAGGTGGACAAGGTGCGTCACCTTGAGGAAGAGGCGCACGGCCTCCGGGTCGTAGGCGGTGCCGGACTTGGCGAGGATGCTGTCAATGGCCGCCTGCTTCGACTGGCCGGACTCGACGAAGCCGACGGCCACGGACAGGCAGCGCGCGGGCCACGGGATGCTCTTGCCTGCGAGCCCGTCCGGGTAGCCGGTGCCGTCGAAATTCTCGTGGTGGGCGCGGATCGTCTCCCCGACGTCGGCGCGGAGGTCGACCAGGGAGGCCAGCGTCTGGCTGTAGACCGGGTGGTTGTGGAGGGTCGCGAGCTCGCGCTCGGTCAGCTGGGAGGGATTGTTGCGGAAGGTCCGCATGAGCTCCCTGGAGACGCCGATCAGCCCGAGATCCGACAGCCACGCCGCGGAGCGAAGCGCATGGCGCTCCGCCTCCGTGAAGTGCTCGGACTCCGACATCTTGTTGGCGAACTCGACCAGGGCCTTGGCCTGCCCGCCGAGGATTGGGTCATAGGCCGTGAGGATGCGCCGGCAGAGCTCGAGGGAGCTCTCGTAGCGGGCCCCGAGCTCCGTGTTCGCGGTGTCGAGCTTCTGCCTCTGTTCCTCGAGGACCGTCACCTTCTGCTCGAGCTCCGAGTTGGCGGTCATCAGCCTCGCGTTGAGCTCCTGGGTCTGCGCCTGCAGCACCTCGTTGCGAACGATCAGCTCGTGGCGGTGGAAGGCGTTGCGGACGGTGGCGAGGAGCTCCTCGCGCAGCCACGGCTTCGCGACAAACCGGAAGATCTCACCCTTGTTGATGGCGTCGACGATGGTCGGAAGCGACAGGACCGCGGTGATGAGGACCCGGGACGCGTTCGGGCGCAGGCGGCGGCTCTCGATCAGGAAGTCGAGCCCGAGCATCTCGGGCATCCTCTGGTCGGAGATGATCAGCGCAAAGTCCCTCTCCTCGAGGATGGAGAGCGCCTTCACGGGGCTCGCGCAGGCGACCACATTGTACTTCTCCCGCTCGAGTGTCAGCTTGAGCGCGTTCAGCACGACCGGCTCGTCGTCAACGATCAGGATGGAGTCGGACGGGTTCGTCTTCATGTGGGGAAGGGCGCGACGGACCTGGCCGTTGCATGCGCGGTCTCGAAGCGCCCGGTGAGGTAGTTGGCAATTCGGTCGAGCGGGATCTGCAGCTGGGCGGCACCGCAGTCCCACGCAGCTTTGGGCATGCCATAGACGACGCACGAGGCCTCGTCCTGGGCAAAGGTCACGGCGCCCTTCTCCCTGAGGCGCAGGAGCCCCTCGGCGCCGTCCTTGCCCATGCCCGTGAGGATGCCGGCCACGGCGTACGGGGACGCGCCGCAATCGACGGCGGACTTGAAGAGCAGGTCGACCGCGGGCCGCTGGTGCCACACGGGCGGACCGCCCGCGATCCTCACGCGGTAGTGGTCGACCGCCCACTGGAGCATCATGTGGAAGCCCCCGGGGGCGATGAGCGCCAGGCCGGGAGTTATCGTGTCGCCGTCGGCGGCCTCGCGCACCTCGAGCGCGCACAGGGTGTTGAGCCTGTCGGCGAAGGCCCTCGAGAACGTCCCCGGGATATGCTGGACGATCGCGATGCCGGGGAGGTTTTCCGGCAGGCGCGTAAGGATGTCGCGAAGCGCCTCGGTTCCGCCGGTGGAGGAGCCCAATAGGATGATCGATCGGGGGCTGTGGCGGATGGCCGGGGTCGCAGACGGGCGCTTGGCCTGGGCGGGCGGGGGGGCGGGGCGGGCCCCCTCGTCGCGGCCGTCGGGCGCATAGGCGCGGACCTTGGCGGCCGCCGCGGCCTTCACCTTTGCGATCAGCTGCGGCCCCAGGTCCCCGAACGCATTGTGGCTGCCGGGTTTTCCAAGGAAGTCTACGGCCCCGAGGCGAAGGGCCTCGAGCGTGTAGTCCGACCCGCGCTGGGTGAGCGAGCTCATCACGATGACCGGCATCGGCCGGTTCTGCATCAGCAGCTTCAGGAACGTGAGCCCGTCCATCCTGGGCATCTCCAGGTCGAGCGTGAGCACGTCGGGTGAGAGCTCCCGCAGCCGGTCGCGGGCCACATAGGGGTCCTCGGCGGTGCCGACGACCTCGATCTCGGGGTCGGTTGCGAGGGCATCGCTCGCGTACCGCCTGACGACCGCGGAGTCGTCGACAATGAGGACGCGGATTTTTCGGGGTCCGGACATGGTCAGGACTGCGGGGGTCTCCGGTAGGTCGCCGGCTTGACGAGTTGAAGGGGGTGCTTGATTCCCGTGAGGCTCTCGGAGTGGCCGACAAAGAGGTAGCCCCCCGGGACGAGGCGCCTGGCGAGCTTATTGACCAGCTCCTCCTGGGTTTCCTTGTCGAAATAGATCATCACATTGCGGCAAAAGATGATGTGGAATTGCTCGCGGAACGGTGCCTCCCCCTTGAGGAGGTTGAGATAGTGGAAGGAGACGTGGTCGCGCACCGACGAGCGGACCCGGTAGTTGCCCTCCTGGGGCCCGATGCCCTTCTGGAAATACGCCTTCAGGGAGGCGGCCGGCAGCCTTGAGACGGTCTCGTCGCGGTAGATGGCGGCCTCGGCCTTGGCGAGGATCCTGCGGGAGATGTCGGTGGCCTCGATGTGCCATTGCCAGGTCGACGCCTTCATGCCCTCCATGAGGGTCGTGGCCAGCGAATAGGGCTCCTCGCCCGATGAGCAGGCGGCGCTCCAGGCGTAAAAGCGCGGCCACCGCTCCACCCGGTTGCGCTCGATCATCTCGGGCAGGGCGTGGTCCCGGACGAACTCAAAATGGGAGGCCTCCCGGAAAAAGAAGGTGTGGTTGGTCGAGATGGCGTCGATCAGGTGCGAGAGCTCATCGTCGGCCTCGGGCCCCTTGAGGAACGTGCAGTACTCACCGATGGAATCTAGGTTGGTCGCACGCAGGCGTTTGCCAAGGCGTGCGCTCACCAGCTCCCTTTTATCCGGGCCCAGCTTTATTCGGCTGTGCTCGTAGACCAGGGTACGTATGAACTCGAACTCGCTGTCCCTCATGAGGTTTGTTCCCTGCGTATCGGCTCACCCATCCCCAAATGAAGCACCTTAGCGAGGGGTGGGGACGATTTCCTGGGTTTTGGGAGGGACGGGGAGCGGCAATATTTTCCTGTCGGGGGGGCTCCCCGGGCCGGGCCGGGTCCCCGGCCATGGCCGACCCGGGTTACGACATGTTTATTTCACTGTGATTTAGCAGGATGGGTAAGTGTCCAGGTGGATGGCACGAACCGTGTTACTCCCGCCCGAACATGATAGACCCGATCTTCCAATCCGACAATTATCAGTTGTCCCGGAAGCTCCTGGATGCGGCCGCACTCCGCCAGGAGGCTATTGCCTCGAACATAGCCAACGCGGAGACACCGGGCTATCACCGCCTCGACCTGGCCCCCTCCTTTGCCGAGCAGCTCAAGTCCAGGATGGCCACCGGGGAGCTCGCAAGCTCGCCCGACTCGCTCAGGCCGACCCTTTCCGAGGACACGCACGCCCGCTCCACCCGTCCCGACGGCAACACGGTCGAGATCGAGCACGAGCTCCTCGCGATGAACAAGAATTCCGTGGAGTTCGACTACCTGACGGAGGTCGTCTCCCAAAACATCAAGCAGCTCAAGCTGGCCATCACAGGCCAGGGTGGCTGACGCCGAGAATGAACATCATCTCCGGAATCGACATCACCGCGGGCGCGCTTTCAGCGCAGCGCATGCGCCTGGACATCGTCGCACAGAACATCGCGAATGCCGAGACGACGCGCACGCCGAGCGGCGGCCCCTACCAGCGCCAGGTCGTCTCCTTCGAGTCCGAGCTGATCAAGCAGGCGGGGGGGCAGTCGCTGCACTCCGTCAGGGTCTCCGACATCTCCGCGGACAAGACCCCCGGCCAGCAGGTCTTCAACCCCCAGCATCCCGACGCGGGCCCCGACGGCATGGTCCAGATGCCCAACGTCAACCTCGCCTACGAAATGGTGGACCTGATCACGGCGTCCCGCGCCTACGAGGCGAACCTGGCCGTGGCAAAGAACGCCAAGAACATGGCGATGAAGACCCTCGAGATCGGCAAGTAAACCTAGCCAGAGCCCTAAGCCCTCCGCGCCCCTATGTCCTCCATAAGCTCAATCCCCCCAGGACTTGCCAGCATGCCGACGCTGCTGAGCGACCGCATCCAGCCGAACACGCTGATGACGCCGGGGGTGGGCGACGGCCTTCGCCTGAGCCAGCCCGGCGGCGAGGGATTCGGCAAGATGCTCGACGGCCTCGTATCGACGGTCGACACGAAGCAGACACAGGCCGACGCGCTCACGAAGCGCGTCCTCCTCGGCGACACGGACCAGCTGCACCAGTCGGTCATCGCCATGCAGGAGGCCTCAGTTTCCCTCAGCCTCATGGTCCAGGTCCGCAACAAACTTGTGGATTCCTACCAGGAACTGATGCGCATGCAGGTTTGAACCCATTGAACTGACCCTATCGGATGAAAAACTTTACCAACTCCCTGCTCTCGCTCTGGCAGCAGCTCGGCCTCAACCAGCGGGTTTCGCTGATCGTCGCGACCGTGGCGGTCACCGCCGGCATGACGGTCCTCGTCATCTGGTCGCGGCGGCCGGACATGCAGCTGCTCTACGCCCGCCTGGGCGACAAGGACTCGGCCGCCATCATCGGCTACCTCGAGTCCCAGAACATCGCCCACGAGGTCACGGCCGGCGGCACCGCGGTCAAGGTGCCCTCAGACCAGGTCTACAAGCTTCGCATGGACCTCGCCAGCAAGGGCTTGCCCGGCGGCGACGGCGTCGGTTTTGAGATCTTCGACAAGGGCCAATTCGGCCTTAGCGACTTCGTGCAGCGCACGAACTACCTGCGCGCCGTGCAGGGCGAGCTCGCAAGGACGATCACCCAGCTTGCCGGCGTGCGCGCCGCCCGCGTCATGATCGTCCAACCCGAGAACCGGCTTCTGCTCACCGAGCAGGGCGTCAAGGCCACGGCCTCCGTCTTCGTGGACATGGGAGGCGGCCGCCTCGAGATTGACGAGGTCAACGCCATCCGCCACCTGGTCGCCAACGCGGTGCAGGGGCTTGGCCCGGACCAGGTCGCGGTTGTCGACAACCGGGGCCGCGTGCTCTCCGAGGAGCTCAAGCAGGACCCGACGCTCGGCACGGCCTCGTCGCAGGTGCGCTACAAGCAGCAGGTCGAGGACTACCTTGGAAAGAAGGTCGAGACGATGCTGGCCGCCGTCATCGGGCCCGGCAACGCGGTCGTGCGCGTGTCCGCCGACATCGACACCGAGGCCACGACCGAGATGTCCGAGAAATACGACCCGGACGGGCAGGTCGTCCGCAGCCAGACCATCGTCGAGGACGTCACCAATTCGAGCGAACAGCACACGACCGGCGGCGCGACCGGCGTCAGCGCGAACGTGCCTGAGAAGGCGGCTGCCAACGAGGCCTCGGCGCGCCCCACCTCCGTATCGGAGCAGAACCGGAAGAACCGCACGACCAACTACGAGATCAACCGCGTGACGACCAACACGACCCGCAACCCCGGCACGATCCGCAACGTCACGGCAGCCGTCTTCGTGGCCCCGAGGACCACCCCCGCGGCGGTAGGCGCCGACGGCAAGACGACGGGAGAGCCCCAGGTGCAGAAGCGCACCCCGGAGGAGCTCAACGCGCTGCGCCAGGTGGTCGTGAACGCCCTCGGGCTCAAGCCCGCCCCGGGCCAGACCCTTGATTCCATCGTCGCCCTCCAGGAAATGACCTTCGCGGCGGAGCCCGTCGCGCAGCAGGTCCAGGCGATCCAGAGCGAGAACCGGATCCAGGGCTGGGTCGAGACCGCGAGCCGCTGGTCCGCGGTCGCCGGCGCCGCCGTCGTCCTCCTTGTCTTCATGAGGATCCTCTCCAAGCAGCGGCCCGAGCCGGTCCCGGTCGAGGTCCTCTCGATGCCGCCCGACCAGGCGGCCCGTTCCCTGCAAAACGGGAGCTCCGTGACGCCCGACATGCTCAACCTCCTGATTCGCCAGAAGCCCGCCAACGTCGGCACCGCCCTCCGGGAATGGGTCGCCACGCCGTCGGCAAAGAACTGATCCCCCTAGGAGCACCCCGCCATGGCCGAAATCGACTACACCAAGCTCACCCGCCAGCAGAAGCTCGCGGTCTTCCTGATCTGCATCGGCTCCGACGCCGCGGCGGAGGTGCTCAAGCACTTTGACGACAACGAGGTGGAGGTGATCTGCCGCGAGATGTCGGGCTTCCCCATGATCGGCGAGAACGTGATGAAGCAGGCGATCGAGGAATTCTCGGGCGTCGTCGCGACGAGCGCCGGGTCCGTCCTCGGAGGGATGCCCTACGCCCAGCGGGCACTCGAGATCGCGAAGGGGGACTACAAGGCCTCCTCGATCCTCGGACGCGTCGGCCCGGTCGGGACCTCCGTGGAGGTCATCAAGGAGATCTCCGAGATGGAGGGCCGCCAGATCTTCAACCTGATCAAGAACGAGCAGCCGCAGACGATCGCCTTCCTGCTCTCCTACCTCGATCCCGCCAAGGCAGGCGAGGTGTTCGCGCTCCTTAGCCCCGACCTGAGGGAGGAAGTCATCGAGCGCCTCGGCACCATCGAGTCGACCTCGCTGGACCTCGTGAGCAAGATCGTGCGCTCGCTCGGGAAGCACTTCAACAGCAAGGCGCGCCCCTCGTTCCACCACAGCGGCGGCATCAGGGCGGTCGCGGGACTGCTCAACACCCTAGAGAAGGAGATGTCGAAGACGCTCCTCACGCGCCTCGAGGAGCGCAATTCGACGCTCGGGGCCGCCATCCGAAAGAAGCTCTTCAGCTTCGAGGACCTCAACCGCCTCACGGCCGCCGACCTGCAGCGCGTGCTGCGCGAGGTCGACACCAGCAACCTGGCGATCTCCATGAAGTCCGCCAGCGAGCCGCTTAGGGAGAAGATCTATGCGGGCCTATCCAAGCGCGCCGCGGAGGGGCTCAAGGAGGAGATCGACCTGCTCGGGCCCGTGCGGCTGAAGGACGTCGAGGCCGCGCAGGACGTCATCATCCAGGCGGTCCGAAAGCTCGAGGAGGAGGGACAGATCTCCCTCGACTCGGAATCACAGGCCCTGGTCGCCTGACCGACAGGCTGCCGCCACGACACGTGAAACTTACCCCCGCAACGCATCCCCGCCGCCCGGCGGCCTAGGGCGCAGACCATGGCCCTGAACAAGCTCATCGCCTTTGACCGCCCCCTGTCGGGCGCCATCGTCCCCGGGGGCGCGCAGCGCGTCTACACCGAGGCCGAGACGGCCGAGCGGGCGGAAACGGCGTACCGGCGCGGGGTTGACGCGACGCGCGCGTCGGCGGACCAGCAGATGGTCGAATTCCGGCACGACATGGAGCAGCTGAGCGACCGGGTGCTCAAGCAGCTGAGCGCGCTCGAGGCCTCCCTCCTGGCCGAGGTGGGCGAGGCCCTGCCGGTGCTCGCCGTCGAGATCGCCAAGCGGCTCCTTTCCGGGTACGAGCCGCCCCCCGAGGTGGTGAGCCGCCTGTGCCAGGAGGCTCTCGAGCAGCTCTATCCCGAGAGGGAGGGCCTTGAGCTCTCGCTCTCGGAGCGGGACGCGGTGCTGCTCAACTCGCTCAACCCCGACTGGCTCAAGCGCTACCCGAACCTGCGCATCCGCGGCGACTCGGCGCTCGCCCCGGGCGACTGCCAGATCCGAAGCCGCTTCGGGCTGACCGACGCGCGCCGGGACACGAAGCTGGCGACGCTCACCCACCACCTGACGGGCGCCTGAGCCATGACCCCTTCAATCGCCCCAATCGTCGACGTCCTGCGCACGCGGGTAAGGCACATGCCTCCCGTGCAGCGGGTGGGCGCCGTCACCAGCGTCACGGGCCTTATCATCGAGTCCGAGGGCCCCAACGTCGGGCTCGGGGACCTGTGCATCGTGCGTTCGCCGCGCACCGATTTTTCGCTGCAGGCCGAGGTGGTCGGCTTCCGCGAGCACCGCGTGCTCCTGATGCCCCTGGGCGAGACCGCGGGCCTGCACGTCGGGTGCGAGGTGGCGGCCGACGACCGCCCGCCGATTCCGAGGCCGGGCCCGGAACTTCTTGGCCGCGTGCTGGATGCGCTCGGCAGGCCTGTGGACGGGCTGGGCATGATCCCCGTGGACCGCATGGAGCACAGCACGACCCCGCCGCACCCGCTGCGCCGCCAGCGGATCCTCCAGTCCCTGACGACGGGCGTCCGGGCGGTCGACGCCTTCACCCCCATGGGGCGGGGCCAGCGCATGGGCCTCTTCGCCGGCTCGGGCGTCGGCAAGTCGACGCTCCTCGGCATGATAGCCAGGGGCTGCACCGCGGACGTCGTCGTCGTGGGCCTGGTCGGTGAGCGCGGACGCGAGGTCCGCGAGTTCATAGAGAAGGACTTGGGGCCCGAGGGCATGAAGCGCTCGGTCGTCGTCGTCGCCACCTCCGACTCTTCGGCCCCGCTTCGGCTGCGGGCGGCCTTCACGGCCACCGCGATCGCGGAGTCCTACCGGGACCAGGGCAAGAACGTGATGCTCATGATGGATTCGGTGACCCGCTTTGCCATGGCACAACGCGAGATCGGACTGGCCATCGGGGAGCCGCCCGCGACCCGCGGCTACACGCCCTCCGTGTTTGCCATGCTCCCGCGCCTGCTCGAGCGCTCCGGCACGGGCGAATCCGGCTCCATCACGGCGCTCTACACGGTCCTCGTCGAGGGCGACGACATGAACGAGCCGGTCGCCGACGCGGTGCGGGGCATCCTCGACGGGCACCTCGTCCTCTCCCGACAGCTCGCGCATTTCAATCACTATCCGGCGATCGACGTGCTCGAGAGCGTGAGCCGGCTTTCGCGCGACGTGTGCTCCGCCGACGAGCTCGAAGGCGCTGCCCGGGCCAGGGAGCACATGGCGCTCTACCGCAAGAACGAGGACCTCATCTCGATCGGCGCCTACCAAAAGGGCGTCAACGCCGAGCTCGACCTGGCGATAGCCAAGCACGAGCCGCTTCGCAAATTTCTCCGCCAGGGGGTGAACGAGCTGACCCCCCGCGCGGAGTCCTTCAACCGGCTCAAGACGGTCCTCCAGCCATGAAAAAATTCCGCTTTCCCCTCCGGCCCGTGGCCGTAATCCGAGGGCACGCAGAGCTTCGCGCCCGGGAGGCGCTTGCAGCCGCAATCCATGTCTACATGGAGGCGGAAGAGAAGCTTGCCACCACGCGGACGAGGATCGCCCGCCTGGAGGACGGCCTCTTTTCAAACCGCGGCACCCTCTTCCGGGCGACCGAGGCCGCGGCGCTCTACCGCGTCTACCGTTCGGAGCGCCAGGCTGAGATGGGCGTCGAGCGCGACGTCATCGAGGCCCGCGACTTCATGGAGAAGCGCCGCGGCGAGTACATCGAGGCCCACCGCCAGCTCGATGCCGTCAACCGCCTCGAGGAGAGGGGCCGCGCCCGCCACCGCGCCGAAGGCCTGCGCATCGAACAGCTCCAGATCGACGAAATTGCCGGCTACGCAATGGCCAGGCGCTCCGCACTCACATGACAAAGCTGATACAGAACCCCGTCATCGTCTCAACGGTCGCGCTCCTGATGGGCGTCATCGCCGGCATCCTGCCCCTGTGGCGCGCCGGCGATAGGCTCGTGGCCCAGGCGATCGCAAGCCACATCCAGAAGGCCAAGACAAGCAAGGTCCAGGGCTGGGATTTTTGGACCATCGAGGTCGACAACCTGGCCTCCGAGCTGAAGGACGAGAAGGCCCGCCTTGCCAAGCAGTCCGACTTGCTCGACCAGCGCGCCGCCCGGCTCGCCGGGGAGCAGCAGGAGCTCGAGAAGGTCCGCTCGAGCATCGAGGGGATGCGCAAGGAGATCGCCGACAAGGTCATCGAGATCCAGGCCGACGAGGGCAAGAACCTGCGCGGCCTCTCGCAGACCTACGCCAACCTCTCGCCTAAGGCGGCCGTGGCCATCATCCGCGAGATGGATGACGTGACGGTCGTCAAGATACTCTCCCTGATGAAGCCCGACATCATCGCTCCGATCTTCGAGGAGATGAGCAAGACCAGCGACAAGGACGGCCTGCTTGCCCACCGGGCGGCGGTCATCTCCGAGAAGCTGCGCCTCATGAAATCCAACAAGGCGCCGTAAATTTCCCAAGCTAAACCCAAACCCTTGCGCCAGGGACGGCGCGCCAAGGATTCCATGGATGGAAGACCTTCATGACCTCTTCCATTCCAGCACCTTCTTCAAGCACGACCGTCAACCAGGATAGCGGGCAGGCCAGCCCGCTGACCGACGACTTCGCCTCGTCCCTGGGCAGCCCCGCGCAAGGGGGGCCGTCCGGTGGGGGATCCCCCGCAACGTTTGACAGCCTCCTGAACCCGGGCAGCGACGACGCGCCGGCCCCTAAGCCGGCCGCCGCGGCGCCGAGCCAACCGGCTGACGAGTCCGTCGCCGTGGCCCAGCCCGGGGTCCGGATCAAGGACCTGACGGCGGGATCGCCATCCGGCGCGCAGGCGGACGACGCCCCCACGCCCGGCGGCCAGGGCCCGAAACGGGACTTGCTGGAGAGCATTGCGTCCCTGATTACGCCGCTGTGGACGCCCCCGCAGCAGCCCGTGCCCGGGTCGGCGGCGCCGCAAGGCGCTGCCGGAACCGGCGCGGGTGCCGTTCCAGTCGGTCCGTTCGCCGCCGGAACCCCGGCCATGCAGGGGGCATACGGAAAGCTTGTGGCTGCGATCAAGGCCGGCGCCACCGAGGTCCAGGCTTCCGGAATCCCAACGTCAGCAGGGGACGAAATCCCGGGCCAGACACCGGTCGCAACGACGGGTTTGCCGGCGGCCCCGGGAATGGCGGCGGCACCCGCGGCATCGGCAGTTTCCGGGCAGATCCTGGGCGCCGCGCTCTACACGGAAAAAATTGCCGCAGGACCGGCCGGGAGCCCGGCCGTCTCCAGCGGGGCAATTTCCGGGCTGAAAAAAAACTTTCTAACATCTGTGGGCCAAAAGGTTAAGGATGATGGTGAGCCCGATGGCATCGGCATTGCTAAATCGAGCCCGAACATGCTTCCCGCCTACACAAACAGCCGTCAGATGCCCGGGTTCCCGGTCGCGGCAGCCACGGGCTCGCCCGCCGTCGGGCCCCAGCCCGGCTCCGCCGTGGCGCAGGCACCGGCCACCCCCGTGACCCCGACGCTGGCGCCGGTGTTGGCCCAAAGGGCTGTCGAGACCGTGCTCAACGTCGTTGACGCGCAGCAGACGACGGCGGGGCAGGGTGGCGTGGTCAAGCTGGACTTCAATTTTGGAGGAGAGGCGCTTGCGGTCCACGTCCAGATGCGCGGCGGAGAGGTCCACACCGAATTCCGCACGAACTCGCCCGAATTGCGCTCCGCGCTTTCCTCGGAGTGGCGCGCCGCGGCCGGCCAGCGCGACCCCGAGGGCGTCCGCCTCGTCGAGCCCGTGTTCGCATCCGCCGAGGGCGGGACAAGCACGGCCAACGGCGATGCATCCCACAGCAGCTTCTCGTCGCAGCAACAGAATCCGCAGCAGCAGTCTCAGGGGCCGGGACAGTCCCTTTCCCTTGGATCCACCCGCGCGTTCTCCCCTTCACCGGCCGAGGACCCATCGGAGGGCTCCATGCCTTCCCCGATCATGCTCCCCACTTCCCAACACCTAGCGGCAGTCGCCTAAACCACTATGTCCGTCACATCCGCCACAAGCACCCCCCCCGCATCGACCTCGATCGCCAACATCACGGGCTCGACGACAGCCGGGACGCCAACCCCCCAAAAGACCCTCTCCGCCCAGGACTTCATGCAGCTGCTCACGGTCCAGATGCAGAACCAGGACCCAACCACTCCGATGGACAGCAACCAGGAGATGCAGCAGATCGTGCAGATCAGCTCGATGCAGAACATGTCGACGATGTCGACGGACCTCTCGCAGATGACGGCCAGCCAGACGTGGTCGCTCGCCAATTCCTACCTCGGCAGGCAGGTGACCTTGAGCAATTCGTCCGGCGCCCCGATCACCGGCTCGATCACCGCCATCGACACCAGCGGCGCCTCACCGCAGGTGCAGGTCAACGGCACCTACTATCCCCTGGCCAACGTCACCAACATCCAGCTGCCGGGAACAACGCCCGCCCCTTCAACAACCACCAGCCCGACATCGAGCTGATTCGCTTAAAACTCAACACACACAAAACCCATGTCACTATTCGGCACACTCAACACGGCGGTCAGCGCCCTCTCCTCATTCAGCACCGGGATGGACGTCGTCGGCAACAACATCGCCAACGTCAACACCATCGGCTTCAAGGGCTCCTCGGCGAGCTTCGAGGACAGCTTCAGCAACACCCTCCAGGCCTCGGCCCCGGCAAGCGGCACGTCGTCGACGGAGCCGGCCATCCAGGTCGGCACGGGCGTGCAGATCGCGGGCATCACGACGAACTACTCCCAGGGCACCCTCGACAGCACGGGTAACACCACCGACCTCGCGGTGAGCGGCAACGGCTTCTTCATCGTGAAGGACGCTTCCGCCGGAACGCAGTACGCCACGCGGGACGGCCAGTTCAGCGTCGACGGCAACGGATACCTGGTCACCCAGGGCGGCCAGCGCGTGCAGGGCTACGTCGGCGGCTCGAGCGCCTCGCCCCTCGGCACGACGGTCGGCGACATCCGCATCGGCCAGAACCCCCCGTCCGGGACGAGCCTCCAGTCGATCTCGATCGACACCGCGGGGCACGTCGTCGAGTCGTACTCGGACGGCACGAGCGCCACGACGAACCAGGTGCTCCTCCAGAACTTCAGCGACACCGCCGCTCTCATGAGCAGCGGCAACAACCTGTACACGGGCCTTGCCGCGGCGGCGCCCGTCGGCGGCGGCATCCTCGCGGGCAGTAACGCCCCCTCCTCCAGCGGCCTGGGCGCCATCCAGTCCGGGTCCCTCGAGGCTTCGAACGTCGACCTCACTCAGCAGTTCTCGAACCTGATCACGATGCAGAGGAGCTTCCAGGCAAGCGCCCGCCTGATCACGGTCTCCGACACCGTCCTGGACGACGTCGTCAATCTCAAGCGGAGCTAAGCCACGGCTGACATTGTCCCGCGAGGCGAGGGTGGAGGGAGCGCTTACCCGAGCCTTCCACCCCCAAGACCGCCGGACACCCCCGTCACCCCCCAAAAACACTTCATCCGAACATGGCTGCGAAAACAGAGGCAAAGGAACACAAGGAGGCGCCCGGCGCCCAGGAGAAGAAGGACGGCCCAGCCGACGCCACGGCGAGCGCAGGCCCTGTCGCCGCTTCCCCGCTCAAGGCCTGGCTCCCGGCGATCGCTTCGATCGTCCTCGCCCCCGCGGCGACCTTCGCCGTCGCCCAGTTCGTCCTCCTGCCCAGGATGCAGCTGAAACTCTCTGCCCCGGTCGCCGACCGCGCGGCCCCGGAAGGCACCGCGACAGCCGCGGCCGAAGAGGGTTCGCCAAAGGGCGGCAAGGACGAGAAGGCCGGTCCTGGTGCGGGCAGCTACGAGTTCAACAACGTGGTCGTCAACCTGGCCGGCACCATGGGCACGCGCTACCTAAAGACCAGCTTTGTGGTCACCGGGGCCGACAAGGCCGCGAACCTAAAGGGCATATTTGACGGGCAGAAGGCCAAGCTCACCGATATCACGCTGAACGTCCTTTCGTCCCTCACGCTCGCCGACCTCGAGGAGCCGGGCGCCAAGAACGTCCTGCGCGAGAAGCTCGTCGCCGCCTACAACCAGGCCTTGGACAAGCGCATCGTCGATCAGGTCTATTTCTCGGACTTCGTCATTCAGTAACCCCCTTTCCCGCGCCCCATGGCCGACGACCCAAACACACCCGCCTCAGACTATCTCGACCAATCCGAGATCGACAGGCTGCTCGCGCAGAGCACGGAGTCGTCGGCGTCGAAGTCGATGCTCATCCACGCCAATGGCAGGCGCGGGGATGCGACCACCGCGGCGAAGGTCGAGGCCTATGATTTTCGCAACCCCGTCTTCCTCTCCGAGGTCGAGCTTCGGCGGCTGCGCCTGATGCACGAGGACTACATCCGCTACCTGAGCGCGAGACTCTCGCTCTTCCTGCGCATGGAGTTCAGCCTCAAGATGGCGAAGCTGACCACGGTCACGTACTCGAAGTTCGTGGAGGCGCTGCCGAGCCCGACCCACATTTGCCTTTTCAAGGCCGAGCCCCTCGTGGGCGTCGGCGTCCTCGACATCAATCCGAGGCTGGCTCTGACCATTGCCGACCGCCTCCTCGGGGGTCACGGCCACTCCGTCAAGGCCGAGCGCTACCTCACCGAGATCGAGATGGCGCTCCTGGAGGACGTGATCATGATCGTCCTGGAGGAATGGTGCGGCCAGTGGAAGGTCGAGGCGGACCTCCATTCGCAGATCATCGGCCACGAGAACAACGGGCGCTTTCTGCAGACGTCCCCCAAGGACGCGATCATCCTGGCCCTGGCGCTGGAGGTCAATTTTTGCGACTGCTCGGAGCAGATGCAGATAGGGGTTCCCTATTACACCATCGAGCCGCTCATCAAGAAGATGCAGGCGCGCTGGCACAAGGACACCTCGATATCCAGTGTCGAGAAGCGGTCCAGCTGGCAGAAGACCTACGACCACATCAAGATGCCGGTGCGCGCCGAATGGGATGCGCTCGACCTCTCCCTGCGGGAGGTCAACAGCCTGCGCGTCGGCGACGTCGTCGAGCTGCCCGCATCGCTCATGCAGGACACACGCCTGCTCCTCAACGGCACCCACAAATTCTCAGGCACCGTCGGGTTAGACACCGACCGTGTCGCCGTCCAGATCACGAAGAAAATCAACCCTCACCACGAGGGCCCCAACCGCCTCCTAACATGATGGAAGAAAAGACACTTGATATCGTCCTCGACGTGAAGGTGAAGGTCACGGTCCAGCTTGGATCCTGCCTTCTGCCGATGCGCGACGTCCTGGAGCTGGCCCCCGGCTCCATCGTCCAGCTCAACCAGCACGCGAGCGACCCCGTCGGCCTCTATGTGAACGACAAGCTTGTCGCCTACGGCGAGGTCGTCGTGGTCGAGGACAACTTCGGCATCAAGATCACGGAGCTCGTGGGCGGCGAGAAGCCATGAGGAGGATCGTCCTCCTTGTCGCAGTCCTGCTGCTGCCCCTTTCCGTCTCACGCGCCGAGGACCGGGTGATCTACCCCCGCACCTCCGGCGCTGCCGTCGGTCTCGTGCCGGAGAAGCCCGCGACGGGCGTCAGCCCGATGCTCCTGGTCTCGGCCCTCATCGCGGCCGCGGCGGGCGGATGGCTCCTTTGGCGCCAGCGCCGGTCACCCCACGGCATCACGGGTTCCCAGGCGCGCAAGCTGTCGGTTGCGGAGTCCAGGCCCCTGGGCAACCGCCAGTACCTCGTGGTCGCCGACTACGAGGGCAAGAAATTCCTGCTGGGCGTCTGCCCAGGACGGATCGACCTGTTGTCCCCTATCGGGGATGACTCGAGAACGACCCCATGAAGGTGTTCTGCAGGATCCTGGGCTCGCTGCTTCTCTCCCTAGGCCTTCTCGCACCCCGCGGTTTAGCGCAGAACGCCCAGGCAGCGCCTTCGCCGGCCCCCGCCCTAAGCCAGGCCGGGAGCGTGCTTGCCTCCGGTCCCGTGGGTTCTACCGCCAAGACGGCGGATCCCCTGCGGCTGTCGATCAACCTGGAAGGCGCGGAAAAGCCCGCGCAGATGAGCGTGGCGGTGCAGATTGTGCTGCTAATGACGCTCCTTTCGGTGGCGCCGTCGCTCGTGCTCCTGATGACGAGCTTCACCCGCATCGTCATCGTGCTCGGTTTTGTCCGCACGGCGCTCGGGGTCCCCAGCGCCCCCTCCAACCAGATCATCATCGGCCTTTCGCTCTTCCTCACATTCTTCATCATGGGGCCCACCTTCGACCGCGTGAACAAGGAGGCGCTCCAGCCGTACCTCGCGGGGCAGATGACCTCGCCTGACGCCCTGGACAAGGCGTCGGTCCCGATGAAGGAGTTCATGCTCAAGCAGACCCGCACCCGGGACCTCGAGTATTTCCTTGAGCTGGGTGGCTACGGACCGACAGCAGTGAAGGATCTTCCGATCCGCGTCGTGATCCCGGCGTTTGTCATCAGCGAGCTCCAGACCGCCTTCCAGATGGGGTTCCTGCTCTTCCTGCCCTTCCTCATCATCGATTTTCTCGTCTCCTCCGTCCTGATGGCGCTCGGGATGATGATGATGCCCCCCAACGTCGTCTCCCTCCCGTTCAAGCTCCTCCTTTTCGTCCTGGTCGACGGATGGCACCTGATCGTCAAGTCCCTCGTACAAAGCTTCCTAAATTGACTCCATTATGAATCCGGAACTCGCCGTAGATCTCTTCAAGTCCACGATCCTCTTTGCCCTCTACATCGTGGCTCCGTTCCTGCTGACCATGCTCATTGTCGGTCTGATCACTAGCCTCTTCCAGGCCGTGACATCGATGCAGGAGCAGACGGTCACGTTTGCCCCGAAGCTGCTGGCTCTTTCGGGCCTCACCATTCTCCTCGCGCCGTGGCTTCTGCGTTCGCTCTCGGAGTACACGATCACAATCTTCGCCCGAATGGCGACGCTGGCGCATTGAGCGTCGGTTCCGCGCTGTCTCCATGACCGTCGGCTACCTGCTTACGTGGATGATGGTGTTCCTGCGCGGCCTTGGTGTCGTGCTGCAACTCCCTATGTTGCAGAATCATGCGCCGCCGGTAATTGTCCGGGTAGCCTTTGCGGCGTGCCTTGCGACCCTGATCTCGGGGCTGCTTCCGATCGCGCATCTCCCCGAGAACGTCTGGGCCCTCGCGTTTGCAGCGGGCGGTGAGGTGCTGCTCGGACTCGCGCTCGGGTTCATCGCGCGGATGGCGTTTGGAGCCGTCGAGATGGCCGGACGAATGATCTCGTCGGAAATCGGTATGGCGGCCACCCCGGGCATCGGTGCCCCCGAGATCGGCTCCGAGTCGCTGGCCGCCTTCCTGTCGGCGCTCGCGGTTGTGCTCTTCTTTCTCCTTGGAGGGCATCTGGCTGTCATCAGTGCCTTCAGCCGGAGCTTCGTGCTTGCGCCCCCGGGGGCGCCCGCGCTCGACGCGGGAGCGGGGGACCAGGTCATCGCGGCGACTTCGCACATGATCGAGCTTGGACTCCGGATCGCGGCGCCCTTCATCGCGCTGAATTTCCTCGTCACGCTGGCGTTCTCGGCCCTCGGCCGCGCGGTTCCCCGCACGAATGTGTTCATCATCAGCTTCTCCGCCCGCGCCATCATGGGCATGGGCCTTCTGGCCAGCGCGGGCACGCTTCTCGCGCGTTATCTTATAGCGGAGTTCGCGGTGATTCCCGAGCAGATGCTTCGCATCCTGCCGATCAGGTGATTCCCTGCTCGGTGGGCGGCTGCTGATCGCATCGGGTTGGGAAAGAACGCCGCGCCCCGTGCGTCGGGAGGTCGGGTTCCCGCAGAGATTGGGTATATAGAGACCGAATTTGGCGGCCGGCGGGTCCGCGGCGTCCGGACGAGGTGGGGAGGAATTGCCGCCCAAAGGCAGATTTCCTCGACGCAGGGCCTGTCCGGATATCGCGACTATCCGACCCCCTGTATTGCCGGCTCTCAGGGAGGGTCGTTCCGCTCGGCGGAGGGAGTCGGGCAATATTTGCCGTAATTTTTACCCCGAAAATCCCCGCTCCTCTCTTCGAAGCGAATTTGGAATTCAGAAAGGTTTAAATCATTGATGGCCATTAGCTAACAACGACACCTAGCACCTTGGCATCGGCGTTGCTAAATGCGGATACTCAATGGCTGATCAAGAAAACGACCAGAAAACAGAACAACCGACCGAGCGTCGTTTGACTGATGCGGTTGAGCGCGGGCAGATCGCGAAGAGCCCCGATCTCAATGTCGTCCTTTCTTTGGCTGCAGCGCTGGGAGTGCTCGCGTTCACGGCCCAGTCGACCGCGGACAGCCTTGCCGAGTACTCGGTCTCGATGTTCACCCGCTTTGCCTCGACGGCCGTCAACAGCGACACGATCACGGTCCAGATCGGCGAGATAATGTCCATCCTCGGGCGTGCGCTGGCGCCGGTTCTCGTGGCCTGCATCGGTGCGGCGCTCCTGTCCAATGGCTTCCAGAGCGGCTTCCAGCTTTCTCCCAAGGCCCTCACGGTCAAATGGGACTCGGTAAACCCAGCGGCCGGCTTCGGGCGCATCTTCTCAAAGAGCACCCTGGTGCGCACGGGCATCGACATCCTGAAGCTTCTCGCGATCGGGTTTGCGCTCTACGTCGGCGCGCGGACGTTCTTCGCGGATCCGCTCTTCACGGCCCCTGTGGAGGCCGCCTATCTCGGCCGATTCCTTTACACGGCCTCCGTGGGCTTCCTCGGCCGTCTCCTGTTCTCCTTGGGGATCATCGCCGGGATCAGCTACGCATGGGAGAGGTACAAGAATTCGCGGGAGCTGATGATGACCAAGGAGGAGGTAAAGGACGACCACCGCAGCACCGAGGGCAACCAGCTCATGAAGGGGGCGATGCGCCGCATGGCCCGCCGGCTCATGCAGAAGCAGATGCTTTCCGCGGTCCCGACGGCCGACGTCGTGGTCACCAACCCGACCCACTTTGCCGTCGCGCTCAAGTACGAGAGGGGAATCGACAAGGCCCCGGTCGTGCTCGCGAAGGGCGACAACAGGTTTGCACAGCGCATCAAGGCAATCGCGGCCGAGCATGGCGTGCCCGTCGTCGAGAACAAGCCCGTCGCGCGCGTCCTGTTTGCGATGGGCAAGGTCGGGCAGGTCATTCCTCCCGAGCTCTACCAGGCCGTCGCCGAGATCCTTGCCGTCGTGTACCGGACCCACCGGTACTACTTCCACAACCTGAAGAGCCGCCGCCTGGAGGGAGCCGCCTAAGCGATGCCCATCAGCTCCAACAGCCACATCACGCGGCTTCTAGCCCGTGCCGACCTGATCTTCACCTTTGCCCTCTTCGGCACGGTCCTGCTGCTCGTCCTCCCGATCCCGCCCTTCCTGATCGACATGCTGCTGGCCATGAACATCGGCCTGTCGCTGCTCGTCCTGCTCGCCATCGTCTACGTCAAGGATCCCCCGGAGTTCTCGGGGTTCCCGACGATGCTGCTCGCCCTGACCCTGTTCCGGCTGGCGCTCAACATCAGCTCGACGCGCCAGATCCTCGTCCACGGGTTCGCGGGCCACATCATCGATGCGTTCGGCCATTTCGTCATCCAGGGCAACTACATCGTTGGCGCCGTCGTCTTCCTGATCCTCGTGGTGATCAACTTTGTGGTCATCACCAAGGGCGCGGGCCGCATCGCCGAGGTGAGCGCAAGGTTCACCCTCGACGCCCTCCCCGGCAAGCAGATGGCCATAGACGCCGAGCTTAACGCCGGAATCATTGACGAGGCGACCGCCACGAGCCGCAGGCTCAAGATGCAGAAGGCCGCTGACTTCTACGGCGCGATGGACGGAGCGTCCAAGTTCGTGCGCGGCGATGCGATCGCGGGAATCCTCATCACCTTGGTCAACGTCATCGGCGGCTTCGCCATCGGGGTATTCCAGATGGGCATGTCGCTCGGGGAGTCGCTCCAGAAGTTCACCCTGCTTTCGATCGGTGACGGTCTCGTCTCGCAGATCCCGGCCCTCATCATCTCGATCGGCGCAGGCCTCCTAGTGACGCGGGCCGCGGACAACAACAACCTGGGGACACAGATC
Source organism: uncultured Opitutaceae bacterium (assembly GCA_964414785.1). Lineage (GTDB taxonomy): Bacteria > Verrucomicrobiota > Verrucomicrobiia > Opitutales > Opitutaceae > Palsa-1447. Next base: position 128,141 of record CAYPXZ010000001.1, read on the forward strand.
ACCGGCCAGTTGATCCGCTACCCGCGCGCCATAGGCGTCGCGGCGGCGTGCATGGCGATCTTCGGACTGATGCCCGGCATGCCGATGCTCCCGTTCTTCGGGTTCGCGGCCCTTGCAGGCGTCCTCGCCCGCACGCTGAAGGCGAACGAGGATGACCGGTCCCTGTCGGATCCCGCGGCCAAGGGCGCCCCGTCCAAGGGCAAGGCGGCCGGCAAGGGAAAGCCAGGAGAGGCCGCTGCGGCGATCACGTCTCCCGCCGAGAACGACGTCCGGAAACTCATCGATGTCGACCCGTTTGCGATCGAGATCGGCTACGGCCTCCTGCCCCTTGCGGACTCCAAGGTCGGCGGCGACCTTCTGGCGCGCGTTACGGGCGTTCGCAAGACCCTCGCCAGGGAGAAGGGCATCATCATCCCCCCAATCTCGGTGCGCGACAACCTGGAGCTGGAGGCCAACGACTACCGCTTCCTGCTGCGCAACAGGCTCATCGCCAAGGGCACGCTCATGCCGGGTCGCTTCCTGGCCATGAATGTCGCGGGCAGCAACATCCGGCTGCGCGGCGTCCCGACGCAGGAGCCCGTATTCAAGCTCGACGCCACCTGGATCGACGAGGGCGAGAAGAAGACGGCGGAGCTGAACAATTTCACGGTCGTGGATCCGTCGTCGGTGCTCGTGACCCACCTGTCCGAGGCGCTAAAGAGCAACGCCCACTACCTGCTCGGCCGGCAGGACGTCCAGGTCCTGATCGACCACATCAAGGGCTCGCACGCGACCCTGGTCGCGGAGCTCCTGCCCGACCTGGTGAACATCGGCGTCATCCAGCGGGTTCTCCAGAACCTGCTGCGCGAGAACATCGCGATCGCGAACCTGCCGCTCATCCTCGAGGGCATCGCGGACTTCGCCTCGCTCTCGAAGAATCCCGACGACCTGAGCGAGCTCGTCCGCCGGCGCCTTGGCCTCTACTTTGTGCCCGACCTCGAGGTCCGCCCTGGCGTCCTCAGGGCCGTCACCTTCGATCCCCGCCTGGAGCTGACCCTCGCCTCCAAGGTCCTGCGCACGCCCACGGAGGTCGGGCTCTCGCTCGATTCCGCCACGGGCCGCCACCTGCTCGATGAGCTCAACCGGCGCACCGCCGAACTCGTGGCCAAGGGATGCCCGAACGTGATTGTCGTCTCCACGGAGCTTCGCCTGCCCCTGAAGCGGTTCCTCGAGCCGTCCTTCCCGCGCCTGACAGTCCTCGCCTTCCAGGAACTTCCCGCAGCCACCGAGATCGAGAACGCCGGTATCGTTCCGGCCCCCGCGAACTTCGTGCGCTCCGAAATCAAGGTCGCAGCCTAACCCTTCTTCATGAATTCCGATTCCAACGCCGCCTCCGGCACATGCTTCAAGTTCACCGTCAAGTCCGCTGAACAGGCGGCCCAGGTCATCCGGGAGAAGCTTGGCGAAAACGCGCGCGTCCTCTCGGTTCGCAACAGCGGCAGCGGGGGCCTCTTCGGTCTCTTCTCCTCGCCGAAGCTCGAGGTGATCGCCCAGCTAATCGCGCCCAAGGCTCCCGCGGTCCCGCCGATCGAGCCCGAGATCGCCGCGGCGCGGACGGCCTCACGGCGTTTCGGACGCATGTCCGAGTCCCGCGAGCCCAAGAGCCTCACCGACCTGCTAAGGCGCTCGGGCTTCTCCGAGAAGCTCCTCCTGCGCCTTTTCGAATCCCCCGCCTGGCTTTCCCTCAACGAGATGCCCCTTCACAGGGCCCTCGTCGAGACGGGGCGCCACCTCTGCGAGCTTCGCGGGGGCCGCTTTGAGCGCTCCCGGCTGACCCGGGCCGCGTTTCTCGGGACACCCGGAGTCGGCAGGACCACCGCCCTTTGCAAGTGGCTCGCGTCCGAGGTGTTCAGGCGCGCCCGCAACGGCCACGTCGTCACGGCGGAGTTCGACCGCCCGAACTCGGCGGGCCCCCTGCCGGTCTTCTGCGAGGCGATAGGCGTGCCGCTGGCGCACTATCCGGCGAGCACCCGGCCCACGACGCCCGATGGGTTTGTCTACTTTGACCTGCCCGGCATCTCTCTGCGGAACCCGTCGGACAACGCCGCGCTGGCCAGCTTCCTCGATCACGAGCAGATCGAGCAACGCGTGCTGGTGCTCAACGCCGCCTATGAGTCCGGCGCGCTGCGGGCCGCGTACTCCGCGGGGCGCGATCTGGGCGCCACCCATGTCGTGTTCACGCACGTCGACGAGGTCGCCCAGTGGGGGCGCCTCTGGGACTACCTGCTCGAGGGCGAGCTCGAGCCGCTTTTCCTGGCCACCGGCCCTTCGCTAACCGGCGACTGCGAGGAGGACGCCCTCGACGCCATCGTGCGCCGCACGCTCCCCAGCGCCGAGCCCGAACCCGAGGACGAGACCGACGAGGTCTGCCTCTCAACCCTCCACACGGCGGCCTGACCATGCGATTCATCTTCCTTATCGGCGGCCTAATCGGATTTGTGCTCGCGGGTGCGAGCAGCTGGTGGGCCGACTCCGGCCCCGGCCGGGTCTTCCTTGACGCCGCATGCGGCTGCCTCACCGGCGCCCTTCTCTTCCGCTGGCTCTGGACCGTTCTGATTCGCGGATTCCGCGAGACTCTAGTGGCCCGCCAGAAGGCCGCTTTGGCCACCGAGGCCAAGGCAAAGACGTAAAACTTTAAACCAATGATGATATGAACCCTGCTGCCGAAACATTAACCGGCATGGATGCCAAACCCTCGAGTGCCGCCTGGCGCGCTTATGCGGGTGTCACGTCGGGCGCCGTCGATGAAAAAGAATTGATCGAGCGCTTCCTCCCCCTTGTCCGCAACGTTGTGGACCGGATCAAGCTCACGCTGCCGCCGCATATCGATGCCGACGACCTCTACAGCGTGGGCATCACGGGCCTCATGGCCGCCGTACGCAAGTACGACCCGGAACAAGGCAATACGTTTGCGAGTTACGCCTCGATGCGCATCCGCGGCGCCATCCTCGACGAGTTGCGCCGCATGGACTGGTGCCCGCGCCGCACGCGGGCAAGGGCCCGCAAGCTCAAGGAGTCCATCAACGCCCTTGAGCAGCGGCTCGGCCGCGCAGCGACGGAGGATGAGACATGTAAGGAGCTGGGCCTCACGCACAAGGAGTACGCCAAATGGCTGGAAGAGGTGCGCCCGGTGACCTTCATTTCGCTCGACCACCAGACCGAGGGGGAGGAGTCCGATGGGGCTTCACTCCACGAGTTATTGGCCGATAAGAACGATACCACGGGTTCCGAGAACCTCGAGAAAGAGGAACTCCTGCAACTTCTCACTCAACGAATGGCCGATTTGCCCGATATTCCACGGAAGATACTCGCAATGTACTACTTTGAAAACATGCGTCTCGCAGAGATCGCGGCGGTCTTCAGCCTGACGGAATCTCGCATCTGCCAGATTCACTCGCAGACCATCCTCGGCCTGCGCGCATTCCTCGGCAGGGCTCGCAACCGCTGAGGGGCAGCCACCGTGCCGACGCATGCTTGTTCTCATTGGAGCCGTCGTAGTCCTCGCTTCCACTATCGGCGGTTTCATGCTGGCAGGGGGCAAACCCCTCGTGCTCCTTCATGTATCTGAGTTCGTGGTCATAGGAGGAGTCGCGGCCGGGGTCCTGATCATCGCAAGCCCCGCCCACATCCTTAAGGAGATCGTCCACAAGATTAAGGGGGCCATCAGCAACAAGTCCGCGGGCAAGCCGGAGTTCTTCGAGCTGCTGAAGCTCCTATACGAGCTCTTCATGATGGGCCGCCGCAACGGCCTCATCGCGCTCGAGGAGCACGTCATGGACCCGGCGAACAGCGCTCTCTTCAAGAAGTACCCGTCGCTCCTGGAGCACCCGGAGAGGCTCCAGTTCCTGTGCAACGGCCTCAAGCCCGTCATCGACGGAAAGATCAAGCCCGACCAGCTCGAGGACCTCATGGCCGCGGAATTGCAGGCAAAGATCGTGGAGTCCGAGCACCCGGTCCACCTCCTGCAGCTCGTCGGGGATTCGCTTCCCGGCATCGGCATTGTGGCGGCGGTGCTCGGCATCATCAACACCATGGCCGCAATCTCCGATGGCCCCGAGGCGGTCGGCGAGCGAGTGGCCGCCGCGCTCACGGGCACGCTGCTGGGCATCTTTCTCGCCTACGGCTTCGTCAACCCGATAGCCAACCGGATCAAGTTCAACGACTCCGCGGATCACCTGTGCCTGAAGTGCATCATGCAGGCCGTGGCGGGATTCGCCAAGGGACTCGCGCCGCTCACTGCGGTCGAGATCGCCCGCCGCTCCCTCGACAGTTCCGTCCAGCCCGGGGCGGAGGAACTCGAGGTTGCGGTAAAACAACTCGGTAAATCCTAAGGGAGAACCAGCACCATGGCAGGCGGTGGAGCATGGAAGGTGGCCTACGCGGACTTCGTGACCGCGATGATGGCGCTATTCATGGTCCTGTGGATCTCGGCCCAGGATAAGAAGATCCTGATCGCCACCTCCCACTACTTCCAGAGCCCGTTCTCGTCCCCCCTTACGGACCATTCGGGCATCATGCCCTTCAACAAGCAGAGCAATAGCTCGTCGTCGCCGAATTCGGAGGACAGCGCGGGCAAGGAGAAGCCCGACGACAAGAACAAGCAGATCGAGCTCAGCTTCCTCAATTCCGTGGCGGCGGACTTCTACCGGCTGCTCCACCTCGACCAGAGCACGGATGAAAAGCCGCTGGACATCCAGGTGACATCGGACGGGCTCCGCGTGACCCTGTTTGACCGCTCCAAGCACCCACTCTTTGCCGGCAACACGACGCAATTCACCGAATCGGGTCAGTTTCTGATGCAGAGCCTGGCATGGCTGATTGAGCGGAATCATTTCCGGGTCACGATAGACGGGCACACCCGAACCGGCTTTGTCTCAAAGCGAGATGACTACTCGGCATGGGAGCTCTCCTCGGACCGGGCGAACGCGGCGCGCCGCTCGTTGGTGCACTACGCCGTGGATTCCGGGCAGATCGAGCGCGTCACCGGATACGCCGACACACGTCCCTTGCCGGGCGAGAAGCCCGAATCCGAGGCGAACCAGCGAATTACCCTCAGCTTGTCCTTTGCAACGAAGCCTGGAGACGATAAGAAGAGTGACGCCGGATCCGCCCCGATGGCGTCGGCTCCCGTAACCCACCGCACAGCCGCTTCGCACCCCTAACCGTGAAATCATTCCTTTCAGGCAAGAAGTCGCACGACTCGCAGCCCCTGCGCCACCCGCATTCCCATCGTTCCACGATGCAGGTGACCGGCGTCGTGAGGCCCGCCGCCACAGGACCGAACGTCGAGGTGGTGAAACAGGGAGACAAGGTGGTGCGCCTTATCGTCAAGTGCTCCTGCGGGGAGATTATCGAGATCGAGTGCCTCTATCCGGCGGGTAGCTGAAAGCTCGTCACGACGGGTGTTGGGACTCGCATCGGACCGAGTCAGGGCGTCGAGGGCCAATGGAGGTGCTTCGAGGGACGCCGGCGAGCTAAAGGATTGATTATAAATGTAATGGCCCATTGGTCGAGTGGGGCCTGAAACAGGCGAAACGACGCCGTATCCTGGCCCCGGGTGCGGCAAGATTTGCCCAACGGGATACCAACCGGACCAACGTCGACAAAATGGGGTCTTCTAAAATTTTTTAACTGTTTGATCCAAAGATACTAAAATAGGGTAGAAGGGGCATTGGCATCGGCATTGCTAATCGTGGGCCTGATGAATATCGGGCTCTATCAAAGCGCCGCCTCGCTCTCCGCCCTGGAGCGCTGGCAGGAAGCCGTCGCGCAGAACATAACCTCTGCGCAGACGACGGGTTTCCGGAAGCGCACGGTGGAGTTTTCCGGTGAGAATGCAGGAAAATGGAATATCGGCGCCTCGGGAAAGACCGGCCCCGACCAGGAACAGCAGGCCGTATTTACCCACACCACCAGCGGGATCAATTTTACCTCCGGCGAGACCCAGCCCACGGGTCGGGACCTCGACGTCGCCATCCAGGGCGGCGGCTTCTTCCAGGTGCAGACTCCGGACGGAAGCAAGGCCTACACGCGCAGCGGTGAGTTCCGCATCCGCGCGGATCGCACGCTCGTGACGGCCGGCAACTGCGAGGTGATGTCCGACGGCGGCTCGCCCATAACGCTTCTCCCCACGGGTGGCACGATCACGATCAACCCGGACGGCACCATGATCCAGGGAAACACGACCCTGGGTCGCATCTCGGTCCAGCAGGCGGCGAACCCCTCGGCTCTTGTCCCTGCGGCGGGAGGCATGTTTGTCGCCACCCCCGCGGCAGGAATGTCCCCCGTCGAGAAGCCCGACCTGATGCAGAGCTACCTCGAGCAGAGCAACGTGCAGCCGCTTCGCGAGATGGTGGACCTCGTCCTCATTTCCCGCGCCTACGAGGCAAACCAGAAGGTCATCACCAGCACGGATGACCAGATGCAGAAGACGCTCGACGCCCTCGGCTAAGCCGCGCCCATGAATTCCCCATATAGACAACCGCAATCACGACTGCACGGCCGCGCCTGGTGTGGGGCCAGGCCGGCCCCAGTCGTGGCAACATCCCTGTCCCGTCGCGCCCTATGAACCTATCGCTCTACTCAGCCGCCACCGGCATGGATGCCCAGCAGCTTAACCTGAACACGATCGCCAACAACTTGGCCAACGTGAACACGCCGGGCTTCAAGAAGAGCAAGATCGAGTTCCAGGACCTTCTCTACCAGCATCCGCGCGCCTCGGGAACAGACGGCGGCGGCGGAAATATCGTCCCCACCGGGATCGAGGTCGGCAATGGAACGCGCATCGCGTCGACTGCCAAGCTCTTCACGCAGGGCCAGCTCACCAACACCGGGCAGCAGTTTGACGTCGCCATCCAGGGCGACGGCTTCTTCGAGATCCAGAAACCCGACGGTACGCTTGCCTACACGCGTGACGGCTCGTTTCAGCTCAATGCCCAGGGCCAGGTCGTCACGTCCGACGGAATGCCCGTACTGAGCGGCTTCCAGGCTGTGCCGGCAGGCGGAACGGTGAGCATCGCGCAGAACGGACAGGTGAGCGTCCAGACGGCGAGCGGGACCCAGAGCTACCGGCTGACCCTGACGCGGTTCGCGAACCCCTCCGGCCTTCAGAGCCTTGGCGGCAACCTCTATGCGGAGACGCAGGCCAGCGGCACCCCGGAATCGGGCAACCCGAGTGAGCTCGGATTCGGGAGCACCATGCAGGGCTACACCGAGAATTCCAACGTCAACATCGTCGAGGAGATGGTCAATCTCATCACCGCCCAGCGCGCCTATGAGATCAATTCGAAGTCGGTCCAGACTTCGGACGAGATGCTCCAGGACGTCGCCAACATGAAGAAGTGACGACGATGCGTACCCCCTCCACAATCTGCCGCCTTGCGATCGCCAGCGCCATGGCGATCGTCGCAACGCTGTCGTTCGCTGCCACGAACGACAGCACCCCTTCCGTCGATTCCACGCCGCTCGCCCAGGACGACTTCACGTCGACCCTGGCGGCCGACCTCACCGCCCACTTCAGCCTGGACGGCGAGCTCCAGATGGAGCTCGGCCATGCGTGGTCGCCGCCAAATCGGATGGCGCGTGCCTGGCGGGTCCAGATCATGGATTACCCGACGCTCCCCTCGTCCTCCATGCTGATTCGGTACCGGATCGTGGCGGACGGAGCTGTCGCCGCCGACACCACCGTCATGCTCCGCGCCTGCCTGTGGAGGGATGTCTGGGTCGTCCACCAGCCGCCCGGGATTGGCTCCGTGTTCGACCGCTCAATCCTGGAGGTGCGCCGCGTTGACACCTTTCGCGAGCGCGACGTGGTGCCGTCAAGCGTCGGAGACTCCACGTTCATCTTTCTGCGCTCCGTGCAGGCGGGCCATTTCCTCACCTGGCACGACATTGGCCGGCGTCCGCTCGTCCGCAAGGGGGACCTGGTCGATGTGACCGCCAATGAAGGGGCGCTGAGCCTGAGCATGAAGGCCCTGGCGATGCAGAACGGCGCCCAAGGGGAGGCCGTCACCGTGCGCAATCTCGATTCACGCAAAGAATTCACCGCAGTCGTCGTCGATGAAAACCATGTGCAAATCCGCTTCTAAGGGCGCCATCGCCTCTCTTCTCGCATTCAGCGCTCTCGCGTCCGCCGCCAACGCAGGTTCGGTATGGCCGGTGAATGGAAGCGGCGAGCATGGCATCTATGCCGACCGCAAGGCCTCACGGACCGGCGACATCCTCACGATCGTGGTCAACGAGACCGTGGCCGCGACGAACAGCCAAAGCACAAAATCCAGCCGCGACAGCTCAATCACCGATGCGGTCTCGAGCTTCCTCTACCCCTCAACCCTGGCCCATAAGGGCAACTTGCCCTCCATTTCGCTCTCCGGAAAGGCGGCGTACGACGGCGGCGGCGACATCAGCAACAACCAGAGCCTCGCGAGCCGGGCCGCCGTGCTGGTCACGGACGTGCTTCCCAACGGAAACCTGGTTATCGAGGGGATGAGGGTGGTCACGTTCTCCGGCGAGACCCAATATGTCGTGCTCCACGGCATCGTGCGGTCCGACGACATCGGAAGCGATAACACGGTCCAGTCGACCAACGTCGCGGAGGCCCACGTCGAGTTTGTCGCCGAGGGTGCGCTCACCGACTCCCAGAAGCGCGGATGGGTCGCGAAGCTCTACGAGATGTTCCGGCCGTTCTAGGAGTACCTCATGACACGGATGTTCAAGATAAGCCTCTCCCTTCTCACCGCCTCGCTCCTGGCGACGGCGCCGCTGGCCCGCGCTGCGCGGGTCAAGGACCTGACCATGGTCGAGGGCGGGCGCGACAACCAGCTTATCGGCTACGGGATTGTGGTCGGCCTCGCCGGGGAGGGGGACAGCAATGCCGGCTCCACCCTCCATACGATAGCAAATATCCTTCAGCGCTACGGTATCACGGTCGCCCAGCAGGACATCAAGTCGAAGAACGTTGCCGCCGTAATGATCACGGCGGACATCGCGGCCTTCCTCAAGCCGGGCACCCGGATCGACGTCTCCGTGGCCTCCATGGGCGATGCCAAGACCCTGCAGGGCGGAGTTCTCCTCCAGACCCCTCTTCTAGGCGGAGACAGCCGGGTGTATGCGGTCGCCCAGGGTCCCATCGCGATCGGCGGCTTCCTGGGCGGTTCCGGCGGCGCCGGCGGCTCCACCGTGCAGAAGAACCACCCTACGGTGGGGACGATCAGCAACGGCGCCATCGTCGAGCGCGAGATCCCGACGCAGTTCGTGCACGACAACACGTTGCGCCTGCTGTTGCACAATCCCGACTTCACCTCGGCCTCGCGCATGGCCGAGGCCATCAACCAGAAGTGGCCGGCCCTTTCGGATGCGGTCGACGCGGCCACCGTCCAGGTGCACGTGCCCGCCGCCTACCGCGGACGCGACGTGGACTTCCTCGCGGACCTCGGCACGGTCGAGGTCGATCCCGACACGCTCGCGCGGGTCGTGATCAACGAACGCACGGGCACCATTGTGGCTACATCGACCGTCCGGATCTCCCACGTCGCCATCGCGCACGGCTCCCTGACGATCACGGTCACCTCGAACCTGGGGGTGAGCCAGCCGGGTCCGTTTTCGAGCGGCGGCCAGACGACGACGGTTCCCAGCACCCAGACTACCGTGAACGAGGTCAAGGGCGGGTTCATCGTCATCAATGAGGCCCCCACCATCGAGCGCCTCGCCGCGGGCCTGAACGCCTTCGGGGTCTCCACCCGCGACATGATGGCGATCTTCCAATCGCTCAAACGCGCGGGCGCCCTCCAGGCCGAGCTCATAATCAACTGACCCATGTCCGTCTCTCCCATCTCGGCTCAGACCAGCACCGCGGTTTCGCTGCCCGGAATCATGGGCCAGCCCGAGCGCATCTCAAAGATGCCGCAGGCCCAGCAGATCAAGGCGGTTGCGGGCCAGTTCGAGGCCATAATGCTCCGCCAGTTCCTCCAGGACAGCGTCAGCAAGATCATGGGCGGGGACAAGGGCGGCCCGAGCGGCAGCGTCTACGGCTACCTGATGACCGACGTTCTCTCGACGAAGCTCAGCGAGGCGGGCGGCCTGGGCCTATCGAAAATCCTTCAACAGCAACTCTCCCCGCACAGCCGCGTTCCGGCGGCCGACACGAAAGGTGAATCTTGAATTCAAGCTGGAATAGCGTCGTAGAGTGTCTGAGGCAGGAGGTCTCGGAATATGGGGCCCTGTACCAATTCTTCGAGGAACAGCAGGCTATGCTTTTTGCCCGCGATCCCGATGGTGTGCTCCGCCTGAGCGGGGAGATCGAAGCCCAGGTTCGTACCCTCCACGAGTGCCGGCGCCAGCGCGAGTCGGCTGTGGCCATCTTCTCCTCGGAGCACGGGTTGCCCACCAACGCGACGATCCGCTCCCTGTTGCCCCATTTCCCGGGCGATGTCCGTCCCTTGGTCGATGCGCTGATGAGCGAGATCAATGTCCTGATTCACCGGGTCCGCAGAATGTCCCGGCGCAACTACACGCTCCTTGCCCGCACGGTCGACCTCCAGCAGCGATTCCTGCGGCAGCTGATGCCGAGCTCATTCAGCCAGACGTATAATCCAAATGGCCGGATGGCTCTGGCGATGAACACGCCGACCCGGGCCCTACATTTTTGTGGATAAAGAAACTCGAATCAGACCCTCCCTAACTTCAATCCCATGAGTCTTTTTTCCTCACTCAATGCTGCGAGCCAGGGGCTGGACGCACAGAGCTACGCGATCGGGATTGCGGGAAAGAACCTGAGCAACATCAACAACGCCTCCTATTCCAAGGAGACCGTGGTCTTCAGCAACGATGGTTCGGTCAACACGGTGGGTGGCCCGGTCGATCTGGGCGTCAGCACGAGTGTGGTGCAGGAGAGTGATCCACTTCTCAACGCCCAGGTGGCCAGCGAGAATTCGACGACATCTTCCTTTTCCACGCAGCAGCAGTTCCTGGAGGAGGCCCAGACGGCTCTCGGGGAAAACCTCAGCAATACGTCCGCATCGAGCAGCACGTCGTCCACGGGTGTGGGTTCAAGCGGCCTGAGCTCGCAGATCGACAACTTCTTCAACGCGGTTCAAAGCCTTGCAGCATCGCCCGGGGACGCCACGAAGAGCCAGGTCGTATTGGCCCAGGCTTCGGTGCTGGCCGAAACGTTCCAGCAGACGAACAGCAACCTCGCCCAGGTCCGCGGCGACCTGAACACCGAGATTCAGAGCAGCGTGGCGGACGCCAATTCCCAGCTCCAGAAGATTGCATCGCTGAACCAGCAGATCGCCCAGTTTGAGGCGGGCAACCCGGGTTCGGCCCTCGACCTGCGCGACCAACGCCAGGCGGCCATCGAGCAGCTCGCCAACGACGTCCCAATCACCACCACGGCCGGGCCCAACGGCTCGGTTCAGGTTTCGATGAAGGACGGATCGGGCAACCCGGTTGCGCTCGTCAGCGGATCGACCGTCACGGGCCCTTTGACCTTCTCCGGCAGCACCCTGAGTGGTGGAGCGTCGGCGACGGCGCTCCAGATCTCGTCCGGATCGATCTATGGGGCCCTCAATGTCCGCGATGGAGAGCTCTCCCAGATCCAATCGAGCATCGACGCCGTGGCCAACCAGATCGTTACGTCGGTCAACGCGGCCTACAGCGCTACGGGAGGCAGCTTTTTCGACCCGGCCGGAACGACGGCCGGAACGATTGCGGTTTCGGCCAACCTTGCCGCCAACCCGCCCGTGGCGGGCGTGGGCGCCGCGGGTGACAACTCCGTCGCCCTTGCCGTTGCGGCCGTGGCAAACACCGCATACTCGACGGGCAGCGGCGATGCAATCACAGGCACGATCGGCGGCTATTACGACGCAGCGGTCAGCAATCTGGGCGAGTCCGTCTCGAACATGAACAACCTCGTGGACAGCCAGACTGCCGTGCAGAATCTGGCGCAAACCCAAAGGTCAAACGTGAGTGGGGTTTCGATGAACGAGGAGATGGGAAACCTGATGAAGTATGAGAATGCCTTCCAGGCGAACGCCCGGGTGTTCTCCGTGATCAACACCATGATTTCATCCCTCGTGAACGATATGGGCGTCGGAACTTAATCTCTTACCACCATGCGCGTTTCTGATAACATCGCCGCCAACAACATCATCCTGGAGATGGAGCAATTGAGCTCCAGGGAGGTCCAGCTGCAGTCCCAGGTATCTACCGGACTAAGCGTGTCCCAGGCTTCGGACAGCCCGGGGGAGTACTCCACGGTGATGAGCGACAACTCGCAGAGCAAGGCGATCAGCCAGTACTCCGCAAATGGCAACCAGGCCGTGCAGATCAGCAATGCCACGCTGAGCGCCCTGCAGGGGCTCAACAGCGTGGCCGACAAGGCCAGCCAGGTCGCAATCATCGGCTCCGCCGCTTCGACCTCGGCATCCTCAATGGCGTCCTATGCGGCTGAGATCGACGGGCTCATCCAGCAGACTGTCCAGATGGGCAACAGCCAGTACAACAACAGTTTCCTATTTTCCGGAACCGCGACGACGACGGCGCCCTATGTCACGACCGTTAACGCCTCCGGATCCATCACGGGTGTAACCTACGCGGGGAACACCACCCAATCCACGATTCCCATCTCGGAATCCTCAAACATCGCAGTGGGCTCCGATAGCGCGACAAACCAGGGACTGGCGACCTTCATGAACAACCTGATCGCCCTTCGCGACGCGCTCAACGCGGGGGATTCGGCGGCGGTCACGACGGCCCAGACCGCGCTCGCTTCGTCGGAGAACGTGATCACCAACGAGGTTGCGGTCCAGGGGGCCCTGCAAACGCGCATTCAGATCACCCAGGCGCAGCAGACTAGCCTCGCAACGCAGTTAGGACAGGACGTCTCGAACATCACGAGCACCGACCTCGCCACAACCTCCGTCCAGCTGACCCAGGCCCAGAACGCCTATCAGGCCGCCGTCCAATCGGCAGCCGCACTCCTCCAGAAGAACATCCTTACCTACCTCCCAATCCAGTAAGCCCTGAGCACGACTCCATGAAAATCCTCCCCGACGTTAATCCCGCTGAGTTCGAGACGCCCGATGCGAACACGATCACCTTACCGCAGGGCATCATCGGCTTCGCCGCGTATACCCGGGCGGAGCTGCTCTATCAGCCGGACCAGCTGCCTTTCCTTTGGCTCAGGCTTCACAACGCGACCGATAGCATTTGCTTCATCGTGGTCGAACCCTGCGGCGTGATTTCCGGCTACGATCCCGAGCTCTTTGACCAGGATGCCGCAGCCCTCGAGATCACCCGTGCGGAAGACGCCATGGTGCTCAACATCGTCGCGCTGAAGAATCAAAACCCGCTCGACGCGACGGTAAACCTGGTGGGTCCGATTGTCGTCAACCGCCGCACCCGGATCGGCCGTCAGCTCATTTTGGCCAACTATTCGCGCTACAGTGCCAACTTCCAGCTTGTCGATTCCCGGATTGCCGTGGCCTGCGCCTAAACCGGAACCCTTTCCATGCTTGTCCTCTCCCGAAAGGTCAACGAGGCCATCGTCATAGGCGATGGGATCGAGATCCGAATCAACCGAATCGACGGCGACGTCATAAAGGTTGGGATCATCGCTCCCCGCGAGATCCCGGTCTTCCGCAAGGAAGTGCACGCCTCCATGGTAGCCACCAACCAGACTGCCGCATTCAAGGCCCCCACGGGTGTCGCTGGCATGATCACCCTGCCCAGGATTACGCGGCCGCGCGAGGTGCGATCCGCCTAGGAAGTCCCCCTTGCCCAACCGTGCCCCCATTTAGCGACGTAGCCAGATAACTCCATTCGACCCATGAATATCGCCAACACCGTTTCGCAGACTTCGATTGTCGCTGATGACTTGGCCAAGTCACAGCAGTTGATCGGCCACCCCCAGACCCGCCGGCCAGCCGAGTCGAGCGATGGCGGCACGGCCGGCTCGAAGCTGCAGCTTCAAGCGGCCACGCTCCAGGTGGAGTCGCAGAACGTCGCATCGGCGCTGCCGGCCATCACGGACGTCAATTTGGCTGCGATAGCCTCCAAGGTCGCCTCTTCCAAGATCCTTTCCCAGCCGGATCAGGCGGTCGCCGCCCAGGCAAACCTAGACGCCGAGGCGGTCTACAAGCTCCTGAACTAGCCAGGGCTGCGCCGAATCGTCACCGCGACGACAAGCTCTTGTGGACGGCGGCCGCGAGCTCCTCGTTGGTGAAGGGCTTCGAAAGAAGTGATACCTGGCCGATCTGCGCCAGCATCTCCGGGGAGATGCGCGAGAAATACCCTGACATGATCACGACGGGCAGGAGCGGCGCGACGATGCGCGCCTCGGATGCCAGGTCGATTCCCTTCATGATGGGCATCGTCTGGTCCGTCAGCAGGAGGGAGAATTCGGAGGGATTCTGGCGAAGCGCCTCTAGGCAGTTCACCGGCGATTCAAAGGACGCCACGCGGTACCCGAGCTTCCGAAGGGCCATCTCGGCCAGGCTGCGGACTATGTCCTCGTCATCCACCATCGCTATCAGCTGGCCGGCGCCGCGGGGAACAGCGTCGTCGGACTCATCTGCCCCCGAGGGGTTGGTTTCCGTAACCTCGGGCAGGTGAATGGTGAACGTTGTCCCCTGGCCCACGGTGCTTTCGACGGTGATGGAGCCTTGGTGGGCCTGAATGATCCCGTGCACAACGGAGAGGCCGAGCCCGGTGCCCTGGCCGACCTCCTTCGTGGTGAAGAAGGGGTCGAAGATCCTCCGGCTTGTCTCGTCGTCCATGCCGTGCCCGGTGTCGCGGAACGTCAGCCTTAGGAAACGGCCAGGGGCATTCTGGCTGAGCGCCTGGGCCTGGACCTCATCGAGGTACACGGACTCGAGCTTGATGTGCATCGTCCCCCCACCGGACTGCATCGCGTGCGCCGCATTGGAGCCAAGGTTTAGGAGCACCTGGTGGAGCTGGGTCGCATCGGCGAGCACGCGGCCGCAGTTCTCGGCAACCGTGACCTCGATCCGGACGGTGGCGGGAACCGAGGCGCGCAGGAACCGGCCTGCGTCCTCGGCGAGCTGGCCCATGTCCACGGGGATCTTCTCGCTTCCCGTCTGGCGGGAGAACGTGAGGATGTGGTCGATGAGCTCCCGGGCGCGCAGGCTGGCCTCCCGTGCGGCGCTCAGGAACTCGCGCACCGGATCCCCCTCCGGGATGGTCTCCAGGGCGAGCTCCTGGTAGCCGAGTATTCCGGTGAGCAGGTTGTTGAAGTCGTGAGCGATGCCGCCGGCAAGCGTACCGAGCGTATCCATCTTCTGCGCCTGGAAGAGCTGGCCCTCGAGGTGCCGGCGCATCTCCTCCGCATCTCGCCGCGCCGTGATGTCCTGGAAGGCGCCATAGACGCGCGAGGTCTTCCCATCCTTGACCTGGGCCCTCCCCAGTATCCGCACCCAGAGCTTGTGGCCGCGGGCCGTGGTCATCGGCAGCTCCAGGTCGAACCCCGATCCCTCCTCGGAGGCGTTCTTCATGGCCGCGGAGAGCGTCTCCCTCGCCTGGCCGGCGTAGAACTCCAGTGCCCTCTCGGCCGTGGGCTCGTACCCGAGGTCGACCTCGTGGATCCGGAACATCTCGGGCGACCACGTCGTCTGGGATCTCGCCACGTCCCACTCCCACGCGCCGATCTGCGCCAGGCGGCTGAGCTGGAGCGACATCTCCTCGCCGTGTCGCAGCCGCTCCTCCATCTCCTTCTGGGAGGTGATGTCGGTAAGGGTCCCGACAATCCGGAGCGGGTTGCCGTTTGAGTCAAAGGCCACAACCTTGCCCCGGTCCAGCACCCACACCCAGTGGCCCGACTTGTGCCAGAGGCGGTATTCGCACTGGTACACCGACTTTCGCCCCTCCTTGTAATCGATGGACGCGGCCTTCACCGCCGGAATGTCCTCTGAATGCCCGAGCGTCCGCCATAGCTCGGACTTCGTGGGAAGTTCCTCGGGGGAAAACCCGAGCATTTCGGCGCATCTCGGACTGCGGAAGATCGAGCCCGTGACGCAATTGTGGTCCCAGATCCCATCGTTGTTGCCGGCGATCGCGAGCTGCCAGCGCTCCTCGGTGATGCGCAGCTCCTCCCTCAGGTCGTGCTGGTCGGTTATGTCGCTGTCAAAGCCGACCATGCTCTGCGGCTTGCCGTTGTTCTCTCGCAGCAGGTAGCCGCGGGACGCGATGTGGCGGATGGTCCCGTCGGGCCTGACGATCCTGAAGGTGTGGTCGAGTTGTATAGCGCCGGTGCTGATCGATCGGTCGATGTCGGCAAGGGCCTGTGGCAGGTCCTCCGGGACGACGCGCGCCTGCCAATCGCGAACGTGGCCCGTGAGCTGTTCGCGCGTGATCCCATAGATCTCGAGCAGGCGGTCGTCCCACTGCATCTCATCCGTCGGGAAGTCGAACTTCCAGACGCCGTATCCCGCCGCGTTCAGGACGAAGAGCAGGCGCTGGTTCAGGGCCTGGAGCGCGTGCTCGCGCTCGCGATCGGCCGTGACGTCGCGGTTGAGTCCCACCATGCGGACGATCTTGCCATCGCTGTTTCGGTGCACCGTCGTGCGTGAGGCGATGTACCTGAGCTGCCCGTCCTTGCGGATGATTCGGAACTCGCTGTCGGAGGTGGGGCCTGCCGGCAGATTCTCCGGGACACCCGGCTCGCGTTCCGCCCGGTCCTCGGGATGGACGAAGGCCAGCCACGTCTCGATCGAGCCGTCGAACTCGCCCGGCTGCAGCCCATAGATGGAGCACTGGCGCGCATCCCAAAGCTGGCGCCCGGACACCATGTCCCAGTCAAACACGCCGTAGTCACCGGAATGCAGGGCAAGCTGGAGGCGCTCGGTCGTCTCGTGAAGCCGGCGCGTGCGTTCCGCGACCTCCATCTCCAGGTTTGCCGCCTGATGCTGCATGCGCGCGAGGAGCGCATCGCGGGAACCCTCGGCGTCGCGGCGCTGCCGGTCCAGAGCCTCCATTTCCTGGAGCAACGAAGCCAGGGTCCCGAAGAGGAAGACAGAGAGGATCAGGACCGCCAGGACCGCGAGGTCATCGTGCCCCGGGATAAGCGGCAGCAGCCACAGCGCCACGAGGGCGTAGATGATGATCGGCGCGCTCACTCCGAACAGGACAAGGCGAAGCGCGATGTACCCGAGCGAATGGGTTCGGGAGAACACGCTCAGGACGGCCGAATTGAAGCGCGTCAGCAGAAGGCTGGTTCCCAGGAGCAGGAACCCGAGGACGCTCCCGATGGACATCCCAAGCTCGATGGACTTGGGGTTGACGACATACCCGGTCAGGGTGATCAGCGCGAAATTGGCCACCGCGAGCGCCAGCCAGTTGGAGAGCGAAAGCCACGAGCGGCTCCGAAGGCGCAGGCTGACGATCGCCAGGCCGGTCACGATGAAGGGGAGGGTCGTGGTGAGCGGAATCTGGGTGGGTCCCGTCTTCTCTGAAGCTGAGTCGCGGAAGAGCAGGTCGGCTCCGGGGTGCTGCACAATGACGAAGGAGACGAGCGAGAAGGTCGCCAGCAGAACAACGAGGGTCGCGATGATCTGCGCCGCGGCCACCCGTGCGGGGCGCTCCGAACGCTGCATCAGGAGCAGGGCGGTGCCCGACAGGACGAAGCAGAGGGCCGAATTCGGGCCCATGGGGTTCCATCCGTTGCGGTAGGTGCGAAGCAGGTCGAGGTGAAGGGCCACGCCCGCCAGGGCCACCACCCCAATGGCGACCGCGGCTCCGGCAGCCGCCACACCGATCCGCCGCAATTTCGTCTCTTCAATCATTGATTCGGAGGGGAGGGCGAAATTCACAGGGAGGCGTGGAAAGGGCAATCTTTATGCAAGATGCGGAGGCTAAAGGGACATCGGCACTTAATTTGGGTCCCAAAGGCCAAAGTCTCTTTTGCCTTTCGCTGGCGGCAGCCCTCGGACTTACACGCCTACCTCCGGCCCGGCCGGGCGCGGTGCGATCCAGGGGCACTGCCGCGAACCCGCCGCTGGGCCACGAATGCGTTCGTTTCCTCTTAACTAGCAGGAAACGGGGTCGATTTGGCGGGGAGCAGATTATGAAGATTAAAATCGCACTAGTCCTCACGGCGATGTTTGCGGCCTCTGCAATGCCCGCGCGAGCCGACGAAGTAACTGAGCCGCCGGTCCCCGTGAGGATCGTACGCCCCTCCTACCCGGAGTCCCTTCGCCGGGAGGGTATAGCCGGGGTCGTGACCGTGTCTTGCACGATCGATGAGAAGGGTAATGTCATTGATCCTAAGGTTGTTAAGTCAACCAACAATGCATTCTCATCTCCCGCGATCGATGCGCTCTCCCATTGGAAATTCAAGCCAGCAAAGAAGGGCGGAAACGCCGTGCCGATCAAGGTCTCCTTCCCGATCCAATTCAAGATGGAAGAGGATTAGGAGGTCCTGTTTTCAGGTTCTATAACTCATTATCCAACCATGACATCTGGTTCACTTACCATCGGCCGGCGGATCGCCTTCGGATTCGTCCTCGCGTTTGTGCTCCTGGTTGTGGTCTCGGCCGTCGCATGGTTCACGCTGGGTGCGTCCGGCCGCAAGCTGTCGCTCTACGCGGGCAGCACCCAGGAGACCAATTCGGCCGCCGCCCTCGAATCGTCGATGCTCGAGCTCAAGCTCCATGTGAACGAATTCCTCGCGGCTCCCACGGCGGAGCACGCGAAGGCCTATCAGGATTCAAAGCAGAAGCTGGATCATGATCTTGCCCAGGCGGGCAAGCTTATTGAGGACCCGGACCGCAAGCAGCAACTGGCGGAGGCAACGACCTTCCTCGGCCAATACGACGGCGCCTTCCAGCGCGTCGTGGGCAATTCGGGAAAGCTCGACGCCGTCGTGCGCGATAAGCTCACCCCGCTCGGCGACTCGATCACGAAGGGCCTCCAGAAGGTGCTCACCGACGCCAAGAACAACGGCGACATGAACGGGGCCTTCAAGATCTCCAACGCGCTGAAGGCCTATTTCGAGTGCAGCAGCCTCGTTAACTCATTCCTCCTCACGTCGAGGGAGGATCTTGCCGATTCCGCCCGGACCAGCATCAAGTCCGTCGGAACCTCGATTGAGAAGATCGAGAAGGACCAGGAGGACCTGGTCAAGATGGACGCCTCGCTCAAGGACGAGGACAAGGACAAGCTCCTGAAGACGCTCCACGCGTCCGTTGACGACTACGTCCTGGCGCTGCAGTCGATCATCGAACTCAAGCACGAGCGAAACGACCTCGTCGGGAGCCAGATGGACAAGATCGCCCCGCAGTTCACCGCGGCCCTGGGGCGAGTCCGCCAGTCGGTCATCGGCTTCCAGGGCGAAATCGAGCAGGGGGCCCGCACGGACCAGAGGCGCAACGAGTACCTTGTGATCGGAACCACGATCGTCGGGGCGCTTGTCGGGTTCATCGCAGCCTGGTTCGTGATCCGCGGCATCACGCGGCCCATTTCAGTCATCGCGGACCGCCTTTCTGCGGAGTCGAACCAGACCTACGGTGCCGCCCTAACGGTCGCCGAGGTCAGCAGCTCCATGGCCGATGGCGCCAGCCGGCAGGCGGCCGCCCTCGAGCAGAGCAGCGCCTCGCTCCATGAGATGGCGAGCATGACCCAGCGCAATTCCGACAGCGCCCAGTCGGCGAAGAGCGTTGCTGCCGAGGCGCGGTCCACCGCCGACGCGGGCGCGCGCGACATGGCCGCCATGAATGGCGCCATGGCCGCGATCCATTCCTCAAGCGCCGAGATCTCAAAGATCATCAAGACGATCGACGAGATCGCCTTCCAGACCAACATCCTCGCGCTCAACGCGGCCGTTGAGGCCGCCAGGGCCGGCGAGGCGGGGGCGGGATTCGCGGTCGTCGCCGAGGAGGTCCGCAACCTCGCCCAGCGCTCTGCCCAGGCGGCCAAGGAAACCGCGGCGAAGATCGAGGATGCATCCACAAAGAGCGAGCAGGGGGTCGCAATTAGCGGCCAGGTCGCCGCGAGCCTCAATGCGATCGTGGAGAGGATTCGCCAGCTTGACGAGATGGTCGGAGGGATCGCCCAGGCCTCCCATGAGCAGAGCGAGGGGATCACCCAGCTCAACCAGGCGGTCGCCGGCATGGACCAGATTACCCAGACCAACGCCGGTCTGGCAGAGCAGGCCTCAACCTCCGCGCAAAAGCTCCAGGCCCAGTCCGCGGAGGTGAAGGTTGCGGTTGCCGACCTCATGCGGATGGTGCACGGCGTCGCTGAGCAGGAGCCGGCGGCACCCCAACACGCGGCGCCCCATAGGGCGCGTAAACCCGTGCTTCCCGCACTTCGCAGCAACGGTTCGAAAAAGGTCGAGATGCCGGCCCGCAACGGGACGAATGGGCACAAGCCCGAGATGCATTTCGTCGACCCGTAGAATGAAGACCACCGCGCGGCTGCCGGGCCACACTTCGGTACGGTCGCGCGGAGATCTGATCAAGACACCTATCGACCCATGCGACCAGCCTCAGATGTCACGCGCTGGTTGCTCCGGGTGTCCACCGGTTTCCTCTTTGCAACGGGGCTGATTGCGGTCTTCCTGGGCATCGGCCTGGCCCACCTGGGCATCCTCGGGTTCCTGCCGCAAGGCCCGCTTTGGATGCTGGCGTACGCGGGAACCGGCGCGGCGCTCATCATGGCGGCAACGTGCCTCTGGGCACGCCTATCGGGGAACCCGTACCTGCGCCTCATTTATTCGAGGACACCGGCGGGCAGGTTCATGCGCCGGCTGATGGTGGCTGCGCTCGTCCTCCCGGTCGTCGGAGGGCTCGCCGAGAGGCTGGCAGCAAGCCGCGGCGTGCCGCTGGACGTGAACGTGGGGATATTCACGGTCGCGAGGATAGCCGCCCTCTCGGGGATCGGCCTGTTCGTGGGGTGGGGGATTTACCGAAGCGACCGGCGCAGGGACCAGGCGGAGAGGGACCTCGCCTCGGCCTTTCGCCAGCTCGAGCGGCAGACGGCGATGCTTCAGCACGAGGTCGCGCGCCGCACCACCGAGCTGTCGCAGGCGCTGGCCTACAATGCGCGGCTGGCCCTCGTCGCGGCCCACACGAACGATGCCGTCGTGATCACGGACTGGTCGGGTTGCATTGACTGGGTCAACGATGGGTTCACGCGACTCAACGGCTACACCCTCGACGAGGTCCGGGGAAAAAACCCGAACGCGCTTCTTGTCGGACCGCTGACCGATCCCGCAACGGTGAGGATGATCGCCGAAAGGATGGAGCAAGGCCAGGCGGCCGATGCGGAGGTGATCCACTATGCGAAGGACGGACGCGCCTATTGGAGCGACTTTGAGGTCCACCCCTTCCGGGACTCGTCCGAAAAGGTGATCGGGTTCACGGGCTCGGCGACGGACATCAGCGAGCGGAAGGGGGCCGAGGAGCGGCTTCTGGCCGCCAAGGATTCGGCCGAGCAGCTCAATTCCCAGCTTGAGGAGGCGATCGCGCACGCGCAGAGGTCCGCAATGGAGGCCAACCTGGCCAGCCAGGCGAAGAGCTCCTTCCTTGCCACGATGAGCCACGAGATCCGCACACCGTTAAACGGCATCCTCGGCATGGCGGGCCTTCTGCGTGACACGGGCATCAACGAGCGCCAGCTCGACTTCGTGCACACGATCGAGACAAGCGGCGACGCGCTCCTCGGAATCATCAACGACGTCCTCGACTATTCGAAGATCGAGGCCGGGAGGATCGAGCTGGAGGCGGCGCCCTTGGACATTCGCGAGTGCGCCGAGAACGTCCTCGACCTCTTCGCCACCAAGGCCACGCAGAAGAACATAGAGCTGCTTTGCTGCATCGACCCAGGAGTCCCTCCGGCCATCGTCGGCGACGTCACGCGGCTTCGCCAGGTGATCGTCAACCTCGTCGGCAATGCGCTGAAGTTCACCGCAAAGGGCGAGGTGGTCGTGTCGATCGGCGCCTCGCCGGCCGAAGCCGACGGCTCGCATGAGATCCGGATCAGGGTCCGGGACACCGGGATCGGCATCCCGGAGGACCGCCGCGACCGCCTCTTCCAGCCGTTCTCCCAGGTCGACTCGTCGACCACGCGCAAGTACGGGGGCTCGGGCCTCGGGCTCGCAATAAGCAAGCGCCTCGCGGAGGCGATGGGCGGGAAGATGTGGGTCGAAAGCGAGGAGGGGCGCGGCTCCTCATTCATCTTCACGATCCAGGCCAGGGCCCAGGCGGTGGCCGAGAGACCCAGGTGGCAATGCGCGGCCGGGAGCTTCACTCGGGTCTCCGTGCTGGTCGTCGACGACAACGCAAGCTCCCGCGAGCTCCTGAAGGGGCACCTGAAGTCATGGGGCGCCACCGTCGAGGCCGTGGCCTCCGGAGCCGAGGCGCTGGATTTCCTCCGCAGCACCGAAAGGTGCGACCTGGCGCTCATCGACCGGCAGATGCCCGCAATGGACGGCCTGGCGTTCGCAGCGGAGGTTCGCAGGCTGCCCCACGGCGGCGCGCTGCCGCTCATCCTGCTCAATTCGCTTTCCGACGGGGCGACGAGGCCGGAGTTCGCGGCGCAGGTGAACAAGCCCCTCAAGCCCGAGCGCCTCTTTAACGCCGTGGACCGGCTCTTCGGCAAGCACGCCTCGTCATCGGCGCTGGCGGGGTCGCCATCGCGCCAGTCCGCGGTCGCACCCGCGTCGAGCCTTAAGGTCCTCCTGGTGGAGGACAACATAGTGAACCAGCGCGTGGCGACCATGCTCCTCGCCAAGCTCGGGGTCCATCCCCGCCTGGTCAGCAACGGCGCGGAGGCGCTCGCGGCGTTCTCGGAGCAGCCCTACGACTTCATCCTGATGGACATGGAGATGCCCGTCATGGATGGCTGCGAGGCGACCCGGCAGATCAGGGGCCGCGCGGACGGCAAGCGGGCCTGGATCGTTGCCCTGACGGCCAACGCCATGAACAGCGACCGACGGCGGGCGTTCGAGGCCGGGATGAACGACTTTGTTTCCAAGCCCATTCGGCTCTCGGACCTGGAATCGGCCTTCAAGCGGGCGGCCGAGGGCGTCGAACTGGCTGAGTCCACAGCCGCAGCGGCAGACGCCGCCTGACCGGGCGCCCCTCGGTTCGCGGCCGCCGGCTCACGAGGCGGCGGCCGGTTTCATCGCCCGACCGCGAAGCTCCCTGGAGCGCCAGAGGTAGAAGACAGCGGGGTAGACGATCAACTCCATCATGGTCGAGGTGACCACGCCCCCGACCATCGGGGTCGCGATCCGCTTCATGACGTCGGCCCCGGCGCCGTGGCTCCAGAGGATCGGCAGGAGACCGGCGATTATGACCGCGGCCGTCATGGCCTTCGGCCGCACCCGCTTCACCGCGCCGTGATAGATGGCCCCGCGCAGGCCGTCTGGGCCCGTGAGCCGGCCCGCCTTCATCCATTCGTCGTAGGCAAGGTCCAGGTAGAGGAGCATCACGACGCCGGTCTCGGCGTCCAGTCCGGCCAGAGCGATTATGCCGACCCACACCGCCACGCTCATGTTGTAGCCCGACAGGTAGATCATCCAGAAAGCCCCGACCAGAGAGAACGGGACGGCCAGCAGGACGATGGCCGTCTTGATCCAGGATTTTGTGTTGAGGTAGATGATGAAGACGATGATCAGCAGGGTCAGGGGGATGACGACCATCAGGCGCTGCTGGGCGCGCTGCATGTATTCGAACTGGCCGCTCCAGATGACGCTGTAGCCCGACGGGACCTTGAGCTCGCCGCGGCGCATGGAGTCGTTCACGGCCTGCTGGGCAGCCCGGACATAGGTTCCGATGTCGGTTCCTTGAACGTCAATGTAGACCCAGGCGTTGGGGACGGCCCCTTCGCTCTTTACGCCCATGGGAGCGGAGACGACCCTAAGCCTCGCGAGCTGGCTGAGCGGGATCTGGGCCATGGCGCCGGAAGATCCCGTCTGCATGCCAAGGCGGACCGGGATTGCGATGTCGCGCAGCGCCTCGAGGTTCTCCCGGTAGTCCCGGTCATACCTCAGGATGACGCCGTAGCGCTCAAGTCCCTCCACGGTCGTCGTCAGCGGCATCCCTCCGAGCGCGACCTGGAGGACTTCCTGGACGTCGCCGACCGTGAGCCCGTAGCGGGCGATCGCGTCGCGATCGATGTCGAACTCGACATAGTTGCCTCCCATCACGCGCTCGGCGAACACGCTGCTCGTCCCGGGCACGCGCCGGATGATCGCCTCTAGCTGGCCCGCGATGCGTTCAAGGTCGGCCAGGTTGGGGCCCGCGACCTTGATGCCAACGGGGGTCTTTATGCCGGTGGCGAGCATGTCGATCCGGGTCTTGATCGGCATCGTCCAGGCGTTGGTGAGGCCGGGGATCTGGACCGCGGCGTTGAGCGCGGCAACAAGCTCGTCCAGAGTGCGCCGGCGATGGGACACGGCTTTCCCCGGGCGGCCGGGGATATCCACGAGCGGCCACTCGCTCTCAGGCCTGAGCATGATCGTGGTTTCGATCATGTCCATCGGCGCCGGGTCCGTCGCGGTCTCGGCGCGTCCCATCTTCCCGAAGACGCTGTGCACCTCAGGGAAGCTCCGGATCACCCTGTCGGTCTGCTGGAGGACCTCCCTTGCCTTCGTGGGCGATATTCCCGGGAAGGTCGTCGGCATGTAGAGCAGGTCGCCCTCGTAGAGCGGCGGCATGAATTCCGATCCCAGGTTCTGGTAGGGGAATGCGCGGCCGATCTTTGCGGCGAGCGACTTCGCGTCGCCGTCCGCCAGCCTGTCGGTCACGAGGGCATTCCACGGGAAGAAGACCCATCCGACAACCAGGACCGCGCCCGCGATCACAGCCCAGCGGAACCTGATGACGAGGTCGAGAAGGGGATGGTAGACCCAGACCAGGAGGCGGTTCAGCGGGTTCCTATCCTCCGCGGGCAATCGTCCCCGCACGAGAAACCCCATCAGGACGGGGGCGAGCGTGACGGACAGGAGCGCAGCCGAAGCCATCGAATAGGTCTTCGTGAACGCAAGGGGCTTAAACATGCGGCCCTCCTGGTCCTGGAGTGTGAAGATGGGCAGGAAGGAGACCGTTATCACGAGGAGCGAGTAGAACAGCGTGGGACCCACCTCGATCGAGGCATCGCGGATGATCTCCCAGTGTGCCTTCCTGCCCTGGTCGCGCTCGAGGTGCTTGTGCGCGTTCTCGATCATGATGATGACGGCGTCCACCATAGCCCCGATGGCGATTGCGATGCCTCCGAGGGACATGATGTTCGAGCTCAACCCCTGCCGGTACATGATGATGAACGAGGCCAGTACCGCTACGGGAAGGATGATGATGGCCACGAGGGCGCTGCGGAAGTGCAGCAGGAACAGGAGGCAGACGAGCGCCACGACGATGCTTTCCTCGAAAAGCTTGGACCTAAGGGTGTCCACCGCCCGGTCGATGAGCTCGGTGCGGTCGTAGACCACCGTGTACTCGACCCCCGGCGGCAGGCTCTTCATCGCCTGGTCAAGGCGTGCCTTCACCGCCTGGATCACGTGCCGCGTGTCCACGCCGTACCGCACCACCACGATGCCGCCGACGGTCTCGCCCTCGCCGTTGAGCTCGGCGACGCCCCTTCGCATGTCGGGGCCGACCTGGACATTGGCAACGTCTCCGAGCTGGATCGGTGTGCCGCCCTCCCCACGGCCCACGGCAATCCGGCGGATGTCCTCGACTCCCTGGATGTACCCCCGAACGCGCAGGATGAACTCCTTCTCCCCCATCTCGATCGAGCGCCCACCGACCTCGCCGTTGCTCTTCTGGACAGCCATCGCGATCTCGCTGATGGAAAGGTTGTAGGCATGCAGCCTGTGCGGATCGACCGTGATCTGGTACTGCTTCACGAACCCTCCGACGGAGGCCACCTCGGCGACGCCATCGACGCTTGCCAGCTGGTAGCGCAGGAACCAGTCCTGCATCGACCGCAACTCGGCGAGGTCGTGCTTCTTCGAGTTGAGCGAATACATGAAGGCCCAGCCCACTCCCGTGGCGTCGGGGCCGAGCTGGGGCGACGCGCCAGCGGGAAGGCTCGCCGCGATTCCGCTCAGGTACTCTAGCACCCGGCTCCGGGCCCAGTAGGGATCGGTGCCATCCTCGAAGATGACATAGACGAACGAGAATCCGTAGTAGGAATAGCCCCGCACCACCTTCGCGGAAGGCACGGAGAGCATCTTCGTGGTGAGCGGGTAGGTGAGCTGGTCCTGAACGATCTGCGGGGCCTGGCCCGGCCATTCCGTGAAGATGATGACCTGCGTGTCCGAAAGGTCGGGAATGGCATCGAGCGGGATGTGCCTGAGCGAGAAATAGCCGCCCAGCACCACCGCCGCCGTCGCCACGATGACGAGGAGCCTGTTCTTGAGCGAGAAGTCGATGATGCGGGTGAGCATGGAGGTCCGGGCGGCTAGTTCCTGGCAGGCGCCGCGGGTGAAGGCCGGCCTTCGATCTCCTCTCCGCACTCAAGCATGGTCGAGCCGTAGAAGGGGTTCCTCAGCTCCGCTGACCTCGAGAGCCAGCGGCCGGTGCCGATCCCCGGGGCCATCGGGCACTGGAAGACGTGCAGCCCGGCGGACTGGCTGACATGGTTCTCACGAGCGAGGTCTGCGACCGCGGTGCTGAAGTAGGCGAAGTCGAGGCGGGCGGCCTTGAGGTCGGTGCGGTCGGCGATCGCATACTTGAATTTTCCCAGCGGGCCGTCGGCGGCGTGCGCGTCGTCGGCGATGAACGCGGCGAGCGCCTGCCGCATCCTGGGAAGGATCCTGCGATAGCCGGCAAGGTCGTCGGCCGAAAGGGCCTCCGAGGCTTCGACGGTCGTATTTGCAAGGCCGAGCAGGAGCGCCCGCGCCGAGTCGGGCAGCGTTGACAGCTCCTCCATTCCGATGGCCGAGGAGCCCGCCGGATGTCCGGTTGCCGCCCCGGGCGACGGGGCCGAGGTCCGGCCTCCGGGCTCCCCGGATGACCGTAGCATCTTCTGGATCGCGTCGCGAAGCTGGCTCTCCGAATCGAGCATGAACTGGCCGGAGGTGACGACCTCCTCGCCGCCGCGGAGCCCCTCGAGCACTTGGTACAAGTTGCCCTGGCTTCGGACCCCCAGCTCGACCTCCCGCGGCTCAAATGCTCCGTCCTTGAGCGCGATGAAGACCGTGTTGTGCTCGCCGCTGCGAAGCACGGCCAAGTCCGGCACCAGGACGGCGGCGTCTGAGATCTTGGCGGCGAAGCGAACGTCCACGTACATACCGGGCCGCAGGTATCCGTCCGCATTTGCGAGAACGATCCGGGCGGTCGCGGTGCGGGTCTGCTCATCCACCTGGGGAAGCATGGTCTCGACGGTTCCGCTGTAGCGGCGTTCCTGGCCGTAGGTGACGCGCACCGTCGCCTCCTGGCCTGCCCTTACGAAGGAGAGGTCCTGCTCGAAGACCTGGGCAAGCACCCAAACCGAGGACAGGTCGGCGAGGCGATAGATCCGCTCGCCCGACTTGACCATCTGTCCCGACACCGCGGCCTTCTCGATGACAACCCCGTCGACCGGGGCCCTGAAAACATAAGTCCTCCTAGGTTCCTTTGTGCGGGCGACGCCGGCAATGAAGTCGGCCGGCAGATCGAACAGCTGCAGGCGCCCAAGCGCGGCGCGCGTGATGGGGCCGCCCGCCTCGCCCTCGGTACGCAGGGCGACGAGGTAGTTCAGCTGCGCGTTGTAGAGGTCCGGCGAGTAGATCTCAAAGAGCGGATCGCCCGCCCTGACTTGGGTCCATGTTGCGCCGACGAAGAGTTTCTCGATCCAGCCGTCGTACTTTGTGGTGATCTCGCGAAGGCCCTCCTCATTGTAGGCCACGGTCCCGACGGCGCGGAACTCCCTGACGACGGGCCCGCGTGCGACCTGGGCGGTCTTCAGGTTCATGCGCTGGATGGTCACCGAGTCGATCCGTATCTCGTCTGTGGGGGCCGCGCTGTCCTCATAGACAGGGATCCGGTCCATTCCCATTGAGTCCTTGCCCGGCTTGTCGCTCACCTCACCGGCGATCATGGAGGACTTGTAGTACTTGACCTTCTTCTCGCCGGTGCCCGCGCCGCCTGAATTTGGACGGATGGGTGTGAGCTCCATGCCGCAGATCGGGCACTTTCCAGGCTCATGCTTGATGATCTGCGGGTGCATCCCGCACGTGTAGAGCTGCTCCTCCGCACCGGCCAGGGGCGCGAGCAACGCGAGCGAAAGCAGTGCGACGGCGGCCGCAAGGAGGGCTGCCAGGGGGCGGGGGAAGGGGATCGCGTATTTCATTTTCTCTGGTGCCTAAGGTTGGGGGGCGATGTCGTCCGCGAGGAGGGGCGAGCCCGGAGGGGCGGCCTCCGCCGCCATGAGGATGAGGTCGTTGACCGCGGTCTCGCGGTCGCGGAGTGCGGCTGCGCGCTCCAGCTTCATGCCGACGGCCATGAGCCTTGTGTCGGGCACCATCGCCAGGCTGTTCATCCCCGACTGGTATCCCGCCTCGACGGTCGAGATGGTCCGATCATAGTTCGGGAGCGCGGTGCCGTCGACAAAGGCAATCATCCGGTCGGACTCGCGCACCATGTAGAGCATCTGGGCAAGCCGGGCCGCCATGTTGAGCTCCTCCGCGCCTACGCGGGCCGCCGCCGCATCCCGCCGGGCCTCGGCCGCAGATGTCATGGATGCGATCTTGGACCTCCAGATCGGGAGGGAAAGGGAGGCCAGGGGGCGAATCAGGAGGGGATTGGCCTTCAGGTCCGCCATCGCCCCGACTGAGAAATCCGGAGTGCCCGACGAGCGCGCCACCTCGACGCTTGCCACCGACATCTCGACCATCGCCCGCATCTGCGCAAGGCCCGGGTTGAACGCCTGGATCCGGCGCCAGAGCTCGTCCTCGGGAGGAAGGGCCGAGGCGACGAGGCCCGGGTGGGGCCACGCGGGATCCGGGTCGGAGGGGAGGAGCCCGAGGTACGCCTTGAAACGCGAGCGCTCGGAGGCGAGCCGGTCCTGCAGTGCGCCCGCGTTGGACTGGGCGCGCGCCTTCTCGTTGGACAGGCGGACCCGGCCCTCGAGGGTGGCCATGCCGCGGCCCGTGGAATAGTCCGCCTCGGCAACGGCAGCCGACTGGTCTAGGGCGCCAAGGGTCTCCTCCTCCAGGCGAATCGCCTCGTCGAGATAGGCGAGCTCGACCCAGGTCGCACGCACGTGCGACGCCACGTCCATGACCGCCGACACGTAGGCCCGGTAGGCGACCTGGCTTGATGCCGTAGCCTCCCTGGCCAAGGCCGAGCGCTTGCCGGCGGTCGTGAAGTTGAACATCAGCCCGGGCATGAACTGAAGCAGGGTGTTCGTGACATCGGCCTCGAACACGAGCTGGGGGTCGGGAAGCGACCGGCTGGGCGCGATGGACTCGACCGCGGCCCGCCAATCCTGGTAGGCGGCCGCGACCGCGGGATGGTTCAGCGCGGCATACCGCTCAAAATCAGACAGCGTCGAATCGCCCGTGAGCCCCGATGCGGCCCCCGTGAGCCGGGATGCGGAAAACCTTCGCCCGATCAGCGCCGCCTGGTCGCTTGCGGCCCTTTCCCCAGGGGCGACCGCGGCGCAGCCCACCAGCATGGAAGCGGCAATCAGGGATAGGAACTGCGTGTGTTGGCGCGCGGACATGGTATGATCGTCTCAGGGTCATACACGGACCGGCTGGCAATCCCTCGGGTTATTACCGAGTATTTTGAGGGATTTAGCGTCAAGCGCTGTATAATCCTCTGAAACCGCCATGGATTCCCCCCAAGAACCACTCTCCCAGATCCTGCAATCGTGGAATGTTAACCCCCCGCCTGACAGCGGCTTCCGAGCGGCGGTATGGCAGCGCATAGGCAGGCGCTCCCGGGAGTCCTGGCCCGTATACCTCAGGGAGCATGCGGCGGCTTGGGTTCTGGTCGCGGTCCTCATGATTGGGGCCGCCGCCTACACCGGCAATTCGACGGCTCGGGCCCGCGTCCGCGCCGACCGCGAGTCGCTTGCGGTCACCTACCTGGTGGACCTTGACCCCCGGGTGCAGGCAACCCTCAGGCCCTGACCCCTTGAAATATCTCCTGGCAACCCTGGGCATCGTTCTCGCAGCCGCCGCCGCGACCGGGTTCGTCTGCTACCGGTTGAGCTGCGAGCCCGCGCTCCACGCGGCGGCGAAGAAGGGCGACGCGATGGAGTGGCTCCGGACGGATTTCCATCTCGACGACCGCCAGTTTGCTGCGATCCGGGAGCTTCATGACCGCTATTCGGGCGACTGCGACGAGCACTGCAGGCGGATCCAGGAGGCCTCGAGGCTGAAGAAGGCCCTTGTCGCCGGGGGCGCCGACCGCGCCGCGGTCGAGGAGGCAGACCGCAGGATGAAGGAGCTGAGGGAGATCTGCGAGACCGCGATAGCCCGCCACGTCAGGCAGGTCGCGGCGATCATGTCGCCAGGCGAGGGGCGCCGGTACCTCGCCATCGTGCTGCCAAAGATCGCCAACTTCGATCATATGGCCGCGCCCGACCTGAATTTGAGTCACACGCCCTAAACCATGGATGCCGACCCGGGCGCCCGCCCGAGCGACGAGGAGCTCATGTCCCGCCTCAGGGCGGGGGAGGGCGACGCGTTGGCGCCTCTCATGCAGCGCTGGGAGGTCCCGATCAAGCGGTTCATCTTCCGGATCGTAGGCAGCGCAAGCGAGGCCGAGGACCTTGCTCAGGAGGTGTTCCTTCGCGTGTACACGAAGCGGGGGACCTACCGCGACGGGTCGAGGTTCTCCACATGGTGTTTCTCGATTGCCGCGAACCAGGCCAGGAACCGGCTGCGCTGGTGGCGAAGGCGCCCCTCCGTTTCCCTTGACGCATGGAGCGAGGTCGGAGGGGACGTTGCCGACGAGTCCGCCCAGGGGGCCCAGGCCTCAAGCCAGGCCATGCGCCGCGAGCGCATCGCCGACATCCAGGGTGCCGTGGCTGCGCTGCCGCTCGACCAGCGCACGGCCCTGGTGCTCTTTGAGTACGAGGGCCAGTCGATGGAGGACATCGCCTCGGTGCTCGGATGCACCCCGAAGGCCGTCGAGAACCGCCTCTATCGCGCCAGGCGCCAGCTCAGGCTGGCGCTCCTTCCCGCGCCCGCGCCGGGCGTTGAGCCCCCACTTGGCGCGGTCTAAAGCCCGCTTATCGCGGCGATAGGCCACTGGGGCGCATTGCGGTTGCAAAAGGGGGCGAGAGCGCTGCCCTTTTCCCCCATGAAAAAGCTACCCCTGCTGGCGCTTGTTCCCGCGCTTCTCTGCCCGGCTTTGTCGTTCGGCCAAGCCGTCACCCTGCCGCAATTGAGCCCGAAGGCGGTCGTCTCCCAGACGATCGGGATCACCGATGTGACGGTCGCCTACCACAGGCCAAGCGTCCAGAAGCGCGAGGTATGGGGAAAGCTGGTCCCCTACGGGTTCACGGACCAGGGATTCGGAACCTCAAAGTCGGCGCCGTGGAGGGCGGGCGCGAACGAGACCACCCAGATCTCGTTCCAGCACGATGTCACGGTCGCGGGGAGTCCGCTCAAGGCAGGAACCTACGGGCTGTTCATGGCGATCGCGCAGGACGGGACCGTGACGGTGATCTTCTCTCGCGACTCGGCGACCTGGGGGAGCTTCTTCTACGAGGAGGGCAACGACGCGCTCCGCGTTTCGACGAAGTGGGAGGACGCCCCCTTCCACGAGCTGCTGACGTACGATTTCACCGACGTCACCAAAAACTCCGCCGTGCTGGCGCTCTCGTGGGAAAAGAAACGGATCCCGGTTCCGATCAAGGTGGACACGGATAGGGAGGTCGTGGCGTCGCTCAAGGTCGAGATGCGCAATGCGAAAGGATTCCAGTACCAGGCCTGGCTCGCCGCCTCGGGCTACCTCCTGGAGAACAACATCGACCTGCCGCTCGCGCTTACCTGGGCCGACTTCGCGGCCAACGGACCGTTCATCGGCGAGAAGAACTTCAGCACGCTCTCGAACAAGGCCGACGTGCTCGAAAAGTTGGGCCGCGCGGCCGAGGCCAATGCCGCCATGGACGAGGCGATGAAGTACGGCCTTGCGACCGAGATCCACCAGTACGGGCGAAAGCAGCTGGCCGACCACCACGTCGCCCGGGCAATGGAGGTGTTCAAGCTCAACGCGCAGCTCCACCCCGATGCTTGGCCGGTGAATTACGGGCTGGCACGGGGGTATTCGGCGATGGGCGACTTCAAGTCGGCGCTGGACGCCCTCATCAAGGCGCAGGCCCAGGTCCCAGCCGGGGACACGGTCAACGCTGACGCCATCAAGATGAACATCGAGAAGCTCAGGAAGGGCCAGGACATCAACTAGGACCGGCCTCCCCTTTTCGGCGGGGTTGGGATTGCGTGGGGTGCGGCCGCCGCCTAGCGTGGCGACGGTCCCCCCATCCGTCCCCAACATGAGCAGAACCCTCCTTTGCACCCTATTCGCGGCGCTTGCCGCGGTCAGCCTGACGGCCGCCGACCAGCCCGCGGCGTCTCCTCCGGCGAAGAAGTCCATCTGGGGAGGCGTTCCCCACCGCAGGCCCGAACCCAACCCCAAGGCGGGGCTGCTTCCCCGGATATCGGTGAAGGGCAACCGGTTCGTCGACCCGGCGGGCCAGCCTGTTCTCTTCCGGGGGGTGTCCATCGCGGATCCCGACAAGCTCGCCGAGGAGGGACGATGGAACCGCGAGCTCTTCGCCGCCGTCAAGGATTTCGGGGCCAACCTGGTCCGGATCCCCGTCCACCCTGCGGCATGGAGGAGCCGCACGAAGGAGGGATACCTCGAGCTTCTCGACCAGGCGGTCGACTGGTCCACCGACCTCGGCATCCACGTGATCATAGACTGGCATTCCATCGGCAACCTGGAGACGGGCATGTACCAGGACCCGCAGTACGACACCGACAAGCGCGAGACCCTCGATTTCTGGCGCACGATTGCGATGCACTTCCACGGCAACCACACGGTTGCATTCTATGAGCTCTTCAACGAGCCGACCCACTACAGCGGCATGCTGGGCGCGATGAGCTGGACCCAGTGGCGCGAGCTCAACGAGGAGATGATCGGCGTCATCCGGTTCTGGGACAAGGATGCGATCCCGCTGGTCGCCGGATTCGACTGGGCCTACGACCTTACGCCGCTGCGCTACGAGCCGATACGCGCCGAGGGCGTGGGTTACGTCGTCCACCCCTATCCCTTCAAAAGGCCCCAGCCCTGGGAACCGAGGTGGGAGGAGGACTATGCGTTTGCGGCCGGAAGCTACCCGGTCATCGCGACCGAGATCGGCTTCGGGGTGAAGCCGGGAGAGGCGGACGACGCAGACCACTACGGAGTGCGGATCACCCGTTTCCTCGAGGAGCGCGGGATCAGCTGGGTGGCGTGGGTGTTTGACCCCCTGTGGGGCCCCCCGCTGCTGCAGAGTTTCGACGGCTTCGTCCCGTCCGGAAGCGGCGCCTTCTTCAAGAAGGCGATGCACGGGGAGCCGGCGCCGCTGCTGCAGAAGCCGAAGGGATAGGTCGGGGTCGCGCTACCCGGGTCCCGCCTCGGGCCCGGGGCCGCGCTGCAGCGCCAGTAGCCCGACCACGGCCGCCAGCACCGCGTAGGCGGCCGTCAACTGGAAGGCCAGGGTTCGCCCCACGCCCTCAAGCTCCCAGGGCAGGTACATCCCGCCACCCGGGTCGACGGAATGGATGACGCCGAAGAGGGTGAGGAGCGCCCCGGCGAGGAGCGTGGAGATCGCCGCCTTGGTCCGCCTGTCGACCAGCGCCGCGAGGAAGCCCGCCCAGATCATCGACGTGATGATGAAACCGTTTCCGAGCGCCACGATCACGCCCAGCTCGGGCATCCCCTGCGCCGTCGAGGTGAGCATCTCCCTGAAATGCTCGGGAGCGACATAGGCCGGATTCCCGAGCTCGATCGCCAGGAGGCGCGCGATGGCCGGGAAGAAGCTGAACACGACCGCCGCGGCGTGGCGTCCCGGCGACGCCTCGAACGCCTGGGCCGTGATGTCGATCGAGACGAAGACTAGAATCGGCGCCAGGACCGCGAGCGGCACCAACTCCACGAGGTTGGACAAGTAACCGAAGATGCCGCCGAGTCCGACGAAGACCCCCGTCAGCAGCGTATAGCCGGCGCGCGCGCCCATCTTCTTGTAGGCGGGCTGGCCGATGTAGGGGGTCGTCTGCGCGACCCCGCCGCAGAGTCCGGCGACAAGCGTCGCGAAGGCCTCGGTCAGCAGGATATCGCGCGTGCTGTAGTCGTCGCCGGCCGCCCGGGCGCTCTCGGTGACGTTGATTCCGCCGATCACCATCAGAAGCCCGAAGGGAAGGATCAGGGGGAGGTAGGGAACGGTCGAGCGCAGCCCGTCGATGAACCCGAGCGAGGGCATCGGCAGGGCGAAGCGCAGCGTGAGGGCGCCCGGGGCCCGGTATCCCGGCCCCGCCAGGCCCAGGGGCCCGAGAGTGTAGTAGAGGGCCAGCCCGAGCAGCACCGCCGCGAGGACGCCCGGGACCTTCCCCGGGAGCAGCCCCTTTGCGACGACGGAATACAGGACCACCCCGAGGGTCACGAAACCCACGATCGGCACCTGCATCACCTCGACGATCGGGATGAAGCCGATCAGCATGAGGGCGATGGCGGCGATCGATCCGAGGAGCCCCGCCCGCGGTATCACGCGCCCGACCCAGGCGCCGGCGAACGAGAGGGCGAACTTGAGCAGCCCCATCACCATCATGGAGGCCATTCCGAGGTGCCAGGTGGCGATCGCCGCGGCATGCTCGTCGAGGCCCGACTGCTTGAACTTGGAGAACGCGGGCCCGAGCACGAGGAGCGCGAGGCCGATGGTCGTCGGCGTGTCGATCCCGAGCGGCATCGCCGTCACGTCGAATCGGCCGGTCCTTCGGGAAAGGCGCACGGCCATCCACGTGTAGACGAGGTCCCCCACGAGGACCCCGAGCGCCGTCCCCGGGAACATGCGGGTGAACACGATGTCGGCCGGGAACTTGAAGAGGCCCACGAGCACCGTCGCCAGGAACGCCATGACCGCGAGGTTGTCCACGACCAGGCCGAAGAATCCGTTGAGGTCGCCGGCCACGGACCAGCGGCGTTGGGAGTGGGCGCTCGGCACGGGCTCCGAGAAAAGCCTTTTCCGGCGACATTGCAAAGGCTGAGTGGGCGGGCCGGATTTCTTTCTCCTTTTGGGGGTCGCGCGCGCCCTGTAGGGTGGGGGGCCATGACCCATGAATCGTCCCAGCCCGCGCGAGGCGGCGCGGCCCTGCTTCTTGGCGCGTTCCTCTGGGCCGCCGGCCCCCTCCTCGCCGCGGAGCCCGTGAGAATCGGCTTCTTCATGTCGATCACGGGGCGCGACGCGTCCTTCGGCGAGGCTTCGCTCGCCGGGGCGAGGATTGCCGTGGACGAGATCAACGGGGCGGGTGGGGTCCTCGGGCGGCGGGTCGAGCTCGTGGTCGAGGACGACCGTTCGCTGGCTGGGGAATCCGCCACGGCCGCGAAGAAGCTCATCTCGCGCGACCGGGTCGTCGCTCTGGTTGGCGAGTGCTCTTCAGCCAGGACACTTGAGGCCGCCGTCGTGTCCCAGGCGAGCGGCATACCGCTCGTGACGCCGGCGTCCACGAGCCCCAGGGTGACGCAGGTCGGGGACACGGTATTTCGGGTGTGCTTTATCGACTCCTTCCAGGGGGAGGTCATGGCCACATTCGCCAGGAGGAGGCTCGGCCTGCGCCGCGCCGCGCTATTGATCGACTCGACGGCTCCCTACTCCGTCGGCCTTGCCGACTATTTTTCCAGGACGTTCACCGCGCTCGGCGGCGAGGTCGTGGCCAGCCAGAAGTACGCCGGCACCGACACGGACTTCCGGGCGCAGCTTACCGCCATCCGCGCCGCAGCGCCCGACGCCCTCTTTCTGCCCGGTTACTATGTCGCCGCCGGGCTCGTCGCCCGCCAGGCGCGCGACCTGGGGCTCGGGGCGACTCTCCTGGGTGGGGACGGATTCGAGGCGCCCCAGCTCCTTGAGATCGGCGGCGCCGCGCTCGAGGGTGCCTGTTACTCAACCCACTTTGCCGCGGAGAACACGGGGCCCGTATCGCGGGCGTTCGTCGAGAGGTTCCAGCGGAGGTTCGGCACCGTGCCCAACGGGCTAGCGGCCCTCACCTACGACGCCGTGAGGCTCGTTGCGGACGCCATAGGCAGGGCCGGCACCACGGAGAGGACGGCCCTGCGGCGAGCGCTGGCCTCGACCCGGGGATTCCCCGGCGCGACAGGCATGACGACCATCAACGCCAACCGCGACGCCGACAAGGACGCCGCCATAATAACGGTGCGCAACGGAAGGCTCACGTTCGTCGAGACCATCCGGCCCGAGGCCCGCAACTAGTTGGAGGCCGACACGGGCGCCGTGCGGGACATCCACTGCATCTGCGTGAGGACGTCCCAGTATACGTTGTAGCGGTCGTAGCTGACCTGCCAGAACGGCAGGAGCGTGACGTCCGATGGCTTCCCGAGTCCGACCGTGTGAAACTCAAGCGGCTTGTCCTTGGAGCGCGCAACGAAGGCCTCGACAGGGGCGTCGCCCCGGACGAGGAGCGGAACCTTGAGGGAGTCCTCCCTGAAGTTGTCGTAGGCGCCGCGGGCGTAGGGCGCGGTGGCGGTCCTCGGCGCCGGCCCCAGGTCGGCCGCCAGCACGACAGGGCCGTAGAGGAACGCGACCCTGGAGGGATCGTCGGGCGTCGACTCGGTCCTTACGGCCATCGGGATCGTGACCTCGAGGCGGTCCCCCTTCTTCCAGTCCCGATCGATCGCCGCATAGGTGCCCGGAGTCCCCGCCACCTTCAGACTCCTGCCGTTCAGCCTGAAGCTCACGTCCGACGAGGCCCACCCGGGGCACCTCACCCGAAGGGTCAGGCGTGAGCTGGGCCTGGAGGCGAAGACAAGCGCGGTCGTCCCATTCACCGGGTAGTCCGTCTGCTGGAGCAGGAGGAGAGCCTTGTCGGCCCAGGCCAGCGACGACGGGATGAAAAGGTTCACATAGAGGTCGTCGCTTCCGCGCGAGTAGATGAATTCGCCGTACTTCGTGTGATTCTCCATTCCCGTTCCCACGCAGCACCAGAACGAGTCGAAGGGTGTGCTGTAGGTCTTGAAGAAGCCGGGCTGGAGCGACATGAAGTACGTGAACATCCCCCGCTCGGGGTCCTGGGATGCGAGGATGTGGTTGTAGAGGGCGCGCTCGTAGAAGTCCGCCTGATCGGCCCCGGGTTTCCACCCGAACACGTGCTCCGTCAGCTTGAGCATGTTGTAGGTGTTGCAGGTCTCCGCGGTGTCGGGGCCGATGGCGTGCGACAGCCCGACCCTCTCGCGGAAGAACTCGTTCCTCGTGTTCCCGCCGATGACGTACGAGTAGTGGTGGGCCACGAGGTCCCAGAATTGGTCCGCGACGGCGCGCGCATCGGTGTCGCCCGTGACCTCGTACGTGCGGGCCTCCCCGATGATCTTGGGGATCTGCGTGTTCCCATGAAGGCCGACGAGGACGTCGCGGCGGGCGAGCAGGGGTTCGAACAGCGCCCTGTGGTAGAAGCGCCGGGAGGCCTCAAGGCAGCGCGTGTCTCCCGTCAGCGCGTAGAGCTCCACCAGGGTGTCCATCATGCCCCCCTGCTCGACCTCCAGCATCAGCTGGACCTGCGAAGGCGTGAGCGCTGAGGTCATCCGGTCGGTCCACCCAGCCAGCCTGAGTGCGATGTCCCGGGCCTGGGTGTTGCCTGCCAGGATCCATGCGTCCTTCAGCCCGTTGAGCACCTTGTGCTCCGTGTACCAGGGGGCCCAGGCGCGTCCCTTGAACTCGTGCGGGCCCTGGAGCTCGACGATGCCCCTGCCAAGGTTGCGCAGGGTCCCGATCTCAAGGGGGGGCAGGGCGCCCACGTAGCCGTCGCCAATCGAGGCCTGGCACAGTGCAAGTTCCGACACGATGTAGTTGATCCGCTCGAGGAACCGCTTGTCGCCGGTCGCCGCATACTGCTGCGAGAGCGCGGTGAGGTAGTGCCCGAGCGTGTGCCCGGCGAGCCCTGTCTGCTCCCAGCCCCCGTAGCATTCTGCCTTCGGGGCGAGTCCCGCGCTGCTCCGGAAGGAGTGCAGGAGGCGGTCCGGCTCAAGGGAAAGGAGGTAGTCGGCGTTGCGGTCCATCGCCCTCTTGAAGGGGCCGTCGAGAAGCTTCACGTCCGCCAGGGGAAACGGGCGCGCGGCCGGCGAGAACGCCGGCGTGACGGTCCCGGCCCGCAGCGCGCAGGCGAACACAAGGAGGAGGGCGAGGCGGAAGTGCATGGGGGCGATGTCCCGGGGCAATGTTGCGGATCAAGGGTCCCTTGGCCAGTGTTTCCCTCCCTGCCTGGGCGCGGCGGGACTACTCGGTCCCCTCGATGGAGAAGACCTCGACCGGCTCGTCGCGGCCCCGCACGGGGGCCGCGCCCAGGTCGCGCACCCTGTAGCGCCCGCGCGCGGCGCGCAGGGTCGAGGCGCTGACCAGGATGTCCGCCTTGAACTGGGACATCCGGGTCAGGTCCTGCAGCCGCGCGGCCACGTTGACGCCGTCGCCCACCACCGAGTAGTTGAGCCGCCTCGACGAGCCGATGTTGCCCGCGATGATCCGCGCCGTGTTGATCCCGATGCCAAACGAGAGCTTGGCCCGGCCCTCCGTTGTGAGCTCGGCGTTGAGCCTCGCCAGGGCGGACTTCATCTCCAGGGCGGCAAGGATGGCGTTGTCCGCGTGCCCCGGCTGCTCCACCGGCGCGCCGAAGAGGGCCATGATCGCGTCGCCGATGTACTTGTCCACGATCCCGCGGTAAATCTCGACGATCCCGCTCATGCGGTCGAAATACCGGTTAAGGAGCGTGAGGACCTCGCGGGGCGGCATGGACTCGCTCAGCCGGGTGAAGCTTCTCAGGTCGACGAAGAGGACCGTCACCTCGCGCTCCTCGCCGCCGAGCGCGCCGCCGTCGCGCAGCAGCTGCGCGGCGACCTCGGGCGAGACGTTCTTGTCGAGGAGGTCCCTGACGCGGTCGCGCTCAGCGAGGCCCTCGCTCATCCGGTTGAAGGCGGTCGCCAGCTGGCCGATCTCGTCGACCCGGTCCAGCCGCAGGCGGCTCGTGTAGTCGCCGCCCGCGATGACCTCGGTGTGCCTGGCGAGGGCCCTCAGGGGATTGCTCAGGTTCAGGGCGAACACCGGGGCGATCAGGGCGGCGGCCGCCAGCGAGGCCAGGAAGAGGATGAGCAGGAACCGCTCGAGCTGGCGGGATGGGGCGAGCTCGGCCTCAAGCGAACGCTGGAGCGCAATGGACGCGCTGCCGGGGGTGATCAGGGGAAGGAGCGGGCGGTAGGCCGTGACGTAGGATTCGCCCCCGACGCCCACGGTCATGATCCCCTCGGTGACCGACGGGGGGGCCGATGACTTTGCGGCCCCCTCCTGCAGGGTGGACTCGACGGGCTGCATGTCGGCGCCCCGCCCATAGTAGAAGGTCACCTCAAGCTGGGCGTCCGACTTGAGCTCAGTGGCGAACGTGTGGTCGATCGGCAGCGCAAGCCCGATCCAGGCGACGATCTCCGGCTTCGGCGCATAGATGGGGACGACGAGCAGCGCGTAGAGCTTTCCGCCGGCTCCGTCCGGCGGGAGCCGCGCGAATCCCTTCGCCTTGGGGTCGTCCACGGTTTCCGCGACCTTCACGAGGTCCTGGAACGGCTTGAGCGCGGCCCCGGGAAGGGCCCCGCCGGTGTCCCCGATCCTCTGTCCATCGGGCGAGAGGAGCGCCATGAAGGGGACCCCCATGCGCACGCTGTAGGACTGGAGCGCCGAGCGCACCGTCGCCGGATCGGGCTGCTCCTTGAGGAAGAGCTGGCGGATCGAGTAGTCGTCGGACATGAGCGCGGCCCTTCCCGAGAGCTCGTCCAGCCTCGCGTCGACCCGCTTCGTGAAGAGCAGCGTGCCCTGCCTCAGGCTCTCGTTGATGCGCTCAAGGGCGTTCGCGCGGTTCGCCCTGCGGACAAAGAGGTAGTCGGCGCACTGCGCGGCCGCCACGAGCCCCGCGATCAGCAGGAGGAGCCGGGTGCCGAATCGCCGGAACTGCGGCAGTCTAGGTCCGGTGGATCCCAAGGGGCCCTTACTTGTAGTCGGCGCTCCCCGCGTCGGGGGCGCGCCGGATGCGCCTGTCCGGGCGCAGCGTCACCGAGACGACCTGGGTCGTGTCGCCGGATTCGAGGATGGTGATCTCGCGCCCGACCTTGCCGGCGAGCCGCGGGTGCCAGACCTCGAGGCGGTAGCGCCCCGGGGGCAGCCCGGCGATGTCCGCGGTCCCGTCGGCGCCGGTCTTCGCAAAATACGGGGTGGAGAGGACGAACACGTAGGCGACCATCCAGTCGTGGATGTTGCAGCCGAGCGTGACGGGGCCCGGATGGTCGAAGACGATGGTCGCCGTGGACTCCCCTATGTACAGGGGGATCTCGAACTTCTTCGCGGGCGAGACCGAGTAGACGTGGTGCTGGACGTTGTCCCTGTTAGGGAAGACGACGCGCGTGCCGACGACCACCGGGGTGACGTAGGGGTCGAACTCCTGGTCGTGCTGGGTGATGGCCACGGGCTCTGCGGGCGGGTGGACCTCGACCGCCGAGTCGAGCGCCTGCACGTACGCGACGGCGTCGGGGACCGGGCTTCCCGCGGGGTCCTTGGTGACGACCCGCACGGTCCCTGCGGCGTGGACGGCCAGTGCGGAAGCGGCCACGAGCGCGACTGCGACAAAGCGGTTAGGGGAGGGCATTAGAAATGGTGCGCGACACTCAGGCTGACGACATTGTTGTCATACCGGTCGAGGCCGACCGAGGTAAAATGCTCGAACT
Organism: uncultured Opitutaceae bacterium; assembly: GCA_964414785.1. Classification (GTDB taxonomy): domain Bacteria; phylum Verrucomicrobiota; class Verrucomicrobiia; order Opitutales; family Opitutaceae; genus Palsa-1447. The sequence continues at coordinate 169,099 of CAYPXZ010000001.1, forward strand.
GCAGGGTGAGCGAGGTGTGCCGCCCGAGCGCCGGGGATATTGCCGCGCCGTAGGACCAGGTCCGGTCGCTCACCCGCCAGGCCACGAAGGGCTCGTTGAAGGTCCTCACGTAGTGCCACGCGCCGGGAAGGTTGAACGCGTCGGCGTCGACGGGCACCCAGCCGAACGCGGACTGCTCGGCCGTGTAGTTGGCCACCGAGTCGCCCACGCGCCAGCCACCGATCACCTTCAGGCGCCAGGTCTCGTCCATGTCCCAGTTGACCGTGCCCACGAGGCTCGCGTAGTTGCCGCAGAACACGATGTCCCTTGCGTCATAGCTGCCGACCTTCCCATCCACGAGGACCTGAAGGGAGTCGCTGACGCGCTGGCTGAAGCCGAACACCACGTCGCCCTCGATCTTGCTTCGCTCGGGGTCGTTGAATCCGACGCCGAGTCCCGCGACGCCGACGTAGAGGTTGGGGGCAAGCGGGCCGACGCCCACCTTGTGGCGCAGGGTGAACTGGGGACCCACGGCCAGGTTGTCCAGGCCGCTGTAGCTTGTGCAGACCTCGGCGCACGCCGACAACGACGCGGTCAGAAGCGTCGAGAAATCGAGGGAGCGGATCCACGATGCCTCAACCTGCGAGTCCAGGTCGAATGCGCCCCGGGTCCCGTCTCCCGAGGGCGCATTGGTCACGTTGTCCTGCCAGGTTGCCGAGGCCGTCGCCGACAGGTACGGCCCGTCCGCGAGGGCGCCGATCGGTACGAGGAGCGCGAGCAGCGGGATGAGGGCCCTTCCTGTGGACCGCATGGGCCTGAAGAAATCCATCTGGATCTCGGATGGACGAAAGCGGCCAAGGAGACAAGCCCGGGCGGTCGGGCCTTCACCGAACCCGCTAGCGCCGAGGCCCGGCGGCCGCAGGTGGGCCCTCGCCGGCGGCGGTCCTGGCCGCGACCGTGGATCCCGGGCCCAACACAAGGCCCTCAACCGTCCTGACAAGGGGATGGGCGGGGTCGCAGTGGATGACGTCGAGCCCCTCGAGCACGGTCTTGGGGCCGCCCGGCGCCGGGGCGACGACATAGGCAACGACGGGGCTGCCGCCATCGGAACCCGGGGGCGAGATCCTGACCGTGGCGCCCTCCGCGCCCTGGGAAAGGCGCTCCCAGGCCGGCGACTGCGGAGCCTTGAGCCTCTTCCTGTGCCCGGGAGTCACGTTGGCGGTCGGCGGGGAAGGGGGGCTTGAGCCCACCCGGTTCGCGGCGGAGACCGCGAAGGTCACGCCGTGCCCGTTTTCGAGCTCCGTGAAGACCACGTAGCCCCTCGCCTGGAAATCGCCCGCCGGCACAACAAGCGTGGCGCCCGTCGACGAGGAGACGGTGTAGTAGAGCACCGGGGCGCCGCCGTCCTGGCATGAGGGGATCCAGGTGACGTAGGCTGCCGTGTCCACGGCCTCCGCCGAAACGTGGCTGGGCGGGCGGGGTGTCGTCAGGGCCCTGAACCTGACGTCGAGCAGGGAGCGGTAAGCCGCGGGAAGCCCGGTCCCGGCGGGCTCGGCCGAAGGCGCGTCGGGGCGCCCCCCGTGGAACCCAATCATAGGCTGCGCGACCCAGTTGGAGGATTCCCTCACGGCGCCAGCCCTCCCGCCCAGGACCCTGACCGCCTCGGACGGATAGTGGTCCACCTGGTTGCCCTCGACCGAGACGTCCTCGGAGCGGTCGACCTCGATGGCGCCCCGGCCGGTTCGCTCCATGGAGACGTACGAGAACAGGCTCTCCGCTACCCTGACCTGGGAGGAGTCGCTCACCCGCAGGGCGGACCATCCGATCTCGCCGAAGAGGCAGCCGTCGACGGTGGCGCCAAGGACGGCCGGCCCCAGCTCAAGGGCGGGTGTGCTCATGTGCAGGAACTGGTCCTCGAGGAACTGGATGCCGCTCGCGTTGGAGAAGCTGACGGCCGCAGCGGCGTCCCGGGACACCGAACCCTCGGGCGAGGCTTCCGAGGGGTTGGACGCCGCCGTGAACTCGAAGCCTAGCCCCTTGAAGATGAGGCCCGCGATGGGCCGCCCCTTCGAGCCCCGGCCCGTCAACAGGGCGCCCGGGCTCGCCGCCACGACTTCCGCGGTCGTCATCTCCTCGCCGACGCGGGGCGTGTAGTAGAAGAGCCCCGCAGGCCGGTCGAAGTACCACTCGCCCGGCATCCCGAGGAGCTCGAAGGCGTTCTCTATGAAGAGGGGGGCCGTGGCCGCGGCCTCGGACCAGATCGCCCCGCCGCCGGGCGGCGCGAAGACGACGTCGCCGGGGTTCTTCCACTGGGCCCGGGGATCCATTGGGGCTAGGGGCGCGCCCGCAATGCTCTTCGAGAAGACCTGGAGCATCCGGCCGTGGGTCCGGTTGGCCGGCGTGCCGTTCACGTAGAGGCTCAGCGTGTCGACCAGCCCCTTTGGGGCAGGCGCCACCCAGAGGTTCCTTTCCTTGTCGGCAAGCGTCCAGCCCGCCAGCCGGAACCCGTGGCTGAGTACGGGATGCTCCCCGGGGGCTGCCGTGTAGATCACGTTGAACCCGTTGGTCCCGGAGTCCTCGGGCCCGAGCTCAAGAGGCAGGTCCAGGTGGAGGTCCCCCGAGATGAAGACCGTGAGGTCGTCCGCCATGTCGCGGTTGAGGGTGCGGACCATGTCGCGGGCGCGCGCCAGCGTCCGAAGGGGCTGCTCCTCCGTCCCGGGATTCGCATCGTCCCCGCCCGGCGAGACCCAGAGGGCCGCGCGCGCCGGCTGGAGCGCCGCAAAGCCGAGGGCCAGGGCACCGAGGAGTCGCGTGACGATGTGGGGTTTCACCAAGACCACGATGGCGCCGAATGCGCCTTCGGCAACAACGAGTAAGGGGCCGCACGAACCGGTATCTTGCGCAATCCCATGCCTGGGCGCGCGTTTTGCTCCACCCGCGGCATTCCGCCCCGCGTCGGGGCGCCCGGCCCGGGTGATTAGCCTCGCGTTGGACAGGGTTCCGGGCGGTGGTGTGGGATGCCTTTTACAAAACTCGGACTGGGACCCAACTTCCTGCGCGGTGTGCAGGCCATGGGCTACACCGAGCCCACCCCCATCCAGCTGCGGGCGATCCCGGTTGTCCTCTCGGGCAAGGATCTCGTGGCCTCCGCGCAGACCGGCACGGGCAAGACCGCCGCCTTCGCCCTTCCCGTCCTCACGATGCTCGGCATCCACAAGAAGGAGGGCCCGCGCGTCCTCATCCTGGAGCCGACCCGCGAGCTTGCGGCGCAGGTTGAGACGGCGTTCCGCGACTTCGGGCGCTATTCGGACATCCGGACGACCGTGGTGCACGGGGGCGTCGGCTACGGCCGCCAGCGCAGCGAGCTGCGCGCCGGGACGGACGTCGTCGTCGCGACGCCCGGCCGACTCATGGATTTCCTGCAGGAGGGCGAGATCAGGCTCGGCGGCCTTCAGATCCTGATCCTCGACGAGGTCGACCGGATGCTCGACATGGGCTTCATCCACGACGTGAAGAGGATCATCCAGAAGTGTCCGCCGAAGCGCCAGACGCTGTTCTTCTCGGCGACCGTGCCCCCTGAGATCGCGGCGGTGGCCTCGTTTGCGCTCAAGGACCCGGTGCGGGTCGAGATCGGCGTCTCCCGGTCGGTCACGACGCTCATCACCCACGCCATCTACCCGGTCCACCAGGAGCAGAAGTTCGAGCTCCTCCTGGCGCTCCTGGCCTCGATCGACTTCAACAGCGTCCTCGTGTTCTCGCGGACCAAGCACGGGGCCGACCGCATCGCCCGGCGCCTGCGCGAGGCGAACCACAGCGTCGCGGTCCTGCACGCGAACCGCTCGCAGAACCAGCGCATGGAGGCCCTCGAGGGATTCCGGAGCGGCCGCTACGAGGTGATGGTCGCGACCGACATCGCCGCGCGCGGTATCGACGTCGCCGGCGTGACCCACGTCATCAACTACGACGTCCCCGAGAACCCCGAGGACTACGTGCACCGGATCGGGCGCACGGGAAGGGCCCAGGCCGTGGGCGACGCATTCACCCTTGCGACCCCGGAGAACAATTCCGACGTGCGCGCCATTGAGCGCTTCATCGGGCAGGAGATACCCAAGATCAAGCTGACGGGGTTCGCCTACAAGAACGCCTCCGACTATCCGGCCCGGCCCGCGCCCCAGGGGCGAAGGGGCGGAGGCGGCGGTGGGGGCGGCGGCTATTCAAGCAGGCCGAGCGCTCCCCACCCGCGCGGAAAGCCCGGCGCCCATTGGGGCCGGCGATAGCCCGGGCTAACGCTGCCCGTAGTAGGCGCCGGCTCCGTGCTTGCGCCGAAAATGCCGGTCAAGGAGGGCCGCCGGGAATGCCCTGGCGCCCGGCCGGAGCCCGAGGGTCGCCAGGGCGAGCGTCGCGCACAGTTCCAGGGCGACCGCGTACTCGACGGCCTCGGCGGCCGTGTGCCCCCAGGTGAAGGGCCCGTGCCGGAAGACAAGGACCGCGGGAATCTCCTCGGGATCAAGTTTCGCGAACCGCTCGGCGATCACGCGCCCGGTCTCAAGCTCGTAGTCGCCGCGGATCTCGGAGCGGGTCAATTCGCGGGTGACCGGGACCGGCCCGTTGAAGAAGTCGGAGTGGGTCGTGCCGAGGACCGGCAGGGGCAGGCCCGCCTGCGCGAAGGACGTGGCGTGGACCGAGTGGGTGTGGACGACCCCGCCCGCGTGGGGAAACCTCCTGTAGAGCTCCAGGTGGGTGGGGGTGTCCGAGGAGGGCCTCAGCCCTCCCTCGACCTTCTTGCCCCCAAGGTCGACGAGGACCATGTCCGCCGGCCGCAGCCGGTCATAGCCGACCCCGCTCGGCTTGATCGCGATGATGCCCCGCTTGCGGTCGACGGCGCTCGCGTTGCCGAAGTTGAGGTGGACGAGCCCGTGCGCGGGCAGCTCCATGTTGGCCTCGTAGGCCTCGCGCTTGAGTTCGGTCAGCATGGTCGGTTGGGCCGCAATTGAGAGTCAGGCGCGCGGACCCGCAAGGTGATAGTACGCCTCGTTCCAGCGCAGCTCCTTCTCCAGCTCGGCGAGCCTCGTGTCCTTGTCGATCACGACCACCTCGACCCCCGCTATCTCGGCGAAGTCCCGCAGGTGCTCCGTCGTCACGGAGTAGCTGAACGCCGTGTGGTGGGCCCCGCCGGCCCGTATCCATGCGCCGCACGCCGTCTTGAAGTCGGGCCGGCATTTCCAGACGGCCCTGGCGACCGGCAGCTTCGGCAGGGGCTCTGGGGGCTCGACGACGTCGACCTCGTTGACGATCAGCCTGAACCGGTTCCCGAGGTCTATCAGGGAGGCGTTGAGGGCCGGCCCGGCGGGGGCGCCGAAGACGAGGCGCGCCGGGTCGTCCTTGCCCCCAATCCCGAGGGGGTGGATCTCGAGCGACGGCTTTCCCGACGCGATCGACTCGCAGATCTCGAGCATGTGCGCGCCCAGGACAAGGCTGCCCGAGGGGTTCAGGTGGTAGGTGTAGTCCTCCATGAACGACGTGCCCCCCTTGAGCCCGTCGCCGATCACCTTCATCATGCGCAACAGGGCGCACGTCTTCCAGTCGCCCTCGGCCCCGAAGCCGTAGCCGTCGGCCATGAGGCGCTGGACCGCCAGTCCGGGAAGCTGGCTAAGGCCGTGCAGGTCCTCGAAGGTCGTCGTGAACCCCTTGAACCCGCCCTTCTCGAGGAAGGACCGAAGTCCGAGCTCGATCCGCGCGGCGTCGCGAAGCGAGTGGTGGCGCTGTCCGCCGCGCCGAAGGGAGGGCGCGACCACGTAGCGCTCGGCGTACTCGGCGCAAAGGCGGCTCACCTTCGACTCGGCCACCTTCTCGACCTCGCTCACGAGGTCGCCGACCCCGTAGCCGTCGACCTGGTAGCCGAAGCGCGTCTCCGCCGAGACCTTGTCGCCCTCCGTCACCCCGACGCGGCGCATGTTGTCGCCGAACCTCGCGAAGCGGGCCCCCTGCATGTCCTGCCATCCGCGCACGACCCGCATCCAGGCGCACAGGCGGTCCGTGACCTCCGGGTCCTGCCAGTGCCCGACGATGATCTTCCTCGCCAGGCGCATGCGCGCGTGGAGGAACCCGGCCTCGCGGTCGCCGTGGGCGGCCTGGTTGAGGTTCATGAAGTCCATGTCGATGTCCGCCCACGGCAGGTCCCTGTTGAACTGCGTGTGCAGGTGGGCGAAGGGCTTGCGCAGGCTGGAGAGCCCGGCGATCCACATCCGGGAGGGGGAGAAGGTGTGCATCCAGAGGACGACCCCGGCGCACGCGGGGGACTGGTTGGCTTCCAGGCAGAGCGCCTTGACGGCCTCGGAGCTCGTCAGGACCGACTTGAACACGAGCGGGTAGGGGATTCCCGCGGTTGTGTTGAGCGCCCTGGCGATCGTCCTCGAGTTGTCCGCCACGAGCTTCAGGGGGCCCGGCCCGTAGAGTTCCTGGGAGCCCGTGACGAGCCAGACCTCGCAGTTGGATGTGTTCTTCATGAGGGTGTTCGGGCTATTCGCCGCGGGCCGCGGCCCGGATGTCGAGGAGCCCCTTCATCACGCCGGGGAAGTCCGCCCTCCCGCGGACCCCGCCGAAGCCGTCGTGGAGGGTGCGGTAGTGGCCGTAGAGGCGGTCGTAGGTCCTCTTACTCGCGGCGTCGGGCCGGTAGGATTCCTTCCGAAGGCCCGCCATGGCGCGCTGGGCCGAGGGGAAATCCCGGTGGGCGCCGGCGAGGACCGCGGCGCTCATCGCCGCCCCGAGGGCGCACGCCTGGTTCGAGCTCGCGACGTGCAGCGTGCACCCGGTCACGTCCGCGTAGATCTGCATGAGCAGCGGGTTCTTCTCGGCGATGCCCCCGGCGCAGACGATCCGTCGGATCGGCACCCCGTACTTCCGGATCCGCTCGATGATCATGCGGGCGCCGAAGGCCGTGGCCTCGATCAGGCAGCGGTAGATGTCGGCCTGGGTCGTGTGCAACGAGCAGCCGACGATCAGGCCCGAAAGCCGCGGGTCCACGAGGACCGTGCGGTTTCCGTTGTGCCAGTCGAGTGCCAGGAGGCCGCTCTCCCCGGGCTTCTGGCGCGAGGCCTCCGCGGCCAGCCTCGAGTGCAGCGCCGCGCTGCCGCCGCAGACCGTCTCGGTCCACCACTTGAAGATGTCGCCCACGGCGGACTGCCCGGCCTCGATGCCGTAGTAGCCGGGGAGGATGGCGCCCGGGACGATGCCGCAGATCCCGGGGATGTCCGGGACCTTCTTTCGGGACGACACGACGGCGCAGTCGCAGGTCGACGTGCCGATCACCTTGACCAGGGTGCCCTCCCTGATGCCGCAGGCGATCGCCCCGTAGTGGACGTCAAATTCGCCGATCGCGATCGGGATGCCGGCGGGGATGCCGAGCCTCTTGGCCCACTTGGGGCTGAGCGCCCCGGCCGCGGCCGTGGCGTCGTGGGCCTTCGCGTAGAGTCGGTCCCGCAGGCCGGCCAGCCTGGGATCGAGCGCGGAAAGGAACCTCTTGTCGGGGAGCCCGCCCCACTCGTCGCTGTAGAGGGCCTTGTGCCCCGCGGCGCAGATGCCGCGCACGACCTTTGTCGGGTCCGAGACGCCGGCGAGCGTCGCGGGAATCCAGTCCGAGAGCTCCACCCACGAGTACGCCGCCCTGAAGACGGCGGGGTCGACCTTGAGGCAGTGCCAGATCTTCGACCAGAACCACTCCGACGAGTACCGGTTGCCGCATTTTGCGATGTATTCGGGGCGCATCCGTGCGGCGACCTCGTTGATTCGCGCCGCCTCCCTCCAGCCCGTGTGGTCCTTCCAGAGCCAGCACTGCGCCGAAAGGTTCCTGCGCCATCGCCCGTCCATGGCGAGCGCCCTGTTCCTTCGGTCGACGGGGATGGGGCTCGAGCCGGTCGTGTCGACACCGATGCCGACGATCTTTCCCGGTGAGAAGCCGCGCGCGCGCCCCGCCGCCTCGAGGGCCCCCCTGACGCTTTCCTGCAGGGCGGCAAGGTAGTCCCCGGGGTGCTGGCGCGCCAGGTTTGCATCCCTCTTGTCGAGCAGGACGCCGTCAGTCCCGCTCCGGTATCCGGCGACGAAGCTCCCTATCTCGGCCCCGTCCCGGCAGCGCACGACCAGGGCGCGCGCTGAGTTGGTGCCGAAGTCAATTCCGAGGGTAAATGCCATGGGGGTGGGGTGACCGCCGGCGATCCTAGGCGGCAGGTCCCCGGAGACGATCCTGAGTTGACTGGACGGTAAAGTGAACCGAAGGTCGCAACCCCACGCCGCCGGTTCCTACCTTCTCCCGGCCCCGTAACAGATAACCCCGTCTGCTCCCCAAAAGCCATGGCTACGTCCTCCACCACGCTCACGCCCATCGACTGGCTCGCGATCGCGCTGTATTTCGGCCTCCTCCTGGGCGTCGCGGCGTGGGTCGTCCGCAAGAACAAGGATACCGCGACGGACTACTTCCTGGCGGGGCGAAACCTGGGGTGGTGGGTCATCGGGGCCTCGATCTTCGCCTCGAACATAGGCTCGGAGCATATCGTGGGCCTTGCGGGCTCGGGCGCCTCGGACGGCGTCGCCCTCGCGCACTATGAGCTGCACGCCTGGTGCCTGCTGGTGCTCGCCTGGGTCTTCGTCCCCTTCTACTCGAGGGCGCTTGTCTTCACGATGCCCGAGTTCCTCGAGCGCAGGTTCAGCTCGGGCTCGCGCTACGTCCTGTCGGTGGTCTCGATCATCACCTTCATCGTCTCCAAGATCGCGGTGGGGATCTTCGCGGGAGGGGTCGTTTTCGCGACGCTCCTGCCCGAGGTGCACCTGACTCTCGGCGGCTCGACGATCAACAGCTTCTGGATCGGTTCGGTCGCGGTGATCGTCCTGACGGGACTCTACACGATGCTCGGCGGAATGCGCGCGGTGGTCTACAACGACGCCGTCCAGGTCGTGGTCCTGATCGGCGGCTCCGCCTGCCTCACCTTCTACGGCCTGCACCGCCTCGGGGGCTGGGGCGAATTGCGGCACTTCTGCGGCTCGGAGATGTTCAACCTGTGGAAGCCGATCACGCCGGCCGGGGTCCAGGCGACCTGGGCCCCCGTCCTCGAGACCAACGCGGCCGGCGGGATCGTCAGGCAGGCCTGGTACTTCAACGACAAGTTCCCCTGGCCCGGCATGCTGATCTGCGCGCCGATCATCGGGCTCTGGTACTGGTGCACCGACCAGTACATCGTCCAGAGGGCGCTCGGCGCGCCGAACGAGACGATCGCCCGCCGGGGCAGCATCTTCGCGGCCTTCCTGAAGCTGTTCCCCGTTTACCTCTTCATCATCCCCGGGCTCATCTGCTTCGCCCTCGCAAAGAGCGGCAAGCTGCCGGAGCTCGCCTCGATGGTAGGGGCCGACGGCAAGCCCGTCGCGTCCGAGGCGCAGGCGGCATTCCCTCTGATGGTGAAGTTCCTCCTGCCCCCGGGCCTGCGCGGCATCGTCGTGGCGGGGCTCCTCTCGGCGCTCATGGGGTCGCTCGCCGGCGTCTTCAACGCCTGCTCGACGCTCTTCACGGTCGACATCTACCAGAAGCTGCGGCCCGCCGCCTCCCAGCATGAGCTCGTCAGGATGGGCCGGATAGCGACGGGAGTCATGATCGTCGTCGCGCTCGCTTGGATTCCGGTGATCCAGGGCGCGCACGGCCTCTACGACTACCTCCAGTCCGTCCAGGGATACCTGGCCCCTCCGATCTTCGTCGTCTTCTTCTTCGGCGTCTTCTGGAAACGGCTCAACGCCCAGGGCTGCCTCTGGGCGATGGTCGTCGGCTTCGTGATCGGGGGCTTCCGCATGATCGTGGACACCCTCAGGACCATGAAGGTGCCGGGCCTTGAGAACGGCTACGACCACGGCTCGTTCTTCTGGGTCGTCAACAACATCAACTTCCAGTACTTCAGCGTCCTCATCACGGTCGTCTCCGCCATCGTGATGGTGGTCGTCAGCTACATGACCGCGACCCCGGACTATGTGAGGATGAAGAGCCTGACCTTCGCTACGGCGTCGGACGAGGATCGCGCCCGGACCCGGTCCAGCTGGGACAAGAAGGACGTCGTGTTCTCCTGCTTCATCATGGCCTGCATCATCGCGGCCTATGTCTATTTCTCCGGCTGACGCCGGCAGGATCCCCCTTTCTCAAACCCCGGTCTCCCCATGAACTCCAATCGACTCTGCATCCTGGCCGCCGCATTTGGCCTCTCCGCCGCCGCCGGCTTCTCGAAGGTAGACAAGCTCCCATTCGGCCAGGCGGGCGGCGTGGCCGTAGAGCAATATGTTCTGAAGAACCGCTCGGGGATGACGGCGAAGATCATGACGTACGGGGCGACCGTGACGGAGCTGGACACGCCGGACCGCGACGGGAAGCTCGACGACGTCGTCCTCGGTTTCGACAGCCTGGAGGGCTACCTCGGCAAGGAGCCGTTCTTCGGCGCCACGGTGGGGCGGGTCGGCAACCGAATCGCCAAGGGGCATTTCACCCTGGACGGTCACACCTATACCCTGGCCACGAACGACGGCCCGAACCACCTGCACGGCGGACTAAGGGGCTTTGACAAGGTCGTATGGACCGCCGAGGTCCTCCCCGGTGACGCCCCCTCGGTCCGGTTCAGCTACCGGAGCAGGGATGGCGAGGAGGGCTACCCCGGGAACCTGGATGTCTCCGTCGTCTTCACGGTCAGCGACTCCAACGAGCTCCGCATTGAGTACACGGTGACGACCGACAAGGACACGCCCGCCAACGTGACGAACCACAGCTATTTCAACCTCGGGGGTGCCGAGAAGGGCAGCATCCTCGACCACGAAGTGACGCTCCATGCGGACCGGTTCACGCCCGTCGACTCCACCCTAATCCCGACGGGGGAGCTCAAGGCCGTCGCCGGTACCCCCATGGACTTCAGGAAGGCGACCCCGGTCGGCGAGCACCTGGCGGCGGTGGGCGGCAATCCCGTCGGCTATGACCACAACTTCGTCGTGAACGGCGGGGGCGGCTCGCTGGCCCCGGTCGCGACCGTCTACGACCCGAAGTCGGGCAGGGTGATGGAGGTCTCGTCGACCGAGCCCGGCGTGCAGTTCTACAGCGGCAATTTCCTCGACGGCACCCTCACCGGGAAGAAGGGGGTCGTCTACCGCCAGTACTGGGGCCTCTGCCTCGAGACGCAGCATTTTCCCGACTCGGTCAACCACCCGAACTTTCCCTCCTACGTCCTGAAGGCCGGCGACACGTACCGCTCGACCACGATCTACGGGTTCTCCGCCCGGTAGGAGACGGCCGGGTGCCACCGGCCGGGCGCGGCCTAAATCCCCGCGGCCCAGATAGGAGTGCCTTGCAGCCGCCGTTCGATCCTGCCAAGATCACTCTCCCCACTCCCCACTATGAACACAGGGCCCCGCCGGTTATTTGCTCTCCTATTGGCCTTGGCGATGGGTATCGCCAGCCACCAAACTCTGGGTGCGGACCCTGGCCCGAGGGAGCGCCTGCTGCTGGATTCGGGCTGGAGGTTTCACCTCGGCAACGACTGGGGCACCGGCTACGGCCTGAGCAAGGCCGGCAACGGCTACGGGCCGGGCAGCCCGTCCTACAGCGACGCCAGCTGGCGCACGGTGAACCTGCCCCACGACTGGGCGATCGAGCTTCCCTTCGACCGCACGGCGGACGGCTCGCACGGTTTCAGGGCACTGGGCGAAGGGTTCCCCCAGAACAGCTTCGGCTGGTACCGCCGCGTGTTCGACCTGCCCGCCTCCGACGCGGGCAAGCGGGTGTGGCTCGAGTTCGACGGGGTGTACCGGGACTGCACCGTGATCGTCAACGGGTGGTTCGTCGGGCACCACGAGGGCGGCTACAACGGCTTCCGCTATGACATAACGGACCTTGCCAAGTGCGGAGGGAGCAACGTCGTCACGGTCCGCGTGGACGCCTCGCAGTTCGAGGGATGGTTCTACGAGGGGGCGGGCATCTATCGCCACGTCTGGCTAGTGAAAACCCAGCCGGTCAGCCTGGCGCCCGATGGGGTCTTCGTGTTCAGCCACTTCGACGGCAACGTTCCGAAGGGTCCCGCCGAGATCCACATGCAGGCGAGGCTCTCAAATACGACCTCCGCCCCGGCGGACGCGACGGCCACGTGGGAGGTCCTCTCCCCGGACGGCGCCACGCTTGCCACGGTGTCCCGCTCCTCGTCGGTCGGCGCCAAGGCGAGGGCCGACCTTGAGCAGACGGCCAGCGTCCCGGCGCCCAAGCTGTGGTCCCCCGAGAACCCCGCGCTCTACAAATTGGTCACGACTGTCTCCAGCGGGGGCAAGGTCGTGGACCGGGTCGAGACCGCCTTCGGGATCCGAACGGTCGGGTTCGACGCCGACAGGGGCTTCCTGCTCAACGGCGAGCCCTACACCCTGAAGGGAACCTCCAACCACCAGGACCACGCGGGCGTGGGCTCGGCGCTTCCGGACGCCCTGCAGGACTTCCGTATCGCACGGCTCAAGGACATGGGCTGCAACGCCTACAGGAGTTCCCACAATCCGCCCACACCCGAGCTGCTCGATGCCTGCGACCGCCTCGGCATGATCGTCATGGACGAGAACCGGGTGCTCGGCAGCGACTCCCAGCACCTCTCGATGCTCGAGGGGCAGGTCCGGCGCGACAGGAACCACCCGAGCGTGGGACTGTGGTCACTCGGCAACGAGGAATTCGACGTGCAGGGCACCCAGGAGGGAAAAAGGGTCGTCACGACCATGCAGGAGCTCGTCAAGCGGATGGACCCGACCCGGCCCGTCACCTGCAACGCCGCCGTCGGCAACGAGTACCCCGGGATCAACGAGGCGATCGAGGTCCGGGGCTGGAGCTACCATGTCGGCAAGGACATGGACGCCTACCACAGGGAGCACCCGCTGCAGCCGAACGTCGGCAGCGAGCAGGGCAGCACGGTCTCGACCCGCGGCATCTATGCGAACGACCCGGTGCGCGGCTACGTGAGCGCCTATGACGACAACGCGCCCGAATGGGCCCAGACGGCCGAGACGTGGGTCACGTACTTTGCCTCGCGACCCTGGATGTCCGGCGGTTTCGTGTGGACCGGGTTCGACTACCGGGGAGAGCCGACTCCGTACTCGTGGCCGTGCATCAACTCGCACTTCGGGATCATGGACATGTGCGGCTTCCCCAAGGACAACTTCTATTACTACCAGTCGGTATGGACCGACGTCCCGATGGTCCACATCCTGCCGCACTGGAACTGGCCGGGCCGGGAGGGCCAGGAGATCGACGTGCGGACCTACACCAACTGCGACGAGGTCGAGCTGTTCCTCAACGGCAAGAGCCTCGGGCGCCAGGCCGCGAAGAGGGATTTCGAGACGAAGTGGAAAGTCGCCTATGCTCCGGGGGCCCTCTCGGCCAAGGCGTACAAGGCCGGGAAGGTCGCCGCCGAGTCAAAGGTCGAGACGACAGGCGCGCCCGCCGCCGTCGAGCTTCGGCCCGACCGCACGGTCATCAATGCCAGCGGCGAGGACGTGGCCGTCTTCACGGCCTCGGTCACCGACGCGCAGGGCCGCGTCGTCCCGCTCGCGGGCAACAGCCTCGCCCTTGCGGTCGAGGGCCCCGGCAAGATCATCGGCGTCGGCAACGGCGACCCGAGCTCCCACGAGCCCGACACCTTCGTCCCGATCGCGACCTCCAGGACGCTGCCCGTGGACGGCTGGCGCTGGAAGAAGGTGGCCGATGCCTATCCGGTCACGCTGCCCGAGCTCGGCGTCTCCTTTGACGACTCGAGCTGGGATCCGATCGATGTCCGCGGGGACGTCGGCTCCCTGGGGATGCGGTCGCAGGCGGTCTACCGCACGCGCTTCAACGTCGAGGCGAAGGACCTCGAGTCGGCTGCCGTCGAGATCGTGTTCTCCAGGATCGCCGGCGGCATCGCCGTCTACGTGAACGGCCAGAAGGTGAGCGGGACCGTGGAGTCGCGCTCGTCGGCGATCTTCGACGTAAAGGCGCTGCTGCACCCGGGAATGAACGTGGTCGCGGTCCCGACGGCCAACTACGGGCCAGAGGGCGCGGGGATCACCAAGGGCGTCGTCCTGCGCCTGCAGGACGCCCCCCCTGCCGTGCAGTGGAGCCGCAGCGTCTTCAACGGGCTGGCCGAGGTGATCGTCCAGTCGACGAAGGAGCCGGGCTCGATCACGCTCAGGGCGTCCTCCAACGGCCTCCAAGCGGGAAGCTTCGTCCTCAAGTCGCAGGCGGCACCGGCGCGCCCGTCGGTTCCGTGACGTCGTAAGGCGGCCCGGGCGAAATCCAATGGATCCCCTGAACCCCGTGGAGGCGAGGGTGCTCGGCTCGCTCGTCGAGAAGGACCTCACGACGCCGGACTACTATCCGCTCTCGCTCAACTCGCTGACGAACGCCTGCAACCAGAGCTCGAACCGCGACCCCGTCGTCTCGCTCTCGGAGGAGACAGTGGTTCGGGGGCTGGACCTGCTCCGGGAGAAGAGGCTCGCCTTCATGTTCCAGGGGGCGGACAGCAGGGTCTCGAAGTACGGCCACCGCCTGGTCGAGACCCTCGAGCTCGGCCGCCCCGAGACTTCGGTCCTTTGCGTCCTCCTGCTGCGCGGGCCGCAGACGGTCGGAGAGGTCCGTGGCCGGACCGGGAGGATGCACGAGTTCGCGAGCCTGGAGGAGACAGAGGCGTGCCTTGACGGCCTTGCGTCGAGGCCCGCGGGCGCCCTGGTCGTAAAGCTCCCCCGACAGTCGGGAATGAAGGAGCAGCGCTACGCGCACCTCCTTTCGGGCGAGGTGACGCCGGCGCCCGGGGCGGCACCGGTGCCCGCAGTTGAGCCCGCAGTCCTCGCGGTGCGCCTTGAGAACGAGCGCGTGGCGAAGCTTGAGCAGGAAACCGCCTCGCTCCGGGCCGAGGTTGCGGACCTGCGGGGCCAGCTGGCGGAACTGAAGAAGCTCCTCGAGTAGGCCCGCTTTCCTAGCCGAGAGCCTGCTCCATGTCGGCGATGAGGTCGCCGGCATCCTCCAGCCCGACGGACATGCGAAGGAGGTCCGCCGGGGTGGAGCTGAGCGGGCCCTCGATGCTCGCCCGGTGCTCGACAAGGCTCTCGACCCCTCCCAGGGACGTGGCCCGCTTCCAGACGCGCAGCCTGCCAATGAATGAGAGCGCGGCGGGCGCGCCCCCCTTGACGCGGACCGACACCATGCCGCCAAACCCGCCGCGCATCTGGCGGGCGGCGACCGGGTGGCCCGGGAAACCCGGCAGGCCGGGGTAGAGGACCTCCTCGATCCGCGCATGCCCGACAAAGTGCTCCGCGATCCGCTGGGCGGCGCGGCTCTGCGCCTCGACCCTGACGAAAAGGGTGCGCATCCCCCTGAGCAGGAGCCACGCCTCGAAAGGCCCAAGCACCGTCCCGGACTGCGAGCGCACGGCCTTGACCGCCTGCCAGTGGTCGTTCAGGGCCCGCGTCGTCAGGGTGCCCGCGACGACGTCGGAGTGCCCGTTCAGGTACTTTGTCGCCGAATGCATGACCAGGTCGGCCCCGAGCGCCAGCGGCTGCGTGTGGACGGGAGTCGCAAACGTCGAGTCGACCGCGAGGAGGGCGCCCGCGCGGTGTGCCACCTCGGCCAGGGCTGCGATGTCGGTGACGACAAGGGTCGGGTTGGCGGGAGTCTCGACCCAGATCAACTTCGTTACGCCGGCCCGAACGCGGGAGGCGACGGCCGAGGGCTGCGTCATGTCCACCGACTCGACCTTGAGGCCCCAGGTGGTCGCCCAGCCCGTGAGCCATCCGCGGAAGGCCCAGTAGATGACGTTGGGCACGAGAACATGGTCGCCCGGCTTCAGGGCGAGGAACGCCGCCGTGGCGGCGCTCATTCCCGAACTGAACACGGCGGTCGCCGCCCCTCCCTCCAGGCGCGTGAGGAGCGCCTCGGGCAGGTCGTAGCCGGGATTGTCGGGCCGGGAGTAGAGGCGCCCGGCCAGGAGCCGGTTATCCTCGTCGCGCTCGTAGGTCGTCGCCGGGTGGATCGGCGGCACGACGCCCCCGGTCCCCGGGTCGACGAAGCCGAGGGCCTGGGCGGCCGCGGTGGAGGGCTGTACGGGCTTCGGGGTGCTCATGTCGAAAGGGGGCCTAGATCCTGATGAAGGCGGCGACGGCTGCGTCCGCCCTCAGGGCGGAGAGGTCCTGAGGCGTCGGCCGGTGCGGCTTGTCGCGCTCGCGCTTCACGAGGCACAGGAAGCCCAGCGCCTCCTCTGCGGCCGCCCGGAACTGGTGCCAGGTCTGCGGCGGGACGTGGACCAGGTCATGCGTGCCGAGGGTGAGGATTTCCCGGCCCACGAGCACCTGGCCCCTTCCCCTGATGACCATGACCGAGTGCGCATGGTCGTGCCGCTCGAGGGTCGAATGGCCGCCCGGTGCGATCTCGAAGTAGCGCAGCTGCGTGTCGAAGTGACTCCCGTCGTCAAAGAGGACCTGCCTGCTGATCGCCTTGAAATGCGTGCCCTCGTCCTCCTTGTAGGCGAGGACCGGCACGCCTTGCCAGCGGAAGGGCTCGGTGCTAGCGATGTGCGTCTTCTGGCTCATGGGGTGGTGGGGAACGCGTGGACGGCTTCGACGAAACGGCGGGCGCGGTCGAGCAGCGTGGCCTCGTCAGGGGAACCGAGCAAGCTGCCTCCCACAAGGAGGATCGTGTCGGCGCCGTAGAACCCGAGCACCTCGCGGGCGTTCTCGACCTTCATGCCGCCGGCCGGGACCGGGAAGACGGGTGGGGCTCCGGGGCCGGGCGAACGGAGCGCCCGCGCGACGGCCCCGCATTCGTCGCGGCTGTAGCTGAACCTCCCGCCGTAGCTCGGGAAGATGACGGCGTCGGCCCCGAACTGCGGGAAGAGTTTCCCGAGGAGCGCCTCGGGCGAAATCCGGACCGAGCCGCCGAAAGCCGGGTGCGCGAGGATCGGCATGCCGAGTTCTCCCGCCAGCTCGCAGAGGAAGGGCAGCCCGAGCAGCATCGGGGACACCATCACGGCCTGGACGCCGAGGTTCCGGGCGATCCGCGCCTCCTGCATCACCGTCCGGGGTGTACCCGTCAGGTTCGGCACGTAAAGGGCCCTCCGGCCTGTCTCCTTCGCGGCGAGCTCGGTTGCCCCAAGGCAGGCGCGGACCCGCTCCTCGAAGGGGCAGAACGGATGGTCGGCGTGGCCGTGGTCGTCCTTCACGATGTCCAGGCCCGAGGATGCGAGCGTCCGGCAGAGCGAGGCGGCCTCGGGGACCGAGAGGCCGACCGGCTTCACCACCGAGGCGGTCAGCGCCCTGCCGGTGACCCCGAGAAGCTTCCTTATCCCGGGGATCCCGAAGCGCGGTCCGCCCAAAAACTTCGCAAAGGATGCGGGGAGGCGGACGTCCACGAGCTCGATGTCCGGCTGGAGCGAACAGTTGCCAAAGAGGACATTGAGGAGCTGCGCGGGGTCGCCGCCCGCGGAGATTGCGGGCTGGGCGAGGGTCACCAGGAAGGATCCGGGGCCCTCCTCCCGGGTCCCGAGCACTCGGCCTACCATGCGCTCGCGGGCGAAGGCCGTCCTTAGCGCCTCGCGCGGCAGCTCGACGGTCTGCTCAAGGAGGAGCGCCTCGACGCGTGCGTCGAGATCCTTTGCAGGGCTGCGGACGCGGTAGACGACCTCGATGGGTTCCTCTGTCATGTTTGCCGAACTTACACGGGTGGGCCCCTTCCGGAAGCAGAAAGGAGGGATATGACCGAATCTGTCTTTGCATTGTCCCGATAAGGTTATTCCTTAGTTGCGTGTGAGTAAGGAAGCCGACCCCCGCCGATTTGGATTCGAGACGCGCATGGTGCATGCCGGGCATGTCCCGGACGCGGTGACCGGCGCCCGCGCGGCGCCGATCTACCAGACCACCTCCTTCGTCTTCGACGACACGGAGCAGGCCGCCCAGCTCTTCGAGCTGAAGCAGTACGGCAACATCTACACGAGGATCAGCAACCCCACGACGGCCGTCTTCGAGGAGCGCATGGCCTCGCTCGAGGGCGCGACGGGCGGGCTCGCGACCGCGAGCGGGATGGCGGCGCAGCTCGTCACCTTCCTCACGCTCCTTGAGCCGGGCGACGAGATCGTCGCCTCGTCCCAGCTGTACGGGGGATCGATCACGCAGCTGGTCCACACGCTCAAGAAGTTCTCTATCGGCGTTCACTTCGTCGACCCCTCGCGCATGGAGGCCTGGGAGGCGGCAATCACGCCGAAGACCAGAGCCCTCTACGGCGAGACGATCGGCAACCCGAGGGGCGCCATCCTCGACATCGAGCGCGTGGCGGGGATCGCCGCCGCGCACGGCGTCCCCCTTATCGTCGACAACACGATGGCGACCCCGGCCCTCTGCCGGCCGATCGAGTTCGGGGCGACGATCATCGTCCACTCCGCGACGAAGTTCATCGGCGGGCACGGAACCGCGATCGGCGGCGTGCTCCTCGACTCCGGGAAGTTCGACTTCAGCCGCTACCCGAGCATCGCCGCTCCTTCCCCGGCCTACCACGACCTCCGGTTCTTCGATACCTTCGGCCACTACGGATTCCTCATGAAGGCGAGGGCCGAGACGCTCCGCGACACGGGCGCCTGCGTGTCGCCCTTCAACTCCTTCCTCCTGATCCAGGGCCTGGAGACCCTCTCGCTTCGCATGGAGCGCCAGTCCGCCTCGGCGCTGCGCGTCGCGCAGTTCCTCGAGCAGCACCCTGCCGTCGCATGGGTCGCCTACGCGGGCCTTCCGAGCCACCCGGACCACGCCCTCGCGGGGAAGTACCTCCCGAAGGGTGCCGGAGCGGTGTTCTCGTTTGGGCTCAAGGCGGGCTCCGCCGGCGACGGGCGCCTATTGGGGAGGAAGTTCATCGAGGGGTTGGAGCTCTTCTCGCACCTCGCCAACATCGGGGACGTGCGAAGCCTCGTCATCCATCCGGCCTCGACCACCCATCAGCAGCTTTCCGACGAGGAGCTGGCCCGGGGCGGCGTGAGCCCGGAGCTCATCCGCCTTTCGATCGGGCTCGAGAACGTGGAGGACCTACTATGGGACCTGGACCAGGCCTTGCGTGCGCCATCACGCTGAACTCGGCGCTGACGCCTGAACAGCAGCGGCTCTACCAGGACCCGCGGCTGATCCAGCGGCTTCTCGCCGAGACGCGCACGATCGCCATTGTCGGGCTCTCCACGGACCCGCAGCGCGCGAGCTGGTTCGTCGCCAGCTACCTGCAGAAGGAGGGCTACCGCATCATCCCCGTGAACCCCAAGGCGGATCGGATCCTGGGAGAGAAGGCGTACCCAGACCTTGCGAGCGTCCCCTTCAAGGTCGACATGGTCGATGTGTTCCGACCCGCCGCCGAGTGTCCCGCAGTCGCGAGGCAGGCTGTGGCCGTCGGGGCCAAGGCGCTCTGGCTGCAGCTGAAGCTCGTCAGCATCGAGGCGGCCGAGATTGCGGCGAAGGGCGGGCTCGCCGTCGTCGTCGACCGGTGCGTAAAGATGGAGCACGGTCGCTACAGGGGGAGGCTCCATTGGGCGGGGATGAACACCGAGATCATCTCGGCCCGCAAGGCACGTCTTTAGAACATGAAACCCAGAATCCTTGTCCTCGCCGCTGCGCTGGCGTTCCTCCCTGCCGCTTCCCTCGTGTCGCTTGCCGAGCCGCCTGCGGCGCCCACGGCTTCCCTCCGGGGGGACCCGGCGCGCCCAGGCTCCGCGCACTGGCTTCGCAGCGAGCTCTACTTCGCGATCGGCGCGATTGACGATCCCGACCAGGGCGTGCGCGAGATGCGCTGGCGCGCGTTCCTTGACCGCGAGGTCACGCCGCGGTTTCCCGACGGGCTGACGGTGTTCGACGCCTACGGCCAGTGGCGCCGGCGGGGCTCGGACACGACCGGCCGGCTGCGGTCGAAGGTCCTCGTGATCCTCTACGAGGACAACGAGGCGAACCGCTCGGCGATCGACGCGATCCGGGTGGCCTTCAAGGCGCAGAGCCACGACCAGTCCGTCCTCCTCGTGACGGAGCGGGTCGACGTCTCGTTCTAGGGGCGCGGCGCGAAGGGGTTCTCCAAGGGATGCAACCCGTGCGCCGACTTGCGATCCTCGTGGCGGCTGCCGGTCTGCTGGCCGGATGCAGCCGGCCCGAGAGCGCGGTCGCGACGGGAGACCGTGACCAGGTCCTCCATCTGGGCAACAAGGACGAGCCCGCGGACCTCGACCCCCACATCAACACGGCGAGCTCCACCAGCACGATCCTCTCGTCCCTCTACCAGGGCCTGGTCACGCCCGCGAGCGACGGGGTGACGGTACTTCCGGGCGATGCCGAAAGGTGGGAGACCTCGGCCGACGGGCTCACGCTCACCTTCCATATCCGCAGGGACGTCCGCTGGTCCAACGGCGAGGCGCTGACGGCGGAGGACTACCGCCAGTCGTTTCTGCGGATCCTTGACCCCAAGCTGGGCTGCGAGCTGTCGGGCTACACGTTTGCGATCAAGGGGGCCAGGGACTACATTGAGGGGAGGCAGGCCGACCCGTCGCTCGTGGGCCTTCGCGTCCCCGACCCGCACACGCTTGTCGTGGTGCTGGACTACCCGGCGCCCTACCTCTTCAAGGTGCTGGGCCGGGCCCCGTTCTATCCCGTCTACCTTCGGGCACTGGACACAACCGGCGGCAGGTCCCAGCGAGGCGGCGCTTGGACCCTGCCCGGGGTCCTCGTTAGCAACGGCCCCTTCACGCTCGCCGAGTGGAAGCCCAACGCGTTCATCCGGGTGGTGCGCAACCCAAACTATTGGGACGCGGGCAGGGTCAGGCTCCGCGAGATCCGCTTCTATCCTATCGATGACGAGGCGGCCGAGGAGCGGTCCTTCAGGGCGGGCCAGCTGCATGTCACGTACAGGCTCCCGAAGACCAAGGTGCCGGTATACGAGTCCGAGCATCCGGGTGAGCTTCACCTGACGCAGTCCCTGCGCACGAACTTCGTGACCTTCAACGTGACCAGGGCCCCGTTCACCGACCCCCGGGTCCGGAGGGCCTTCTCCCTCGCGATCGACCGGGAGAGGCTCGTGGGTGCCGCGCTCGGGAAGCTGGGGGCGCCCGCCCATTCCTTTGTCCGGCCTGGGACGGGGGGCTACGTGCCCGCCGGCCTCTTCCGGTTCGATCCCGCAGAGGCCGCGTCGCAACTCGCGGCCGCCGGTTACCCGGGCGGGGCCGGCCTGCCCCCGGTCGAGCTCACCCTCAACGGCAACACCGGTGTGGCGCTGACGGTGGCGGAGGTCCTGAAGGAGATGTGGAAAACAAACCTCGGGGTCCGGGTGGACGTGCGCGCCGTCGAGTTCAAGGTGTACCTGAGCATTGAGAGGGAGAGGCAGTTCCAGATCCTTACCGAGGGCTATTCGTACATCTCCGATCCGAGGGACCTCCTGGAGGGCATCGTTACAGGCGACCCCAACAACGATGCCGGCGCTTCAAACCCGGATATCGACCGCGCTCTCGATGCCTCCGACCATGCGCTCGACCCGGCCGGGCGCTGGGCGGCCTTCGATGCCATGGAGGCCGTCAATGCCCGTGAGGTCTACTATGCGCCGATTTACTTCCCGAACAGGGGGATGCTCGTCGGCCCGAGCGTGAAGGGCTGGCGCGACAACAGCCTGGGCATCATCGACTGGCGGGAGATCTCGCTCGGGCCCTAGAGGACCCTTCTAGACCTGGCCCCTGCGCGCCTCGAGCTGGTCGCGTATTTCGGCCATCCGCTTTGGCGTGAGCGGGAAATTGATGAGCATTATAAACGCGACGGCGGACCCGACGACCGGGATCGTCGCGAAGAGCAGACGCATAACAAAGATCGCATGCGAAGTCTGGTTGCCGCCGAGCGCCGCGTCAAAGCCCGTCCGGGCAAGGATCTCGCCCGAGAGCCACGCGCCTATCCCGACGCCAAATTTCAGGATCCACGATCCGCACGCCGAGAACGCACCCTCGCGGCGCTTGGTGGTCTCAAGCTCGTCATAGTCGATCACGTCGGCCGTGATGGAGCCGTAGAGGATCCAGAATCCGGCCCCCGTGAACGCCGTGATCCCCGTGTAGAACACCTGCAGCCACTGGAGCGAGGGGGTGTAGAGCCACCATGAGGAGAGGCTGCCGACAATGGCGATCGCCTGGACGATCATCATCGCCCGCTTCTTGCCGATCACGCGGGACAACTTCGTGAACACGGGGATGCCGCAGAAGCCCATCACCATGCCCATGATCCCCATCCAGAAATTCCAGCTGTTGCCGAGAGCGACGTCCCCGTGGCACACGTAGTAGATGGTGCAGTAGTACCCTAGGGTGCTGATCATGCTCGTCCCGATCCCGTAGGCCAGGGCCATCGACAGGTTGACCCGGAACGGCCGGCACGAGAGGGCCTTCCAGAGCGTGTCCTTGATCGAGATCTTGCCCTGGCGGCCCTTGACGAGCTTGTCGTAGTAGCGCTCGTGGGTGAGGGAGAAGAGGGCAATCCCGGCGACCAGGAGGATGCACCCCATGCAGGCGGTGAGGACCTGGGCGCCTATCAGGATGTTCGGCTTGGTCCCCTCGACGGCCGGCACCCAGCCGAAGATCATCTTCATGAGCGTGCCGAACCGGGCGAAATCGAGTGAGAAGAGGCTTCCCGCGATGTTTCCGAACCAGCCGATGGTCTGGCGGGCCAGCGTCGCAAGCCGGGTCGGAGCCTCGCCCCAGGTGGCGGCAACCCATACGCCGGCGGAGCAGAACGCGCCGGATCCGAACATCGCGAGCTCCGGGACCTTCTGCACGGCGCTCCGGAATGCCTGTATCGAAGTCCGCTCGTGGTAGTCCGGGGTGAGCTCGGCCCCCAGGCTCTGGAACGGCATGTAGAAGCAGCTCATGATCGGGACCAGGAGCGCGATCGTGGAGACCATGAACCCGAAGTACTGCACCTCCGTCCAGCCCGGTCGCACCTGGAAGAGCATCGGCAGGATGAAGCCCGCGAGGACCGATCCGACGAGCAGGAACGGCCTGCGGCGGCCGAATCGCGTCCGGACGTTGTCGGACCACCAGCCGAATACGGAGTCCCAGACCGCCTCGAAGAGAAGCTTGAAGAGCAGGGCGCGCGCGATCCACTTGGGAGAAACTCCCAGGTAGATGTTGAACACGAGGTAGGCCAGGCCCGGGTAGAGCCAGTGGCCCCACATGTCGTGGAAGGAGCCCAGGGCGTATCCGAACTTTTCCCTAAAGGGGATACGGTCGCGCTGGGAGGTCTTGCCGTCGGGCGCAGTCGATAGGGGCTCTTGCATGGGGTAGGGCGGGCAGGGGATTTTGCCTAAGACAAGGCCGGGTTTGGGTATTCCCTGTCAATGCGCAATGGCGCATCGCGGGGACGCCAGTAGGGCCGCTCCCCTTGGCATTTTCCCAATTGATATGTTGCGATCGGGGCCGTACGCCACACCGAGGGTGTCTGTCGTCAATGCCATTGAAATTATTATATAGCGAACTCTGATAATACAGCGAGGCTCATGCAGCTCTTCTGCTTTAGCTTATTTATTCCAATCCTGCCAAAATGGACCAAGCTGCATCGAAGTGTCCGCGTGACATGGTCTCAACTCAGAAGATGGCTTACACCCCAGACAGCGCCCAAGATGGAGCAACTCCGCGGCTCGCGTACAAGGAAGGCACGGTCCCTTGGGACAGCATAATCTTTGGTGCACCGGAGCCGTGGGTTGAGGAGGTGCCCCACCATGACAATGTGGCCGCGAAGGACGGCGCACATCTGACATACCTCCTTCTGGCCCGCCAGACAAACGCGGAGGCGGCCAGGGCATTCCACGGTCTGTCCTACCGGCTTGAGACAGCGCTGGCTGTGCAGAACCAATCCCAATGGAGCCTGAACCTCGACCCGAGATTCCAGACGGTGACACTTCACTGGCTTCGGACCGTCCGGGCCGGGTTGCGCATCGACCACCTGAAGCGGGACCGGATGCGTCTCGTGCAAAGGGAGACCCAGCTCGAGCACCAGGTGATCAACGGCAGCTGGACGCTCATCACGGTCCTAGACGACGTGCGTGTGGGGGATGTGGTTGAGGTGGGTTACACCTACGAGTCGCACCATCCGATCGCGGAAGGGTGGTCCGAGGTCTTCTTTTCCATCCCGCGAAACCTCGTGGTGGGGACCTTCAGAAACAGCGTCCTCTTCAGGCCGTCGAACCGGACGATGCAAAGCATGGCGTCAGCGGACGCACCGGTGCGCCAGGAGACGGTCCTCGCAGATGGGACGGTCAAATGGTGGTGGGAGGGGTCGCAGCCGGAGGCGCGGGACATCGAACCCAACGTTCCCACTAGCCATTATGACTTTATCTGGGTGCAGGCCTCGGATGTCGGACCGTGGAACCGGATTGCGGCGCGTGTTGCTGGGGCATGGAACACTTTTGGCGATGGCGGGGACCTGGACGGGTGGCCTGAGTTTTCTGCGCCGGCAGAGTTGAATGGGGACGCGATCGCGGGGCTGATCAGGCATATCCAGGACGAGTTCCGGTACCTAAGCGTGGACCTTGACACCGGTGGATGGATCCCCGCGGCGCCTGCTGCGGTCGCCCGACAGCGCAGAGGGGACTGCAAGGACCTGGTCTGGCTTGCGCACGCGGTGCTGAAACGCTGGGGGGTCAAGTCGCGGCCGATCCTTGTTGGAGCCGGAGCTAGGGAGCGGGTCGGTTCGCTGCTACCGATGACCCTCCTCTTTAACCACGCCGTAGTGGAGGTCGATTTTCAGGGGGAGCGGCGTTGGTTTGACCTTACTATGCGCTCGCAGGGAGGAGACTACGCGAGCCAGCCGGTCAGTTGGTTCCATTACGGCCTGCCTGTGGACGCTTCCGCCACTCAGCTTGAGGCCCAACCCGGCAAGCACAGCCCGAACCTTTCCTCGTTTCGAGAGGTGATCTACGTCGACACGCGAAAGGACGCCAAAACCGCTGTGGAGCTAAGATTCAGGGCGGAGGGGGTCCAGGCGGAGGTCGTGCGCCGCTCGTTCGTCGCACTGGGAGCCGAAGGTTTCGCGGTGGACCGCCTAAAGCTCGCGGCAAAACGCTACGGCAAGGTCCAGCGGCTCGGCTCCATTCAGTGGCGCGACGACCGCCGGGCGAACGTTTTCGAGATCGCTGAAGGTTTTGAGATTTCCGAGTGCGTCTACGGGGGGGAGCGCAACGAACGCGCCCTCTACGACGTGCCCCCGTCGTTTGCCGCGATTTGGTTCATTATGCCCGATGACAGGCCGAGGCGCTGCCCCTGGGCCATGCCATACCCCCTTGAGATCCGCCACTCGGTCAAAGTGAGGTCGGCGAGCATGGGACTGCTTGACGATCAAAAGGCCAAGTGGGTGTCGTCCGCTTTCACAGCGCTCCTCGACAAGGACCGCCGATCGCAGGAATGGACTAACACGGTGCATTTCACGGTGAACACCCCGGAGATAGCCGCGGACCAGGTGGCTGCCTACCGGACACACCTTATGGACTTCTGCAGGGCCGCATCCTGGCGCCTCTACCTGTCCTGGGGCCGCGCCCGGCCTGACGCATTTGGTGGATTCGGCCAGCTTCCGGATCCGGCGCGCGGTGTAGTTGCCTATGTGGGGCCTGCGGACATATCCGACTACCCGGATGCGAAGCTAGGTGAGCACATCTCTTCTGCTCCGGTGCCTCTCATCATCCCTTGGTGGAGGAGGGGCCTTTTTCGACGGCCGATGATGCGGAGGGATATGATATTGCTTGTCTGGTTTGCTGTCATCGTGGCTTCCGGGATCACTCGCACGTTTATTCCCAATGGGTCACAATCATATGCGCCCCCTCCCCGGTTCGAATCGCGCTCCCAGGAGCCGGGTTCGGTTCTTTATGGCGCGCCGAGGCCCGAATATCGTCTGATCCAGGACCCAAGGGCACCCACTTGGCCCGCACCGGGTTCCGTCCAGCCGTTCGGCGTGAACCCCCGGAGAAACCTTGTCACGCTTCCGGCCCCGACCCCCGTAAACCGGCAGGCGGGAGCGAGCGACGCGAGCCGTTTGCAAGCGGTTGTGGCAAATCTGCGGGCTCTGGATTCGGCTGCGAGGCTGTACTTTACGGCGAATAATGTGTCGACCGTGACTTTTCCGATCTTGATGGGGGCGCCTTCGCATCCGGAAATCAGTCCCGTGATGGGTGAGGATTACAACCCGATCGTCTTCAGGAAGGGGATTCGGACGCAGATCCGAATGCCGGACGGCATGGTCATCTGGAGCACTCTTGACAGCGGGCAGTAGGGGCGGCCTGTCTGCCGGGAATGCACCTCCGCAACCTCGGGAGAGATGGCAACGGCGAATCACGGATCGGATGGGGGTGACCGGGCGAAACTTGGGCTACGTGTTTGCTTGGCACTAATGCCCGACCCATCCCATCGCAGCCAACAGGATGGTCGGGCCACCAAGCTAAAAACTGTCTCAAATTATAGCGGAGTGTTAGCCAATTTCCCGCTTAGTTTGTATCTTTGATCTGGTAGTTAGCAAAATACCTCATGCGTCGCACTCGTGGAGGTCTACGACGTCCGATAGTCGGATACTTGGTCCGCAAGCCTCCATCTATTTGATTGCGCAATCGCGCATGGCGGCGACTCCAGTAGTGCCGTTCCCCTTGGCATCTTTCCACTTGATAGGGTAGGCGGGGCAAAAATGGAGGATGGCGATTTACTGGCCACCAGAAGCGGAGCGATTTTTGCGATCGGTACGTGGGACCGGATTTGATCCACGTCCCCGAACGGCCTTTCCTATTGACGGGGAGGGTTCGGATCCCTTCTCATGTAGACCGTCTGAAGGAATAGGCATGATCCAGCGATGCCCTCGAACACGAACCACGCGGCGCCCCGGCCCGCTTAGCCGATGAGCCGCCTCAGGCAATTTGCCTTCCGGTTCCGGGCGCTCTTCAGAAGGAAGAGGCTTGAGTCGGAGATGTCCGAGGAGATGAGGCTTCACGTCGAGATGCAGACCGAGGCTAACCTTGCCTCCGGCATGTCCCAAGAGGAGGCACATTTTGCGGCGCTCAGGGACTTTGGCGGGGTGGAGCAGGCGAAGGAGCTCTACCGCGACGAGCGGCGTCTTGTCTGGGTCGAGCAGCTGGCAAAGGATATCCGCTTTGCGGCCCGCTCGCTGGCGAAGTCGCCTGGGTACACCGTTGGCGTGGTCGCGACGCTGGCGATCGGGATCGGGGCGACGACCGCCGTCGTGAGTTTCGCCAGGCCGATCGTTTTCCCGACGATTCCCTACCCGGCGGCTGAAAGGCTGGTTGTGGTGACCGACCCGGATGTCACGGGTCAGCAGGCCGAAGCCCCATATCCATTCTTCTCCTTTCCCTACCGGCTGGCGGCCCTGCGCGCCAACGCGACTTCGCTGGAGGGGGTCGGTTCCGTACGGTTTGACCAGCTGAACCTTATGGTTCGGGGCGACCCCACCCCTATGCACGTTTGCTGGGCGACAGCGGACTACTTCGGGCTGGTCGGGGCGACGGCTGTGGGCGGACGCCTCTTCCTGCCTGAGGAATACAAGGAGGACACCGGTGACACGGCCGTGCTGAGCTGGAAGGTATGGGAGAACCGATTCGGATCGGATCCCGCCGTCGTTGGTCGCGACATTCTCCTTGGAGGCAAGGCAAGGAAGGTAGTTGGGATTCTGCCGAAGAGTTTCGTTCCTCCTCCGCTCTTCGCTGATGCTGAAATCTATATGCCCGAGGCGCTTTCACCCACGCGGCCACTTTGGCCCTACCGGTGGGTGCAGGCCTTGGGTCGGCTCAAACCGGGCATTGTGCTCGGCCAGGCCCGCGCGGAGATAAAGGTGCTTCGTCAGCCGCCTCCTCCGGGATCGGAGGGCAAGCCGGCATCGGACAACAAGTTCCTGGAAGGCTTCAAGCCGATCCTCTCGCCGATCGCAGCCTATTACCAAACGGACTCCACCAGGATCAACTGGGTCTTCCTCGGCTCCGTCGGATTCCTCTACGCGATCGCGTGCAGCAACGCCGCAAACCTGATGCTTGCTCGAACGGTGTCGCGCCGCAGGGAGCTGGGTGTGCGGCTGGCGCTGGGAGGAAGCCGAATGCGGATCGCGCGCCTGCTCCTTGCCGAGAGCCTGGTCCTGACGTCGCTCAGCTGCCTCTTTGGCACCCTGATCGCCGAGTGGGGCTATTGGGCGATGGTGTCACAGCGAAGCAGCAATGCCGCCGTGGCGCCCTTTGAAATGACGCTGGACTTGCCCATGCTGGCGACGGTCATCGCGACGAGCGTCCTCACCAGCCTCCTTGTTGTCCTCGTTCCCGCGATGCGGCTCGGAAAGGTCCGGCTTAGCGACGCCCTCAAGGAGGGCATGGGATCGCTGGGCGACAGCCCGCGCCTTCGGAAGTTTCGCGGAATCTTGGTCGTGGCGCAGGCCGCCCTGGCGGTGACGCTCCTGGTCGGCGCGGGGCTTATGCTCCAGAGCTTCTGGCGCCTGGAGAAGGTCAACCTGGGCTTCGACCCGGCAAGCAAGGTCGCCGTCACCGCGGTCCTTCCTGACGCCATACCCGAGAAGGAGTTCCTCGGTCTGGCGACACGGTTGCGTGACGACCTCGCCGGCCTGCCGGGCGTTTCCAGTGTCACCTACTCGCAGGCATTGCCCTTTTCCGGATACTCCAGCGGAACCTCGGGCATAAAGATCGACGGCCGTCCGGAACTTGGGGAGCTCAAGTTTGGCTCGAGCGCGGTCTCCCCGGAATATTTCACGGCCTTGGGGCTGCCTGTCCTCTCCGGCCACGGGTTCGCTGGCATGCACAAGGGCGATCCCCTTGTCGCCGTCATCAACGAGACGGCGTCGCGCCTCTACTTTGGCTCAAATGGCGCCCTGGGAAAGCGCCTCGACATGGGTGAGCATGGGAAATGGGAGATCATCGGCGTCGTGGGGGACGTCAGGCAGTTCGGGCACCGTGAAAGCGTGAAGCCCCAGTTTTATTACCCCTTCTGGCAGCCGCCCGTCAGCACCACGATGTTCGTCGAGCTGGTGCGGATGACGGCGCCGCCGACGGCCGGGCTCGAGGCGCTGGTCCGTCGGGCGGCGTATGCGGCGGATTCCCGCCTCGTCGTGAACGTGCAGCCCCTTTCCACCTATGTGCTCCAGGATCTGGACCGGGAGCGCCATATCATGCTCGTCCTCGAGGTGGTGTCGGCCCTCGCGCTCGTACTCGCGGCGGCCGGTCTGTTCGCGGTCATGGCCTATGCGGTGGCGCAGCAGCAGAGGGAATTTGGTGTGAGACTCGCGCTTGGGGCGGCGCCCGGGGACCTATTGCGGCTCGTGCTGCGCCGCGGCCTCACGCTCTCGGTGGCAGGGGTCGTCGTGGGCCTTTGCGCCGCCTGGGGCCTGACTCGATTCCTGCAGACCCTTCTTTTCGAGACAAGCCCGCACAGCCCGTATACCTATGCGGCCGTGGCGATTATGCTGGTCGCGGTCGCTGCGTTGGCCTGCTGGCTGCCGGCAAGGCGGGCTTCGCGTGTGGATCCGATGGCCGCCCTCAGGAGCGAGTAAGGCGGAACATCCGCTTTAGCTCGGTGACCAATTCGCGGCTTGCCAAGGCCCCCTCGCGGGTTAAAACCCCTGCGTCTCACCCCTTCATCTATGAACCCGCACTCATTTAATATGATTACGCCCTTTGGCGCGTGCGCGGTTTATTCGGCCTCCTGAGCCGAACTCAAGCCCGCCGCGAACGAGCGGGCTCCCTGGAACTCCCGGCAGTTCCTTAGCGGTCGCTCCCCAGAACGGGTTTCCCATACCTTCACCTCCTCGTCCCTTTCCATGTTTTCCCAAGTCAAAGTCATCTGGTCCATCATGCGCGGCCACCGGCTGCGCTACGGCCTGGCTTTGGGCTGTCTTGTCCTTGCGACCGTCATCAACTTCGGGATCCCGCTCGTCGGAAGCGCCACGATCGACTATGCCGTCTCGCCTACCGCGGTCGGGCCCCAGACGCCGCGCCTGATCACGTCCATGCTCGCGGTGCTGGGTGGGGCGGCGAACCTGCGCGCGCACCTCTGGCTCGCCCCGGTGATGATGGTGGCCCTCAGCGCCGTCAGCGGACTCTTCACCTACCTCAAGGGATGGCAGGCCTCGCTCGCCAGCGACGGGATCGCGCGCAGGCTCAAGGATGAGCTCTACGACCACCTGGGCCACCTGCCGGCCGTCTACCACGACAAGACGGACACGGGTGACCTCGTGCAGCGCTGTACGAGCGACGTCGAGACGGCGCGGCAGTTCCTGGCCACGCAGGTCATGGAGATCGGCAACGCGGCGATCCTTGCGGGTGCGGCCTTCCCGCTCCTCCTCTCGCTCAACATCCGCCTTGCCCTGGTGTCGTTCGTCCTCATTCCCCCGATCGTCGTCTACGGCTATGTCTACTTCCGCAACGTGAAGCACGTCTTCAAGGCCGTGGACGAGGCGGAGGGGGCCCTTACGGGGATCATCCAGGAGAACCTCACCGGGATCCGTGTCGTGCGGGCCTTCGCCCGCCAGGACCACGAGCGGTCGAAGTTCGCGACCCCAAACGCGGTCTACAGGGACCGGAGCATCCGGATGCTCCGGCTCATGTCGTGGTACTGGTCCATCAGCGACCTGGTCGCGCTGAGCCAGGTCGGACTCGTGCTTCTTGTCGGCGCCAGGTGGGTCGTCGGGGGGTCGCTCAGCGTGGGCGTCCTCTTTGCGTTCCTTTCGTACCTTGCGATCATGCTCTGGCCGGTCCGCCAGATGGGCCGAATCCTCACGGACCTCGGCAAGACCTCGGTCGCCCTGAACAGGATCAGGGAGGTCCTGGCCGCCGAGCGCGAGGCGGATCCGCCCTCCCAGGATCCCCTTTCGCCTCCGACGCCGCTCCTGGGCGAGGTCACCGTGCGAAACCTGCGCTTCTCGCACGCGAGCCAGGCGGCGGGCGCCCCGGGCGCGGTCGACGACGTGTCCTTCTCGGTGAAGCCCGGGGAGACGCTCGCGATTCTCGGTCCTTCCGGTGCGGGCAAGAGCACGCTCATCCACCTGCTGATGCGCCTCTACGACTACACGGAGGGATCAATCCGGCTGGACGGACGCGAACTCTCGTCTCTTCCGCGCAAGTGGGTGCGTTCCCAGATCGGGGTCGTCATGCAGGAGCCCTTCCTCTTCTCCAAGACGCTCAGGGACAACCTCAGGCTGGGGCGCGGCACGGCGCTCGACCACGAGGTCGAAAGCGCCGCCCGCGCGGCCAGCATCCACGAGACCATCCTCTCTTTCGACCAGGGCTACGACACCCTGATCGGGGAGCGCGGCATCACGCTCTCCGGGGGCCAGCGCCAGCGGATCGCCATCGCCCGCGCGGTGCTCAAGCACCCGCCTATCCTTGTGCTCGACGACGCCCTGAGCGCCGTCGACGGCGAGACCGAGTCCATCATCCTCGACGCCCTCAAGGAGCGGCATGGCCGGGCGACGACGCTCGTCATCGCCCATCGCCTTTCGACCCTGGCGCACGCCGACCGGATCATCGTGCTCGACCGCGGGCGGATCGTCCAGGCGGGAACCCACTCCGAGCTATCCTCGCAGAAGGGCCTCTACCGCAGGCTCTGGGAGATACAGACCCGGACCGAGTCCGACCTCACCCGGGAGATGGCGGCCGGCTAAACGGGAAACACCGATGAACGACGCACTCCTGCAACAGGACGAATTCAAGGCGAAGATCGATGCCGGCCTCTGGGGGAAGATCTTCAGGCGCGCCCTGCAACTGAAGCGCCTCCTCGTGCCCCTCTTCTTCACGGCCATCGTCGTCGCGATGTGTGACGCCGGATTCGCGCTCATCACCCGGTGGGTCATAGACGGCATCGTGTCCGGAGGCCGCGACGCCCCGTTCGCGCTGTACATTTCGGCCTACCTGGGCCTCACGCTGCTCCTCAGCACCGGCGTCTGGGTCTTCATCGACCTGGCCGGCAACATCTCGAACCGCATGGCGCACGACATCCGCCGGGACGGGTTCGACCGCCTCCAGGAGCTTGAGTTCGCCTTCTTCGACACGCGCCCGGTGGGATGGCTCATCACCCGCCTGACGAGCGACTGCGACCGGCTCTCGCGCATCATCGCGTGGGGGTTCCTGGATATCGTCTGGGGCATCAGCTACATCGTCATGATCGCCCTGAGCCTGCTCGTCATGAACTGGAGGCTCGGCCTCGTCGTTCTCTCCATTCTCCCGCCGCTCGCCGTCGTCTCGAAGTTCTTCCAGCGCAAGATGCTCCTTAGCTCCCGTGAGATCAGGAAGTTCAACTCGCAGATCACGGCCAGCTTCAACGAGTCGATCCAGGGTGTGCGCACGACCAAGACCCTCGCCCGCGAGAAGGAGAACCTTGCCGAGTTCAGGCAGTTGAGCGGGCGGATGTTCGACGCCTCGGTGCTCAACTCCCGACAGAATTCGCTCTACTATCCGGTGGTGATGGCGATGGGCAGCCTCGCGGCGGGCCTCGCCCTCTGGAGGGGCGGCTACCAGGCGACCGGAGGGGCGATGAGCATCGGAACCCTTGTCGCGTTCATCAACTTCGCCGGCCAGTTCTTCTTCCCGATCAACCAGCTCGCGCTGCGGCTTACCGAGATGCAGGGCGCGCAGGCCGCAGGCGAGCGCGTCATGGGCCTTTTGGCGACGCAACCCGCGATCGCGGACTCGGCCGCCGTGCGCCAGCGGGTGCGCGAGTTCGGGGCCCTGGGGGCCGCGGGAGGGGTCCCGGAGGCCTCCCGCCCCTGCCTGGCACCTGACGGTCTGCCGCGGGACATCGGGTCGATCGAGTTCCGGGGGGTCACCTTCCGGTATGCGTCGGGCCCCGTGGTGCTCGAGAACTTCAACCTGAGCGTCCGCGCGGGAGAGACCATCGCGCTCGTCGGCTCGTCCGGGGGTGGAAAGAGCACGATCGTCTCCCTCGTCTGCCGCTTCTACGAGCCTACCGAGGGGCAG
Source organism: uncultured Opitutaceae bacterium (assembly GCA_964414785.1). Classification (GTDB taxonomy): domain Bacteria; phylum Verrucomicrobiota; class Verrucomicrobiia; order Opitutales; family Opitutaceae; genus Palsa-1447. Next base: position 202,079 of record CAYPXZ010000001.1, read on the forward strand.
ATCCTCTTCGACGGAATGGACTACCGCGAACGGCCCCTGGGATGGCTCCAGTCCCAGCTGGGCATCGTGCTGCAGACCCCCCACCTGTTCAAGGGCACCGTCCGCGAGAACATCCGCTACGGGCGCCTGAATGCGACCGACGCCGAGGTCGAGGAGGCCGCGCGCCTGGTCAATGCCGACGCGTTCATCGCCCGGATGGAGCACGGCTATGACTCGCAGGTGGGCGAGGGGGGCAACCGCCTATCCACCGGCCAGCGGCAGCTCCTGTCGTTCGCCCGGGCGCTCCTGGCGAACCCCCAGATCTTCATCATGGATGAGGCGACCTCCTCGATCGACACCGAGACGGAGCAGCTGATCCAGGCCGGCCTGGAGACCATTTTCCGGGACCGCACGAGCTTCGTGGTCGCCCACCGGCTGAGCACGATCCGCCGGGCCGACCGCATCCTGGTCATCACCCGCGGGCGCATCGAGGAATCGGGCACCCACGAGGAGCTTCTCCGGCGCCGGGGGCACTACCACGACCTCTACATGAACCAGTTCCGAAGCGAGCAGTCGGAGGCGGCCCTTGAGAGCCGTTTGACGTAGGGGCTCCCAGCCCTCGCTCGGGAGTCCACCCGGGCGGCCCTTGCGGGAGGCCCGAGCACTCTTGCACCGGGGCCGCGCGGCAGATAGGCTCGCAAATGGGCATGACTACTCAAAGGGCTCTTCCGGTTCTCCGGCTACTATGCCTGCTCGGTGCGGCGGCATTCGTGGGCGTTGCCGCATTGGCGGGTGAGACGGCACCCGCGGCCCCGGCTACCGCCGCCGCCGCCGAGCGGGAGGCCGTCGTTGCCCCGGTGGGGCCCAAGCGCGTTTTTGTTATTCCGATCAGGGATGAAATCGCAGAGCCCACGCTCTTTCTCCTTAGGCGCGGCTTGAAGGAGGCCGTGGCCGAGCACGCCGACGCCGTCGTCCTGGACATCAGCACGCCCGGGGGTGCGCTCGACGTCACGATGAAGATGATGGAGGACATGAAGAAGTTTCCCGGCAGGACGATCGCCTTCGTCGACAACGAGGCGATGTCCGCAGGGGCCTTCATCTCCGCCGTCTGCAGCGAGATCTGGTTTGTGACGACTCCCACCGAGGGCATCATCGGCGCCGCCGCTCCGGTCCAGGCCACGGGCCAGGACGTCGACTCCACGATGAAGGCGAAGCTCGTGAGCTACCTGAAGGTGCGCATGCGCGCGGATTCGAACGGGAAGGGACACCGCGGCGAGGTCATCTCCGCGATGATCGACGCCGACATGGACCTGACCATCAATGGCGAGGAGGTGAAGATCGACGGGAAGCCGATCAAGGCCAAGGGGGCGCTCCTTTCCCTCACCGCGACGGAGGCGATGCACCTCGTGGGGACGCCTCCCCAGCCGCTCCTCGGCTCGGGCGAGGCGAAGGACCTGGATGACCTTCTCGTCAAGTGCTTCGGCGCCGGGAACTTCACGGCGACCCGCCTCCAGGCGACGTGGTCGGAGGAACTCGCGGTCATCCTGGTCCGCCTCTCCCCGGCCTTGCTGGGCCTTGGGATCACCGCGCTCTTCATCGGCTTCAAGTCTCAGGGGTTCGGGGGATTCATCGCCGTGGGGGTGGTCCTCCTGACGATTGTCTTCGTCAGCAGCTACGTCTCCGGTCTCTCTGGGCACGAGCCCGTGATCGTGTTCTCGATCGGCCTCGTCCTCCTCATTGCGGAGCTGCTCTTCTTCCACAGCGCCGGCATTCTCGGTGTCGTCGGGTTCCTCCTCATGATGGGGTCGCTCTTCTGGGCGATGGCGGACCTGTGGCCGGGGGAGCCCATCCAGGTGGCCTGGTCGGCCGACGCGTTCGTGCAGCCGGTGATAAACCTCGGCGCGGGCCTGGGGATCGCCCTGGTCCTGGGGGCCTGCCTCTTGCGCTTCCTGCCGCACGGTTGGGTGTGGGACAGGCTCACCGTGAACGCCACTGTGGGGGGAGCCGCGCAGAAGTCGGGCGCCGATCCCGTCGCCGCCGGCAACCTTGACGATCTGGTGGGCCGGCGCGGCGTGGCCGCCACGGCCCTGCGGCCTGGCGGGCAGGTTGAGATCGACGGGCGGCGGTTCGAGGCCGAGGTGAAGGTGGGAGCCATCGACCGCGGGGCTCCCATCATTGTGCTCGGGCGGAGCGATTTCGCGCTCGTTGTTGAGTGCGATAGGCCAGAGGATGGAAGGCCCAACGCATGACGCTGATCCTCCTTCTCTTCATCATCGGCATCCTCCTGCTGGCCGCAGACATCTTCGTCTCGAGCTTCGTCATGGCCGCGGTCGGGGCGATCGCGATGCTTGCGGGCTGCGTCTTTGCCTACCGGGACTACGGCATCCTAGCGGCCGGGCTCGCCGGGGTGGGCGCGGTCGTCCTTCTTGGGGTCACGGTCTACGTCGAGCTTGTCCTCCTGCCGAAGACGCGCGTCGGACGCGGCCTTGTCGTCGAGTCCACGTCGGGCTCGAGCAGCCAGCCTCCGGTCGCGCCCGAGGAGGCCGTGGTGGGGCGTGCGGCGACCGCCGACACGACGCTCGCCCCCAGCGGCTACGTGCTCGTGGGGGGGCGCCGCTACGAGGCGTTCTGCCGCTCCGGCCACGTGGCCAGGGGAGAGGCCCTGCGCGTCGTGGGCCTGGACAATTTCCGCCTTATCGTCTCCAAACCATAAAATCCCATGCCTGATATTTCCCTCATCGTCGCCATCCCGCTCATCATCGTCGGCCTGGTCGTCATAGGAATCTTCATTTCCTACATCGGCACCTGGCTGAAGGCCCGCCTCAACGGCGCGCCCGTCAGCATCATAAACCTCGTCGGGATGAGGCTCGGCGGCGTGCCGTACAACCTCGTGGTCGGCGCCCGCATCACGGCAGTGAAGGCGGGCATTCCTCTCTCAACCGATAAGATCTCCGCGCATTACCTGGCGGGCGGCAACGTGATCCCCACCGTGCAGGCGATCATCGCGGCCCAGAAGGCGGGGATCGAGCTCAGCTGGGACCGCGCATGCGCCATCGACCTTGCGACCAAGGGCTCAGGGAAATCCATCGTTGAGGCGGTGCGGACCTCTGTCGACCCGAAGGTGATCGACTGCCCAAACCCCGAGAGCGGTCGCACGACTATCGACGGCGTGGCCAAGGACGGGATCCAGGTGAAGGTGAAGGCCCGCGTGACCGTGCGCACGCACCTCGACCGGTTCGTCGGCGGCGCCAAGGAGGAGACGATCATCGCGCGCGTGGGCGAGGGCATCGTGACCACGATCGGCATGGCGGACAGCTACAAGCAGGTCCTGGAATCCCCCGACAGCATTTCGAAGACGGTTCTCGCCCGGGGACTCGACGTCGGATCGGCGTTTGAGATCCTCTCGATCGACATCGCTGACGTCGACGTCGGTGAAAACATCGGCGCGCGCCTCCAGGTTGCTCAGGCCGAGGCCAACAAGAACATGGCGCAGGCCCAGGCCGAGATCCGCCGCGCCGCGGCCGTGGCCCTCGAGCAGGAAATGAAGGCGCGTGTCCAGGAGATGCAGGCGAAGGTCGTCGAATCCCAGGCGCAGGTCCCGCTGGCGATGGCGGAGGCCTTCCGAAGCGGGCGCCTCGGCGTCATGGATTACTACAAGATGGAGAACATCCAGTCCGACACCTCGATGCGCCAGAGCATCGCGCAGCCGGGCGAGAAGAAGTGACCATGGTCCTCCTAGCGGCAACCGACCCGGGCGGCTGGCTTCTCTCGAGGCCGCAGCTTGTCTTTGTCGCGTTCGCGGGGGCGGTTTGGCTCTTCAGGTTGATAAAGGGCGCGAGCGAGGTGCGCGGGCGCCCGGCCGCAGGGCGCGCGGAGCCCGTGGTTGAGGCACAGCCCGAGGAGGAAGTCCCAGATGAGGAGGAGGAGCGCACGCGTCGGGTGAGGGAGGAAATCCGCAGAAAGATCGAAGAGCGGCGCCCTGGGGCCGCCGTTCCTGCCCGGGTCTACGAGGAGCGATGGGACCTGCAGCTGCCTGCCGTCGCAAAGATGCCGCAGCCACCGGCGCCGAAACCCGCGGCGCCACTGCGAGCGGCTGCTACGGTCGCACCCCAGGCCCCCGCGGCGCCGGCGGCCGGCCCGTTAGTCCCGACCATGGGAGCTTTGTGGCTGGAGGAGCTTCGCACGCGCGATTCCGCCAGGAGGGCTATTGTGGTGCGGGAGATCCTCGGGCCTCCCGTCGCGCTTCGTTAGCCGATCGGAACCGCGCTCATATCCTCCCGGATCGGCCCCCCGCAGACGCCTGTTTCCTGAGATGGGTTCGCGCACGCGTTACACAGCCGACCCACAACGCAACTTCATCCGCAAGTGCTGCGCAGGCGTTGGCCACGACGCCGCAGGCTGCGGGCGACCTATTGATGCCCATCCCGTGTGCGGATTTCAAAAGGGGGCGTAAACGACTCTCCCGTTCTCTGGGTAGTAAACCCCATAGAAAGGCACAGGGTCCTTCCGCAGACTCTTGAGGTGTCCAGCAGAAGATTGAAGCACACAAAGAAACGGAAGAACGTCATGGCCAAAATTAGAACCGTCAACGGGGTCAAAGAGCACAGGGTCGTGTCAGGCAAAGCGTGGCTCACCGCCCGCAAGGCGCTGCTAGCGAAGGAAAAGAAGTTCAACCGATTGCGCGACGAGTTGAACCGGCAGCGGCGCAATCTTCCGTGGGAGAAGGTGGACAAGGAATATGTTTTCGACGGGCCGGGCGGCAAAGTGACACTGGCCGGACTTTTTGGCGCCAACAGCCAGCTCGTCGTCTATCACTTCATGTTCGGACCGGGCTGGAAAGTGGGCTGTCCCCATTGCTCATTTTGGTGCGACCATTACGATGCCGCCACCGTTCACCTGAACCAGCGGGACACCACGCTCGCCGTCATCTCGCGCGCTCCGCTGAAGGAATTCCAGTCGTTCAAAAGGCGGATGGGCTGGAAGTTCAACTGGCTCTCCTCGTTCAAGAACGACTTCAACTTTGACTATCATGTCTCATTCACGCCGAAGCAGGCCAAGAGTGGCGCGCTGCCCTACAATTACGGCACCTTGAAGATGAAGACGGATGAGATGCCGGGAATGAGCGCGTTCTACAAGGATAAGAACGGCGAGATTTTCCACACCTACTCGACCTACTCGCGCGGCATCGACCTATTGAACACGACGTATAACTTCCTGGATCTGACCGCCAAGGGACGCGATGAGAATCCCAACAGCCCGCAAGACTGGGTGCGTTACCACGACGAATACAAGGACTGACACCGTTCCCAACGGGAGCAGTTCCATCGGAGCTGAGCCAGACGGAGACGTCAGTTCCGGCTCTTCCCGCGGCCTGTTAAGCAATTGGCTGGCCAAACCCGACGTCGTAGCCATCGAGGTCTTGGACGCCAAATTCTCGGATTCCGTAGGGTTTATCGCCAAGGCCATAGTCGATCTTGGCGCCGCGGGTTCGAAGCTCTGCGAACAAGGAATCCACATCGTCCGTCCAGAAGTAGACGTTCCACATACTTGGATCTACTTTCCAGTGGGGGACGAGGGCCGACCCATGAGGCGCCTGATTCAGCATCAAACGCATTCCATCGCGTTCTAGGATCAAGAATTTTGGGGGTTCACCCCAAAAACGTTCATAATTGAAGCCTAGCGCGTCGCGATAGTGGTTGGCGGCGGCCACCACGTTGCTGACCAGCAACACCGTGGCCGAAGAGAGTAATTGGGCTTTCTTCACAAGATTCAGTTGTCCCGCCGGACCTTGGATATGCCGAAAAACGTCGGCATATCCAAGCGTGGAGCCTATTTTGGAGCAGCGTCTTGTGTAGATACGTGTCCAGCCGCCTCTGTGTCGGGTTAGAATGATGAGGATCGGGGCTCACAGGAAGCTGGCGCTCCATCCTGGCTGGAGGAGGAAATTGAGATCGGGATTAGAGGATAGGTGGCTCCGGGACTGGTCCTTCGCCAGTTGCCGGCGATAATTATATGCTTCGGAACCGGAGTCTCCCATGAGCAATCCCGGACTCGTTTCACGTCGGCGCTAGCTGTTTTTACTTTCTTATTCGGTATGTCGAATTCTGAAACATCAATTGACGGGTTCAACTCGAACTGCGCTACCCAAGAAACCGAGGGGGTAATATGGCGCGGCAGGCGTGAAATTTGTTTCCCCTTGCGGGCATCGGTTGTTATGAAGCCGGGTGGCGCCTCAATCTGTCCAAACCCTCTGGAGGGGGCCTGTGCCCCCACCAGGCAATCACGAAAGCCATGAATCCTTCGACGCGGTCCTGCCGGCGGCTGCACGCGCTGGTCCTTCTATCCGTAGCCTCAGTCGCCGCGCTCGGTCCGGCGCCGGGCCGCTGCGCCGCCGACGATCTTGCTGCGCCCCATCTCCAGAAGAGCGGCACCGCCACCCAACTCGTAGTGGATGGCCAGCCCTTTCTGGTGCGCGGCGCGGAGCTCAATAACTCCAGCGCGTCCAGTCTCGACTACATGAGGCCCCTATGGCCGAGGCTCGTTGCCAGCCGCCTCAATACTGTGCTCGCAACGGTCAGCTGGGAGCTGATCGAGCCGGAGGAGGGTAGGTTCGACTTCAAGCTGGTGGACGGACTGATCGACGGAGCCCGGGCGAATAACCTTCACCTTGTTGTTCTTTGGTTTGGCGCCTGGAAGAACGGGAAGTCCACCTACCAGCCTCTTTGGGTGAAGGCCAATCAGGCGCGGTTCCCGCTTGTCAAGAGCGAGGAGGGCAGGAGCCTGAACACGTTGACGCCGTTCGGCGACGCCACCTGCGAGTCCGATGCTCGCGCTTTTGCCGCGCTCATGCGGCACCTCCGCGAAGTAGACGGACGCCGTCACACCGTTCTCATGATCCAAGTCGAGAATGAAATGGGAGTCCTCGAGGACTCCCGCGACTACGGACCCGCTGCAAGCCGCGAGTTTTCCGGACCGGTGCCCGCGGAGCTGATGGACTATCTCGCGGCGCACAAAGACGCCTTGGTGCCGGAGCTTAGGGACCTGTGGGCGGCAAACGGATCCAGGGCCTCAGGCACGTGGACAGAGGTGTTCGGACCGGGCAAGCCCGCGGGGAAGGCGATACCCGTGCGCACGCTCTGCCCTCCCATGACGGAGCAGGAGCACGAAACGGCCTGGCGAGGGCTCTTCTGGCCGGTGGACGAGATCTTTATGGCGTGGCGCTACGCCCGGTTCGTCAACAAGGTGGCCGAGGCCGGCCGGGCGGAGTACCCGTTGCCGATGTACGTGAACACGTGGCTGCAACAGCGCGACCATGCATGGCCCGGCACCTATCCAAGCGGCGGACCGGTTCCGCAGGTGATGAACATATGGCAGGCGGGAGCGCCCGCGATCGGGATCCTTTCGGGCGACATCTACGTTCCTGAATTCGAGGAGGAGTGCGCGCGTTATGTCAGGTGTGGCAATCCGCTATTCATACCCGAGTCCAGGGGGGACGCACGAGGCGCGGCCCAGGCCATCTGGGCTTTCGGCAGGCACGACGCCATCGGCTACTCGCCGTTCGGGATCGACCGTTTTGCGGGACCCGACTCTGAGCTCGCCCAAGCTTATGACGTGGTCGCACAGGTATCGCCACTGATCCTAGAGCATCAGGGCAACGGAACCATGACGGCCGTCCTTGTGGACCACGAAGGGCCGCCGCAGAGCGTCGGGCTGGGCAGCTACAAGATCGAGGCCCGTTCCATGGCGCGTGCGGGCGGACCGACCGCTCCCGAGCGGGTGGCGGGCCTTTTCATCTCCACGGGGCCCGACGACTTCGTGGTCGTCGGCCGCGCCATGAACGTCTATTTCTCTTCGGCTGCAAACCCGGCCGACAACGTGGGCCTCGGCACGGTGGAAGAGGGCATCTACTCGGACGGCCGCTGGGTCCCCGGCCGCAGGTTGAACGGCGACGAGACCCCGGAATGGAAGGCACTGAGGTTTCCCGCCGATCGGTACAGCATCCAGCACGTCAAACTTTACCGGTACCGGTAAACCGAATGGAGCGGCATGGAATTCGCGTAAGCGTCACGGGATCATTGTCAGCAGCGGCGCGAGAAACAGAATCAATACCTTCCAAAACAATATTAATGTCCAGAAACAGGATTAATGCCTTTGACTACTTTGTGTGCGGGTAAAAATAATGAAGATCGGGGCTCATAGGATGCAGCCTCGCAATTCGACGCCACGGAGGAAAATTAGTTCGGGAGTGAGGGGTAAGTGACTCCGGGGATCATTCATCAGGATGGGCGGTTCTTGTGAGAGGGAGACCCTGGCGTCATCAACGTGAACCGTTACACTCGGATCCGCATTGCGTGCGGCAGCGCTGGAACGCTGCGAAACCTGAATGACCACGGAGTCGATCTCGACCGCGTCAACCTGGCGAATCCCGGAAACGAGGGCGCCCAGGACGTCCCCGCCGTCTGGATGTTCTAAAGCCTGTTGATCGGGAAACAGTGGGTACTTTCCACTTGTTTTCACGATGGTGCTGGCCGCACAACGCCTTCGGCCAAGCGACGCTCCTCCTTATGCTTCCTAATCGCCTCAGCAGGTCTTGCGCCACAGCTCCCTAATTCAGCTGCGTACCTGTCTGGGCAATCGACGTAGTCTCGTAAATTTCGATCAGGCTGACGCCGGTGGAATTGTAAATGCCGCTGATCTCCACGGTGTATGTACCGGGCTGCAGCGTGGCGACCATCGCGCTGTCGGCCGAGCCGGCGGGCAGAGCGAAAGCGCCGGCTCCACTCATGATCGCTGCCGTGGCCGGGCCGATTGTGGCTGACACGGCGGAGGAGCCGAGCGTCGTGGCGTTGCCCCAGCCGATGTCGATGGCGATAGGGACAGATGCCGAGTCATAGAGCGTTAGCTGGGGATTGGTGAGCACGCCGGTCACGCCAATTTCAGCCAGCGCCGGGCCGACACCGCGGAGAAGGACGGTTTCCGGCGCGGTGCCCGAGATGACAAATCCGGCGATGAGAACGTTGCCTCCGGTGCCGGTGAAGGCGCGGGCTGAAACGTTGACAAGGCGGGTCGTCGTCGCCCCCGTATCGGCATCATAGATTTCGGCCATCGCGACACCGGTGGCACCGGTGGCGCCCGCGACTATTGCGGAATAATTGCCACTAGGAACGGTTGGAAGCCTGGCGACCAAGGCGCAGTCGGGCGAATCGGCGGGCAAAACGAATGCGCCCACGCCACTCATGATTGCCGCCGTGGCCGGCCCGATTGAGGCTGACACGGTGGAAGGGCCGGGCGTCGTGGCGTTGCCCCAACCGAAATTAGTGGCGATAGAAGCAGACGCCGAGTCGTAGAGCGTTAGCTGGGGGTTGGCTAGGATGCCGGTCACGCCAAACTCAGCCAGCTTCGGCCCGACGCCGCGGAGCAGGATGGATTTCGAACCCGATCCGCGGATTGCGAATCCAACGATGAGAACATTGCCGCCGGTGCCAACGAAGGCGCGTGCCGAGAGGTTTACGAGCCGACTTGTGGGCTGCGATGCGATGACCATGCTCACATTGGAAATGCCGGTGCCGACGGAATTCATAGCGGCAATCGTCGCGTCATAGGTACCTGCCGCCGTGGGTGTGCCGTCGATCGCGCCAGTCAGGGCATTGAGGGCCAGGCCCGGGGGAAGGCCGCCTGCGGTGTAACTGGTGGGCGAGCCCGATGCCGTGATAAGGTATGTGACAAAAATCGTACCGACGGTGCCGGGCGCGGTGGTCGGGCTCGTGATGATGGGCGCGGCGCCTACCGGAGCGATTGTAATGGTCAGGGTGACAGGACTGCTGGTGCCGGCCGAATTTGTCGCAGCAAGCGTTACGACCGTGACTCCCGCTGCGGTGGGCGTACCGCTGATAGCTCCACTTCCGGCGTTGAAAACGAGTCCGGCCGGGAGCGAGCTGATGGTATAGCTCATGGGCATGCCCGAGGCCGTGATCGTAAAGGTGAAAGGCGCGCCGACCGTGCCCGCCGCCGTCAAGGGATTGTTGGTGATGATCGGAGCGGCACCTGCTATGAGATTGTCCCAGTAAACGGAGTAGCTGCTGGTCTGGTCAAAATTGTAACCCTCGATAAACACGGTCAGGAGGTCGCTGCCGACCGCCGTGGGAATGGTAAGCACAAGAGCGCCATCAATGCGGTACTCGAGAGCCGCGCCCGTCGACGTGGCCGAGAGCGTGTGCCACGCATCGAAAACAAAGCCGGCGGGCACGCCGAGGTCGATCCAGCTGGCCGTGCTGCCGTCAAAGGCTTCGAAGCGAAAGGCGCGATCGGTCGCGGCGGGGTTGAAGGGGTCGGTGCGACTTGAGTTATTGAAGCCTATCACCGCGTATTCGCCGCCGGTGGGCGTCGTGCCAGTATGGCCCCAGAGATTGCCGCACACGAGCGCGCCAGTGGTGGTGTTGAATGCGGACGTGACGAAGACCTGAGCGCTGAGCGTCCATAGTCCGGTGATGCCACCGGGGCGCTGGCAGCCTTGGAAGGCGTAGAACTCGCTGCCAAACTCGGCGGGGCGGTTGGCGGTGCTACCGGTCTGGTTGATGGTGAGGCATAGACGTCTGTCGCCGTCAAAGATCACGGACTCGAAGCCAGCGGGAGGGTAGCGGTCGGCAGTCCACGCGGGGTCGATCGTATCGAACGTATCGGTGAATTGCGCCTCTATGGTAAAAGGGAAGGCGCCGAGCGTGAGGGCGGTGAGAAGGATCTTCACGGGAGACCCCATTCCCATCCGACGGCAACCATTGATTCGCATATACAGAATTTTCTGTTGCGATATTAGGCCCATGACTGTGCCGGCGATATGGGGTGTATCCCTGTAGAAGAACGCTTCCGCAGAGGGTTGGGCTCCGCGGCCGGATTTCGAGATCCCGAATTGATGGCTCCCCCGAAGCGCGGGAGATGCTAATCTGCAACACCTTGATTTACAGGCACAAAAGAGCCCACCTAGAGCCATTGCTCTGGTGGGCTTGTAATGGGAATTGTACGGAATTCGTGTCAGCGACTCAGTGAATTCGTCTCACTGTGTCGTTGATTTCGTGTAAGCGATACGGATTCAATGTGACCGAACAGGGCTTTTCAACGACCATAAATGGTCGAGTAAAGAAGCTGCATGAATAGCTGATGCTTAGCCTGAGTGCCGTTTACCTCAAAGTCCCCATCAATCCTTCCTCCAACTCCTGAACATTGTTACCCGCACTCCTCATCATTTTTACCCAATCCTCGTCATTGTTACCCCCTTACAATACCTCAGCGATACTCCTCGCCGGTCGAGGCGTTGATTATCTTAAAGTTCTCGATGTGGTAGTTGGGGTCGGCCCGGAACGCCAGCTGGACCCCGTAGGTCTTCTCCATTCGTACCAGGAGCCCCGCGTCCTCGCTCCGCAGGCGCTCGAGCACCGAGGGGTGCACGAGGACGCGCAGCGAGTAGACCTTCCCGTCTTTGCGGGCCTGGAGGCGCCGCGCCACGGACGAGAGGCGCCTCTGGAGCTCGACGGACATCGTCGTGTCGGACTTAACGATGCCGCGGCCGCGGCAGTACGGGCAGTCCGTATAGAGGTTTGAGGACAGCGACTCCTGCTGGCGTTGGCGCGTCATCTGCATGATGCCGAGCTGGGAGATCGGCAGGATGTGGTTCTTCGCCTTGTCGCCCGCCATGAGCTCGACCATCTTCTCGTAGACGGCGTTGCGGTGGCGCCGCTCCTTCATGTCGATGAAGTCGAGGATGATAAGGCCGCCGAGGTTCCTAAGGCGGATCTGGCGGGCGGCCTCGGAGGCAGCCTCGAGGTTCACGGCGTAGAGGGTGTTCTTCTCGTCGCCTGAGCGGTTCTTGTGCGAGCCCGTGTTGACGTCGATGGCGATCAGGGCCTCGGTCTCGTCGATCACGATCTCGCCGCCGCTTGGGAGCGGGACCTTGCGCTGGCCCGTCTGCTCGATCTGGCGCTCGATATTGAAGCGCTCGAAGATCGGGATGCTGTCCGTGTAGAAGGCGATCTTCGAGCGGGAGCGCTTTGAGATGAGGCCCACGAGATCCTGCGTGCGGTCGTAGTCCGCCTTGTTGTCGATCAGCACGCGGTCGACGTCCTCGGTGAGGAAGTCGCGCACGGTCCGCTCGACGAGGTCGGGCTCCATGTACAGGTTGCAGGGGGAGCGGTCCGACTGCATCTTGCGCGTGATCTCCTCCCATTTCTTGAGGAGCAGGTGCAGGTCGCGCACGAAATAGCGCGGCTTCTTGCCCTCGCCGGCCGTGCGCACGATGACGCCCATCCCCTCGGGGATCGTCAGCTCGTTGATGAGCTGCTTCAGGCGCTTGCGCTCCTGGATGTCCTCGATCTTGCGGGAGATGCCGCAGCCGTCGCTGTAGGGGGTGAGGATCAGGTAGCGGCCGGGGATCGATAGATTGGTGGTCGTGCGGGGTCCCTTGGTGCCGATCGGGCCCTTGGTGACCTGGATCACGATGTCGGAGCCGGGGGGGTAGAGGCCGGGGATGTCCTTGACGGTCACCTCGCCCTTGGGCGCGGAATCGCGCTTCTTGTTGACGCGGACGACCTCGACCGAGGAGTCGGCGGCCGCGGGGAGCATGTCCCAGTAGTGAAGGAACGCGTTCTTCGCGTACCCGATGTCGACGAACGCGGCCTTCAGGCCCGGGTCCAGGTTCTTGATCCTGCCCTTGTAGATGCCGCCGACCATGCGGTCGTCGGACTCGCGCTCGATCTCGTACTTCTCGAGGCGACCGTCCACGAGAAGCGCGACGCGCTTCTCCAGCGGCTCCGAATTGATGATGAGTTCGCGGTACGAACCCTTCTCCTTCTTGAAAGCGGCGATGATCTTCTGGAGAAGCGGTCGCTGCTGCGCGCGCTCGGAGGCGCCTGCCTTAAGTTCGGTTGGGTTTACGGATGCGACCTCGCGCTGGATCGGGGGGCTGGCGAGTTCGGAGTCATACTTCTGCGCGACGTCCTGCGAGACGTCGGAGTTGGGCTGGGATGTTTCGCTCATTTGGGGCTCTGTCTTGGTTGTGAACGGGGCCCCCTCGGGCGCGGGTTGCGGCGCAGGAGATTCCGGCAGGGCGGTCGTTATCGCGGGTCGGACGCATGGTCATGCGAAGTCCTTCCGGAAGCGAT
>CAYPXZ010000002.1:0-171378 GCA_964414785.1 uncultured Opitutaceae bacterium
GTTGAGGATGACGGGGTCGTTCAGCATGCGGTCCCTGTAGCGCCTTGCTTGCCAAATGGGGACCCAATCTCACCCGGCTCGCGGATCCCGCGGCTAGCGCAGGTTCTGGTCCATCCAGGCGAGGGTCCTCTTCCACATCTCCGGGGTGTAGACGTGGCCGAGGCCCGGGTAGACCAGGCTCTGGAAGTCGCCCTCCCTGCCGTAAAGGCGGTAGACGGGTCGAACCGCGGCCTCGATCGCATGGATGCCGTCGACCGGCGAACCCCCGTCCCTGTCCCCCGTCTGGAAGAGGATCGGCCGCGGGGCGCTCATCGCGATGACGGCCTCGCTGTCGAAGTGGTTGAGCATGCCCGGCACGAAGTAGCCGATGTCGTGCTCATGGACCGAGCCGTGGGCGATCAGGTTCTCGTAGCGGGTCATGCAGGCGATCGCGACCCCGGTCCTGAGGCGCTCGTCGAGCGCCATGAGCCACCACGTCCGGGTCGACCCCATGCTCATCCCGGTGACCCCGATCCGGCCCGGGTCGACCTCGCGGCGCGAGGCGAGGTAGTCGAGCGCCATCAGGTCGTCGCGAAGCATCATCCCCCAGAACGTGCGCCCGACCCACAGGTCGAACTTCGCCGTCGTCTCCTCCGAGGGCATGTCGCGCTCGGCGGTGCCGTCGGGCCCGGTGCCGTTGCGTTCGCCGAAGTTCGGCGCATCGACCCCGACGACGACGTAGCCCCGCCGGGCGAACGCGGGACCCGGCTCCTCGGGCGTGTGGCGGGCCTGCAGGAGCTCCTCCTTGCCCAGGTCGTACTCCCCCGCGTGCCAGTGGCAATAGAGGATCGCGGGGTGCCTCGTGGCGGAGTCCTTGGGAAGGAAGGCGTAGCCCGGCACGATGGAGCCCGCCCCGTTGTCGAACTGGAACTTCTCGAGGATGTAGTCGCCCTTGTCCTGGCGAAACAGGATCCTCACGTCCGGCACCGCCGGGCGGGCGGGCAGCCTGCCGAGCATCTTCCAGAGCTCCGCGCGGATCTCCAGGCGCCTCGCCTCCCATTCCTGGCGGGTCGCGGGGGCCGCGAAGGCAGGGGCGATGTCAGCCTTGGACATCCAGCGCTCCCCGGCGCCCGGCTCGGCCTGGGCCAGGATCGGGGCGGCGCTCGCGAATGCGAGGCAGCAGGAAAGGAGGGTCTTCACGGGTGGCGGGGGTTGGGGTTGCGAATCCTTGGGGCGCGGGGGCGCCCGTAGGGCACCCTATACCCGGCGCCCGCTCGGAGAAAGGATTCTTTGGCGCACGCCCCGCTTTCCGCCATCGACCTCGACCGCCGCGCGGCTCAACCTGCGCCCATGAAGACCCCAGGCGAACGGCTCGTGGACGAGGTGGAGAGGCTCATCCCGCAATTCCTCGAGGACCCGATCGACCGCGAGCAGTCCAAGGGCAACGCCGCCGTCCTCGTGATCGAGCCGTCGGGGCGCACCCATGGCAGGATCTTCGGCACCGACCCCGACAAGGGGCGCTGGTGCTTCGGGATCGCGAGCCGCAAGGTGATCCAGGTCTGGCGGACCGGCTACGCGACGGGGGAGTTCGAGGAGCGTGTCTACGCCGGGAAGCTCCAGGAGGGCGCGTTCGGCGTGAACCGGCCCGACTTCATCGGCTGGCAGGGCGGCGTTGCGCTCGAGGACTCCGGCGGGGTTCTCCTGGCCGCGGCGTTCTCCGGATTCCGGGGCGTGAAGGACGTCGAGATCATCGCGACAGCCGCGGCCGCGGTGCCCGGCCTCCGGGTCCGAAGGCACGCCCCGTAGGGCGCCGCCTCAGGCCATCGCCCTGCAGAGCCGGTCAAAGGCGACGAAGGCGCGGTCGATCTGGCGCTTGGAGTCGCGGTGAGTGACGCCGGCCTTCCGGTAGATCTCCTCCGAATCGGTCCAGAAGGCCGACTCGCAGGGCAGGCCGTAGCCGAGCTTGTCCGCCATCCTGGCGGCAATGTGGAGCAGGTGGATCAGGGGCAGGTGCCTGCCCTCGGGCCTGCGGTGGTCCCTGATGGCCTTGGTGATCTCGGCGGGGAAGCGCCAGGCGTCCAGGATGACCGAGGTGGCCTGCGGGCTCGTCGTGCCGAAGGTGTTGAATTCCCACATGCCGAGGTCCGGGTGGACCGCCGGGTCGAACCTCTCCGTGCCGCCCGAGTCGACGTTGAGCTGGTCGAAGGCGCGGATCCCGAACGGGCGCAGGAGGCCGATCGCGTACGCGGTCGGCGCATCCTCGCCGGCGGCCTCCGCGAGCTCCTCCATGAGGAGCGCGACCAGCATGGAGTTGTGGCGCATCTGCTGGCGGGTGAGCCCGAAGGTCGCGATCTGGTCCGAGCCCATCCTGTCGATCGCCATGATGCCGACGATCCGGTGGATCTCTTTCACCCCGATCATCTGGCTCGCCGCCTCGATCGAGGAGACCGGCTCGCTCTGGGCGAGCGAGGCGCTGTTGGCGATGCGGATGATCCGGGCGGAGAGGGGGGCGTCGCGCTTAAGGAGCGCCGAGACCTCGTCGAGCCCCGCCCTCGAGTCGCGCATGAGGCGCGTCAGCTCCGCCAGGATGCGGGGCGTCCCCGAGAACGCCTTGGCCACGCCCAATAGGTCGTCCTTCGTGAACTGAACGGTGCTCATCCCTATAATTTCGGACGATCGGGGCGCTCCTTGAGGGGATAACCGCCCCAACCCATGGGGGGAATTGCGTACCCGCAAAGGGGGCGCGGCGCGGCGCCGTGACCAAGCGCCGCACTTGCACCCTTTTGCAGACCGTCTAGGTTCGACCGCCATGCTGAAGCTCGCACTCCTCCTTGGAGCGACCCTTGCGGCCGCATCCGCCCAAACCACACCCCCGGCTCCCGTGCCCCCCGCCTCCCCCTCCGCGCAGGATGATCCCTTCATCTGGATGGAGGACGCCGACTCCCCAAAGGCCCTGGAATGGGTGAAGGCGCAGGACGTCCGGACGCTCGCGCTCCTCCAGGGCGACCCCCGCTACGCGGACCTCCACCGGGACGCGCTCGCGATCCTCACCGCCACGGACCGGATCCCCTATCCGGACCTCCTCAAGGGTGAAACGGTGACGAACTTCTGGCAGGACACGGTCCACGTGCGCGGCGTCTGGCGCCAGACGACACTCGCCGGCTACCGGGCCGCGGCCACCGAATGGCAGCCGCTCCTCGATGTGGACGCCCTGGCGGCCGCCGAGAAGGCGAACTGGGTCTTCAAGGGGGCGGCCACCCGCTGGCCCGACGAGAGCCGGGCCCTCGTCCACCTCTCGAACGGCGGGAAGGACGCCGTCGAGATCCGCGAGTTCGACCTCGGCACCCGCCAGTTCGTCCCGGGCGGGTTCGTCCTGCCCGAGGGCAAGCAGGATTCGACCTGGATTGACGCCGACACGATCGGTCTCAGCCGCGAATGGGGTCCCGGCACCATGACCGAGTCCGGCTACCCGTACATCGTGAAGCTCCTGCGGCGCGGCGAGGCGCTCACGGCCGCCAGGGAGGTGTTCCGCGGCAAGCCGACGGATGTCTCCGTCGTCCCCTACGCGCTCCACGACAACGTGGCCGGTACCAGCCAGCCCTTCATCATCCGCGCCCTGAGCTTCTTCGAGAGCGAGACCTACCTCCTCCAGGGCGAAGGGACAAAGCGGCTGAACCTCCCGCCGAAGGTCTCGGTCGAGGCCCTCCTCGGCGGCCGCCTTGTCTTGAGGACGCTCCAGGACTGGACGCCCGCCCCCGGAGGACCCTCCTATCACCAGGGTGCGCTCCTCTCGGTGGACCTGGCGGCGCTCGCCAGGGATCCTGCGGCGCCCCTGACGGTCGTCTACGAGCCGGGCCCTCGCGAGACCGTGAGCAGCGTCGCCAGCACCCGCTCGCGCCTCCTCGTGACGATCTACGAGAACGTAAAGGGCAAGGCCCTCGTGTTCGACCCCGCCCCTGCGGGGGGTTGGACGAGGAGCACGCTCCCCCTTCCCGGGAATTCGAGCATCTCCATCGTCAGCGTAAGCGATGATTCCGACCGGGCCGTCTACAGTGTCGCGAACTTCCTGACGCCGACGACCCTCTGGCTCGCGGACGTGGCGGGGGGCAAGGCGGAGGTCCTCAAGATGGAGCCCGCGCGTTTCGACGCCTCGCGCCACGTGGTCGAGCAGTTCGAGGCGGCGTCCTCGGACGGCACCCTGATCCCCTACTTCGTCGTGCGCCCGAAGGACTTCGCGTACGACGGGTCCCATCCGACGCTCCTCTACGGCTACGGCGGGTTCGAGGTCTCGGAGACGCCCTGGTATTCGGCGACGATCGGCAAGCTCTGGCTCGAGCACGGGAATGTCTTCGTCCTTGCCAACATCCGCGGCGGCGGCGAGTTCGGGCCCGCCTGGCACGAGGCCGGCCTCAAGACCCACCGCCAGCTGATCTACGACGACTTTGCCGCCGTCGGGCGCGACCTGATCGCCCGGCACATCACCTCCCCGAGGCGCCTCGGCATCGAGGGCGGCTCGAACGGAGGCCTCCTCATGGGGGTCGAGCTCAACCAGCACCCCGACTTGTGGCGCGCCGTTGTCATCCAGGTTCCGCTCCTCGACATGCTGCGCTACGACCAGATCGGCGCCGGCGCATCCTGGGTCGCCGAGTACGGAAGCCCCAAGGATCCCGTCGAGCGTGCCTTCCTGCGAACCATCTCGCCCTACCACAACCTGAAGGCCGGGGTACCCTACCCGGAGCCCCTCTTTGTCACGTCGACCAAGGACGACCGCGTCAGCCCCGCCCACGCCCGGAAGATGGCGGCGCGGATGGAGTCGATGGGGCTCCCCTTCCTCTACTACGAGAACACGGACGGCGGGCATGCCGCCTCCGCGAACCAGCAGGAGGTCGCAAGGCGCGTGTCGCTCGAGATGACCTACCTCACACGCAAGCTGGTGGATTGACCCAACACGAGGAGCCCATGCCCCCTGCGCTCGAAGCCGTCCGGCCGATAGGCCTCGCAGAGATCCAGGAGGCGCGCGCCCGGATCGCCGGGACGATCGTGCGGACACCGCTCGTCCGCCTTGAGCTCGGGCCCGGGTACCCCGACATCCGCCTGAAGCTCGAGAACCTGCAGCCGATCAACGCCTACAAGCTGCGCGGCGCCGCCAACGCGGTCGCCATGCTCTCGGAGGCCGAGCGCCGGCGCGGCGTCTGGACGATAAGCGCCGGAAACGCCGGCCAGGGCGTCGCCTACGCGGCGAGGAAGGCCGGCGTGCCCTGCACGGTCGTCGCGATCGAGACCGCGCCCGCCTCGAAACTGGAGCGGATGAGGGCGCTCGGCGCCCGTCTGGTCACGGTCCCGTACGAGGTCGCGTGGAAGGCCCTGGGCGACCGGTCCTATCCCGGCGTCGAGGGGACCTTCGTGCACCCCTTTGACGACCACGACTTCATCGCGGGCCACGGGACCATGGGCCTTGAGATCCTGGAGGACGCCCCCGACACCGTGGCCGTCATCGCGGGCATCGGCGGCGGCGGCCTCGTGACGGGCGTCGGAAGCGCGGTCAAGGCGCTCAAGCCCTCGGTCAAGGTCTGGGGAGCCGAACCCGAGACCGCCTGCCCCGCCTCGCTCTCCTTCGCCGCGGGCTCCCCCCAGGAGTTCCCCGGCTGGAAGGCCTCGTTTGTCGATGGCGCCGGCGGCCACAGCGTCTTCCCGCGGATGTGGGAGCGCATGAGGCCGGTCCTCGACGGCTGCATCGTCGTCACCCTTCTCGAGACGATGCGGGCGGTGCGGCTCATGGCGGAGAAGGCGCGCGTCGTCTCGGAGGGCGCCGGGGCGCTCCCGCTCGCGGCGGCCCTCACCGGGAAGGCCGGCAAGGGCCCGATCGTCGCCATCGTCTCCGGGGGAAACATCGACCTGGAGAAGTTCTGCGAGGTGCTCAGGTCGACCGCGGGCTAACCCCGAACCGCCCCATGTCCCAAGTCGAATCCAAGCTCAAGGAGCTCGGCCTCACGCTCCCCAAGCCTCTGGTCATGCCTGCGGGAGTGACCCTCCCCTTCCCCTGGATTCGCGTTCGTGGAAACCGGGCCTTCATCTCGGGCCACGGGCCGCTCAATGCCGACGGGACCCTCGCCCTGCCGCTCGGCAAGGTCGGGCTCGAGGTCACCCCGGAGGAGGCCTACCTCTCGGCGCGCCTCGTCGGGCTCTCCATCCTCTCGAGCCTCAAGCGGGAGCTCGGGGACCTCGACCGCGTGGGCGCGTGGCTCAAGGTGCTCGGCATGGTGAATTCCGCACCGGGGTTCAACCGGCAGCCGTACGTGATCAACGGCTTCACGGACCTGATCGTCAGCCTCTACGGTCCGGAACGCGGCCAGCACGCGCGATCAGCCGTGGGGATGGCCCAGCTGCCCTTCGACATTCCCGTCGAGATCGAGGGAGAGGTCGAGATTAGGGCCTGAGTCGCTCCCGACTAACGGCGCCTGCGCATTTGACCTGCCCGGGGCACAGGCCAGAATTCCGACGATGCCAGACTTGGGCCAAACCGCCATCGATGAGGCCGAAAAGGCCGGTTTCGACCTGAGCCTCGTCGACGAGAGCCTGAGGCTCACGGCCGAGGAGAGGGCTCGGCAGCACGACCAGGCATTGGCCCTGGTCCTGGAATTCGAACGGATACGCAGCACGCGCGATGAACAGCCTAAGCGAACTGCTCAAGCGACTGGCTGACTCGGGTGTCGAATTCGTGGTCGTGGGGGGTTTCGCGGGCGTGCTCCACGGCTCGGCGCTTGTCACGAGGGATCTTGAAATCTGCGCCGTCCTCACGCCGGCGAACATCGAAAAGCTCCGTGCCGCGCTCAGGGACCTGAACCCGCGCCATCGGATGACGCCGCAGAGGCTTTCGTTCCTCCAGACCCCGGCGCCCGGCGAGACCGCCAACAATCTCTACCTGCAGACGGACTGGGGGGTCGTCGACATCCTTTCGTCCATTCTCGGCCTCGGTGATTTCGAATCGGTCAAGGCCAACTCGGAGTTCTTCGAAATCGGCGGAAAGAAGTGCCGGTTGATCTCGCTGCCCGATTTGGTGAAGGCAAAGGTGGCGATGGGGCGTGAGAAGGACCTCCTGGCGGCCAAGGAGCTCAGGGCGATCTCGGCGAAGCGGGAAAGGGACAAGCCCGGGTTGGAACTCAAATAATCCCATCGACAGGACCGCAGCCCCTGGGACCTGGAGAAGATCCGAAAGGGCCTCTCGCACCTGGCCGACTCGGACAACGGGACGATCTTGGGCCTGTATCACCTGGAGGCCGGCATCGTCTCCTGCCACGCCCTCGCTTCGAGCGACACCAGGACCGACTGGGCCCAGATTCTTGGTCTCTACGACGACCTGCTCGCCCGTCAGCGCAGGTAACGGTCCGCGAAGGCAAGGAACGCCTGCCAGTCCGAGGCCATGATCGCGTGCGGGCCCGCGTGAATGCGGTAAGCAAGGTCCCCTGCGTTCACGTCCTGGTCCAGGGCCGGCATCTGCGTGACGCCGAGATCCTTCCTGCCCAGCAGGCGGTACACCGGTCCCGCCGCGACCTCGGCGAGAAATTCCCCTCGGGGGTCGGCCCACTGGTCGCCTGACCCGCCCGTGACCAGCAGGGGATGCGGCGCATTGAGGGCAATCAGCATGTGAGCATCGCCGGGAAGGTCACCCCAGTGCCCGGCATACCTCCCGAACCCCGGGGCGAACCAGTAGGGGAATCGGTCCACCATGTCGTCCACGGTCTCGCCGTAGTCGCGCCGGGAAAGCGCCGTCCCCATCTCCCCGGCGCAGTTCGCGAACACCAGCGCGAACCGCGGGTCCTGGGCGCCGGCCCAGAGGGCGGCCTTGCCGAGCCGCGAGTGACCGATGAGGGCGACCCTCCTGCCGTCGAAATCGGGGTCGGTCTGCAGATAGTCCAGGGCGCGGCTGGCGCCCCAGGCCCAGACGGCGATCGTGCCCCAAGAGTCTTTTGCCGGGGACCCGCCCGGGGAGGCCGTGAGCGCCTCGACCCCGGACGTGCGCGTGTCCGCGGTGTCCGGCTGCAGGTCCGAGTAGCGGTAGATCGCATAGGCATACCCCCGGGCGACGATATCCGATATCGGGCCCGGCTCGCCGAGTATTCCCTTTGGAACGGACGGCGCAGGCGGGTCCGTCGGGGCCGGCTCCCCGTTGAAGGCCATGTGAAGGAGAACGGGCACCTTTGCCGCGCGGCGGGCCGGAAGGTAGATGACCAGCCGAATGAAGGGCGCACCAGGCCCGTCGCCGAAACGCAGCACCACGACCTTTCGCACCGCATTTCCGCCCAGGGCCCCGGGGGTGACGCCCTCGACGGTCGCGACCGCCTTTGGCGCGTTGCCCGGCACGCGCCCGAACACATGGGCCCGGTAGAGTTCCAGGATCTCAGGGCGCCTTATCCGGGTCCAGGTATCGGCATCCGTTACGGGTCGCCCGTCGTTTAGGACAAGGGGATCGGGGAGCGTGTAGGTGCCGACCTTGGCCTCGTCATAGTTGGAGACGTGGCCGGTGGATGCCGTCTTCACCGGCCCGGGCCGGGCGCCTTCGGGATCGGCGGCGCAAATCGGGAGGGCCCGCGAGAAAAGGGCGGCTGCGACCGCCAGGCCAGCCAGGGTCCGGGAGGGATTCATTGCGCCGCCAGAATGTCGGGCCCGACCCCCACCGTCGAGCCGGACGTCGGGAACTCCCTGCCGGCGTCACTTGACAACAGCCGCACCCAAGTAAGGCTTTTATCCATGAAAAGTACGTACAGCATAAAAGAAGCCCAGAGCCAGTTCGCGGGCCTGGTGCGCGAGGCGGAGAACGGCGGCATGGCCACGATCACCCGCCACGAGAAGGCCGTCGCCTACGTGATGGGGGCGGACGACCTGGCCGCCCTCATCGAGACGACGGAGTTGCTGGCCAATCCCCAGGCCCGCAAGGCGATCGCTGCCGCTGAGGCCGGGAAGGGCAGGGTCTACTCGCTCGACGATCTCGGCGAATGAAGTACCGGGTCCAGGTCCGGGAACAGGTGAAGGGATTCATCGAGACGCTTGGTCCGGAATCCCGCAGGAAGCTCAGGCTAGCCCTGCGCGGGCTTGAATCCGAGCGGGGCGACTGTCTTCCCCTGAAGGAGAAACTCTCCGGCTATCATCGCCTGCGCATAGGCGGCTACCGTGCCGTCTACCGTTACCTGCCCGGCAAGGTGATCGAGTGCGTCTTTGCTGAGGAGCGCAGCCTGATCTACCATATCTTCGAGAAGGACTTCCTGAAGCGTCTCCGCCACGAAACCGACTGAGCGGCAATGGGGAGGGACAAGGGATTGGTGCCCGGGGCCGGACTCGAACCGACACTTCCTTGCGGAAATCGGATTTTAAGTCCGAAGCGTCTACCATTCCGCCACCCGGGCAACGCCTAGGGGATTTCTGGGAATCCCCGGGCCGAAGGCGAGCCTTTGTCGCGGCCGCTAGGCGGGTGTCCCCCTCGCAAACCCGTAGGCCCGCTCCACCCTCGCTATCCTGACAGAGTAGCCCTCATACCAGGACTCCCTGCCCGCGTCCTGGGCCCCGCGGTGCTCAAGGTTCGCCTTCCAGCTTACGATTGCCTCCTCGCTGGCCCAGTAGGACACCGTGATCCCCAACCCCCCGGGGCTCCGGGCGCTCTCGATCCCCAGGTAACCCGGCTGGCCGGCGGCAAGCTCCTCCATCCGCTCTGCCATCTTGCCATAGCCCTTGTCCCCCTCGGTCCGCAGGGAGGTGAAGATGACCGCGAAGTACGGGGGCTCGGGTGTCTTTGCAAGGGGCATGCGTAAAGATTGGGTGCGCCCCGAGAATGTTCTTTCCAAGGGCCGCGGCAAGGGACGAACTTTCTGGGAACATGATTCACCCCTCAAGGAGAGCTTTCGCCGCACTGACCCTTACCCTCGTCCTCGCCTGCCCGGCCTACCCCTGGGGCGTGGAGGGCCACGCCGCGACGGGGCTCGTGGCGGCGCAGAACCTTTCCGCCGACGCCCGGGCACACGTCGTCAAGGTCCTCGGGAGCGACGACCTTTCCTCGATCGCCAGCTGGATGGACGAGGTCCGCAGCGCCTACTTTCACCAGGGCCCCCTCGGGGCCGACCCCGAGGCGCTCAAGTTCAACGCGGAGTTTCCCAAGAACGGCGAATGGCACTACGTCGACCTCCCGCTCGGCACGGCCTCCTACGAGCTGGACGGCCCGTTCACGAGGCCCGACGACGTCGTGCACTCGATCGAGGCCGCCGTCAGCGTCCTTGAGGGCGGCGGCGACCAGAGGATCACGAAGCGGGAGGCGCTCTGCATGCTGGTCCACTTTGTCGGCGACCTCCACCAGCCCCTCCATGTCTCGAACGGCTACTTCCAGGTGGGAGCCGACGGAACGGCAAAGCTCGTGACAGACCCCGTGGCCGCCAAGGACGCGCCCGACGACAAGGGCGGCAACGCGGACTTCTTCGGCCCGGGCAAGTACGACGAGCTCCATGCGTACTGGGACACGGCGCTTGTCGACAAGATCGCCGGGTCGAAGGATCCCGCGGCGGTCGCTGCGGCCGCCGAAAAGAGCCTCTCGGAGGCCGGCACGAGCTGGAAAAGCGCAGGGGATTACCACCACTGGGCCGAGGCCTGGGCCACGGACAGCATCGTCGCCGCCCGGACCGCATATTCAGGCATCGTTTTCGGGGCCGTGACCCCCGACAAGAAGGCCGGAATCAAGCGGATCGAAATCACGCTACCCCCTCATTATGATGACGTTTGCGTCCCGCTCGCGCGGGAGAGGATTGCCAAGGCGGGCTATCATTTGGCCGAGCTACTGAACGCGATTCGCTGGTCTGATTGAAGCGTTGGCGGCCGACAATAGACTCGCCCCGACTGGAGGGTTTCGGCACCCTTGACCCTTAGTTTAACCCTCCAGCCTTAGTCTAAACCCCCCTCGCGTTCACCATGAAGTTACCCAAAGCCTGGCAATTGGGCGCCGCCCTAGCACTCGCGGCGTCAGTCATTCCGTCGGTCCGCGCAAGCGAATCCGACATTAAGATCCCGGACCTGCGCGCCGTATCATTCATGGGCGGGGCGCTCAGCGGGTCCGCCGTCCTAATGATCGGCCTCGTGGTGTGCCTCGGCGGCATGGTCTTCGGATGGATGCAGTACATCCAGACGCGCAACCTGCCCGTGCACAAGTCGATGTCGGTCGTCTCCAACATCATCTGGGAGACCTGCAAGACCTACCTCGCGCAGCAGGGCAAGTTCCTGTCGGTGCTCTGGGTCCTGATCGCCGTCTGCATGACGTACTACTTCGGCACCCTCTCCGGGCAGTCCGCGGGGCACGTCGTCATCATTCTCCTCTCCTCGATCCTGGGCATCCTCGGCAGCTACGGGGTGGCCTGGTTCGGCATCCGGATCAACACGGTCGCCAACTCGCGGGCGGCGTTCTCGGCCCTGAAGGGCAACCCGCTCGCCACGCTACTTATCCCCCTGAAGTCGGGGATGAGCGTCGGCCTCCTCTTGGTCGCCATCGAGCTGTTCTTCATGATCTGCATCCTGGCGTTCCTGCCGTCCGAGCTCGCGGGCCCGTGCTTCATCGGGTTTGCGATCGGCGAGTCCCTGGGAGCCTCGGCGCTTCGCATCTGCGGCGGCATCTTCACCAAGATCGCCGACATCGGCGCGGACCTGATGAAGATCGTGTTCAACATGCCGGAGGATGACCCCCGCAACCCCGGCGTCATCGCCGACTGCACCGGCGACAACGCCGGAGACTCGGTCGGGCCGACGGCCGACGGGTTCGAGACCTACGGCGTCACCGGCGTCGCCCTGATCGCCTTCCTGGCGCTGGCGCTCGTCAGCAACCCGGCGCTCTGCGGCACCCTGATCGTGTGGCTCTTCGCCATGCGCATCCTGATGGTCATCACGTCGCTCGCCAGCTACTGGATCAACGGCGCCCTCGCCACGGCCCTCTACGGCAACAAGAAGGTCTTCAACCTGGAGCAGCCGCTGACGAACCTCGTCTGGATCACCTCCCTGGTCTCGATCGCCGTCACGTACGCATCGACCTACGCCCTGCTCTCAAAGGGTACGCCCTGCCCGCCGGACCTTTGGTGGGTGCTGGCGACCATCATCTCGTTCGGAACGCTCGCCGGCGCGCTGATCCCGGAGTTCACCAAGATCTTCACCTCGACGGAGAGCCGCCACGTGAAGGAGATCGTCACGTCCTCCAAGCAGGGCGGCGCCTCCCTCAACATCCTCTCCGGCTTCGTCGCCGGCAACTTCTGCGCCTTCTGGATGGGCCTCGTGATCCTGCTCCTCATGTTCGGAGCGTACCTCATCTCCGGCAACCCCGCTCTCCAGGGCATCATGCCCGACGAGTTCAAGTTCGCGGCGCCGATCTTCGCCTTCGGCCTGGTGGCCTTCGGCTTCCTCGGCATGGGCCCGGTCACGATCGCGGTCGACAGCTTCGGCCCGGTCACCGACAACGCCCAGTCCGTCTACGAGCTCTCGCAGATCGAGTCGAAGAAGGAGACGGCGGCCGAGATCGAGAAGGAGTTCGGCTTCAAGCCCGACTTCGAGAACGCCAAGCTGCAGCTTGAGAAGGGCGACGGCGCAGGGAACACGTTCAAGGCCACGGCCAAGCCGGTCCTCATCGGGACCGCGGTCGTCGGCGCGACGACGATGGTCTTCGGCATCATCATGCTCCTGAAGCGCCTGCACCCCGACACGATCGAGAGGCTCTCGCTCGTCCACCCCGAGGCCATGATGGGCCTCCTGATGGGCGGCGCGGTCATCTACTGGTTCACCGGGGCCAGCACCCAGGCCGTCGTTACGGGCGCCTACCGGGCGGTCGTCTACATCAAGGAGAACATGAAGCTCGACTCCAAGGAGGCCTCGGTGGCGTCCTCGAAGGAGGTCGTCAAGATCTGCACGCAGTACGCCCAGAAGGGGATGGTCAACATCTTCATCGTCGTGTTCTGCTTCGCGCTGTCGCTCGCGTTCTTCGACCCGTACTTCTTCATCGGCTACCTGGTCGGCATCGCGTTCTTCGGCCTCTACCAGGCCATCTTCATGGCGAACGCCGGCGGCGCCTGGGACAACGCCAAGAAGATCGTCGAGGTCGACCTGAAGATGAAGGGCACCCCGCTGCACGCCGCGACCGTCGTCGGCGACACGGTGGGCGACCCGTTCAAGGACACGTCGTCCGTCTCGCTCAACCCCGTCATCAAGTTCACCACCCTCTTCGGCCTGCTTGCCGTCGAGATCGCGGTGAAGATGGAGCCGGTCCTCAAGCACACCCTCGGCGCCGCGATCTTCGTCGTCGCCCTGGTGTTCGTGTACCGCAGCTTCTACTCGATGCGGATCCCCGCGGACTGAGGCTGCGTGGCTGCGGCCACCGTGCAGTCGACCTGCACGGTGCCCGGCTGGACGCGCCCGAAGATCGTCGTGAGGCCCGCGGTGGACGCATCGCGCCCCCGCGTGGCCTCGACGATAAGCGCGGGCGCGATCCCGTCCGTGGGGTCGTAGAGCCTCCACGCCCCGCCCAGGTAGGCCTCGAAGCAGGCGTGGAAGTTCATGGGGGTCAGCCCGACCGCGTAGCCCCCGACGTAGCGCGCCGGGATCGTGAGGGCTCGGCAGAGCGCGATCGCCAGGTGGGTGTAGTCCCGGCACACGCCCTTGCGGCTCTGCCAGACGTCCCAGGCCGAGGTGCGGCCATCGGTCGACCCCGGCGTGTAGACGACGTTGTCGCCCACCCACTGGCAGATCGAGCGCACCTGCTCCGCCCTGTCCTCGACCTTGCCGAAGAGCTCCCACGCCGTGGGGGCGAACCGGTCGCTCTCGCAGTAGCGGCTCGGGAGCGTGTAGGTGAGGATGCTGAGCGGAAGCCTGCCGGGCTTGTCCGCGGGTACCGTCGCCGGCATCTCGGGCCGCTCGACCTCGACCACGGCCGAGTAGACGAACTCAAAGGGCCCCGTCGGGGCCTCGAGCCTTAGGACCCTCTCGCCCTTCGCCGTCGTCACGATCTCGGTCGGGAGCTCGGGCGAGCAGCGGATCCCCTCCGACAGCAGGCGTTGCTCGGGACTCGTGTTGACCAGGACGTGGAAGGAGAAGGCGGCACTCGGGGCCACCACCTGGTAGCCCAGCGTGCAGCCGACGGCTATGTTCATCGCTGGCGAATGTGGAGGGCGCGGGCGCCCTGCACAATCCCGGCCTTCGCCGATCGCGGGCGACGGGCCGGGCGTTGTGTTTGTTGTTGATATCCAAGGCCTCGCAATCTAACGCATGCCGCGATGATCGAGGCCCAAGACGGACAAAGGCGCATGAAATGGGAAATGTTCGCCCTGTCCTTCACGGCGCTCTTCCTCGAGATGATGGTGATCCGGTGGGTGCCCTCGGTGGTCCACCTGGTGGCGTACTACGCGAACCTGATGCTCCTGAGCTCGTTCCTGGGCCTCGGCGCGGGCGCCATGGCCGGGAGCCGGAAATGGAACCTCTTCGGGTGGTTCCCCGTGCTCCTCGCCGTGGACATCGCGATGCTCCTTTTCGACCGGAACGCCGTCCTTGGCACGAACGCGAGCGAGGCCCACTTCTTCTCGCTGCCCCCCTCCATGTTCGACGCCCTGGTGCTGGTCCGGATCTTCGGCGTCAACGCGCTCCTCTTCGTCCCGCTGGGCCAGCGGATGGGCCGGCTCTTCAACGCGCTGCCGGGGCTGACCGCCTACGCCTGGGACCTCGCAGGGAGCCTCACGGGAACCCTCTGCTTCGGGCTCTTCTCGCTCAAGCTCTTCTCGCCCGTCCTCGGCATGGCGGGCGTCATGGGGGTCTACCTGGCCCTCTCGGCAAGGCGCAGGTGGCTCGTCGACCTTCCGGTCTTCGCAGCCACCCTGGCCGCGATCCTCTGGAACAGCGACCCGAACGCGATCTGGTCCCCCTACTACTACATCACGGTCAACAAGCCCGACACCCCCAAGCTGACCGAGTCGGCCCCCCCGGCGGACCTGCTGACCATGCGCGACCCACCGGCGTACATGGTCAAGGTGAACCAGTTCGGCTACCACATGGACGCCTCGCTCGACTCGCGGCGCTACACCCCGGGATCGCTCACGTACAAGAAGATCCGATGGCTCGAGCTGCAGTACGGCATCCCCTACCTGCCCGGGGGCGGGCTGGACCGGGTCCTCGTGGTCGGGGCCGGCGGGGGATGCGACGTCGAGGCCGCGCTCTCCGCGGGCGCAGGGCACGTCGACGCCGTGGAGATCGACCCCACCATCATCGCCCTTTCGAGGAAGTTCAGCGCGGGCGCCCCCTATGCGGACCCCCGCGTGGCGATCCACATCGACGACGCCCGCTCGTACCTGGCCCGGGCGCAGCCCGGCTACGACCGCGTGGTGTTCGGCTTCCTCGACTCCCAGGCGCTCTTCAGCAGCATGAACAACGTCCGGCTGGACGGCTACGTCTACACGCTCGAGAGCATGCGCTCGGCGTTCCGGCTCCTCAACGACCGGGGCATGCTGACCCTCTCGTTCTACCTCGGCAGACCGTGGCTCGGCGCCAAGCTCTACGAGCTGGTGCTGGAGGCCACGGGCAGGGAGCCCGTCATGTACTTCGACGCCCCCGGCGACACGCTGATCCTGTGCGTCCCGAAGGACCCCCACGCCGCGCTTCCCGCCAACGTGAACGAGTTCCACCGGGCGACCTACGTGAAGCCCCCGGCGATGGACCTGCCGAGCGACGACTGGCCCTTCCTCTACCTGATCCGAAAGACGATTCCCTCCGACTACCTGGTGGCGATCGCCGGCCTCCTCGCCTTCTCGATCGCCTCCATCGCCTGGCTGCGGGGCCGCTCGTTCGGCCGGGGCGACGTCCACTTCGGGCTGCTCGGGATGGGCTTCCTCCTCCTCGAGACCAAGAGCATCAGCGACTGCACGCTCTTCTTTGGCGCGACGTGGTTCGTGACGCTGCTGGTGATCGCGGGGATCCTCCTCATGGTGATCGGGGCGAACCTCGTCGCGGAGCGCACGAGGGGCTTCTCGCTCTGGCTCTACGCCCCGCTCTTCGCGAGCCTGGCGCTCCTGCTCCTTGTCCCGCGCGAGAGCATCCTGCCCTTCCCCTTCGCGGGCCGCATGCTCTGGACCCTCCTCGTCGTGCCGCTCCCCGTCTTCTTCGCCGGGATCATCTTCTCGACGACCTTCCGGGAGTCCAAGTCCCCGTCGGCGGTGTTCGGCGCCAACCTGATCGGGGCCATGCTGGGCGGGTTCTGCGAGTACCTGGCGATGGCGATCGGAAACCACCGCCTCTCGCTGCTCGTGATGGTGGCCTACCTCGGGAGCATGCTGGTCCTCGAGTCCTCCCGGCGCCAGGGCAAGGCCATCTAAAGGGTCCCGGTCAGCCCCGGATGTCCCGCTCGTTCGTCTCGGGCAGGACGATGCAGCCCACGACGAACGACATCGCCGCCACGCCTATCGGGAACCAGAGGCCGGCGTAGATGTCGCCGGTGAAGACCACGATCGACGCCGCGATCAGGGGGAGGAACCCGCCGAACCAGCCGTTGCCGATGTGGTAGGGCAGCGACATCGACGTGTAGCGGATGCGGGTCGGGAAGAGCTCGACCAGGAACGCGGCGATGGGCCCGTACACCATGGCGACGTAGGTCAGGAGGATCGTCAGGAGCGTCACGACCCGGGGCTTGTTCATGAGCGCCGGGTCGGCCGACTTGGGGTAGCCCGCCGGGGCGAGCGCGGCCTCGTAGGCCTTCTCGTCGAACCCGGCGACCTGGCGGCCGCCGACCGACATGGCGACGCCGGCCCCCGAGCCCTCAAGCGGCGCCAGCGTGAAGGGGATGCCCCGCGCGTTCAGGTAGTTGCGGGCCTTGTCCGTGTCGGTCCTCGGCTTGCTGGGGAGCACGATCTTCTTGGCCGCGTCGCCGAGCGCCTCGAAGGCGAGCGCGACGCTCCCCCGGTACTCGGCCGTCGACAGGACGACCGGCGAGCGCTCCATGGCGTCCGCGAGCGCGGGATTCGCGGCGCGGGTCAGGTTCCTGAAGATCGGCTGGTAGGTGAGGGCCGCCAGGAGCATGCCGGTCATCATGATCTTCTTCCTGCCGATCGCGTCCGAGAGCTTGCCGAAGCTGACGAGGAGGAAGGCGCCGATGACCAGCGAGGTCGCGATCAGGAAGTAGGTGGTGACGTAGTCGACCTTGAGCGTCGAGGAGAGGAAATACAGGGCGTAGAACTGCCCCGCGTACCACACGACGCCCTGGCCCGCGGTCGCGCCGAAGAGGGCCTTGAGGACGATCTTCCCGTTGTCCCAGCGGGCGAAGCTCTCGGTCAGCGGCGCCTTGGAGCCCTTGCCCTCGGCCTTCATCTCCTTGAAGACCGGGGACTCCTCAAGCTTGAGGCGGATGTAGACGGAGACCGCGAGCAGCAGGAACGAGAGCAGGAACGGGACCCGCCAGCCCCAGGCGGCGAACTGCTCCGGGCTCATCGCCTTGCGAAGGACGCCGATGACGACGAGCGCCAGGAACAGGCCGAGCGTCGCGGTCGTCTGGATCCAACCCGTGAAGTACCCCCGCTTTCCGTGGGGGGCGTGCTCGGCCACGTAGATCGCGGCGCCGCCGTATTCCCCGCCAAGCGCGAGGCCCTGGGCGAGCCGCAGGAACACCAGGATGACCGGCGCGAGGAAGCCGATGCTCGCATAGGTCGGCAGCATGCCGACCAGCGCCGTCGAGAACCCCATGACGATTATCGTCACCAGGAAGGTGTATTTGCGCCCCGCCATGTCCCCCAGCCTCCCGAACACGAGCGCACCGAACGGGCGCACGGAGAAGCCGACGCCGAAGAGGGCGAGGCTCGACAGGTAGCCGGCCGTCTCGTTGCCCGCAGGGAAGAAGAGCTTCCCGAAGAACGCGGCCAGGGTCCCGTAGATGTAGAAGTCGTACCACTCGAACACCGTGCCGAGGGACGAGGCGATGATGACGAGCTTGTGTTTCCGATCCAGTGCGGCTTCAGCGTCCATGGGGGGTTGGGGGGTAATCCGATCCTGCGGGGCGCCCGAGGCAACAAAACGTTCCCCCCCGATGCAAGCCCGGGAAAGCAAATACGCCAAATCAGGCCTGCGCGAACGCGGAGACGGTCTCCCGCTTGAGCTCGCGCATCATGAGCGCCGATATGGCGTCCGCGGGCCTCCTGCCCTTGAAGAGGATCCCGTTGGTCTCGCCGAGGATCGGCGCGTCGATCCCCTTCTCGGCGCACAGGCCCGCGAAGGACCTCGTGGTCTCGTAGCCCTCGACGACCGTCCTGCGGCCGGCGAGCAGCTCCGTGATCGCCCTGCCCTCCCCTATCCGATGCCCGAATTCGCGGTTGCGGCTCCAGGACCCGTGGCAGGTCGCCACAAGGTCTCCGAAGCCGGAAAGCCCGTAGAAGGTCTCCGGCCGGGCGCCCAGCGCCCCGCCCACCTTGACCATCTCCGCCACGGCGCGGGTCATGAGCGCCGCCTTGGCGTTGTCCCCCAGGCCCAAACCCTCGCAGCACCCTGCCGCGATCGCATAGACGTTCTTCAGGCTCCCGCCAAACTCAACGCCCGCAAGGTCGTGGGTCGTGTAGACCCGCAGCGTGGGCCCGCTGATCGCGGCCTGGACGTCGTGCATCACGGCGTCGTTGCCCTTCGCCGCGAGCACCATCGCGGCGGGAAGCCCGCGGGCCACCTCAGCGGCGTTCGTCGGCCCAGAGAGGGCCCCCACCATGAACCCGGGAAGGGCCTCCGAGACGACCTGCGACGCCCGCAGGTGGCTCCCGAGCTCGAGTCCCTTGGCAAGGCTGACGACGAGGCTCGGGTGCGACGTGCCGAGGGCCTCGCGGATGTGCTCGGCGGTCAGGCGCAGGGTCTGGGCGGGGCAGGCGAGAAGGATCACGTCGGCCTCGCACAGGCCCTCGGCCAGGCTCGGGGTGACCCGGACCTCATTGGGAAGAAGGATGCCGGGGAGGTACTCCTTGTTCTCCCTGGAGGAGGCGATCGCCGAAGCCTGCTCCGGCCGGCGCGGGACGAGCGCGACCGCCCGCGCACCCCTTGAGAGGTGAAGCGCGAACGCCGTGCCCCAGGCCCCGGCTCCGACGATGCAGAACTTCATATCGCCCTTGTAACCCCGCCACCCCCCGCGCGCTACTTCAAAAACGTCGGCACCTTCTCGTTGGCGATCAGCTGCTCGAAGGTCTCCCGCGCCGTCACGAGCTCAAAGGCGCTGCCCTTGACGAGGACCTCGGCCGGGATCGGGCGCGCGTTGTAGCGGCTCGACATCACGTGGCCGTAGGCCCCGGCGCTCATGAGCGCCAGGTATTCCCCCTCGCCGAGCTCCTGGATCTGGCGGTCCTTCGCGAAGCAGTCCGTGCTCTCGCAGATCGGGCCCACGACGTCGGCCACGAGCGCGCGACGGGTCGTGTCCCGCCGAAGGGGGACGATCTCGTGGTACGAGTCGTACATCGCCGGCCGCACCAGGTCGTTCATGGCCGCGTCGAGGATGAGGAAGTTCTTCCCCTGGCCGCGCTTGAGGTACTCAACCCGCGAGAGGAGGACCCCCGCGTTCGCGACCATCGATCGCCCGGGCTCGAGAAGCACCTTCAGTCCCAGCTCCCTCAGGGCCGGGGCGAGCGCCGCGCCGTACGCCTCCGGCGTCAGTGGGCGCTTGGCCTCCGGCATCGTCTCCCACCACGTGAAGGGCCCGCTCGCGAGGGCGTCCTTGTAGACCACCCCTATGCCGCCGCCGATCGAGATATAGGTGATCCCGTACTTCCGCTTCAGCTCGGCGGCCAGCGGCGCGAGCTTCTCGAGCGTCTCGACGAAGGGCGTCACCTGCGTGATCTGCGAGCCGATGTGCGACTGGACGCCCTTTATCGCGATGTTCGGGTACTTCGAGGCGGCCTCGTACGCGGCCGCAGCCTGCCTCAGGGGGATGCCGAACTTGTTCGCGCTCGTGCCGGTCGTGATCTTTGCGTGGGTGTGCGCGTCGACGTCGGGGTTGACGCGAATAGCGATCGACGCCTTGACCCCCAGCTTGCCGGCCACGTGGTTGATCCTCGCAAGCTCGGGCTCGCTCTCGACGTGGAACGAGTAGATGCCCGCCTCCAGCGCCAGCCGAATCTCGGTCTCGGTCTTGCCGACGCCCGCAAAGACGCTCCCCTTGACGCTCGAACCCGCGGCGACGACGCGGCGCATCTCCCCTGCGCTCGCGAAGTCAAAGGAGGATCCCAGGTTGCCCAAGTGCCTGAGCACCGCCAGGTTGGCATTCGCCTTGACCGCATAGCAGACGCGCACATCGAGGCCCTTCATGCTCCCGGCGATCCGGGTGTAGTTGTCCTCGATCGTCGCCGCGCTGTAGACGTACGTCGGCGTCCCATACAGCTTGGCCACCTCGGCGAGATCGACGGATTCGCAGTGGAGGTTCTGGCCGGTGTATCGGAAATGGTGCATGGGAGGGCGTGTTGGGCTGCTGGTAAAATTCCGTGAAAGGCCGAGATTAGCGAGTTTCACCTTGAAAAAACGACCTCAAAATACCGATAGTTGACCCTGAAGCCCCGTGCAGTCCCTCCTCAAATATCTCTTCCACCGCCCCGCGATCCGTTTCGGATTGGCAAGGGACACCCGTGGGAAGTACCGGGACCCTAGGTTCGTGAGCTTCATCTCCGAGAGCAACCGGAAGACGCTCAACACCGATTTTCAGGACGCGGTTCTCAGGGGCCGCAAGGTGATCCGGTACGCGCTCATCGCCGGGCTTGCCGGCGGCGGAGCCTGGGTGGTCCTCGAAAGCGCCCATGCGCTTTCGATGTTCTGACCTAGGCCGCCTCGCGCTCCTCGCGCGGATTCGCGCCGGCCGCGTCCATCGAGATTACACTGGCCCGGGCTCGCATGGGCTCCACCTTCCGGCCGTAGTCGGCGTAGAGCATTGCGAGGACCCCCAGCGCCGTGAAGGCCAGGCCTCCGGCGCCGGTGTTCGCAATCATCACGAGGAAGGCTGCGACCACGGCCAGGGTTGAAAGGGTTATTGAAACGAGTGTCTTCATGTTCAGTCCAATTCTTGCGGCCAGAGAGAACGCGTTCGGGCTGAAAGGTTCCGGGCAATTTTTCCCGAGGCGCCTGGAATCAGGCCGCGTTGCGCAGGGCGCCGTGGCGGCCCTGCGGCTCGAATTCGACGATCTCGGCGGTCGCCTTGACCGGCTCCATCGCGCGGCCGTAGTCGGCGAGGAATATGGCGAGCACACCGGTTGCGGTGAGCGTCATGGCCGCGGCGACGGCGCCGACGGGCAGCAGGATGAAGGCCGCGATGGCGGCGAGGAATGCGATGACGGGGAGGATTGTTGTGTTCATTTTTGAGAGGTTCGTGTTGCCATGAGAACACGGGCCCGGCCCGGAAAGTTACGGCGAAATGAGGAATGGTCGTCGTGCTCCGTCGGTCGGTCCGTTCCCGGGATGGGATGCATCCCGACACCGTCTCGCTTTCGGGAAACGGGCGTCTCGGATTCGAGATGCTCCGGGGAGACGAAGGAAAACTTAAATTTCACAACATGGTTATAAAGATGTATTTATAAAATCACTTTGCCATGGCACAAGACGTGCAGATTCGTGCACGACCGTGGGTGCTTAATGGTTCGACGCCTCGCCTAGAGCCATCGCGCACGGCCCAAAAAAAACCAAGGAAACCCCTTGTTCTCCGACCTCAGACACGCGCTCCGACAGCTAGCAAAATCTCCCGCGTTCGCCGTCGTCGCGGTGGCGACTCTCGCGCTTGGCATCGGCGCGTGCACCGCGATGTTCAGCATCGTGGACGCGGTGCTTCTGAGGCCGCTCCCGTTTCATGAGCCCGAGCGCCTCGTGTGGATCGAGAACATCTACCACGGGGGCCTTTCCGGCCGCACGAGCAGGGTCGACACCTTCAACGGCTGGAAGGAGCAGAACAGGAGCTTCACGTCCATGGGGGCCTACTATGCGTTCTCCGACTACTTCAGGAGGACGCTGACCGGGTCCGGCGAACCCGAGAACCTTCGCTCGTACGCGGTCTCCATGGACTTCCTCCCCACGCTGGGCGTCCGCCTGCTCCACGGGCGCAATTTCACAAAGGAGGAGTGCGCGTTCAACGGCCCCCATGCCGCCATCCTCACGTACGCATTCTGGATGCGCCACTTCAGCGGAGATCCCTCCGCCGTCGGACGCACCATCTCGCTCAGCAACAACCCGACGACGATCGTCGGCGTGCTTCCCCCCGAATTCGACTTCGCCTCGGTCTTCACTCCGGGCTCGGGGGTGGAGATGATCGAGCCCCTTCCCCTGACGGTGGAGGTCGCCAACCAGGGCAACACCGTCTTTGGCATCGGCCGGCTCCGGCCGGGCGCGACCGTCGAGCAGGCCCAGGCGGAGCTCTCCGTCATCAGCGAGCGGCTGCACCAGACCACGCTCAAGGACGTCGGGGGATTCGGCGCGTACGTGCGCCCGCTTGACGAGGCCATGCGCGGCGGGTTCCGCGGCTCGTTCCTCATCCTCGCGTGCGCCGTCGGCTGCGTCCTCGCGATCGCCTGCGTCAACCTCTCGAACCTCCAGCTCGCCAGGATCAACTCGAGGCGCCAGGAGTTCGCCGTGCGGATCGCCCTCGGCGCCGGACGCATGCACCTGATCAAGCAGGCCCTGACCGAGAGCCTCCTTCTCGCGGCGGCGGGCTCGCTGCTCGGCGTCCTCCTCGCCATGTGGGCCACCGCGGCCATGGCCCGGATCCAGACGTTCGGAATCCCCCTCCTGCAGAACGCCGCGATCGACCCCGCAGCCCTCGCCTTCACCGTCGGGATCACGGCCCTGGCGGGGGTTGCCTGCGGGCTCCTGCCCGCCCTCCACGTTGCGCGCTCCCACCGCGGCAACGCGCTCCAGGAGTCGACGCACCAGCGCAGCGCCGGCCGGTCGGCCGCCGCCGTCCGCAACGCGCTCGTCGTCGCTGAGCTGGCTCTCGCCTGCATGCTCCTTGTCGGCGCGGGCCTTCTCTTCCGCAGCTTCAGCGCACTCCTGCAGGTCAACCTCGGGTTTCAGCCCAGGCACGCGATGGTGTGGCGGGTCGACGCGCCCCGCAGCTTCAACAACCGGGCCGAGGCGGTGCAATACTTCGACGGCGCCGAGCGGCGCGTCACGGCCCTGCCCGGCGTCGAGACGGCCGGCCTGAGCGACACCCTCCCCCTGGGAAGGAACAGGACATGGGGTGTCGCCGCCGTGGGCGTCCAGTACCCGCCGGGCTCGGGGACCTATGCCTTCCCTCGCATGGTTGACCAGCACTACCTCCAGGCGATGCAGATTCCGCTGAAGGCGGGCCGCTACTTCGACGACCGCGACACGGCGACCTCGGAGAGGGCGGTTGTCATCAACGAGAGCCTCGCCCGCAAGCTCTGGCCGGACCGCGACGCCGTCGGCCAGTCGATCACGCAGGACGGCGGGACCAAGGTCATCGGCGTCGTCGCCAACGTGCGTCACGGGTCGCTCGAGGAGGAGGGAAGCAACGAGATGTACTTCAACTTCCGCCAGTCGGACGACTGGAACGCGATGGAGATGGTGATCAGGAGCGCGCGCGCGCCCGCATCCCTCGTGCCCGAGGTGCGCTCCGCGCTTGCGGCGTACGACTCCAACCTCCCGACCAGCGAATTCTACGAGCTCGAGGGCCTCATCGACAACGCCGTGGCCCCCCGGCGCCTCATCACGCGGATCCTGGGCGTCTTCTCCTCGCTCGCCGTCACGCTTGCGGCGATCGGCCTCTACGGGGTCATCGCCTACTCGGTCACGCAGCGCACCCAGGAGATCGGCATCCGGATGGCCGTGGGCGCGCAGCGGGGAGACATCCTGGGGCTCGTCCTGCGGGGCGGCCTAAGGCTCGCCGCGCTCGGCGTCGGCCTGGGCCTTGTCGGATGCCTTGCGCTCACCCGCCTGCTGCGGAGCATGCTCTTCGGGATCACGGCCCACGACCCGCTCGTCCTCGCGGGAAACGTCGCCCTGCTTGTCGCGGTGGCCCTCGCAGCCTGCATCCTTCCGGCGCTTCGCGCGACAAGGGTCGAGCCCGTGACCGCGCTCAGGTCTGAATAACCCCGGAATCTTCGGGCTCTCAACCCCGGGGGCGCCGCAGCGCCCCCCGGGGCGTTTGGATCAGGCCGCGGCCCGATACTCGGGCTGCCGGCCTCGGGTTTCCCCGATGGAGATTACACTGGCCCGGGCCTGCAACGGCTCCACCTTGCGCCCGTAGTCGGCGTGGAGCATCGCGAGGACCCCCGCCGCCACGAAGGCGATGCCGGAGGAAGCGGTGGTCGCATGCGACACCAAGTACGCTGCGACCACGGCCAGAGTTGAAAGGGAGAAAAGGAGGTGAGTCTTCATGTTCGATCCTGTGTCTTTGCACTTAGGAGAACACGGCTCGCGGGGAAAAGTT
Source organism: uncultured Opitutaceae bacterium (assembly GCA_964414785.1). GTDB lineage: Bacteria > Verrucomicrobiota > Verrucomicrobiia > Opitutales > Opitutaceae > Palsa-1447. The sequence continues at coordinate 24,407 of CAYPXZ010000002.1, forward strand.
ACAGGGGGACGCTGCTCAGGCCGCCATGCGCTGCTCGGTGGCGGGGCAATGGGGGGCGCCGAACGGGACCACCTCGGCGGGAGCCCCGACGGGCCCGAGCGAACGGCCGTAGTCGGCCAGGAAGACGCTGAGCACTCCGGTCGCCGTGAAGGCGGTGCAGGCTGCGGCGGCCCCTATGGGCAGGACGATGATCGCCACGAGGGCGGCTAACAGGACTTTGGCGGGAAGGGAGTTGGTATTTGTTTTCATTGGAAGGTTAAGCTTCCAAGAGAACACGGCCCCGCCCCGAAAAGTTGCGCCGTAATCGGCGCAATCCGCCGGAAAGGCCGGCCTAGTCCCCGGCCCCGGCCGCCACCGGCTTGAACGCGGAGCGGAACGCCGCCTTGGCGTAGTCGCGGTTCATGCGGGCGATGAAGTCGTGGGAGATCAGCTTCGGGCAGGCCGCGCTGCACTCGTACTGGTTCGTGCAGCTTCCGAAGCCGAGGCCGTCCATCGTGCTGACCATCGCGAGCACGCGGTGGTCGCGCTCGGGCTGCCCCTGCGGGAGGAGGCCGAGGTGCGAGACCTTGGCGGCCACGAAGAGCATCGCGCTCGAGTTCTTGCAGGCGGCGACGCAGGCGCCGCACCCGATGCACTGGGCCGCGTCCATCGCGAGGTCGGCGACGGCCTTGGAAACGGGCACGGAGTTGGCCTCGGGCGCCGAGCCCGTGCGGATGGAGATGAAACCGCCCGCCTGCTGGATCTTGTCGAAGGCGCTCCGGTCGGTGACCAGGTCCTTGATGACCGGGAAGGGCCTCGCGCGGAAGGGCTCGACGACGATGACATCGCCCTCCTTGTAGCTGCGCATGTACGTCTGGCAGGAGGCCACGCCGTGGTGCGGACCGTGGGGCTTGCCGTCGATCACGAGCGAGCACGTGCCGCAGATCCCCTCGCGGCAGTCGTGCGCAAACGCCACCGGCTCGTCGCCCTTCCTCGTCAGGTCGTCGTTGAGGACGTCGAGCATCTCGAGGAACGACATGTCCGGGTTGACGCCCGCCACGGGGTACTCCACGAAGCGCCCGGGCTGGCCGGGGCCGGGCTGGCGCCACACGCGGACGGTTACGCTGAAGGTCGTCGTGCTCATCACTTGTAGTTGCGTACGCTCATCTTGACGGTCTCGTAGTTGAGCGGCTCGACGTTGCGGACGGGCACCTTGCCCTCGCCGGCGTATTCCCAGGCCGCCACGTGGGCGAAGTTGGCGTCGTCGCGCTTGCACTCGCCGTCGGGGTACTGGTGCTCCTCGCGGAAGTGGCCGCCGCAGCTCTCCTCGCGGGCCAGGGCGTCGCGGCAGAGGAGCTCGCCGAGCTCCAGGAAGTCCGCGACCCTTCCCGCCGACTCGAGCGACTGGTTGAGCGACAGGCCCGAGCCGGGGACGGTGACGTTCTCCCAGAACTCCGCGCGCAGGGCAGGGATCTCCCTAAGGGCCTTCTCAAGGCCCTCCCTGTTCCGGGCCATGCCGCAGTATTGCCACAGGATGTGCCCGAGGCGCTTGTGGAAATGGCTCACGGGCTCCTTGCCCTTCACGGTCAGCAGGCGGCTCGTCATCAGGGCGACGCCCTCCTCCGCCTGCCTGAACTCGGCCGCGTCGGGGGCGGGCCGCGACGCCGGCTTCTGCGTGGCGAGGTAGTCGCCCACCGTGTAGGGGATCACGAAGTACCCGTCGGCCAGGCCCTGCATCAGGGCCGAGGCGCCAAGGCGGTTCGCCCCGTGGTCCGAGAAGTTCGCCTCCCCGAGGACGAAGAGCCCGGGGACGTTGGACATGAGGTTGTAGTCCACCCACAGGCCGCCCATCGTGTAGTGGACGGCGGGGAAGATCCGCATCGGCGCCTTGTAGGCGTTCTCGTTGGTGATCTCCTTGTAGATGTCGAAGAGGTTGCCGTAGCGCTCGCGAACCCCCGACTCCCCGAGGCGGCCGATCGCGTCCGCAAAGTCGAGGTACACGCCGAGCCCGCTTACCCCCACTCCCCTGCCCTCGTCGCACACGCGCTTCGCCGCGCGCGAGGCGACGTCGCGAGGGCACAGGTTGCCGAAGCTCGGGTAGATCCGCTCCAGGTAGTAGTCGCGGTCGCCCTCCGGGACCGACGCGGGCGCCTTCAGGCGGTCCTCCTTCTTCTTCGGCACCCAGATGCGCCCGTCGTTGCGCAGCGACTCGGACATGAGCGTCAGCTTCGACTGGTAGTCCCCCGTCACCGGTATGCAGGTCGGGTGGATCTGCGTGTAGCAGGGGTTGGCGAAGCACGCGCCCCTCTTGTACGCCCGCCAGATCGCCGTCGCGTTCGAGCCCCTCGCGTAGGTGGACAGGTTGAAGACGTTGCCGTAGCCGCCCGTCGCGAGGATGACCGCGTCGGCCGAGTGGCGGGAGAGGCGGCCGGTCACCAGGTCGCGCACGATGATGCCCTTCGCGTGCCCGTCCACGACGACCAGGTCGAGCATCTCCGAGTGGGTGTGCAGCGTGATGCCGCCCGAGGCTACGCCCTTGGAGAGCGCCGAGTAGGCCCCCAAAAGGAGCTGCTGGCCGGTCTGCCCGCGGGCATAGAACGTGCGCGACACCTGGGCGCCGCCGAACGACCGGTTGTCGAGGAGGCCGCCGTATTCCCGGGCGAACGGGACGCCCTGGGCGACGCACTGGTCGATGATGTTGACCGACACCTCGGCCAGGCGGTGGACGTTCGCCTCACGGGAGCGGTAGTCGCCGCCCTTGAGGGTGTCGTAGAAGAGCCTGTGGACGCTGTCGCCGTCGTTCTGGTAGTTCTTCGCGGCGTTGATGCCGCCCTGCGCCGCGATCGAGTGCGCGCGCCTCGGGCTGTCATGGAATACGAAGGTGCTCACCTTGTAGCCGAGCTCGGCGAGCGAGGCCGCGGCCGAGGCCCCGGCTAGCCCCGCGCCCACCACGATGACCTCGTACTTGCGCTTGTTGGCCGGGTTCACGAGGCGGATGTCCGCCTTGTGGCGCAGCCACTTTCCGGAAAGCTCCCCCGAGGGTGTCTTGGATTCTAGTTTTGCCATGGCTTGCCGTGCCTAACGGAGCATACCGAGGAGGACGCCGCCCGGTATCGCGAGGTTGCCGAGGAAATAGGCCGCGCAGAGGAGCGTGACGACGACCCTGAGGCCCCGCTCCCAGCGGTGGTTGCGCCAGCCGAAGGTCTGGAAGAGGCTCTCGGCGCCGTGCAGGAGGTGCAGCGAGAGGAGCCCCACGGCGACGATGTAGAAGAGGGAGACGACCGGATTAGAGAACCCGCGGATCATCATGGTGCGGACGTCGAGGACCTCGGTGCCGGCCGCGGCGACCGTGACCCCCATGACGTGGTAGTCGCCCATCATCGTGTAGTGGGGGATGTTCGCCTTGAACGACGCGGGCTGCGCGAAGCCGAGCGTGAACTGGGCGAGGTGGTAGAGGATGAACGCCAGGACGATGTAGCCGGTGCCGCGCATGTAGCGGGAGGCGAGCGTCGCGTTGATCCACCTCTTCACCCGGTAGGGCTCGTCGCCCCGGGCATGCTGGCTCTCGAGGGCGAGGACCGTGGCCGCCCAGATGTGAAGCGCCACGCAGGCCAGGAGGAACACCCTGACGGCCCAGAGCACCGGGCCCAGGGACTGCAGGAAATGCGCGTACCCGTTGATCCGGTCGGGCGACTCGAACACCTGGAGGTTGCCGACCAGGTGCCCCACCACGAACCCGATGAGGACCACGCCGGTGGCGGCCATGACGAGTTTCCTGCCAATCGAGCTTCGGAAGAGGTATCGGGCTAGGTCCATCTTTTGGGGTCGCGGGGATGAAGTCCAAGGGCACCGCCGCCGCGAGTAAAGACCGACCGGAGGGAAAGTGGTCCTAGCATAAGCGGGCCTAATCAGGCCTATAAGTCACGCGTCCCTGGCGAGCGGCTTGAGGAGCGCGAACTTGCCGCTGGCCGCGGGGGCGATCGACTTGCGCCGGAACGCGTTCACGCGGACGCCGGGACCGAGGAGACGGGAGAGCGCCTCCCCGACCGCGCGGTGGTCCGCCGTCTTGTCCGCGACGTAGAGGAAATCCCAGCGGCTGTCGCCCGTCTGCGCGAGCGAGTAGTGCCAGCACGAGAAGCCGGCCGGAAGCGCCGCGTCGACGTCGGAGGCCGACACGAGCGAGCCGTCCGGCCTGAAGTAAAGGTCCCTCTCCCGCCCCAGGATCCGGAACCCCCCGGGCGTCTCCATGACGATGTCCCCGGTGTGGTAGCGCAGGAGCGGCATCGCCTCCCTGCCCCGCGTCGTGACGAGGATCTGGTGGACCCCCTCGACCCCGGGCCGCCACGGGGCGAGCTCGATGAAGGCGTTGTCGTCGATCACCCTGGAGTTGTCGCGGAACGCCTCGCCGACGAACAGGTATCCGGCCTCGGTGGAGCCGTAGAGGTCCACCTGCGGGGCCGGGAAAACCTCGGCGATCCGCCGGCTGTGCTGCAGGCTCGCCTTTCCGTAGGTCAGGATGACCGCGCGCACGCTCGGCACCGTGACGCCGCGCCTCGCGGCCGCCCTCGCGAGCAGCGAGAGGTAGACGGGCTCGCCCTCGATGATCTCGGGCTGCGTCGCCTGGAGCTCGACGACGATCCGGTCCCACTCGGCCTCGGAGAACGCGAACGGGTCGCTCGAGAGGTTCAGGTAGACGGTGCCGTCAAAGTAGCGGTGGGGAAAGGGATGGTCCTCGTAGGGGCAGAGGTTGCTCGAGCACCCGACGGGGGCCAGGACGCACTTGCGGTGGGGCCTGCCCGCGAATTCCCGCAGGATCGGTGAGGCCCGGTAGGCCCTGAGCGTCTGGGCCGCCCACCAGCCGTCCTCCATGATGACGGTCATCGGGGCGGAGGTCGTGCCGGAGGTGTTCTCGTACTCGAAGCGGCGGTCGGCCAGGCCCCGCTCGACAAGGGAGTAGTCCTCGAAGAACGACTGGTGGCCCCGCTCGACGATCTCCCGCTTGGAGAGGGCGGGCATCTCGCGGTAGCACGACCAGCGCAGCGGCTCCCGGTGCAGGGGGAAGCGCCGGCCGTAGATCGGGCTCCTCGAGTAGATCCTGCGGATCTCCCGCTCCAGGGTCTCGGGAAGGGTCCCCGCGGCCCCCGGCGCGCCGAGGGCGTCCGGGGTATTGGCGAATTGCGGGGGGTTCATTCGGGTGGGATGCGTCGGATCAGGGAAGAGGTGAAGCCCAGATAACGCGCCTGGAGCGCTAAGTCAAACGCCCCGGGTGCCCTCGAAGAGCATGAGCGCCGCGACCGAGAGGCTGTGGGTGATCCTGCCGCTGCGCGCCCAGGCGAGCACCTCGTCGACCGGAGCCGTTGAAACCTGGATCTCCTCGTCATGGTCCCAGTGGATGGGGCCCGACGGGACGGCCCCCTCGACAAACACGATGTGGCACTGGTTGTCCTGGATCGCGGGGTTCGCGTGCACGCTGCCGAGGAGCCGCACCTTGCCCCCGCCGTATCCCGTCTCCTCCATCAGCTCCCGGACTCCGCCTGCGACCGGGTCCTCGCCCTTCTCGATGACGCCGCCCGGGATCTCCAGCGAGAATTCGTTCGAGCCGAACCGGAACTGGCGGACCATGACGATCCGGTCGTCCGGCGTGAGGGCGACCACGTTCACCCAGTCGGGGGCGTGGGCCACGATGAACTCGCGCTCCGTGCCCCTCACGGGGTGTCGGAACCGCTCGCTCTTAAGATCAAAAACACGCGTCGAGACGAGCACCCGCTCAGCCTCGCGCACCCACCGGGAAGGCTCCCCGGTGATCACTTCTTCTCGGGCAACTTGAGCTTCTCGCCCACCTTCAGGTGGGACCAGCTGACGCCCGGGTTCACCGAGGTGAGGTCGGACACGCTGCAGCCGTTGGCCCGTGCGATCTTCGCGCCCGTGTCCCCCGCCTTGACAATGTATTCGCCGGGGCCGGCCACCGCGGGCTCTCCCTTGGCAACGCCCTTGGCGGGCCTGGAGGCGCGGGCTTCCTCGATGTGCTTCATCTTCTCGTCGAGCGTCGCGAGCTCCGTTCCGAGCTGGTTGACCGCCGCCTGGGTCGAGTTCTGAAGAGTCGTAATGTCCCTCGCGGCCTTGTCGCTCGCCGCGGAGGCGGAGGCGACCTGGGAGGCGATGTCGTCGATTTTCGCGACTTTGTCAGCCTGTTGGGCGAGTGTGCGGTTCACCTTTGAAAGGCTGATCGCCGCATAGCCGCCTATAATGAGCGCAACGGCACCAATGATGACGCCGCCCATCGGGAGCAGGCTGTTATTTTCGCGAGAAATGGTATCCATGGATAGTAAGTTAAGGGGGCTTAGGAGAGACCCAAAAACCATGGTAGGCAAGCAGATTGCGCAGCCCGGGACATCCCGTCTTGACACTCCCTTCAAAGGGGCGTGCGGTGGCCCCTCACCTCGGGGTGTAGCTTAGCCTGGTAGAGCGCCTGGTTTGGGACCAGGAGGTCGCAGGTTCGAATCCTGTCGCCCCGACCACTTTACGGACGGCCCCGCCCCGCGGCTCGCGGGCGGCCGCGGTCAAATGGCCATTGATTGGCGCAATAAGGTGCGTCCCCGGCCCCATAAGCCCCGCACCTACCGTCCCCATTGCTCCTGCGTTCGAGTCAATGCTTGACCCACTTTTCGGCGTGGGCCGTGCTCTCCCTCCAGAGTGCCCAGCCCTCAAGAGAATCCTGCCTCGTCCCCGGAGGCACCCCGGTCGTCGGTGTTTATAAGCTACGCCTCGGAGAACCGCGAAGCGGCCCGCCTGATCAAGGGCATCCTTGAATCGGCCGGCCTCGAGGTCTGGTTTGACGAGAGCGAGTTGGTCGGCGGCGACGCGTGGGACCAGAAGATCCGCCGCCAGATCCGGGAATGCACCTACTTCATGCCGGTCATCTCGGCGCAGACCGAGGCGAGGCGCGAGGGATACTTCCGGCGCGAGTGGCGCCTGGCCGTCGACCGCAGCCACGACATGGCGGACGACGCCATGTTCCTGATACCGGTGGCCATCGACGCGACGACCGAGGCCGGCGCCCGCGTTCCGGAAAAATTCACGCTGGTGCAATGGCTCCGGTGCCCGGGCGGTAGCTCCACACCGTCCCTCGCGGCGCTCGCTGCGAGGCTCGCCTCCGGCGAGCACTCCGCCGTTCCGGCCGCCGCCCCGCCCTCGATCACCCAGGCGCGCAGGCCCGCGGCTGCGCCGCCTTCGGTTTCGACCGCGGCTCCCGCCGGGCACACGGGGCCGCCGCCCATGCCCCCCTTTCCTCATCGCCCGCCCGACCGGCGGGACCGCCTGCGATACCTTGCGGAGGTCGTGTGGTGGGTCCTTTCGACCGCGTGGCTAATATTCCAGCGCTTCCCCAGGTGGGTGCGCTTCCTGATCGTCCTCTGGCTCCTGTTCGGCGTTCTGTTCAAGTCCTGCAGCAGGACCTACACGACTTCCCCGGAGGGCGGCATCAAGTCTCCCGTAGTCGAGCTGGGAAAGAAATCGGACGCGGAGTCCGCGCGGCTCAAGGAGGCCGTGGGGAAGCTCGACAAGCTCGCCGGGGAACCCGGATCCGCGGGTCTGGGGGCGGGCCTCGCGAAGGCGGGGGTGGAGATTGCGCGCGCCGTCTCACGCGAAGTCGAGGACGATGCGGCCTGGGCCGGACAGCTCGGGCTCGTTCCCTTCAACGCCGCGCCCGGCGACGCCGCCGGCGGGAAGCTCGCGGACGAGGTGTTCAGCCGGGTGTTCAGCCAGCTCTCCCAGTCAAATCCCTCCCAGGTCAAGGTCGTGCCCGCCGACGCGGCCGCCCAGGATGACGCTTCCCTGGCCGCCGCCGCGGCCAAGGCCGGCAACGACTACATTCTCGCCGGCCGCGACACCGGCGCCGAGATCGTGGTGAAGCTCGTGGGAGCAAAGCAGGCGGCGACCCTCTGGACGGGCCATTTCCCCACCGAGGGGGAGGGCTCCCGAGAGCTTGCAGAGCAGATCTGCCAGGGCCTCGGGACCGCGCTCGGCCAGAAGGCCGCGAAGCCCTGAGGCGCGGGCCCCCGCCCCCTTTTCAAAAAGTCCGGGCGATCCCCCCGCTCTTTCTTGCGTATGCCCCAAAACGTAACCTTCATAGCCTTTTGTTCCCGCAAACAACTGTACAGATATACCCAGCCTAACCTCCCCAGCGAATCATGATCGAATTTAGCAAAAAGATACTGTTTGTCGGCTACGGCGCCGTCGCCGAATGCACGCTCCCCATCCTGTTCAAGCACATCAAGGTGGCCCCGAAGAACGTCACCGTGATCGATTTTGAGAGCAAGGAGGAGAAGCTCAGGCAGTGGACGTCCAAGGGGGTCCGCTACATCCGCGACCGGGTGACCGAGGAGAACATGCACTCGCTGCTCGGCAAGCACCTGTCGGCGGGCGACGTGCTGATCGACCTGGCCTGGAACATCGATGCCTGCGAGATCCTCCAGTGGTGCCACGACAACGGTATCCTTTACATCAATACATCGGTCGAGGTCTGGGACCCCTACGCGGGCGGCAGGAAGCACCCGACCGAGCGCACCCTCTACTGGCGCCACATGAACGTGCGCAAGATGCACGGGAAGTGGAAGGAGAAGGGGGCCACGGCGGTCGTCGAGCACGGCGCCAACCCGGGGCTCATCTCGCACTTCACCAAGCAGGGCCTGCTCGACATCGCGGGCGCGGCGCTCGAGGAGAAGAAGGTCAAGGGGCGCAAGGCCGAGGCCCTCAAGGACCTCGTCACCGCCCAGAAGTTCAACCACCTCGCGAAGGAGCTCGGCGTCAAGGTCATCCACTGCAGCGAGCGGGACACCCAGATCACCGACGTCCCGAAGCAGATCGACGAGTTCGTCAACACCTGGAGCATCGAGGGCTTCCGCGAGGAGGGGACGACCACCTCCGAGCTCGGATGGGGCACCCACGAGAAGACGCTCCCGGCCTTCGGATACCAGCACAAGAACGGCCCGAAGAACCAGATCTGCATCGCCCGGATGGGCATCAACACCTGGGTGCGCTCCTGGGTCCCGAACTACACCATCCAGGGCATGGTGGTCCGTCACGGCGAGGCCTTCACGATCTCCGACAAGCTGACGGTGTGGGAGGGCAAGAAGGCAGTGTACCGCCCGACGGTCCACTACGCCTACTGCCCCTGCGACGAGGCGATCGTCTCCCTCAACGAGCTGCGCGGCTACAACTACGAGCTCCAGCCGAAGCTGCGGATCATGAACGACGAGATCACGAAGGGCGCCGACATCCTCGGGGCGCTCATCATGGGCCACGCCTTCAACTCGTGGTGGGTCGGCTCCGACCTGACGATCGAGGAGTCCCGCCGCCTCGTGCCGCACCAGAACGCGACGACCATGCAGGTGGCGATCTCGGTCGTGGCCGCCACGATGTGGATGATCGAGAACCCCGCCGAGGGCATCAAGGTGCCCGACGAGCTCCCGCACGAGTACGTCCTCGGGATTTCAAAGCCCTACCTCGGGAACTTCATCTCGACCCGCTCCGACTGGACGCCCCTGCGCGACTACAAGAACGCGTTCAGCGGGTTCAACAAGCCGGACTTCGATGTTAAAGACCCGTGGCAGTTCAAGAACTTCCTCGTCAAGGACGGCGATTGAGACTGGTCTGGCTTCGCCTCCGAGAAAGGTGCCAGGACGCCCCCGGCTTCCCGGCACCGTTTTCTTCTAGGCGGGGGCCCTCCGACGGGCCAGAGTGGGAACCCGACACGACATCATGATCACCAAGGCGCAGCTCCAGAAACTCGGGCGCGAGCACGGGACGCCGCTCTTCGTCGTCGACCACGAGGCGCTCCGGAAGAACTACCGCGAATTCAAGAGGTACCTGCCGCGCGTGCAGGCCTACTTCGCGGTCAAGGCGAATCCCCTGCCGGAGATCGTCCGCACGTTCTACAGGGAGGGCGCGAGCTTCGACGTGGCGTCGATGCCGGAGTTCAAGATCGTCTACGCGAACATCCGCTCGATGCCGGCGAAGAAGCGCCAGGACTGGATCTGGGACAAGATCATCTACGCCAACCCGAACAAGCCGGTGGAGACGCTCGAGGAGCTCAACAGGTACAAGCCCCTGGTCACCTTCGACAACGCCGAGGAGCTCCTGAAGATCCGCAAGCACGCCCCGCAGGCGGGGGTCGCGCTTCGCATCAAGGTCGCCAACACCGGAGCCATGGTGGAGCTCTCCTCGAAGTTCGGCGCGGCGCCGGGCGAGGCCGTGGACCTCATCCTGCTGGCCGAGAGGCTCGGGCTGACGTGCGAGGGCCTCAGCTTCCACGTGGGAAGCCAGACCACCAACTTCGAGAACTACGTCCAGGCCCTCGCCCTCTGCTCAAGCATCTTCAAGGAGGCCCGCGAGCGCGGCTACCACAAGATGAACCTCGTCGACATCGGGGGCGGCTTCCCCGCCCGCTACGACGACACCGTCAAGCCCTTCAAGGAGCTGGCCGCCGTCATCAACAACGAGCTGGGCCGGCTCTTCCCGAAGGACATCCAGATCCTCGCGGAGCCGGGCCGCTTCCTCGTCGCGAACGCCGCCTACACGGTCTCCAAGGTGATCGGCAAGGCGGTCCGGGAGGGCAAGCCGAGCTACTACATCAACGACGGGGTCTACCACTCGTACTCCGGCGTCATCTTCGACCACTGCAAGTACCCTGTCCGGGCGTTCAAGAAGGGACCGACCAAGATCAGCGCCGTCTACGGGCCCACGTGCGACGCCCTGGACGTGGTCTCGATGGCGGAGAACCTCCCGGAGCTCGACCGCGACGACCTCGTGTACAGCGAGAACATCGGGGCCTACAGCCACGCGTCGTCCACCCACTTCAACGGCTTCCCGCCGGCGACGGTCGTGCACGTGAACGAGGAGGGGTGATGGGACCCAAGGCGCCACGCGCCCGGGCGCACCGGATCCTGGCGGTTCTGGCCCTTGCGGCGCTCCTGCCCCTGCGCTCGGCCGACGATCCGAGGCGAAAGCAGGAGATCGTGTTCCCCGAGGTGCCGGCGCACGCGTTGGGAGACGCCCCCTTCGAGATCCAGGTGAAGTCCACGAGCGGCCTGCCCGTTTCGCTCGAGCTGATCGCGGGGCCCGCGGCCATCGACGGCCGGAAGGTCACCCTCGGGGACGCCCCCGGGCTCGTCATCGTGCGGGCGACCCAGGCCGGAAACCCCCTCTTCGCCCCAGCCGCCCCCACCGAGCGCGCCTTCGCCGTCAACCCGAGGCCGGCGCCTCCCGGGTTCACGCGCCAGCCCCAGGGCGGGGCCGTCGAGGTCGGCGACACGATCGTGCTGACCGCCGGCGTGTCGGGCGAGCCCAAGCCCGACCTGCAGTGGAGAAGGGACAAGGGGCCCGTCGCGGGGGCGACCGGCGCCGCGCTCACCATCATGACGGCGGCCCTTCCCGACTCGGGCTCCTACGACGTCGTGGCGACGAACGCCTCGGGTTCCGAAACGAGCGCCCCCGCGCGCGTGACGGTGTCAAAGCGGCGCCAGAGCATCAGCTTCGAGGGTGCGGCCTCGGCCGCGGCCGGCCAGCCCCTCCAGCTGAGTGCGACCGCGACGTCCGGGCTGCCGGTGCGCTTCGAGCTCGTCTCCGGGATGGCAACCCTCATCGGCTCTACGCTGACGGCCCAGGCGGGCGAGGTCACCGTGAGGGCCACCCAGGAGGGGAACGCCGACTACGGCGCCGCCCAGCCGGCGCTGAGGACGATCCTCGTCAGGGCCGGACCGTAGGGTCAGGGCTTCGCGGGGACGGCGAGGCCCGTCGGGGCCGGCGCCGTGGGAAGCGAGGAGCGAAGCGCGAACGTGCGCTCGGCAAAGGGGCTCTCGGGATCGATCTGCATCACCTGCTCCGCAAGCTTCTGGACGTCGCCCGGGCGCCCGCTGGAGGCCGCCAGCGCCGCGAGGTGGTATCCCGCCTCGCACCGCGCCGAATTCAGGAGGGTCGTGTCGTTGAGGACCTGGCGGAAGTTCGTCTCGGCCTCCGTGGTCTTGCCGGTCAGGGCCAGGGACATCGCAAGCCCCAGCTTGGCGCGGGCCTGGACAGGGCCGGCGGGCAGGTCGGAGGCCGCCTCGGAATAGGCCGTCACGGCGTCGCCAAACTTGCCCGCTCCGTAGGAGATGTCGGCCACCACCACCTCGGCCGCGCCGGTCAGGGGGTGCCCGGGATGGTTGGCGGCGAAGGACCTGTACGACTCGATCGTCACGCACTGCGCGTACTCGTTCTGTATCCCAAGTTCCTTCTGCCTATTGAGATAGTCCCATCCGCCCTTGGCCAGGATGCCGAGCGCGACCGCGCCGCAGATCATGTAGATCGTGTTGCCGTAACGATCCCAGGCCTGCTTCAGGGTCTCCTCGTGGCTGGGCGCGACCGGGGCTGTCTTGGCGTCTGTGGGGGTGTCGGGAGTCGTCATTGGCGATGGGTTGTTCCTGCGGGAAACGGCCACTCAAGCAAAAGGCCGCGCCCCTGTAAATCCGGAAACGCCCCTAGACGTACGCGACGTTGCCCTTGTACTTCTGGATGGGGAGGACCCCAACGGGCTTCGTCTTGAGCGCCCGGATCCCGTCCACGGCGGCCCGCGCCGCCATGATGGTCGTCATGATGCACACGCTGTGCGCGTAGACGGCGGCCCGGATCGAGTTCTCGTCGCGCCTCGGGATGAGCCCCCCTGGCGTGTTGATCACGAGCTGGATCTGCCCGTTCTTGATCATGTCGACGGCGGTGGGCCGGCCCTCGCTGATCTTCGCGATCCGCTTCACGGCGACGCCGCCCTCCGCCAGGGTCTTCGCCGTCCCGCTGGTCGAGTAGATCGTGAATCCCATGGCCTCGAGCGCGAGGCCGAGCACGACGGCGTGCACCTTGTCGGCATCCTTGACGCTGAGGAAGACGTTGCCCTCGGTGGGGAGCCCGGGCTTCGCCGCGGCCTGCGCCTTGGCAAACGCGATGCCCAGGTCCGCGTCGAGGCCCATCACCTCGCCCGTGGAGCGCATTTCGGGGCCGAGCGCGATCGTCGCCCCCGGGAACCTGACGAACGGGAAGACCGCCTCCTTGACGCACCAGTGCCTCGGGGCAACCTCCCGCGTGAACCCGAGCTCCGAGAGCTTCTTGCCGGCCATGACCTTGGCGGCGATCTTGGCGATCGGGGCCCCGATCGCCTTGGCGACGAAGGGCACCGTGCGGGACGCCCTGGGGTTGACCTCGAGCACGTAGAGCAGGCCTTCCTTGACCGCGAACTGGACGTTCATCAGGCCGATCACCTTGAGTTCCCTGGCGAGCGCGTGCGTGGCCGCCCGCACCGTGTCGAGGATCTCGCGGCTGAGCGTGTGCGGCGGCATGACCATCGCCGCGTCGCCCGAGTGCACCCCGGCGAACTCGATGTGCTCGAGCATCCCCGCGACGACGCTGGCCTCGCCGTCGGAGAGGCAGTCGACGTCGAGCTCGATCGCGTCCTCGAGGAACTTGTCGATAAGCACGGGCTTGCCCGGCATGACCTCGAAGACCTGCCGGACGACGTTCTTGAGGTCCTCCGCGCTGTAGACGATGAACATCCCGCGCCCGCCCAGGACGAAGGAGGGCCTAAGGAGAACCGGGTATCCGACCTCGAGGGCGAACGCCTCCGCCTCGCCCTCGCTCAGCGCCGTGCGGTTTGCCGGCTGCAGGAGCTTCAGCTTGTTGAGGACCGCCGCGAAGAGCTTCCGGTCCTCGGCGACCTCGATCGACTCGGGGGAGGTCCCGATGATGTTGACCCCGTTCGCCTTCAGGGCGCTGGCCAAATTGAGCGGCGTCTGCCCGCCGAACTGAACGATGGCCCCCTCGCAGCCCTCCTGCTGGTAGACCTCGAGCACGTCCTCGAGAGTCAGCGGCTCGAAGTAGAGGCGGTCGCTCGTGTCGTAGTCGGTCGAGACCGTCTCGGGGTTCGAGTTGACCATGACCGTCTCGAAGCCGATCTCGCGCAGGGCGAAGCTCGCGTGCACGCAGCAGTAGTCGAACTCGATGCCCTGGCCGATCCGGTTCGGGCCGCCGCCCAGGATCATGATCTTCCTCTTGGCCGACGGCATCACCTCGTTCTCCTCGCCGTAGCTGGAGTAGTAGTAGGGCGTGAACGCCTCGAACTCCGCGGCGCAGGTGTCGACGAGGCGGAACGTCGTGTTGATGCCGCGCGCCTTGCGGTCCGCGCGCACGGTGACCAGGTCGCTCTTCAGGAGGTGGGCCAGCTGGGCGTCGGAGAACCCGAACTGCTTCGCGCGGCGCAGGAGCCCGGTGTCGACGTCCGTCAGCGCGTGCGCCGCAAGGAGGTCCTCCATCTCGTGGATCTCGCGCAGGTGGTGCAGGAACCACCGGTCGATTTTTGTCAGGTCGAACACCTGGTCGACGGTGTAGCCCGCCTTGAAGGCGTACCTGATGTAGAAGATCCGCTCCGCGTTCGGCGTCCCGAGCTTGGTCTTGATCGTGGCGTCGTCCGGCTTCTCGTCGCCCCCGAGCTTGCCGCCGCCGCCGAAGCCCCTGGCGCCGATCTCGAGCGAGCGCAGCGCCTTCTGGATCGACTCCTTGAAGGTGCGCCCGATGGCCATCGCCTCCCCGACGGACTTCATCGACGAGGTGAGCGTCGGGTCCGCGTCCGGGAACTTCTCGAAGGTGAACCGTGGGATCTTCGTGACGACGTAGTCGATCGTCGGTTCGAAGCTCGCCGGCGTAAGGCGGGTGATGTCGTTCCTGAGCTCGTCGAGCGAGTACCCGACCGCGAGCTTCGCCGCGATCTTGGCTATCGGGAAGCCGGTCGCCTTGGACGCGAGCGCCGATGACCGCGAGACCCGCGGGTTCATCTCGATCACGATCATGCGGCCCGTGTCCGGGTCCACCGAAAACTGGATGTTGGACCCGCCGGTCTCGACGCCGATCTCCCGGATGACGGCAAACGAGGCGTCGCGCATCGCCTGGTACTCCTTGTCGGTGAGCGTCATCGCCGGCGCCACCGTGATGGAGTCGCCCGTGTGGACGCCCATCGGGTCAAAGTTCTCGATCGAGCAGATCACGACGCACTGGTCCTTGTGGTCGCGCATGACCTCCATCTCGAACTCCTTCCATCCGAGGAGGCTCTCCTCGACCAGCACCTCGTGCACCGGCGAGATGTCGAGCCCATTGGCGACGATGCGCTCGTACTCCTCGCGGTTGTAGGCAATGCCCCCGCCCTGCCCGCCGAGCGTGAAGCTCGGCCTGATGATGAGGGGGAAGGAGCCGATCTCGTCCGAGGCGGCCCGCGCCTCGTCCGAGGACCTGACCGTCCTCGACTTGGCGACGTCCAGGCCGATCTTCACCATGGCCTGCTTGAAGAGCTCGCGGTCCTCGCCCTTGGAGATCGCGTCGGGCTTCGCCCCGATCATCTCCACGTTGTACTTGGCGAGGATGCCCCTCTTGTGGAGCTCCATCGAGAGGTTGAGGGCCGTCTGGCCGCCCAGGGTCGGCAGGAGCGCCGAGGGCCTCTCCGCGGCGATGATCTTCTCGACGATGTCGACCGTCAGCGGCTCGATGTAGGTGACATCGGCGAACTCCGGGTCCGTCATGATCGTCGCCGGGTTCGAGTTGACCAGGATAACGCGGAACCCCTCCTCCTTCAACGCCTTGCAAGCCTGAGTCCCTGAATAGTCAAACTCGCACGCCTGGCCGATGACGATGGGGCCGGCGCCGATGATCAGGATGGACTCGAGGTCGGTGCGTTTGGGCATTTTCGGTGCGCGTGGATTCCTCCGACAGTTGCCGCCGCCCAAACCCGCCGCAAGGGAAATTGGTCCTAGCCGAGCTTCGAAACGTCGACCCCGAGGACCTTGGCCGCCACGGCCTTGTCCCCGCGGCAGGCGTGGAGGACCCGGTCCATGTACTGCTTCTCCTGGCCCGCGGTGAATTCGGCAAGGGTCGGCCAGTGCTTCAGCTCCCGGATCCTGAGGGGGAGCTGCTCCGAGGTCACCACCCGGGTCTCGGTCGTCGACGCGATCTTCGAGACCACCTGGTACATCTCGGTCAGGTTCCCCGGCCAGTGGTAGGCCGTCAGGACCGCCGTTGCGTCGTCCGTGAACTCTATCAGGTTGGGGTCGATCAGGGGGTTGGTCGCCCGATTCGTGAAGTGCTTGACCAGGAGGGGGATGTCCTCCTTGCGGTCGCGAAGGGCGGGCATCTGGAGCGGCAGGGACGCCACCCGGTAGAACAGCTCGTCGTTGAACTTGCCCTGATCGACCATCTTCTCAAGGTCGTCCGTCGTCGTGCACACGAGCCGGAAGCCGTGCGCCGTGTTGCGCAGGACACTGACGAGCTCCTGCTGGACGGGGGCCGCCAGGCACTCGAGGTGCTCGAGGAAGAGGGTGCCGCCCTTGGCGTCGCGCGTCCACGGGCCGCCCTCCCCTCCCTGGCCGAGGAGCCCGTCGCGGAAGCTCTTCTCGGAGCTGAGCGAGCAGTCGATCCGGACGAAATGGGCGTGGTCGGCCCCGGTCGCGCTGTGGAGGATCTCCGCCACCGAGCTCTTGCCGGTGCCGTTCTCCCCGATCAGGAGCACCGGCGTGCGCACGACGGCCAGCTTCTTGACCTGCTGGATCAGCTTCTTGATCTGCGGGCTCTTGCCGACCAGGCGGCCCTCGACGTCGTCCAGCTTCAAGCCCGCCCCGGCGGTCGCCAGGTTGCGCTGGGCCTGGATCTCGCGGAACTCGATGCCGCGCCTTAGGGTCGCGATCAGCTCGTCCACGCGGAACGGCTTCTGCAGGTAGTCGAAGGCCCCGAACTTGAGGGCCTGGACGGCGCTCTCCGTGCTCGCGTACGCCGTCATGATGATCGTGACGGAGTTGGGGTCGTACTGCTTGAGCTGCTTGAGGAGCGTGATCCCGTCCATCGGCTTCATGTCGATGTCCGCCAGGACCATGTCGAACTTCTCGGCCTTGTACCGTGTCAGCGCCTTCTCCCCGTCCGTCGCAAAAGCCGTCGAAAAGCCCGTCGGCTGGATCACCGCATCCAGCATCTCGTGGATGGATATCAGGTCATCGACAATGAGGACGGAGGGCATGACTAATTCAAGGGGGGATGAGCCTCCCTGCTGGATCAGGGCAAGTCAACAACGCCCGCTAACGGGCGCTCCTTGAGCAATCTAGGGGAATTACCCCATTCCACCGGCGACGGCTCCCAGCTGGAAGATCGGCAGGAACATCGCCATGACGATGCCGCCGACGATGATGCCGAGGAAGACGATGAGCAGCGGCTCGATCAGGGACGTCAGGGCGCTCACCGTGGCGTCGCACTCGACGTCGTAGAAGTCGGCGATCTTGTTCATCATCCCGTCGACATTACCGGTCGCCTCGCCGGCCTTCACCATGTGCTTCATCATCGGCGGGAAAAACTCGTTGGAGGCCAGGATCTCGGAGACCTGGCCGCCCTGGCTGACGTGCTTGGCGATTTCGCCGCAGGCGTCCTCGATCTGCACCTTGTTGCTCGCGCTGGCGACGATCTCCAAGGTCCGCAGGATGGGGACGCCGGAGCGGATGAGGGTTGCGTAGGTGCGGCAGAACCGCGAGAGCGCGATCTTGTGCACCAGGTTCCCGAAGATCGGAGCCCGGACGAGCGCCTGGTCCTTGAGTCGGCGACCCCTCGGCGTGGCCACGAACTTGCCCAGCACCCAGTAGGCGCCGTAGCAGCTCAGCCCGATCGCCCACCACCACTTGCCCATGAAATGGCTCAGGTCGATCAGCAGCTGGGTCGGCATCGGCAGCTTGGCGCCGAAGTCCGCGAACATGGCGGCGAAGACCGGGATGACGAAGATCAGCAGCACGTTGACGAGCACGATCGCCAGCGAGATGACGCCGATCGGGTACGCCATGGCTGACTTGACCTTCTTGGTCAGCTTCACGGTCGCCTCGAAGTATCCGGCGACCTTGCCCAGGATTTCCGCGAGCCCGCCGCTCGCTTCACCGGCCTCCACCATCGAGATGAAGAGCGTCGGGAACGCCCTGGGGAACTTCTTGACCGACGACGAGAACGAGTTGCCCTGCGAAATGTCGAGGCGCACGTCGCGGATGATGATCCGGAACCTCGGGTCCTCCGTCTGGTCCTGGAGGGCCTCAAGGCACTGGACGAGGGGCAGTCCGGCCACCAGGAGCGACGCGAGCTGCTGCGTGAACATCGTCAACTCACCCAGGGGGAGCTTGTATTTCTTAGCGCTCTTCTCGAGCGACTTCTGCTTGGCGAGCGCCTGCGCGGTGCGGACATCCGAGCCCGGCTTCCTTGCACCTGCCTGGCCTGCGGTTGCGCCGGGTGCGGAGGATGCGGAGGAGATTAGTGCCATGGCGCGGTTAAAACAGGGCGCAAGTGGCGCCGCAACCCTTTTGCGCCGGGCCCCGGGTCAAAAAACGGTAAGCCCCCGTCGCCCATGGATGCGCAAAATGTTGGTCCGTTGCGGATTCGAGGATGCTGATTTTGGAATAGAACACCCGCCCAAATCCCCGACCGTCGCCAATCGCCGACGGGACCAAGGCGAACGATTCGCGCCTCTCCCGCGAAACCTTGAAGGAAGAATCAACCCGCAAGGGACCTCCGGGGTCCGGACTGCCCTCTTGCGGGTAAATTATTTTCCGTCAACGATTTGATCGATACACTGGTGAGATAACTCCTTCCCGTCCCAAAGCCGGGGGTTGATGCATTCTTAGCGGATACGCCCCGATTGTTTACTACCTGGAGCGACGCCGCGGTGCGATAATGGATGCATGACACACGAGCCGGCAACCGCGCCCCTGGGCGTGGACTTCTTTCGCCGGGTGGTCGACTACCATCCGCCCTGCTCGGCCAGCGGCGTGGGCGCACTCCAGCCGGGAGAAGTCCTCGATGATCGGTTCGTGGTCACGGAGCTCATCAGCCGAAGCGGCATGTCCCTGATCTATCGGGCCCAGGACCTGAACAACGGCAATGCCGACGTGGCGCTGAAGGTGCCGCACATGGAATTCGAGAGCGACCCGGGTTTTGCCACGCGGTTCAGCCGCGAGGAGGAGATCGGGCTCAGGCTGAGCCACCCCTACATCCTCAGGTTCATCCCCATCACCACGCCGAAGAGCCGGCCCTACATCGTCACGGAGTACCTACGCGGCTGCACCCTCGCCCACCTTCTCGCGGCGATGTCGCCGATCCCCGAGGCCGACGCCCTGAAGATAGGCTCTCTCCTGTGCCAGGCCCTCGAATACCTGCACGGCGAGGGCGTGGTCCACCGGGACCTGAAGCCGCACAACGTCATGGTGGGCTGCGACGGCACTATCCGACTGCTCGACTTCGGCCTGGCGACCTCGACGGATCTGAGGCGCGTCACGTTCCGCGGGCTCACACCCGCAATGGGCACGCCGGACTACATGGCCCCCGAACAGGTGAAGGGAAAGCGCGGCGATTCCCGCACCGACATCTACAGCCTCGGGGCCATGATGTACGAGATGCTCACGGGAAGACCTCCCTTCGAGGGCGACAACGCCCTGGCGGTCATGAACGCCCGCGTGGTGTGCGATCCCGAGCCGCTCAGGAGCCTCAATCCCAAGGTCTCCCGGGGAACCGAGGAGATCGTCCTCCACGCCCTGGAGCGCCAGCCCTCGGCGAGGCACGCCTCCGCAGGGCAATTGGGCAGGGAGCTGGGCGACCCGGCCGCCGTGGAGGTCACCGGCCGCTGCGACCGCCTCGCCGATGCGGCGCCGGCCAAGCTGGCCCTGCGCCTTCATTTCTGGTCAATCCTGGCGATTGGGGTTCCCGTCCTCGCGCCCGTCGCGACGGCCCTTTGGTTCCTCCTCTTTAGCCGCGCCCGCTGAGCGGGCCTCTCCGGGCTAGGGATCGCGGCCCACTCCCACGCAGAGGCTGTACCCGACGTTGCGCTCGGACTCGATCAGGTTGGCCGCGCCGCAGGCCTCGAGCTTGCGGCGCAGTCTGGTAATATAGACGCGCAGCTCGTGAAGCTGGGCGGCCCCCGCGCTGCCCCAGATTGCGCTCAGCAGGTCGTGGATCGTCACGAGCGCGCCGGGCCTCCGGGCCAGGACCTGCAGCACGGCCTCCTCCTTTGCCGTAAGCTCGAGCCTTAGGCCGTTCACCAGGATCTCCCGCGGGGCCGGTGCCTGGTCGCGGCTCTCGCGGATGAAGATGTTCGCGCCGAGCGACCTCCTCAGGCGAAGCTGGGCCCGGACCCTGGCCGCCATCTCGGCCCCGTTGAAGGGCTTGCGCACGCAGTCGCATGCGCCGTCGTCGAGCGCCCTGACGACATCCCCGACGGAGGCATGGGCGGAGAGCGCCAACACGGGAGCGCGGACCTGCCTCCTGAGGGCCGCGAGGAGCGCGAAGCCGTCGCACCCCGGCAGCTCGAGCTCCAGGATGACCAGGTCGGGAGCCAACGCCGCGGCCTTTGCCAACCCCTCCTCCTGAGTCCTTGCGCCCACCACCCTGCAGCGCTCCGCCTCCAGCAGGATGGCCAGGAGGCGCTGGATCGCCGGGTCCGAGTCGACCACCAGCACCTTCGAATTGGGGTTCATCGGTCTCACTGCTTAGGCGGGCCGCGGCCCGGCTCCGGCGGTCGCCGTCATTTCTTTGGGGGGAACTGCTGGTCGAGGGCGAGGTTGAGCTTGAGCACGTTCACGCGCGCCTGGCCGAACACCCCCCACTGCGGTGCCTCGACGAAGCTCTCCTCAAGCGCCCTCACCCTGTCCTCGGGAGCCCCGCGGGCGGCCGCAACCCGGGCAACCTGGAAGCGCGCGCCTTCCGGGCTCACGTGCGGGTCGAGGCCGCTCGCGGAGGTGAAGACAAGGTCGGAGGGGACGGGCGCGTCGGCCGGCAGCTTGTGGGCGTCGCGCAGCGCCTTCAGGTTGTTCGCCACGTTCGTCTGAAGGGCCGCGCTCGTCGGCCCGAGGTTGCTGGCGCCCGAGGGAACCGTCGCATAGGTGCCCGCCGACGGGCGCGGCCAGAAATACGTCGGGCCCGTGAACTGCTGCGCGAGCAGCTCCGACCCCACGAGCTTTCCGTCGCGCAGGATTAGGCTGCCGTTCGCCTGGTCCTTGAACGCGGTCTGGGCGATGGCCGTGATGAGCAGGGGATAGGCGACACCCGTGATGGCGGTCCAGACGAGGGTCTGCCTGATGGACTGGAGGATAAGCTTAAACATGGTCGGTGTTGTTCTCTGTTGGTGGGTCTGGGCTGGGTCACGGCGCGAGGTGGACGGCCACGAGCGCCATGTCGATCAGCTTGATGAAGACGAAGGGCAGCAGGATTCCGCCGATGCCATAGATCAGCATGTTGTTCCTGAGGATGATCTTCGCCCCGATCGGGCGGTACTTCACGCCGCGCAGCGCGAGCGGAATGAGGGCCACGATGATCAGCGCGTTGAAGATGACCGCGCTCAGGATGGCGCTCTGGGGCGAGTGCAGGAACATGATGTTGAGCGTCTGCAGGGGGCCGTAGCCCCCGGGCGCCGTCGCATAGAGCAGCCCGAACATGGCCGGCAGGATCGCGAAGTACTTGGAGACGTCGTTCGCAATGGAGAAGGTCGTCAGCGCGCCGCGCGTCATGAGCAGCTGCTTGCCGATCTCGACGACCTCGATGAGCTTCGTCGGATTCGAGTCCAGGTCGACCATGTTGCCCGCCTCGCGGGCCGCCTGCGTGCCCGAGTTCATGGCGACACCGACGTCGGCCTGCGCGAGGGACGGGGCGTCGTTGGTCCCGTCCCCGATCATCGCGATCAGCTTGCCGCCCTCCTGCTCCTTGCGGATCCGGGCCAGCTTGTCCTCGGGCTTCGCCTGGGCGATGAAGTCGTCGACGCCGGCCTCGGCGGCGATCGCCGCGGCCGTCAGCGGGTTGTCGCCCGTGATCATCACCGTGCGGATCCCCATGGCCCGCAGCTGGCTGAAGCGCTCCTTGATCCCGCCCTTGACGATGTCCTTGAGGAGGATGACCCCGAGGACCTTCGCGTCCTCCGCCACGACGAGCGGCGTGCCGCCCGCCCTGGAGACCCGGTTCACCTCCGCCTGCACCTCGTCGGGGTACGCGCCGCCCAGGGACGCGACCCACGCCTTCACGCTCTCGGCGGCGCCCTTTCGGATCTTCGACGACCCCACGTCGACGCCGCTCATGCGCGTCTGCGCCGTGAACGGGACGAACGTCATCTCCTTCTGCGCGACGTCGCGCCCCCTCAGGTTGAACTTCTCCTTTGCAAGCGTGACGATGCTGCGGCCCTCGGGCGTCTCGTCCGCAAGCGAGGCGAGCTGCGCGGCGTCCGCAAGCTTCGCCACGTCGACCCCCGGGGCCGGGATGAGCTCCGTCGCCATGCGGTTGCCGAGCGTGATCGTCCCCGTCTTGTCGAGGAGGAGCACGTCGACGTCGCCGGCGGCCTCGACGGCGCGGCCCGATGTCGCGAGCACGTTGCGCCGCATCAGCCGGTCGATTCCCGCGATGCCGATCGCGCTCAGCAGGCCCCCGATCGTCGTCGGGATGAGGCATACGATGAGGGAGAGGAGCACCGGGAGTGAGGTGAGAACGACATGCTCCTGCCCCGCGGCCTTCTCGTTGTAGTGCGCATAGGGCGGAAGCGTGAAGACGACCAGGACGAAGAGCGCCGTCATCGCCACGAGGACGATGTTGAGCGCGATCTCGTTCGGCGTCTTCTGGCGGCGGGCGTTCTCGATCATCGAGATCATCCGGTCGAGGAACGAGTTCCCCTCCTCGGCCGAGCAGCGAACCACGATCCTGTCGCTGATGACGACGGTCCCGCCCGTGACGGCGCTGCGGTCGCCGCCGCTCTCACGGACCACCGGCGCGGACTCCCCCGTGATGGCGGACTCGTCGATGGTCGCGATCCCCTCCACGATCTCGCCATCCGCGGGGACGAAGTCCCCGGTCTCGCACACAAAGAGGTCGCCGACCTTGAGCGCCGAGCTCGAGGTGGAGACGACCTTCCCGTCGACGAGCTTCTTCGCGGTCGTCTTCGTGCGCATCTTGCGCAGCTCGTCCGCGTGGGCCTTGCCGCGGCCCTCCGCCATCGCCTCCGCGAAATTCGCGAAGAGGCAGGTGAACCAGAGCCAGATGCAGATCTGGATGTTGAACGAGTTGAACTGCCCCGGCAGGAAGAGGAAGACCGTCGTGAGGATCGACCCAAGCCAGACGACGAACATGACGAGATTCTTGATCTCGTCGCGCGGGTGCAGCTTCTTGAAGGAGTCGATCAACGCCTGGCCGGCGAGTGTCTTGTAGCTGAAGGCGACCTTGGTGCTCATGGTATGTGAAGGAGGGTTGAAGGGTGCGTGGGGTGTGCGGCTCTCAGAACGCGCGGCCGGCGGCCATCAGGCCCTGCTCGATGATCGGCCCCAGGCAGAGGACCGGGAAGAACGTGAGCGCGGCGACGATGACGATGACACCGGTCAGGCTCAGCCCGAATGTCCAGCCATGGGTCGCAAGCGTCCCCGCGGAGGGCTCCACGGTCTTCTTCGAGGCAAGTCGCCCGACGATCGCAAGCGCGGCGACGATCGGGACGAAGCGCCCTATGACGATGCAGATGGCCGTGGCCACGTTGTAGAAGACCGTGTTGGCGTTGAGGCCGGCGAAGGCGCTCCCGTTGTTGTTCGCGGCCTCCCCGAAGGCGTAGAGCACCTCGCTCAGGCCGTGCGGCCCGGGGTTGGCGATGCTCGAGAGGCCCTGCGGCACCATGACCGCGATCGCGGTAGGGATCAGGCATGCGGCGTTGGGCACCAGCACCCCGATGCAGGCCCAACTGGCCTCCCAGGCACCGAGCTTCTTCCCAAGGTACTCGGGCGTTCGCCCGATCATCAGCCCGGCGATGAACACCGTGATCAGGACATGGAAGAGCATGCAGTACATGCCGCAGCCGATCCCTCCGAAGATGATCTCGCCGATCAGGATGTTCCAGAGGGGCATGAGCCCCGCTATCGGCATCCAGCTGTCGTGCATGGAATTCACGGAGCCGTTGTCGATCGCCGTGCAGCTGACACCCCATAGGACGCTGTTCATCACGCCGAACCTCTGCTCCTTGCCCTCCATGAGCGGCTGGAGGTTCTGCACGACGGGATTGGGCTGCGACTCCGCCCACCACGCCACGGCGAACGAACCCACGAAGAGCGCCAGCATCACGCTGAAGAGGCACCAGGCGTGCTTCCTGTTCCCGATCAGAAGGCCGAACATGTAGACCTGCGCCATCGGCACGACGATGATCGCCAGGAGCTCCAGGAAGTTAGAGAGCGGCGTCGGGTTCTCGTAGGGGTGGGCGCTGTTGACCCCGAACCACCCGCCTCCGTTGGTGAAGAGCTGCTTGATCGAGACGAACGAGGCCACGGGCCCCACGGGGATCGACTGGGTCTCGACCCTCTGGTCCACCATGACGGGCTGGTCCACCATGACGGGCTTCCCGTCTGCACCCTTCACCGCGTTGCCCTTGTCGTCGACCTTGGCCACGGACGCGGTGACCGGGTTCCCCTTGTCGTCGGTCTTCTGGACCTGGGTCGTGTAAGGCTCGACGAGCGCCGCCGTCTCGTAGGGCTTCCAGGTCTGCGGCACGCCCTGCCAGGCGAGAGGGATCGCCCAGAGAATTGAAAGCGGGATCACAAAATAGGTGAGCCCGCGCGTCATGTCCGCCCAAAAGTTCCCCACGGTCTTCACGGTCGCGCGCTTGAGCGCCCTGCCCACCGCGACGAGGACTGCCAGACCCACCGCCCCGCTCAGGAACTGGTGAACCATGAGCCCGATCACCTGGGAGAAGTTGCTCATCGTCGACTCGCCCATGTAGGACTGCCAGTCGGCGTTGCAGGTGAAGCTCCAGGCCTGCATGAACGCGAGGTCCCACGAGCAGTTCGGCAGCTTCTGCGGGTTCAGGGGCAGCCAGGCCTGGGTCATGAGGATCGCCATCAGGGAAACGAAGCCCACGGTCGTGAAGGCCAGCACGGCCCAGAAATACTCGAGCCACGACATCTCGTGCGCGGGATCGACGCCGCTCAGCTTGTAGACGACTCGCTCGAGCGGCGAGAGGAGCGGATGGAGGAATGTCCTCTCACCGTTGTAGATGCGGGCCATGAACCGGCCCACCACGGGGGTGAGGGCGATGCCGAGGCCGAAGAAGAGTGCGATCTGGATGATTTCGGTTGAATGCATGGCGGAAGCTGTGTGCCGCCATGTCGTGCAGGTACCGCGCCAGCGCCCTTTCCGGACGGGTTAAGTTCGGGCGGGATTCCGCTAATTCTTCGTCAACCGGTCCGGCGGTTTTCCCCGGGCGCGCGCATGAATTGCCGAGTGGGCGCGGGCCGTTAAGGCCGCGCTAAATCGGCGAGCGTCGCCCCCTACTGCACGTCGTAGATCTCGACCAGACCCAGTCCGGAGTCCCCGGCCGCACCGGAAACCTGCGCCGTGTACGAGCCCGGCTGGAGCGTGATGAGGATCACGGAGTCGGCGGTCGCGGCGCTTCCCCAGGAGAACGCGCCGACGGCCGACGCCACCGAGGCGATCTGGGGGTCGCCGCCCCAGCCCGTGTTCGAGGCGATCGCCGTCGTCCCCTGGAAAAGCTGAAGCTTCGGGTCGGGAAGCGTCCCCGCGAGGCCGAAGGCCGCAAGCGCGGGGCCCGAGGCCCGAATGAGGACGGTCTTTGACGTCGAGCCGCCGATCACAAAACCTGCGATCATCACGTTGGCCCCCGTCCCCACCCGCGCCCTTGCCGAGATGTTGACGAGGCGCGCGGACGTGGGCGTGTAGGATCCGGAGGGCGAGGCATCATAGACCTCGACGAGGCCAGTCCCCGAGTCCCCGCTCTTTCCAGAGACCTGGGCCGTGTAGGCGTTCGGGGCCAGGCTTGAAACTAAGAGCGCCGAATCGCCGCTCGAGGGATCCGCGAGGGCGAAGGCGCCGACGGACGCGTCGGCCGCCGTGATCTGGGCGCTGCCCGACCAGCCCGCGTTCGCCGCCATCGAGGTCGTTCCCTGGAGGAGCGTCAGCTGGGGGTCGGCCAAGGCACCCGACAGCCCGAATCCGCCGAGGGCGGGCCCGATTCCGCGGATGAGCACAGTCTGCGTCCCCGAGGCCCCGGCCCCGCCGCTCACAAATCCCGCGATCAGGATGTTCGCACCGGAACCCACGGCAGCGCGGGTCGAGAGATTGACGAGCCTGCCGGGATCCGCGGTGGACGCGACGACCAGGTTCGACGTCTGACTGAGGACCGAACCCGCCGTGTTCGAGATGAGGCAGGCGTATCCCCCGGCCCTCGCCGCGCCGTGTGTCAGGAGGAGCGTCGCCGTGCGCGACCCGACGACCCCGCCGCCATCCGCAAGCACCGCCCCGTTGAAAAACCACTGGTAGGTGAACGTGGACGCGTTGGTTCGCAGGCGGACCGAGGCGACATTCGCCGTCGTGGCGCCGTTCGCATCGACCGTGAGGACGACCGTTCCCCCCGAGACCGTGGTGAACGACGACGGCTGGGCGGCAACCGAGGGGCCGCCCGACGACGACGAAACCGTCAGGAACGCAGCCTGGCTCGTCACGCTGCCGCCTTCGTCGGTCACGGTGACCGAGTAGGAGCCCGAGTCCGAGACCAGGACGCTGGAGATCGTGTAGGAGGAGGCGGTGGCGCCGGCGATGACCGTGCCGTCGACGGACCATTGGTACGAGAGGGCCGAGCCTCCGCTTGCACCCACGGTGAAGGTCGCGGGCGAACCCACCTGGGAGGACTGCGAGGAGGGCTGCGCCAAGATCACCGGAACGGTAGAGACGACCGTGAGGGTCGCCGACGCGGACGCCGTCTGGCCCAATCCGTCCGTGACGGTGACCGAGAAGGCGCCGGATTCGCCCGGCTGCACATTGGTGAGGGTGAGCGTCGCACCGTTCGACCCGGAGACGCCCGAGCCGTCCGACAGAATTGCGCCGTTGAACTTCCACTGGTAGGCGAGCGACCCCGTCCCGGAGGCCGCGACCGTGAGGACGACGGTGCCCCCCTGGTTCGTGGTCTGGGTCAGCGGCCCGCCCTGGATCGACACCGGGTTGTACGGGATGCCGGTCCGGATGACGTTGTTGAAGGAGTCCGCGACGATGAGGTTCCCCGCCGCATCCGAGGCGATCCCTATCGGTGTGTTGAATTGCGCCGTCTCCCCTATCCCGTCGATCTCGTTGTCGACCTCGGCGACGCCGCCGAGCGTCGTCACGGCCCCTCCCGGGGAGATCTTGCGGATCTCGTTGTTGAACGAGTCCGCGACGTAGACATTTCCCGACCCGTCGACCGCGATCCCCTCGGGCCCGTAGAAGCCGACCCCGGCGCCGCTCCCGTCGGCGCTTCCGCCGAAGCTCCCCGGGGAGCCGGCAAGCGTGGACACCTGCCCCGCGGACGAGATCAACCGAACGGAGCTGTTCCCCGAATCGACGACGTAGATGTTCCCCGACCCGTCGACCGCGACGCCCGCAGGCCCGGAGAAGAGCGCACCCGCTGCGGGCCCGTCGGTCGTGCCGGTGATCCCCGCCGTGCCGGAGACCGTCGTCACGACGCCGCCCGGGGTGATCATCCGGATCGTGTCGTTGCCCGAGTCGGCGACATAGAGGTTTCCGGACCGGTCGAGGGAGATGCCCTCGGGAAATTTGAACTGGGCCCCGGTGCCGGTCCCGTCGTGGCTTCCCGCAACCCCCGCCGTTCCCGCAAAGGTCGTGACCGTGCCGTCCGCCGCGATTTTTCGGATCGTGTGGTTTGCCGAATCGGCGACGTAGACGACGCCACCCGCGTCGACGGCCGTGCCCGCGGGCGAATTGAACTGCGCCGCGGGGCCCGTCCCGTCGAGGGTTCCCGTGACGCCCGCGGTCCCCGCGATCGTCGAGACCGTCCCCGAGGCCGTGACCTTGCGCACCGTGTTGTTGAAGGAGTCCGCGATGTAGGCGTTCCCGGCCCCGTCCCGCGCCACGCCCCAGGGCCCGCTGAATCGCGCCACGAGCGGCGGACCGTCCGCCGACCCCGCCAATGCCGCGATCCCGGCCACGGTCGTCACGCCCCCGCCGGGCGCGATCACGCGGACCGTGGAGTTGTAGGTGTCCGCGACAAGGACGTTCCCGGAGCTATCCACCGAGACGCCGGCCGGCGCGCTGAACCTGGCCGCGGCGCCCGTCCCGTCGGAGCTTCCCTCGGCGCCCGCCGTCCCCGCCAGCGTGCTCACCACCCCTCCCGGCGTGATCATGCGAATCGTGTCGTTGCCCGTGTCCGCAACGTAGAGATTGCCGGCGGCGTCGGACGCGACGGCGTTCGGCGAGTGGAACCGCGCCGCCGTGCCGGTCGCGTTCGTGCTCCCCGAGGTGCCCGCGAGCCCGGCGAACGTCGAAACGACGCCCCCCGGCGTGATCTTTCGGATGTTGTTGTTCTGGATGTCGGCCACGTAGACGTTCCCTGCGCCGTCGACGGCGATTCCGTACGGATACGCGAACTGGGCGCCGCTCCCGGTGCCATCCTGGCTGCCCGACACCCTCAGTGTCCCGGCGATCGTGCTGACGTCGCCCCCGGGAGTGATCTTTCGAACCGTGATGTTGTCGCTGTCGGTGACGTAGAGATTCCCGCCGGAGTCGATGGCGATCCCCGCGGGATTCCAGAAGCTTGCCGAGGGTCCCGTGCCGTCGGAGCTGCCGAGGACCCCGGGCGTCCCAACGATGGTCGTGACCACGCCGGCAGGGGTCACCTTGCGGATTACCTCGTTGTCCGTGTCGGCCACGTAAAGGTTGCCGCTCGCGTCAATGGCGAGGCCGCTCGGATAGGCAAATTGCGCGCCGGAGCCCGTTCCATCGGCAAATCCCGGCACCCCCGGCATCCCCGCCAGTGTGGTCACGACGCCGCCCGAGACCTTACGAATCACGCAGTTGGTCGAGTCCGCCACATAGACGATCCCCGTAGACGACTCGCACACTGCGCCGGGAAGAGCGAACTGCGAGGACAAGGCGGAACCATTCCTGAATCCAAACTTGGAAACCCCTGCAAGCGTTTGCCAGTAATAGGGATGCGAGTAATTGGATTGGGCGATTGCAACCCCTGGGCACCCGAGCACGAGCGAAAGAAAAACCGGACAAAAAACCCGCTGGATGTGGCCTCTCATGTGTGGGACGTCTACCGAAACAATCGGCAATTGGAAGATGCAAATTACTGTCTTTTTACTTCGTTTGGCATGTTATTTGAATCTGCGCGAGATACATGAAAATTAATTGCATGTGGGTCCGTGGATGTCGCGGGCGTCCGTTGTTCGGGGTGATCATCCGAAACCAGGATATCGTCACGGGAGAAAGGGAGCCGTAGCTCGCACCCCTCCCTTGACCGATTTTGGCGGTACAGACTCATGGGCGACCTCGTCATTCCACGTGCAGCCTGATTCGGGTGCGACCTGGATGGCTCTGCGCAGCAGCCATTCCTACGACCGTATCAATTTATTGGATTCGCTGCTATTCATCCCGACCCCCATGGTCGCGGCCCAAGAAGGGCACAGCATCCCTGCCCCAAAAATCTAGGCGCCGACCCAGATCCGACCTCAGACCGCTTGACCCTGGCCGATGTCCGGCCCCTTGGTTCCGCGCTTCTCCAATATGGCGAAGACGAGGACCAGCACGATCTGGTAAAGCGCGTTCAATGCCAGGTATTCGGTGAAGCCGTCACCCGCGTCCAAGCCGAGCGTGTATTTGGCAATCTGCGACAGGAGGACGAAGGCCGCGATCAGCCATATCGCCCTGTTCTCCGACCTCACCTTGGTGAGCCTCATCGTCCTCGAGAGGACCTCCGCCAAGCCGGCCGCAACGATCGGTGCGAGAAACATCGGCCACGCCGCGTTGCTCCTGTGATTGACGATCATCAGCGGAAAAAATGCTGAGAGCCCGAGCGTATAAAAGGCTGCAAAAATGGTGTTCCTCATTCCTGGCCGGAAATTGAACTGTTCGCCGGACAGATGCAAGAAGCTCGCACTCAATTTCACTTATTTCGGATCTCCCTCTGACAGGTTCATTAGCTGCTGGCACTCTGGGTCATACGTCAGCGAAAAATTCCTGCAAGAGGCGCCGCCATCTGCCGAAGGCAAAGATTGACAGAATTTAACCAACTGGATGTCGGCCATGACCAAAACGCTTCGGGAACACCCTTGGGGGCGGCCCATAGGGACGCACCTGATGGCCGGAGGTCGCGTTCATGTCGGTCGGCACGCCCTGTTTCTCGCGTATTATTGACGGCGAGCCGAACCGCAGGACTCGGCCTGCGGGAGGGGTCCCGCCCGTGCCTTCACTCGGGATCGTCGAGTGGAGGAGGATTCAGGATATAGACGCCCTGCCCGCCCCCCACGCTCACCAAGTCCAGGAGAAGGCGCGCATGGGTCAACTCGAGCTCCTGATCGATTGCATCCTCGGTTGTGATCATCGACGGACCCTCTAGCAGGGGATGTGCCACCGGTCCCACGAACTGGGATTCAGGCAGGCCTTGGATGCGCTATTCACTGCAATCCAAATACAACCCCACGTGCAGAAGCCCACTCGGGCATCGGAAGACGGGAACCGGCCCGGCCCGCGAACCGCCCTGCCCTAATGCTGGGCGCCGCCGGGATAAGCCCAGGCGGCGCCGTGACCCTGTATCTTTGGTCGCCTAGCTCCTCGTGGCGGCGACAGGCGCCGCGCAGCAGAGCGCTGCGCCCTTGGCGCACATGGGACAGTCGCGCTGCATGGTGTCCACGGTTGTCCCGTTAACCGTCACAATGGCGCCGCGGCACATTGCACACTCGTGGCGGGAATCCGTCGTGAACAGCGCGGTGCCGGCCTTCGTGCCCTCAAGCTGCCGGCGCTCGGTGATCGATATCGTCCTGCACGCGCCGCATGTCATGGCACCCGTATCGCCGGGATTCACGGCCGAGACGTCCGCCGGTGAGGAATTGGCGCGATGCGAAGCCGGCTGGGGAAGCCCGGCACGCAGGAATGTTGGGGTGAGGGCGAAAGCGAGGGCCAGGAGCGAACCCAGCCCAAGCAACTTGAGTGAATGAATGGAGTGTTTCATGGGATTTGTGTCGTTGATCGAATCGGACGATGTTTTGTCGTCGGAGGGTGATACACGCGGGCCCGATGTTTCACTTGCGCATCTCTTGGCAAATCTGCCGCAGTTCTTGCCCCCGCCGGCGGCCCGCTTTCCAACGAACTCGTTGGTGCCGAATGATTCCCGGCGTAAAGCGGCCATCAAGGCCTGCGCGTCCGCCAAGATTCTGACTCGGAGCCATCGCCTCCTGGTGAGGGGACGAAGACGTCTCTGGGCACCCTCTGCGATGGTGCGGGCGGGGAGAATCGAACTCCCGAGGCCAGTTTGGAAAACTGGAGTTTTACCACTAAACTACGCCCGCGTTCCTGCGAGGTGGGGATGCTCCCCATGGGGGGCGGCCCGGTCAAGCCTCCTATGGCGGAAGGCTCCTCCGGGGAGAGATTGGGTTTGCCGATGCCCCGGCATGGACCCATCCCTTTACGAAATACCCAGATGAGCCACGTCCCCTCCCCCGACCGGTACTCCGACCCCTCTCTCTACCGCCGCTGCGGCCGCAGCGGGGTGAAGCTTCCCCTGCTCTCGCTCGGGCTCTGGCACAACTTTGGGGGGGTCGACGACTACGCAAACGCAAGGGCAATGGTGCTCAGGGCGTTCGACCGGGGCATCACGCACTTCGATCTCGCGAACAACTACGGGCCGCCCGCGGGTTCCGCCGAGGCGACCTTCGGGAGGATCATGAAGGAGGACCTGGCCGCGCACCGCGACGAGCTCATCGTGTCGACCAAGGCCGGCTACGACATGTGGGAGGGGCCCTACGGCAACTTCGGGTCGCGCAAGTACCTCCTCGCGAGCCTGGACCAGAGCCTTGGGCGCCTCGGCCTCGACTACGTCGACATCTTCTACAGCCACCGGCCCGACACGGAGACGCCGCTCGAGGAGACCATGGGCGCCCTGGCCCACGCCGTCCGCTCGGGCAAAGCGCTCTACGCGGGGCTTTCCAACTACGACGCGGCCTTGACGGAGCGCGCCTCCAAGATCCTCAAGGACATGGGGACGCCGTGCCTCATCCACCAGCCCCGGTACAACATGTTCGACCGGGGCCCGGAGCGCTCCCTCTTCTCCGTCCTAGTGCGCGAGGGAATCGGCGGAATCGTCTTCACCCCGCTGGCGCAGGGGATGCTGACCGGCAGGTACCTCAACGGGATCCCCGCGGATTCGCGCGCCTCGCACGACCCCCGCTTTCTCAAGCCCGAGAACATCACCGAGGAGAAGCTTGCGAGGATCCGAAAGCTGGACGCGCTCGCCAAGGCCCGCGGCCAGTCCCTCGCGCAGATGTCCCTCGCGTGGGTGCTGCGCCAGCCGGCCGTGACGACGGCCCTGATCGGCGCCAGCAAGACCTCGCAGATCGACGAGAACCTGGGAGCGCTGAAGAACCTTTCCTTCAGCGCCGACGAGCTGAAGTCGATCGAGGCCATCCTGGCCTGATCCCCCCGCGCGGCCCGGGTGCGACGGTGAACCTCGTCCTCTTCGAGCCCGCGGAGGTCGGCCGGCCCCTTTCGCTCGGCGACCCGCGCGCGGCCCACATCCTGGGGGTCCTCAGGCGGAAGGAGGGCGATTCGTTCGACGCCGGGTTGGTCGACGGACCCCGCGGCAGGGGAACCCTCACTTCAATCGGAGCGGAGCACCTCGCCTTCACGTTTGAACGCACCGCCGATCCGTCCCCTCCCGACCCGATCACCCTCCTGGTGGCGCTCCCCAGGCCCCAGACCGCACGGAAGATCCTGAACGAGGCGGCCTCGCTCGGCGTCGCCGCGATGCGGTTCTTCCCCTCGGAAAGGGGGGAGCCGGGATACGCGACCAGCACCCTGTGGAAGACCGGCGAGTGGCGCCGCCACCTCATGGACGGGGCCGCGCAGGCCTTTGACACGAGGCTTCCCGAGGTCGTCCAGGACGCCCGGCTCGCGGACGCCGTCGCGGGCCTGGCCGCGGGTGGCGCGAGGATTGCGCTCGATAACTACGAGGCCACCCGCCGCCTTGTCGCCGCGGAGGCGACCTTCCCGCTGACGCTCGCATTCGGCCCGGAGCGGGGATGGTCGGCCGGGGAGCGTGCGATTCTCAGGGAAGGCGGGTTTGTCCTCGCGCACCTGGGCGCCCGGGTCCTGAGGACGGAGACGGCCGTCGTGGCCGCGGTCGCTATTGCGAAGGCGCGCGCCTGAAGAAGGCGACGCTCGGGTTGCGCGCGCCCCGCCCCAGGCGCTTGGCGCACGCCCAGCCCTGAGGGTCGAGCGCCTGCTCGCCGGGCATCTCGAAGACGACGAGGCCGGGCCAGTCCGGGGGCAGCGCGGCGGCGAGCTTCCCAAACAGGGCCGGCGCAATCTCCTCGATCATCTCGTAGGGCGGGTCGACGAAGATGAGGTCCGGCAGGGCGCCGACGCCGGCCGGCAACGAGAGGGCGTCCGCCTCCACGGCGAGGAGCTCCGCCCCGCCCTTGCCGGCGCTGCGGCACACGGCCGCGATGTTCCTGCGAAGGCAGGACAGGGCCTTGGCGTTTCGCTCGACGAAGGTTCCCCCCGCGGCCCCCCGGCTGAAGGCCTCAAGCCCGTAGGCCCCGCTTCCCGCGAAGAGGTCGACAAATCGGGACCCGGGTACACGGGCTGCGAGGCTCGAGAACACGGACTGCCTCATCCCGTCGGTGGCGGGGCGCACGGCGTCGCCCTTGGGCACCAGAAGCTCGATCCCGCGCGCGACTCCCCCGCTTATGCGCATGGGGTTCCTGGGGCGCCGCGGGCCGGCGCGGGGCATTTGGTCGACATCGCTGGGGGTCGCATCAAAAAGGCATGACGATGACACCGGCGCAGTCAGACCACTTCAACGGGAAAACGTTCTTCAACCCGGGCGGATCCAAGGTCCGCGGCCTTCGAGACGTGATCCGGTGGAGGAGGACGAGCCATCCCGTGCCCTGGCCCGAGCGGGTCGAGGTCGCGCAGCGACCGGTTCCGGAGGCGCCGGTCCCCGAGGGTCTCGCCGCGACCTGGGTCGGCCAATCCACCTTCATCCTTAGGGGAGGGTCGGCCACAATCCTCACGGACCCGATCTTCTCGGAGCGCGCAAGTCCCCTGCCCTGGCTGGGCCCGCGCCGGGTGGCGGCGCCGGGAGTGGCCCTTGGCGCCGTGCCCAAGGTGGACCTCGTGCTCCTGTCCCACGACCACTACGACCACTGCGATCTCCCCTCCCTCCGCGAGCTCGCCCGAAGGGACCAACCCCAGGTCGTCTCGCCGCTCGGGCACCGCTCGCTCCTTGAAGGGGCGGGCCTCTCCCGACTGGTCGAGCTCGACTGGTGGGAGTCCCGGGTGCTCTCCCCGGGCCTCGAGGTGACGCTCGTCCCCGCGCTCCACTGGAGCCGCAGGGCGCCCCTGGGCACGAACTCAAGGCTCTGGGGAGGGTTCATGGTCCGGGCCGGGGGCCGGCTCGCCTATTTCGCGGGGGATTCGGGCTATGATGCGCAGCTTTTCGCGGAAATCGGCCGGCGCTGCGGAGCCCCGGACCTGGCGATGATCCCGATCGGCGCCTACGAGCCTCGCTGGTTCATGAGCGAGACGCACATGAACCCCGCCGAGGCGGTCCGCGTCCATCGGGACGTCGGCGCGCGCCGAAGCGTCGCGATGCACTGGGGCACCTTCCAATTGACCGACGAGGGCCGCGAGGAGCCTGTCCGGGCCCTCAGGGAGGCCTGCGGCGGGGACACCCCCTATTTCGCCGTCCTGCAGCCGGGGGAGAGCCTGCAGGTCTAGATCGAGTGCGCTAAAACAGGCGCAGGGAGGGAACCACATGCCGCCGGGGCATGTCGCAGGTCAATCTATTCCCCTGTAAATGGTTGCAGATTTTACAATGCCGGCTAGTGTAGACTGGGTTCCTTCTGACCAGGGACCGCAGCAACCATGACACCCGCCGGGCTCACCGTACTCGTCGGCCTAACGGCCGCTGCCGCCGCATTTGGCGCGCAGGCGGATGAATTGAACGCCTGGCCGGCCTTCGTGCAGCAGAGGGACGAGTCGGGAAAGGTCCTGAGCTGGACGGGGGCGGGGCCCTTCCTCTTCTCCGGCCCGGCGCCTGCGCCGGACGCCGGCACCGCCAGCGGCCTCAGGCCGTTCTACGTGAACGTCACGACCGAGGACGGCTCAAAGTCCGACTTCCTCTACCCGCTCTTCTATTACAGGAAATACCCCAAGGCCTACAAGTGGTCGGTCTTCCAGCTGATCAACGGCGAGGGCACGGAATTCAACACCGATACGCCCGAGCTGCCCGTCGACCGGCACTTCGACGTCTGGCCCTTCTATTTCTCGCATGAAACAGGAAGCCCGGAGGACACCTACCATGCGCTCTTCCCCGTTTACGGCACCATCAAGTACCGCCTGGGCTTCACGCGGCTTTCCTGGGTCGTCTTCCCGCTCTACGTCGACGCCTACAAGCGGCACACCGACGTCTATTACACGCCCTTCCCCTTCGTGAGGACCTTCCGCGGCGAGGAGAACGGGTTTGGCATCTGGCCGCTCTTCGGCGCGACGAAGGGGCCGGGCGTTTCCAGCCACTTCTACTGCATCTGGCCGCTCATCTGGAACAACGTGATCGACCCCGGACCGGATGTCCCCGAGGGCACCGCGCCCTCGACCCAGGTGGGCATCCTGCCCCTCTATACCCGCGAGAGGGGCCCCGGCGTCGTGAGCGAGAACTACCTCTGGCCGTTCTTCGGCTACACCGAGCGGACGGCGCCCTACCGCTACAGCGAGAGGCGCTACTTCTGGCCGTTCCTGCTCCAGGGAAGGGGCGACGACCGGGTGCTCAACCGGTGGGGGCCCTTCTACACGTATTCGAACACGAAGGGGGCCGACTCGAGGTGGGTGATGTGGCCGCTCTGGCACCGGCGAACGTGGGCCGACGACGACACCGCCCAGTCAAAGACGCAGTTCTTCTACTTCCTCTATTGGTCGCTCGACCAGACCAGCGTGTCGCGGCCCTCGATCGCCCCCGCCTACAAGAGGCACATCTGGCCGGTCCTGAGCATCTGGGACAACGGGGCCGGCAGCCGGCAGCTGCAGTTCCCGAGCCCGCTCGAGGTCTTCTTCCCGGACAACCCGGACGTCCGCGAGACGTGGTCGCCGCTCTTCTCCATCTACCGCTACGACCACCGGCCGACGGGGGAGTCCCGCAGCTCGGTCCTCTGGGGGGCGATCACGTGGAGGCGCAGCGAGTCCCGGGGCCTTGAGGAATTCCACCTGGGGCCCCTCCTCGGCATGAGGAGGCGCGGCCCCTCCGGGGCCTGGAAAATCTTAGGATTCGATTTCGGGGACAAAGCGGGCGAGATTGGGAGGGCCAATCGATGAAGCAACTCAACGCAATTCTGGAGGGCGTAGGCAGCGTCGTGCAGCTCCTTGTCCGGTCGCTGACGTACGCCGGCACCCTTCCCCGCCAATGGCCGCGGTTCATCGAGCAGTGCTACATGATCGGCTACACGACGCTCCCGATCGTCGCGATCCTGAGCTTCTTCATCGGCACGGTCCTCGCGCTCGAGGCCGGGTACGCGATGGAGGGCTTCGGAGCCAAGGAGTTCATCGGGAGCCTGGTCGGCCTGTCCATGGCCAGGGAGCTCGGCCCCATGATGACCTCGGTCCTCCTCGCCGGCCGCGTGGGATCGGCGATCGCCGCCGAGCTCGCGTCGATGAAGGTCTACCAGGAGATCGACGCCCTCACGACCATGAACATCCCGGCGGCCAAGATCCTCGTCCTGCCGCGGCTCGCGGCCGTCCTCGTGATGATGCCGGTCCTCATCGTGATCGCGAACATCGTCGGCTGGTTCGGCGGTTCCGTCGTCGCCCGCTACGTGAGCACCGTGGGGATAAGCCCCGAGTCCTATTTCGCCGCGCTGCGCCACTACACGAAGTTCAAGGACGTGATGAACGGCATGGAGAAGGCCGAGGTGTTCGGGTTTGTCGTCGTCCTCGTCTGCTGCGACATCGGCCTCAACACGAAGGGCGGCCCGCGCGAGATCGGCGCGGCGGTCACGCGCGCCGTGGTTGTGTCCCTGATCCTCATCCTGGTCCTGGATTACTTCGTCACGAAGATCCTCATGTAGAGCACCCGCATCCCCATGGATTCCCCCTGCAGCAAGACACGCAATCCGTTCACCGGCGCCGAGGCCAACGCCGTCGGCGTGACGGTTGACCACGTGTCGAAGAGCTTCTCGGGCGTGCCGGTCCTCAACGACATCACCTTCGACGTCCATCCCGGGGAGATCTTCGTCCTGATGGGGCCGAGCGGCTCCGGCAAGAGCGTGCTCCTGCGCGACATCGTCGGCCTCGAGATCCCGACCAAGGGGACGATCCGGATCGACGGGCAGGATCCCTCGCTCGCGGAGACGCGCGACAGGGTCCGCGTCGCCCTCGTCTTCCAGGACGGCGCCCTCTTCAACTCGCTCAGCGTCTACGACAACCTGGCCCTTTACCCGCGCGAGCACCGCTCGGGCGACGAGAAGGCCATCCGCGAGAAGGTCATGCACGCGCTCAAGATCCTCTCCGTCCAGGACGCCGCGGCAAAGTTCCCCTCCGAGCTCTCCGGCGGCATGAAGAAGCGCGTCTCCATAGCCCGCGCCCTGGTCATGGAGCCGCAGCTCCTTCTCTACGACGAGCCGACGAGCGAGCTCGACCCGGTCATGAGCGCCACGATCAGCGAGATCATCGCCACCCTGAAGAACGAGTACAGCGTGACGAGCATCGTCGTCACCCACGACCGCTCGCTCGCGAAGGCGATCTCGAACCGGGTCGGGATCATCATGGATGGGACGCTGATCACGCTCGGCACGGCCCAGGAGCTGTTCGCGACCAAGGACCCCAGGCTCACCGACTTCCTCTTCCCCAAGATCGACCTCCAGAATCCCCGTTTCAAGAACCTCGAAACAAAGGCATCAACATGAACTCCACGCAACAGACCGCCCGAGTCGGGCTCTTCTTCCTCCTCGGGGTAGCCCTGGTATGGGTCACGTTCGAGACCTTGAGCGACGGCAAGATCTTCGAGGAGAAGTCCCACACCCTGGTCGCGGGGTTCACCGACCTGAAGCAGCTCAAGACGGGGGACGAGGTGCGCCTGGCCGGGGTCAAAGTGGGCACCGTGCAGAAGACGCGCCTTTCGGGACGCAGGGCCGAGGCCGTCCTGCAGGTCGATCCCAAGGTCCCGATCGCGAGCGACGCGACGGCAAGCATCGTCATGTCGGGCCTGATCGGGGGAAACTACATCTCGATCGACATGGGCTCGCCCGGGATCGCGCCCCTGGCGGACGGCGCAGAGATCCGCACGCTCGAGTCACCCGACCTCAACACGCTCATGACGGAGCTCGGGGGGCTCGGGAAACAGCTCCAGGACTCCCTCGGTTCGTTCAGCAAGGCGCTCAACGGCACGGGCAAGGATGGCGGCGGGATCATCCAGAAGCTCGACAAGCTCGTCACCGACAACAGCGCCAGGGTCGACGCCACGATGACGAACCTCCAGGAGATCACCGGGAAGATCAACCGCGGGGAGGGCACCCTCGGGAAGCTCGTCAACGACCCGAAGCTCCACGACGAGCTCCTGGCCTCAATCGAGGACATCAAGGCCACCGCGGCCCAGGCGAAGGAGTTCGTCGCCAACGCCGAGACCATCCTTGACCAGGTCAAGTCCGGGCAGGGCACCCTCGGCACGCTGGTCTACGACCAGAAGGCCGCGGACGACATCCGTGCCTCGATCGCCAACATCCGCAGCGTCTCGGACAAGCTCGCGAAGGGCCAGGGGACGCTCGGGAAGCTGATCAACGACCCGGGCCTCTACGACAGCGCCCAGGTCACCATAAAGAAGGTGGACCGCACGCTCGACGGCCTCAACGACTCGGGCCCCATCACGGCCGTGGGGATCGTCGTCAACGCGCTCTTTTAGGCATCCCGGGAATATCCCGGGCTTGCCCC
The DNA here is from genome assembly GCA_964414785.1 of uncultured Opitutaceae bacterium. Taxonomy (GTDB): domain Bacteria; phylum Verrucomicrobiota; class Verrucomicrobiia; order Opitutales; family Opitutaceae; genus Palsa-1447. The sequence continues at coordinate 63,392 of CAYPXZ010000002.1, forward strand.
TGCTCAAACTCCATATCTCCATACCCGGACCCATGAGAACCCTACCTCGCCTCTTGGCGGGCTGCACCGCGGCCCTCCTCCTGCTCACCGCGGCACGGGCCGCCGACTGGACCGAGGACTACTCCTCGGCGCTCACGCAGGCCAGGAAGGAGCACAAGCTGCTCCTCCTCGACTTCACGGGCTCGGACTGGTGCACCTGGTGCAAGCGCATCGACGCCGAGGTCCTCTCGACCCAGAAGTTCAAGGACTTCGCGGACCAGAAGCTGGTGCTGGTCACGGTCGACTTCCCCCGTTCCCACCCGCAGAGCGACGCCGTGAAGGCCCAGAACAAGGGCCTCCAGGACAAGTACGGAGTGGAGGGCTACCCGACGGTCATCGTCCTCGATCCCAATGAGAAGCTCGTCTTCAAGCAGGACGGCTACGAGGAGGGCGGGCCGGACGCGTTCATAGCGAAGTTCCCGAAGCCCGCGAAGTGACACGTGCCTGGCGGGGGCGGGCGGCCTGCCGCCATCGCCCCGTCGGGAGCCTTCAGACCTTCGGGCCCCGCTGCGCGAGGTTTCGCGCCCGCAGCCTCAGGCCGTTGAGGCGGATGAAGCCGGTCGCGTCGCTCTGGTTGTACCAGCTCTTCACGCCCTCCATGGACGCGATCTTCATGTCGTAGAGCGAGTACCTCGACTTGCGCCCGCAGGTGATGATGTTGCCCTTGTAGAGCTTGAGCCGGACCGTGCCCGACACGAACTTCTGGCTCTCGTCGACCAGGGCCTGCAGCGCCTCGCGCTCCGGGGCGAACCAGAAGCCGTAGTAGACGAGCTCCGCGTACTTCGGGATCAGGGAGTCGCGCAGGTGCATGACCTCGCGGTCCATGGTGAGCGACTCGACCTGCCGGTGGCCCTGCATGAGGATGGCGCCGCCCGGGGTCTCGTACACGCCGCGCGACTTCATCCCCACGAACCGGTTCTCCACCAGGTCGACCCGGCCGATCCCGTGCTTGCCTCCCAGCTTGTTGAGCGCCCGCAGGACACCGGCGGGCGTCATCGCCCTGCCGTTCACGGCGACGCAGTTTCCCTTCTCGAACTCGAGCTCGACGTACTCCGCCCTGTCGGGCGCGTCCTCCGGGGAGACCGAGAGCTTGAACATGCCCTTGTTCGCCCGGGTCGTCGGGTCGAACCAGGGGTCCTCGAGGATGCCCGCCTCGTAGGAGATGTGCAGGAGGTTGCGGTCCATCGAGTACGGCTTCTTCGCCGAGGCCTCGACCGGGATCTTGTGCTCCCTGCAGTAGGCGATCATCTCGCTCCTGCCCGGGAAGGCCTGGCGGAACGCGTCGATCTTCCAGGGGGCGATGATCTGGAGCCTCGGCGCCATCGCCATGTACGTCAGCTCGAAGCGGCACTGGTCGTTGCCCTTGCCCGTAGCCCCGTGGGCCACGGCGCCGGCCTTCTCCCGCTTCGCGATCTCGATCTGGGCCTTCGCGATCAGGGGCCGAGCGATCGAGGTGCCAAGGTAGTACTGCCCCTCGTAGACCGCGTTGGCGCGGACCATCGGGTAGATGAAGTCGCGCGCGAACTCCTCGACCAGGTCCAGCGTGTAGTGCTTGGACGCGCCGGTGCGGCGCGCCTTCTGGGAGAGACCCCTGAGCTCCTCCTCCTGGCCGATGTCGGCCGCGAAGGTGATGATCTCAGCGTCGTAGGTTTCGTGGAGCCACTTGACGATGACGGACGTGTCGAGGCCGCCCGAGTAGGCGAGGACGATTTTCATGGAAGGAGGGGGATCATCGCACACGGCCGCGCGCCGCGCAATTTCATTTGCCCCGGGCGGCCGAGAGGACCGACATGACGGCCTTCTGGACGTGCAGCCGGTTTTCCGCCTCGTCGAAGATGATCGAGCGGGGGTTGTCGAGCACCGCCTGCTCGACCTCCTCGCCCGGGTGCGCCGGCAGGCAGTGCATGAACAGGGCGTCGGGCTTCGCGGCGGCGAAGATCCGCGCGGTCACCGCGTAGGGGCGCATCGCCTCGGCGCGGGCCTTCGTCTCGGCCTCCTGGCCCATGCTGGCCCAGACGTCCGTGTAGACGATGTCGGCGCCCGCGACCGCCTCGAACGGGTCGCTCGTGAACTGGAAGTCCACGGGGCGGCCTTCCGCCCGCAGCTGCGCCCGGATTTGCTCCTTGGGCTCAAATCCCCTGGGGCCCGCCAGTGAGATCTTCATCCCGAAGAGGCTGGCGCCCAGGATCCAGGAATTCGCCATGTTGAAGCTCGTATCGCCGAGGAACGCGATCTTGCGGCCCTTGAGCGCCGCGACCAGGTCCCCGTTGGGGCCCGCCCACCGCTCGGCGGCCGTGAACGCGTCCGCGTAGATCTGGCAGGGGTGCAGGAAGTCGGTCAGCGCGTTGATGACCGGGACCGAGGCCGCCGCCGCAAGGCGCTGGACCTCGGCATGCTCGAACGTGCGGATCACGATGCCGTGGACGAAGCGGGAGAGGACCCGGGCCGTGTCCTCCACGGACTCGCCCCTCCCCAGCTGGATGTCGTTCGTGTTGAGGAAGAGCGGGTGGCCACCCAACTCATTGATGCCCACCTCGAAGGACACGCGGGTGCGGGTGCTCGACTTCGCGAAGATCATGGCCCAGGTCTGGCCGGCTAGCACCTTCGGAGCATCGAGTCCCCTCCCCCGCTTGAACGAGCGGGCGAGCGAGAAGACCTCACCCAGCTCGGTGGGGCCCAGGTCGGTCTCTTTGAGGAAGTGCTTCATCGAAAGAAGCGTATAGATCTAGGGGATGGGCGCGCCTTGGACGAGAGGAAAGTGGGCGCAAACGCCCCCGTTTCCGGCCCGTCCCCGCGGCTCCCTCAGCGGCCCCCCAGGACCTCCCTGAAGATGGCGACGGAGCGGGCGAGCTCGTCCCTGGAGGCGTTCAGGGGCGGCAGAAGCCGAATGACATTGATCCCCGCCGGCGCCGTCAAAAGCCCGTGCTCGCGAAGCGCCGCCAGCGTGGGCGCCGAGTCCGAGGCCATCTGCACGCCGACCAGGAACCCCTTGCCCCGGATCTCGAGGACCTTGTCCGGGAAGTCCTTCACGAGCCTGCCAAGCTCCTGGATCCAGGGGCCGCTCTCGCGGGTCACGTGCGCCAGGAGGCCCTCGCCCTCGATGACATCGAGGACCGCGAGCGCCGCCGCGCAGGCCAGCGGGGTGCCCCCGAAGGTGGATCCGTGCATCCCGGGCTGGAAGAGGTCCGCGGCCCGCTCTCCGATCCAGACGGCGCCTATCGGGAAGCCCCCGGCGAGGCCCTTGGCCATGCCAATGGCGTCGGCGCGGATCCCGGCGTGATCGAACGCAAAGAACCTGCCGGTCCTGCCGGCGCCGCACTGGACCTCGTCCAGCATGAGGAGCAGCCCGCGCTCGTCGCAGAGCCTGCGAAGCCCGACGAGGAACTCGGGCGTGCAGGGGTTGATCCCCCCGTCGCCCTGGATCGACTCGACCAGGATGGCGGTCGTGTCCTCGTCCACGAGGCTCGCGAAGCTGTCCAGGTTGTTGAGTTCCCCGAAGACGAAGCCCGGGACGAGCGGGCGGAAGCCCTTCTGGACGCTCTCCTTCGGGGTGGCGCTCATCCCGCCGAACATCCGGCCGTGGAAGGCGTTCTTGGCACAGATGACCTTGATGCACCTGCCCTCGGCGCCCGACTTGCGGACCCCATGCAGGCGCGAGAGCTTGATCAGCGCCTCGCCCGCCTCGCCGCCGCTGTTGCAGAAGAAGACCCGGCCGGGCCCGGCGAAGCCGACGAGCCTGCGCGCAAGCTCACCCTGGTTCGGGTTCCGGAAGAGGTTGCTCACGTGGATGAGCTCGGCCGCCTGGCGCTGGACCGCGGCGACCCAGCGCGGGTGGCAGTGCCCGAGGGAGCTGACGGCGATGCCCGACGAGAAGTCGAGGTATACCTTCCCCTGGTCGTCCCAGACCTTCGTCCCCTGCCCGCGCACGAGCGTCACCGGCGCGCGCGGGTAGTTCTTGAGCACGTAGGAATCGTAGAGTTCCGCCGCGCTCGTGCGGACAAGCGAGGGGATCTCAGCCATGGACGATCTCGGTTCCGATCCCCTTGTCCGTGAAGATCTCGAGGAGGAGGCTGTGGGCGAGGCGCCCGTCGATGAAATGGACGCGCTGGACGCCCTCCTGGAGGGCTCGCACCGCGCTTGCGACCTTGGGGCGCATGCCCTTGTCGATCACGCCCGTCTTCTTGAGGTCCTCGACCTGGCTGATCTTCAAAGTCGATATGAGCGAGGCGGGGTCGGGAGGTGCCGACAGGAGCCCGGGCACGTCGCTCATGTAGAAGAGCCTGCGGGCCCGCAGCGCGCTCGCGACCCTGCCGGCCACGAGGTCCGCGTTCACGTTGTAGGGCTTGCCGTCGTAGCCCTCGGCCACGGGTGAGATGACCGGGACGAACCCGTCGGCGATCTCCTTCTTGATCAGCTTCACCTTCACCTCGGTCACGTCGCCCACGAACCCGAGGTCGATCGGGTTCCCGTCCTCGTCCGCCTCCATCTTCTGGCAGACGAGCACCGTGTCGCCGGGGAGCCCCTTGGGCCTCGCCTTCGCCGCCGACAGGGAGTCGCACACGTCCTTGTTCACGACCTCGTCGAGCGTCTTCTTGACGATCGCGATCGTCGCCTCGTCGGTGACGCGATGGCCCTTGGTGAAGGTCGCCTTGAGGCCCGACTCCTCCATGGCCCTCGTGATCGCCTTGCCGCCGCCGTGGACCACGACGACGTTGATCCCAACGGCCGAGAGGAACGCGATGTCGGAGGTCACCCTCGCCCGCACCGTCGGGTCCGGGTCGTCCATGAAGCTTCCGCCGTACTTCACGACGAACGTCGAGCCCCGGAAATCCTGGATGTAGGGAAGCGCTTCGAGGAGGACCTTCGCCTTCGCCGTGACCTCGGCCACATTCGAATCAATGCTCACGGTACCCGCGCCTTCGGTGGGATCTTCTGGGATGGTGTTTTCGCGTGCACGGGTTTCGAAGCAGACGACATGATGCTTACAACACCGTTGCCATCCATTTCCACAACAATTTGACGCGCGGCCGGAAAAAATCAGCTTCACTCCGCGGCCCCGGGGCCACAGTCATCGACCCATGTCCAGCACACAGATGGTTTTCGCAGACCGCGCCTCGCACCGCGCGTGGCTGGTTTCGCAGTCGCGGCTGCCTGCGGGATTCCGCGTCGGGCTGGCGCGGTTCGACTTCACGCCCGCCGAGGCGCCGAAGCCGGCGAGGATGACCCTGACCCTTATCGCGCTCGACAGGCCGAGCCCGGACTTCGCGGCCGTGTTCACGAGGAATGCCTTTCCGGGTGCGCCCGTCATCGTCGGGCGCGCGAGGCTCGCGGAGGCCGGGCTCTCGGCCATCATCGTCAACAACAAGATCTCGAACGTCTGCGCTCCCGGGGGCGTCGAGGCCGCCGAGCGCGTGTGCGCCGAGACGGCGAGGCTCCTCGGGGTCCCGGCCTCCTCGGTCCTGCCGAGCTCGACCGGCGTCATCGGCTGGGGCCTGCCGACCGACGCCATGATCCGCTCGCTGCCCGCCGCGGCCGCCGCCCTCGCCGGGGAATCCATCATGCCCGCGGCCGAGGGCATCGTGACGACGGACCTCTACCCCAAGGTGCGCCGTGCCCAGGTGGGCGCGGGCTCGATCGTCGGGATCGCCAAGGGCGCGGGGATGATCGAGCCCAACATGGCGACGATGCTCGTGTACCTCCTGACCGACCTCGCCGTCCCGCGCGCGGAGCTAAGGCGCATGCTGAGCTCCGCGGTGGAGCCCTCCTTCAACTCGATCAGCGTCGACAGCGACACGAGCACCTCGGACACCGTGGCCCTGGTCTCCTCGGGCCGCGTGCCCTGCCCCGACCTTGGAGCCTTCGAGGACGCGCTTCGGCGGGTGTGCCTGGACCTGGCCGAGGACGTCGTGCGCAACGGCGAGGGGGTGCGCCACGTGATCCGGGTGTCGGTGTCGAACGCCGCGGACTTCGGCGCGGCCCGCGCCCTCGGAAAGGCCGTCGTCAACGCGCCCCTCTTCAAGTGCGCGGTCGCCGGCAACGACCCGAACGTCGGCCGGCTCGTGCAGGCGATCGGCAAGCACGTGGGTGCCCACGCGCCCGGGACGGACCTCTCGAGGATGCGCATGGCGCTCGGCGGCGTGGAGATCTTCTCCGGTGGGGCCTTCAGGCTGGACCCCGCAAAGGAAAAGGCGCTCGTCGCGCACCTGAGGTCGGCCGAGCTCTACGCGAGCGCCCCGCCGAAGGACGGGGTCTACTCGCCCCCTATCGACTTCCCGCCCCACGAGCGCTGCGTCGAGGTCGCCGTGGACTTCGGACTGCCGGGGGGCTCCTCGGCCTGCGTCATCGGCTCGGACTTGACCCACGAGTACGTGAGCGAGAACGCCGACTACCGCAGCTGAGCCGCCCCTAGCGCAGCCCGGCCGTCTCCTCGAACCCGTACCAGAGGTTCATGGTCTGGATGGCCTGGCCCGCGGTCCCCTTCACGAGGTTGTCCTCGGCCGAGGTGATGACGAAGTTGCCCGTGCGCGGGTCGAGGACCGCGGACATGTCGACCCGGTTGGAGCCGGTGACGTGCGCGGTGTCCGGGGTCTCGCCGCTCGGGAGCACCTGGACGAAGGGCGCGGAGCCGTAGGCCGACTTCCACGAGGCGTAGAGCGCCTCGATGGTCGCCCCCGGCGCGGCGGGGACCGTGATCGTCGTCGCGATCCCGTAGCGCATCGGCGCCAGGTGCGGGTTGAACTGGATGACCGTCTTCCTGCCGGTGTGCAGCTCGAGCTGCTCCTCTATCTCGGAGAGGTGCCGGTGCTTCACCAGGCCGTAGGCCTTCGCGCTCTCGGCCCTCTCCACGTAGAGGAAGGTCTCCTCGACCTTGCGGCCCGCGCCGCTGACCCCGCTCATGCTGTTGACGACGATGTGCTCGCGGGTGACCACGCCGTCCTTGAGCAGCGGCACGAGCGGCACGAGGATCGAGGTCGGGTAGCAGCCGGGCGAGGCGACAATCTTCGCCCCGTCCTTCCAGGAGGGGGGCGTCAATTCGGGAAGGACGTACCTGGCGAACGGCAGGAGCTCCGGCGCATGGTGCTTGCCGTAGTACTTCTCGTAGGAGGCCACGTCCGTGACCCGGAAGTCGGCGCTCAGGTCGATGACCCGCTTGCCCGAGGCGACGAGCGCCTTGGCGAACTCCGAGGCCGCGCCGTGGGGAAGCGCCAGGTAGAAGAGCGGGATGTCCGTCGCCGCGAGCGCCGCCGGGTCGGACCCGACGAACTTGATCCCGCGGTCGATGCCCCGGACCGAGGGGATCACCTGGGAGAGCGCCTTTCCCGCGTGGGTCCTCGACGTCACGCAGGCGAGCTCAACCTTGGGGTGCCCAAGGAGCAGCTTCACGAGCGTTTCGCCCGCATAACCCGACGCGCCGACGATGCCTACCTTCATGGGAGAAAAACCATCGAATTGGATGAACCGAAACTCCAGCAATAAATGAAAAAGCCGCCGACCGGCAACCGGCGGCGGCTTTGGAAATCTTCCCGAATGCGTCTTAGCGCTTCGAGAACTGGAACCGCTTGCGCGCGCCCGGCTGACCGGCCTTCTTGCGTTCCTTCTCGCGGGGGTCGCGTCGGATGTGGCCGGCCTTCTTGAGGGCGGGCCTGAGCTCGGCGTTCATCTTCTGGAGCGCGCGGGCGATGCCGTGCGCAACCGCGCCGGCCTGGCCGGCGACGCCGCCGCCGGCCACGTTCGCCGTCACGTCGATCTTCTCGCGGAGGTCGACCGTCAGGAGGGGGGCGTAGGCCTGCTTGGCAAAGTTGTCGTGCGAGAAGTAGTTCTCGAAATTGCGGCCGTTGACGGTCAGCTTTCCGCTGCCCTCGGTGATCCGCACGCGTGCCGTCGAGGTCTTGCGGCGCCCGGTCCCTGTGAAGATATTGGCGGGTGTGCTCATGTTCAGAGTGAGATCTTGACCGGGTTGTTGGCCTCGTGCGGGTGCTTCGTCCCGGCGAACACGCGCAGCTTCGTGAGCATCTTGGCGGCGAGGCGGTTCTTGGGAAGCATCCCCTTGACCGCATGCATGATCACGAACTCGGGGCGCTTCTCGCGCATCTGCTTCTGGCTGCGGTAGCGCTCGCCGCCGACGAAGCCTGAAAACGCCATGTACTCGTTCTGCTCCTCCTTCTTGCCGGTCAGGACGACCTTCTCGGCGTTGAGGACGACGACATAGTCTCCGGTGTCGACATGGGCCGTGTAGGTGGCCTTGTTGCGGCCGCGGATGATGTTGGCGAGCTTGACTGCGAGACGGCCGAGCACCTGCCCATCGGCATCAACGAGATACCATTTGGGCTGTACTGTCTCCTTCTTCGCGAGATACGTTTTCATGGGAAAAGGGGGTAAGACCATTGATTACGAGGGGGGGTGTCAACCCCCGTTTTGATTCTTGGTTCCCGGCCGGAATTTGCAACGATCGGCCCATGAACCACCGCAACGCACTCGCCTGTGCGGGAGTCCTCGGGGCCACGGGCGTCGTTTTGGGAGCTTTTGGCGCCCATGCGCTTAAGGAGGCGCTTGAGCGGGCCGGCACCCGGGAGGTCTGGGAGACGGCCTCGAAATACCAGCTCCTGCACGCCGCCGCCCTCCTGGGGCTTGCCGGATGGCTGAGGGCCCCGGAAAAGCCCCCCGGAAAATGCGCCCCCTGGGCGGCCCGCCTGTGGGTCGCCGGAACCGTGCTCTTCTCGGGGTCGCTCTACCTCCTGGCGCTCGGCGGGCCGCGCTGGCTCGGGCCCGTGACCCCGCTCGGGGGGGCCTGCCTGATCGCCGGCTGGGTCCTCGCCGCATGCGCGGCCCTTGCCGGCTAGGAGCCGCCCATGAGGGACACCCATGGCTGCCCGCCCCTGCCCGAGGAACTCCGGGCCATGCTCGAGGCCGTCCGCCGCGTCGGGCGCCCCCGGCTTGTCGGCGGGGGCGTGCGCGACTGGCTCCTCGGGCTCCCGTCGAAGGACTTCGACGTCGAGGTGGCGGGCGTCGACTTCGAGACGCTTCGGCGCTCGCTCGCCCCCTTCGGCGCCACCGACGTGATCGGGCGCAGCTTCGGGGTCATCAAGGTGCGGGGAGAGGGCGGCTCCGAGTTCGACTTCAGCCTGCCGCGGCGCGAGTCGAAGACCGGGGCAGGCCACCGCGGCTTCGCGGTGGAGCCCGACCCGACGCTTTCCGACGCGGACGCCGCCGCCCGGCGCGACTTCACGCTCAACTCGATCGCGGTCGACCCCTTCACCGGGGAGGTGATCGACCCGTTCAACGGCCGGGCGGACCTCGCGGCCCGGGTGCTTCGCCACACGGGCCCGGCCTTCTCGGACGACCCGCTTCGCGTCCTGCGGGCCTTCCAGCTTGCCGCCCGCTTCGACCTCTCCCTCGCCCCGGAGACGGCGCTCCTGTGCCAGGGGATGGTCGCCTCCTACGCCGAGCTCCCGGTCGAGAGGGTCTGGGGCGAGTGGGACAAGTGGGCCACGAAGTCCGTGCGGCCCTCCCGCGGAATCCAGGTCCTCGAGGAGACGGGCTGGATCCGCCACTTCCCGGAGGTCGCCGCGCTGCGCGGCACCCCGCAGGAGCCCGAGTGGCACCCGGAGGGCGACGTCCTCACCCACACATGCCACTGCCTGGACGCCCTGGTCGCGCTCGGGGAATGGCTCCCGTCGGCGCCCGCCCGGCGCAGGCTCCTCTCGTTCGCCGTCCTCGCCCACGACTTCGGGAAGCCCTCGACGACCGAGCACGGGGAGCGGCGCGGGAAGCTCCGCTGGGTGAGCCCGGGCCACGAGTCCGCGGGCGGCCCCCTGTCCGACTCGTTCCTTCGCCGCATCGGGGCGCCGCTCGACCTTGACGCCCCGGTGCGCGCCCTGGTCGTCAACCACCTGGCGCACCACCACGGGGGCGCCGCCTTCTCGGATTCCCAGGTCAGGCGCCTCGCGCGCAAGCTCTCGCCCGCGACAATCGACGACCTCGCCCTCGTCATGGCGGCCGACGCCATGGGGCGCCCGCCGCTCGCCGCCGGCGACATCCTCGAGCGGATCGGGCTCCTCAGGGGCCACGCGGCCTCGCTCGCCCTGGAGGCCCGGGCCCCCCGGCCGATCATCCAGGGCCGGCACCTGGTCGCCATGGGGCGCAGCCCGGGGCCCGGATTCAAGCCGGTCCTGGATGCGGCCTTCGAGGCCCAGTTGGACGGGGTATTCGCGGACGAGGCGGGAGGCCTCGCCTGGCTAAGGGAGCACGCGCCGTGATACGGGCCTTCCAGTGGGACCTCGCCCGCCAGGTCGAGCGGCTCGACTGGCTCCTTAGCCAGCTCCCGCGCTACGCCGACTGGGGGTACCAGGAGCTCTACCTCCACCTCGAGGACGCGGTCGAGTACCCCAGCCTGCCGGGCGTCGCCCGGAGGGACGCCTACAGCCGGTCCCAGTTCGGCCGGCTCGTGGCCGAGGCCTCCCGGGTCGGTATCGGCGTCGTTCCGATCGTGAACCTCCTGGGCCACACCCAATACCTGGTAAAGGTGCCGGGCCTAAGGGACCTGAACGAGCTGCGCGCCCCCGACGGCTCGCCCCTTGGGCAGGGCCAGATCTGCCCCGTGCACCCGCGGACGCTCGAGGTGGCCGACGCCCTCATCCGCGACATGGCGCCCTTCTGCACGGCGGGGAAGGTCCACGTGGGCCTCGACGAGTCCTTCAGCCTGGGCCGCCACCCCCTGAGCCGGGCCGAGATCGCCGAGATCGGGCTCGCCGCGCACTTCGGCCGCTACGTGCAGCGGCTAAGTGGCGTCGCGGGCTCCCACGGGCTACGGCTCGGGCTCTGGGCTGACATGCTGGCCTTGATTCCCGGCGCGATCGCCCACCTACCCCCGGGCGCCATCGCCTACGACTGGTACTACTACCCCTTCGGTCGGCGGCCCCGGATGGAGCTGCGCAATTTCGCCGAGTACGACCTCGCGCCCGCCCTGAGGGCGCGCGGGATCGAGTACTGGGGCTGCCCCATGAACGGGTCGTTCCGCCACGAGCCCCTTCCCGTCTTCGGCGAGCGCCTCGCGAACATCCGCGACTGGTGGCGGCGGTGCCGCGCGGTGGGAGCGGGGGGCATGCTGGTCACCTCCTGGGAGCCGAGCCGCCTTGCGATCGAGATGACGACCGCGGTCGACGCCGCGGCCGCATGCCTCTGGCTGGACCCCGAGGTCGGCGACCTTCCCGGGATGCTCGCCCGGGGCCTGGGGCGGGTCTTTGGGAGCCGGGGGACCGGCGACCTGGCGCGGCTCGCGCTGGCGTGCGACGAGGCCGCCTTCGCCGGGTACGCCCGGTGGGAGATCAACGAACGGTGGGACACCTGCGCGACCCGCCGCGGCGTCGGCCGCCACGAGGCCGAGCTCGCCTTCATCGCCCGCCTGTCGCGCCGCGGCGCCGCGCTCCCCGGGCCCTTCCGCTGGAGCGTCAGGTTCCGCCACTACCTGGCCGAGCGCGACGTGTACGTGAGGTCGACGGCGGCCATGATCTTCGCCCTTAGGCGGCGGATGGCCCGCGACGGCAAGAGCCCCCGCATCGCACGGGGAATATCAGCTCTCCTCGGCCATGCGGACCAGTTTGCGGCGTCGGTGCGCGCCGGTCGAAGGGCCGCCCGGGAGCTCTGGCGTCTGACCCGCGACCGCCGCATCGCCGGCCCGAACGAGAGGGTCGTCCGGCAGGACGCCGTCCGCCTGAAGGCGCTTCGCCGGTGGATCCTCGGCTGCGCCGCCGATCCCCGGCGCCTTGCGGGCTCGTCCCCCGTCTGCGGTGCCTGGCAGCTTCGCTTCGACGTCCTGGTCGAGCGCCCCGCGCTCCAGAGGGTCGCGGTCGAGCTGCGGGGCAAGGACGGGGCCTGGCGCACCCTCCACGCGCGGACCACGATCGAGTTCCGCGCCCTGGCCGCGAGACCCAGGACGTCCATCCGGAGGGAGTTCTCGGTCCCCGTGCCCGGGCCGGGCTCGGCGCTGCGGATCGCGGTTCGGGGGATCGGGCGGGTCGCGATCGCCCAGGTCGAGCTTACGGACGGGGTCACCCTCCTGCGCCCCAGGGGCTGGAGCGCCGCCCGCCGCAGGGCCATCGGCGCCGCGGCGCCACGCGCGGGTTTCCCCACGGTCGACTGGGGGACGAACACCGGCGCCGTCGCCCTCGATTTCGGTAAATAAAATGGCCCGGCTTTTCAGCCGGGCCATTGAAGGGTAACGAGACCTTAGGTACGGCTTAGAAGCTGTACTTGCAGTCGACGTAGAACATGCGGCCGATGGCGCCGTCGTAGGTGCCAACGTCAGCCGTCGTCTGACCGCCGAACGCGTTCGGGGCGATCGGGGGCTGCTTGTCGGCGATGTTGTTGCAGCCGACCGTGACCTTCAGGCCATCGAGCCACTTGTTCAAGTGGAGGTGGCTGAAGTTGTAGCCGAGGCCGACGTCGAACGAGGTGAAGGACGAGACGCTCTCGAACCCGTACTGGTTGTCGCCGCCGACGCCGATGTCCTGGACGCTCGAGACATAGGTGACACCAAGGAAGGCATTGAGCCCCTTGTTGTTCCAGCCGAACGTCGTGTGGGTGCGCCACTTCGGGACGGTGCTCAGGTTCGTGGAGGCGTATCCGGCGTACTGGTAGTACGGCTCGGTCGGGATCAGCTCTTCCTCATAGCTGTTGTACCAGGTCCAGACCGAGGAGATGTCGAACGTGCCGACGCCGGCGACCTTCTTCGTGTACTCGATGTCGAAGTCGGTGCTGCTCACCTTGATTCCGGCCAGGTTCACGTTGTTGGCGATGACGTAGATCGACTGCGGCGAGCGGCTGCTGATGCCGCCCGGGCCGGCGACCTCGGGGCCCGACGGGGTGTTGTAGTGCACCTGGGCGAAGTACGGCGACGCGGTGCCGAGGAGCTCGACGCTCTGGATGATGGAGTTCGCCGGGACGGTCCCAACGATCTGCTTCATCTGGATGTCCGAGTAGTCGACCGTGATCGACAGGCCATCGACCATCTTGGGCGTCCAGACGAACCCGGCCGTCCAGGACTTGGCGGTCGTGGGCTTGAGGTCCGGATTCGAGCCGCCCGTCTGGTTGAACTGGGCCGACTTCGTGCCGCCGGCCGCGGTCGTGTAGGTGATGTCGTCGGTCGATCCCGAGCTCTGCGGGCCGTAGAGGGCGTAGAGCTGCGGGGCGATGAACGACTTGCCCGCGGAGGCGCGGATCTTGAACTGGTCGTCCACGGGAGCCCAGCTCACGCTGACCTGCGGGTCGGTGCTGGCACCGACCTGGCCGCTGTAGTCGTCATAGCGGATGGCGCCATCGATGTTGATCGAGTGGGCGAAGGGGATGTTCTGCTTCGGGCCCGTGACCGGAATGCTCACCTCGCCGAAGTAGGAGAGGAAGTTGCGGGTCGAGTTGAAGGACTGGAACGTCGTCGCGTTGTCCCAACCAACGGTCGTGCCCGTGGAGTTGGGCAAGCTGTTGATGTCGGGGACCGCCGAGAGGCCCTCGCGCACGTACTGGACACCCACCGCGATGCCGAGCTTGCCGCCGGGAAGGTCGAACGGCGTGCCGTCGATCTTGGCGTCAAACGAGTCGAGCGTGCTGATCATGTTCACGAAGGCGGTTCCGACCACCCCGACGAATGCGCTCGAGGGGTTGGCGATCGAGAACGGGTTGATCTGGCCGTCGGCCCACGCCGCGATCAGGTTGGCGGTATCCCAGAGGCCGGGGTTTGTGTAGTGGTCGTCATACCGGTCGAGGTTCGCCGCCACTTCCCAATGCATGTCGTTCGGGAGGTCGCCGCGGAAGCCGCCCACCGCGCGGAAGAGCGTGGAGTCGTTGATGTACTGGCGCGGGTACTGGGTGTAGCGCTGGCGGACCAGAATTTCCTCGCCGCTGCCGTCGCCGTAGCCCGGGTGGGACTCAGGCGCCGACTGGTTCTGGTTGATGAACGCCGTCGAGAACGGATTGCCCGGGTTCGTCGAGGGGACGAACGAGACGCCCGCCGGCGGGGGCGAGCTCGAGAAGCCGAGCACGTTGACGTCGACCCACGGGGTGCTCAGGTACGGCACCAGGGGCTGGGCGTTCAACTGGGACAGGGTCTTCGTGTTCGCGAAGAGGGCGTTGCCGAAGGCCTCGAACGAGTTGCCCGCGATCTTGTGGTCGAGGTTGATCATCGCGCTGTAGCGCTTCAGGCTGCCGATCAGCGTCTGGTACTGGGCCAGGTTGAAGTGGTCCAGGGCCTGGGTGGAGGTCAGCGGGACGTAGGTCCCGTTGGCGACCAGCTGCTGGATCGAGCTGTTGCCACCGGTCGGGGGCGCCGTGAGGCCGGGGGCCAGGACGTAGAAGTTGTCCGAACCGGACAGGTTGTCATAGACCTCGAGGGAGCCCGGGTAGGTGTACGTGTTGTAGTACGGGTTCGTGTACGAGCGGCTCGCGAACATGACGGTGTCATGCTGCGCGTAGTCCGCCGAGACCGTGATGCTCGTCTTGTCGTTGGCGACGCCGCCGACGATGTAGGCCGAGCGCTCGGCGTAGTGGCCGGCGTCGCGGTTGAAGCCGTAGTGGCTTCCGACTTCCCAGCCGTTGTAATCCTTCTTGAGGATGATGTTGATCACGCCGCCGACGGCATCGGATCCGTAGATGGCCGAGGCGCCGTCCTGCAGGACCTCGATGTGATCGATGGCCGCAGGCGGGATCATGTTCAGGTCGACGAACTCGTAGCCGCCCTGGCTTTCCGCCGGGTCGTTGGCAACGCGCCTTCCGTCAAGGAGGACCAGCGTCGGCAGGCCCTTGAGGAAGACGGACGCGCCACCCTGGGTGGAGCCCGACAGCGTCGTCGCGTTTTCCTGGCCGATGCCGCTGATGTTTGGCGCAACCTTGCGCAGGAGGTCCAGCGTGTCGGCGGCGATACCGCTGTCCTGCATCACCTGGAAGTCCAGGTTAGCAACCGGGATCGCGAGTGCGTCAGCTGCCTGGGGGATGTTCGAACCGGTAACCACGACCTTTTCGAGGGTCGTGACATCCGATGAACCCGTGGACGATGTGGCTGTCTGCGAGTAACCCGTGTGGGTAAGGATGCCGACGGTCGCAAAAAGCGACAATGCGGCAACTAACTTCCGAATTCGGAAATAATTCATAGCTCGTTGTAGTTTGTGTTGTTGTGTTAAGCCAACGCGGCCCATGCCGCTGTATGCTTGGGGCGAAGGAAGGCGTCGGTCGCGGCGAATTGCAACCCCATTTTAACCCCTCCGTAACGCAACTAATCCTCAATATTAGGGGCCCCAACGCGAAGTTTCCCCGGTCGAACACTCCCTGTTTCCCAATCCTAGGCTCCCGGCGCATCCAGCCTTGTGCCCGGCGCAAACCGCCCTACCCTAGACCTTCCGTTCATTGATTGCGCACGTTTTCACTTTCGGGGGTGTTCTGGATTCTACCCTTGGTTGGCGTGCGTCGCTGCCTGTCGAGAGCCGAAGGACTCTCGTAAATCTCCCTTCGAAAAAACAAACGGCACACACGAAGAAATGCCTCTGGCAGCCTAATTAAGGCAGCCACGTAGTACCGGCGACACCTGCTAGCCGAATACTGCGACGACAGCAGGAATAGCGCGCGGAGCGACCCGCGGTCTGCGCGCCGTACCTTCATCCGGGGGTTGGCTTGGGCTTAAGCGCGCGTTTACGCATAACCCGGGCGAGACTAATGTGACGCTACACAGGTAGACGCGGCGCGCAAAGGCCTGGGGCACCCGGGTTCAAATCCCGGCACCTCCACCATTTTGCCTTGAAGGCCTTGCATGGGGCCATCCAAGGGCTAGGCTATTGCTCGATGACGCCTGTGGCCACCAAGCGACGCCTTCACGACACCGATTCGCGATCAAAGGATTGGCTGTCGCGGTCCCACCAAGAGAGGCTGGCCGCGGTGGAGGCGATTCGCCTCACCACTCCCGACTCACCCCATGCTCAACAAGCATTTCCAAGATTTTCTCGGATTACTCGAAAAGCACGAGGTTGAATACGTGGTTGTGGGTGGATATGCTGTGGGAGTCCACGGGTTTCCCCGATATACGGGAGACATGGACGTCTTTGTTGGCATCAGCGGCGAAAATGCAGGTCGGATTGTCGACGTCTTTAACGATTTCGGATTCGCATCTCTCAATCTAAAGGCGAGCGATTTTCTCGAGCCTGACACGGTGGTCGAGGTCGGAAGGGAGCCCATGAAAATCCAGGTCCTAACAGGGATCGACGGAGTTACCTTTGACCGGTGTCGTTCCGACCGGATGTTGGTGAATGTATCTGGATTACAGGTCCCTTTCATCGGAATTGAATCTCTATTGGCCAATAAAGCAGCTTCTCCCCGGAACAAAGACCGGATCGATCTGGAGGAGCTCACCCGATTGCGGGATTTGCAAAGGAAACGGGAGATAGAACGTGAGATCGAATAGATGTCTTCATTCGAAGGTGTAGGACGCGGGCCCGACAGGGTGCCCCGCCCGATCTCAATACCCAAAGCAAGGAGACCCTTCTCGTAGAAACGAGTATTGGGATGACCGCGGACAAAGTGCGGACAATTCCGAGGGAGAACAGGCCTGCCGTCTCAATAAGAGCCCTCGGCCACCGGGCTAATCTCAGCCGATAGCGGATTCAAATCCCGGCACCTCCACCATTTTTCATGAGCTATTATTGCGCCTTAAGATACAGGATTCCTTATTTTAATAATTTAATTAAATTAAAATAAGAGTTGGCTTCATTGGGGTGCCCTATAATAAGGAATTCATGCGTGGCCCTTCAGGCTATTTCCTTCCCACCACATGTGCAGGAGAAACGGTACGGACCTTTGTCCCCAATACCCTACCTCCCAACCCGCCGATTATCTGGGACTCGTCACTTCAAGCCCTCTCCCAGAAAGCCATGCTTGCAGTGGGACGCTTAGACGGGCTCACCGGGCAACTACCTGACGTCAGCCAGTTCCTCTATACCTATATCAGGAAGGAGGCCTTACTTTCTTCCCAGATCGAAGGCACAGAATCGTCCCTTTCCGAATTGCTCCTCTTTGAGAATGCGGAGTCACCCGGGGTCCCGACAGAAAGCGTACTAGAAGTCTCCAACTACGTCGCGGCAATGGAGCACGGTCTAAAGCGCCTGCGCGACGGATTCCCCCTGTCCCTCAGGCTTATTCGCGAGATTCACGGTCAGCTGTTGGCCAAGGGCCGGGGAAGCAGGAAGCAGCCGGGAGAATTCCGTACTACCCAGAATTGGATTGGCGGCTCGCGTCCCGGGAACGCGAGCTATGTGCCGCCTCCCCAGGATCTGGTGTTGGATTCCATGGGATCCCTCGAAAAATTCCTTCACGCCGACCCCAATGAGGTGCCTCCCCTTATCAAGGCGGCACTGGCCCACGTCCAATTCGAAACGATCCATCCTTTCCTCGACGGAAATGGTAGAGTGGGCCGATTGCTGGTCACATTCCTCCTCTGCCACGAAGGCGTTCTACAGCAGCCATTGCTTTATCTCAGCCTTTACCTGAAACAACATCGCAAAGAGTATTATGAGCTCCTGCAACGCGTACGAACCGATGGCGCCTGGGAAGAGTGGCTCGCGTTTTTCTTCGAGGGCGTGGCCGCGACGGCTGACCAAGCCGCAGGCAGTTCAAGCCGGGTATTGCGTCTTTTTCAAGACAACCAACGCAAGATCTCAAAGCTCGGCGGCTCGGCGGGATCAGTCACCCGGGTTCACGAACTGCTGCAACGCAATCCGATGCTTTCGGTAAACCGGGCCATCAGCCTTATGGAAGAGGCCCCGACCTTTGCAACGGTTAGCACGGCATTCTCGCGCCTGGCAGAACTTGCCATCGTTGAGGAAAAGACCGGCGGACAACGCAACCGTGTATTCGCGTACAAGGACTACCTCGATATTCTCAACGAAGGGACCGAGTCCATCTGACCATCCGTTTGCCGAGTACCGACCGAAACGCAGCCATGGCAAGTAGGTCCGAGAACCTTTAGGACAATTTAGGACGCGCCGAGGGTAAAATCTGCCATAACGATGGCGCTTAGCCCGGAGGGAACCCGGGTTCAGATCCCGGCACCTCCACCATCTTTCATGGTGGGCCTTGCACGGGGCCTTCCAAGGGCGAGGCTATCTCTGGATGACTCCTGTGGACACCAAAAGACGCCTTCATGACACCGTTTCGCAGTCGCGGGATCGGACGGATAAAAAAACATCCCGGCGCCATCTCCAGGACGCCCGGCGTCAGATGAGGGGAGTGGCGCCTAGCCGGCGTCGCCGGACGGGCGGGCGTCAGGCCTCCGCGGTGGTCGGATCAATCATCCGCCGCACCTCGGATACCCGGTTTGCGGGAAACCCGCCCTGCTTCGCGTGCTCCCGCACCAGCGCCTCGCTCGGCGCGATGTAGACACAGTAGATCTTGTCGTCGGTCACGTAGCTTTCAACCCATTGGATCTGCGGGCCGAGGTTCTTCAGGACGGCGCATGACTTCTGGGAGATGCCCTGCAGCTGTTCAGGGGTGAGTTTTCCCGCCCCGGGGATTTCGCGTTCAATGACGAATTTTGGCATATGGGTTGGGGTTGGTTGGTTAAACGCGGGCACCCGGACCAACACAAGCTTTCCGCTTGTCTTTCTTGAGGGATGCCCGCGCCTTTTCGGCGCCGCCGAGCCGGTGTTCCGGCTATTTCGCCGTTTCGGGGCTGATGATCGCAGTCACCTGGCTCACGGAATTTGCGGGAAACCCGCCCAGCTTCGCGTGTTCGCGCACCATTTCCTCGTTCGAGGCGACGTAGATGCAATAGACCTTGTCGCCCGTCACGTAGCTGTGGACCCACTGGATCTTGGGCCCCATCTTGCTCAGCACGCCGCATGACGTCTGGGAGATCGATTTCAGCTTCTCGGCGGTGAACGCCCCCGCGCCGGGGATCACTCGCTCGATGACATACATGTGCTGGCCGTCCGGCAGCGCATCGGGTCTCACCGGCTCATCGGCCAGGGCTGCGCAGCAAAGGACAAGGGTCCAGCCGGGAATCAGGAGGAGTCTGGAGATTTTCATAATCTGGGGAACAAGTGCCGTTGTGTGTGGAGACGTCGTTTGCCGACGAATCCGCTTGGTCAAACCGACGCCAAGACGGACCAGTCTGCGCGGTCAGTATAGAGGACGTCCCGAAACAACCCTAGGCCATCACTGGGTAATTTCGGGCCAATTTGTCTGGAGACCGAGGAGGGATCATCCGGGCCCCTGTCGGGCGCCTCCCCCGGCAGGCGCCTCGCAGGATCAGACGCCCGCCGCCACCCTCTTCTCCCTCGGCGAATGACCAAACCGGCCGTGATACAGGTTGCGCAGCTGCCGGCTCCCGCTTAAGCCGCAGGCCTTCGCCACGTCGTCGACCTTCGAGCCGGCCTCCCGAAGCATTGAGCGGGCCCGCTCCAGGCGCAGCTCCCTTAGGTACTCCCCAACTGAAAGGCCCAGGATATTGCGGAACCGTCGGGACAGATTGCGCGGGCTCGCGCCGACCTGTATCGCCAGGCGACCGAGCGTCGGCGGTGAGTCGAGATTCTCGATGAGCATGCTCTGGGCCCGGTGCACGATGTCATCCATGTGGTTGCGGTACTGCAGGTAGATGCTCTCCTGCTCGAAGTCGCCGCTGCGCCGCAGGTAGATCACGAGGAAACGGGCCACCTCAAACGCCTCCTTCTGGCCGTGCCTGAGCCCGATGAGGTGAATCGCCATGTCGATGCCGGAGGCGACGCCGGCACTGGTGAGGACATTGCCTGATTCCACGAAGAGGACCCCTCTTCTCACCGTGGTCTTCGGATAGCGCCGCTGCAGAAGGTCGACATCCGTGTAGTGGGTGGCGCATTCCAGGCCATCAAGGATGCCCGCCTCCGCCAGGAGGAAGGAACCGGTGCAGACCGAGCAGACGGTCGCCCCGGAGAGCCACGCCTTTCGGATCCACTCGAAAAGCGCCCGGTGGGCCTTCAGGAACCGGGGTGTGAACAGGTCCGCGTCGGAGCCCGCAACAAACAAAATATCACCCTTTCGGAACTCGATCTTCCCATAGGGCACGAGGTTGGAGAAATGGAGATTTCCCGCCACGGGAACGGTCCGGGTCAGCGCGCAGACCTCTATGTCATAGGGGTCGCGAGTCACCCCTCCCACCGCCTTGAATGCCTGGAGGGGGCCGACGAGGTCGAGCGGCGTCACCCTAGGGGGGGCGAAGAAGACAACCCGGGGAGGCATCGGACTTCACTACCTCGCGGCTCACGGCCAAGCAAAGGCCAATTTCCCCAATACGAATGAAACGCACATCGCGCACCGGGGAACAAGGCCTTCCCGGGCTCCCGTTCGACTCCCGCGGTGAATCCCTCAGGGCTGCGACGGGCCTTCGAATCCGGCGGCCTTGACCGGCGCCGCGGGACTTCCAGTCTGCGATTCGTCCGCCGCAAGGGCCGCCCTGCCTCCCGCCGCAGGTCGCCCGTCGCAGGACAGGTGCAAACGGGGCGGACCTCACCACAATCCCCCGAATGAATTCCAGTCCCGCCAAGAGGGACGGCCGTCGGCGCAAGGTTCTTTCGCTTTCCGCGGGCCTCCTCATTGCCAGCCTCGGGGCCGGGCCGGCCGGTGCCGCGGAAGGACCGCCCGCCGCGGGAGGTGCGGACCCGGTGAAGGGCGTCTGGCTCGGGACCGTGGAGGCGCCGCAGGGAACGGTCGCCGACATCGGCCTTGCGTTCGCCCGGGACCGGCAGGGCGCGCTCGTTTTCAGGATGAGCTTCCCGGAAATGTTCACCTACGACGCGGACTTCGGGATCCCGGTCGAGGCGGACGGCCGCGGCCGGTACGCCATAACCCCGGCCCTCGACCTCGACCTGCGGCTTACCGGCGACCGGCTCGCGGGCACGTTCGGGAAGGCCAGGCTTCCCGTTGAGCTAAAACGCGGCGGGACGTTCCCCCCGAAACCCGCGGACGAAATCCTGCCCGCCGCCCCCGGCCTGCTCTGGCAGTACGACATGGGGGGCGGCACCTGGGCGCCGCCCGTCGTTGCCGGCGACGTCATCTATGTGGGCACGAGCGGCGGGCTCTTCCATGCGGTGAAGGCGGCCGACGGCGCCCCCCTGTGGACGTGGAGGGGAGCAAACGGCATCGACGCAGGGGCCGTCGTCGGGGCCGACACGGTCTTTGTCCTCGACACCGGCCTGAACCTCATCGCGCTCGACCGCGCGAGCGGGTCGCTTCGCTGGCTCGCGCCGCTTCGCGACGCCATGGCCGCGGGGGCCGCGCCGCCCTCGAACCCGACCTTCAACCACCGGGCGGCCACTCCCCTCCTGGCCGGCGCCGTGATCTACTGCGGCTCCGGAGACGGGGGCCTCTATGCGATCGACGCAAAGACCGGCGCGAAGCTCTGGCGCCATGACGCAAAGGCGCCGGTCTTCTCGGGCGTCGGCCTTATGGGGGACGACACCCTAATGTTCGGGACGATGGATGGCTCCGTCGTCCTCCTCGACCGGCACACGCGCACCGAGAGCCTGCGGCTAAGGACCGGCGGGGGTGTCGTGACGACGCCCGTCGCGGCCAAGGGCACGCTGATCGTGGGAAGCCGGGACTACATGCTCTACGGCTTCAGCCTCCCGGGCGGCGCGCCGGCCTGGAAGTTCTCCTACTGGTTCTCGTGGGTCGAGTCGACGCCCGCGATCGCCGATGGGATCGCCTACGTGGGCGCCTCCGACTTCAGCCGGGTGACCGCCCTCGACCCGCAGACGGGAAGGGCGAGGTGGTCGACCCCGGTGCACGGCATGAACTGGGGCACGCCGCTCGTGACGGCGGACAGCGTCTACACCGGCACGGTCGCGCAGAACATCGAGGGGACGGTCATCGCGCACGTCGGGGGGATCGTCGCGCTCGATAGGTCGACCGGAAAGCTGCGATGGCGGATGCCGGCCGCAGCCGCTCCCAAGAACGGCTTCGGGGGCTATGCGGGCTCGCTCGCCCTCGCCGGCGACAAGGTGATCGCCGCCGGGTTTGACGGGAGGCTTATCGCGCTCCCCGCAAGATAGCCGTCCCGTCGCGCCTGCCGCGGCTAATCCGCTCCATGAAGCGCGGTGACTAACCGCCGCCCTGGTCCCGGCGCCCCTATTTGTTTTGCTAGCCCCGGCCCCCGCCGGTACAAGGACGCAGCGATGCGGGAGAAGTATTTTTTCGCCATTGTGGCAGGGGTGTCTGCGCTGGTTGCAGCCGTCGTGTGCGTCACCGTCGTGATCGCCCTTGCCTGGCACCCGCCCCGTTCCTCGCCCGCGGCCGCTCCCCAGACGCTCCTCAAGACGCGCCCCGACCTGAACTACGTCCCGGAGCCGATCGGCCTGCCGGTGGAGGGGCACGCGATGATCACGCACGTGGCCATCGTCGACCTCGAGAAGAGCGGGCTGCCGGGGATCCTCGTGTGCGATGCGGCGGCAAACCGGATCGGGTGGATCCGGCAGTCCCCGCGCGGGGTCTTCACCGAGCAGTTCATCGGGGACCCGGTCGAGGGCCCGGCCCACGTGGCCGTCTGCGACATGAACGGCAGCGGCAGGCTCGACCTGCTCGTCTCCAGCATGGGGCAGATCCTCCCCAACAACGACCGGATCGGGAAGGTGGTCGTGATGGAGAACCTGGGCGGCGGCCGCTTCGTCAACCACGTCATCCTCGAGAACACCTTCCGCGTGACGGACGTCAGGGCCGGCGACTTCGCGGGCCACGGCCGCAACGACCTCGTCGTCGGCCAGTACGGGTACGACCAGGGCCAGCTCCAGTGGCTCGAGAACCTAGGCGGCTGGAGGTTCCGAAGCCACGTGCTCCTGGACATCCCGGGCACGATCATGACACCGGTCGGCGACTTCGAGCATAGCGGGAGGGCTGACATCGCCGCCCTCGTCTCTCAGGACTCGTCCCAGGTGTACGGCCAGGTGCATCTCTTCCGCAACCAGGGGGGCGGGGAGTTCCAGGACACGATCCTTTGGCAGACGAACAACCTTGAGTACGGGTGCAGCGGCCTCGACTCGGGCGACGTCAACGGGGACGGCCTGGCCGACCTGGTCTGCAGCAACGGCGATGGGTTCAACAGCGCCTTCGCGGCGCCGGCCCCCTGGCACGGACTGCAGTGGCTCGAGAACAAGGGGGGCGGCAACTTCGCCTACCACCGCCTGGGGAACAGCCCGGGGTGCTACAGCCCGGTGTGCGTCGACCTGCGGGGCCGCGGCCGCGGGCACCTGGACATCGTCACGGTCTCGGCCTTCAACAACAGCCTCGACACCTCGGCCGTCACGATGACGGCCTGGGTCAACGACGGGCACGAGAACTTCACGCCGGTGGCGCTCGCGCACTCGCCGACCCAGCTCCTGACGGTGGCGGCGGGCGACCTGGACGGCAACGGCGCGCCCGTCCTCGTGACGGGCGCCTTCTACGCCTACCCGCCCTACTCCCACATGAGCCGCGTCCTGATCTGGCGGCGCAAGTAGGGGCTCCCCGTGCAACGCCGGCGCACCATCATCCTTGTCGGCCTCGCGGCCGCGCTCGCGGCGGGCGCCCTCTCGGCG
Organism: uncultured Opitutaceae bacterium; assembly: GCA_964414785.1. Classification (GTDB taxonomy): domain Bacteria; phylum Verrucomicrobiota; class Verrucomicrobiia; order Opitutales; family Opitutaceae; genus Palsa-1447. The sequence continues at coordinate 87,004 of CAYPXZ010000002.1, forward strand.
CGGTACATCCTGCGGTGGCGCGAGCGCGCCGCGGTCGCCGCCTCCGGCGTGGCGGCCATCCCCGACCTGAGCCGATGGCCCGCCGAGCTGCGCCAGCGGATCGAGGCCGAGAGCTCCGCCGCCGCCAAGGCGGGCCCTTCGCCCGGCCCCCTTGCGAGGCTGGCCGACCTCTACAGCGCCAACAGCCTTGTGCCCCAGGCGCAGCAGGCCCTGGCCGCGCTGCGCCAGCTCGAGCCGGAAAACCCGCGCTGGCCCTACCTCTCTGCGGACCTCCTCCTTCGGGTCGGCGACCAGGCGGGAGCCGAGCAGGCCTTCCGCGCGGCGGTGGGGCTTGACGCGCGCTACGCGCCCGCATGGATCCGCCTCGGGGAACTCCAGGCCGGCCTCGGGGAACTCGACCTGGCGCGCGACAGCTTTGGTAAGGCGGTCGCCGCCGACCCCAGGAACGTGTGGGCGCAGTACGACTTCCTCTTCCACGAGGCGCAGCACGGCGGCTCGGTGGAGAAGGCGCGCCTGGGGCTCGCGGACGTGGAGCGGGACCACCCCGACATCAAGGAGGTCCACGGGCTCCTGGCCGACCTGCTTGAGGCGGCGCACGATTCCGCGGGTTCGGCACGGGAGCGGCAGCTCGCCGCGGCGAGCGAGAACAACATGGGCACGGCGGACCCGTGGGTCGACAGCCTCGCCCCGCTCTGCTTCGACACGAACCGGCTCATGATACGCGCGATCGAGATGCGGCGCGAGGCGCGCTTCGGCGAGGCCGAGATGCTCCTGAAGAGGGCGGTCGAGCTGGCGGAGCGGGAGCCGGCCAACCCGCTGCCGTGGGACCTTCTGTCGAACTTCTACGTCAAGATGAACCGCCCGGCCGAGGCGCGCGCGACGCTGGAGAAGGCGGTGGCGGAATTCCCGGACGACCCGCCGATGCACGTCCTGCTGGCGAGGATGCTGAGCGCGCAGCACGAGCCGGCGGCGGCGATCGCCGCCATCCAGGCCGCGGTGCGGCGCTGGCCGGCGCGGGGCGACCTGCGCGCGACCCTGGGCCTCGCCCTTTGCGATGCCGGGGACTACGCCGGCGCCGAGGCGCCCCTCCGCGAGGCGCTCCGGCTTGATTCGACGCAGACCGAGGCGCGCTACCTCCTCGGGTCGTGCCTCCTCGAGCTCGGCCGGCGCGACGCGGCAAGGCAGGAACTCGGGAAGGCGCTGGCCATCCGCCCGGAATACCCCGAGGCGCTCTACGCGATGGCGAGGGCCGGGCTCGAGTCGGGCGATCTGGCGGGCTCCCAGCCGTACGTGGATAAGCTCTACGCGCTCGGCCCCGACGACCCGAATGCCCGGTACCTGCTGGCAACGTGGCACCTCGCCAAGGGAAAGGAGGCCGCCCAGTCCGGCGACCTGGATGAGGCCGCCCGCCAGTACGGCGCCGGCCTCGCGCTCTCCCCGGAGCACGGGGCGCTCCTTCGCGAGAAGGGCGCGCTCGACGCGCAGGCCGGCCGGCTCGCGCAGGCCACGCAGGCGCTGGAGCACTACCTGCGCGTCGAGCCGGCGGATCCGCAGGGTTACCTGCTCCTGGGGCTCACCTTGCAGAGGGCCGGCAGGCCGGCGGATTCAAGCGCCGTCTTCCAGCGGGGCCTGGACGCCGCGCGCAAGGCGAACGACAGCGAGGCCGCCGAGCGATTCAAGGGCCTGCTCGGGGGACCGGGCGCCCCGTAGGCGCTGCGGGTTTCGCCCCCGGGGACCCTTTGCTCCAGTCGTTATTGCATTAACGCGCTGAATGCCGGCATAAGTGTGCGTGATGCGGGTCGCCCCGGAAAGTCGCGGCCCTCCAACCGCAACCCGCCAGCCAGGACGCCCCATCGGCCTTCAAAACCATGGTCAAGACCCGTTCCCGCCTCGCAACACACCTTTTGGGTGCAATGGCATGGACCGCCGCCGCAGGCGTGCCGGCCGCCCTTTTCGCCGCTGAACCCGCGGGCGCCCCCGCCGCCGAGCCCGCCCTCGTCCAGGCAGTTCGGGCGGGCGACACCGCCAGGTGGCAGGCGCTTCTCGACAGGGGCGCCGACCTCTCGGCGCACGACGCGCACGGGGACACCGCCCTCCATGTGGCGGCGTACCGCGGCGACGCCGGGGCCGTGCGGGCCCTCCTCGAGCGCGGAGCGAAGCCCGACCTGGCGGACGCGGACGGGGCGACGCCTCTCATCCTCGGCGCCGGATCCGAGGAGATCGTCCGCGCCCTGCTGGCCCACGGGGCCAACCCCAACCTCGCCTCGAAGCTCGGGATCACGCCCGTCATGGCCGCCGCCGCCCACCGGCAGTCGCACGAGACCGTCGGCCTCCTCGTAAGGGCCGGCGCGGACCTGCACGTGAGGAAGGACGGCCAGGAATACATCGCGCTCAAGGCGGTCTACGGGGCCGACCCGAAAACGCTCGAGCTGCTCCTGGACCGGGGGGCCAGCCCCCAGCAGGTCAAGGGCCAGGCACCGTCCCCGCTCGCGATGGCGGCCTATTTCGACGACGGGACCGCCATGAAGATCCTGCTCGATCACGGGGCCGATCCGAATTTCGACTCGGACTTCGCGGGCCACGCGCTCAACTGGGCGCTCTACTCCGGCCACCCCGAGCAGGCGGCGGTCCTGATCGGCAAGGGCGCGGACCTCCACTTCAAGTCGCCGTGGGGCCACGGGACGCCGCCCATGGCGTTCGCCGGCTACGGCGAGCGCGGCGATCCCGCCGTCGCCCGGATGCTCATCGAGCGGGGCGCCAACGTGAACGAGGCGAACGACTCGGGGGCCACCGCGCTCACGTTCGCATTGAGGTCGAACCCTCATTCGGAGCTGGTCGCGTACCTCGAGAAGATGGGGGCGAAGGCGCCGCCTGCGGTCCAGGGGGCGAAGATGCTTGCGGCCCGGCGCATGCCCGAGGCTGTCGCGGTGGGCGAGCGGGCGCAGAGGGCGATCGATCTCCTGCAGCGGGCCTCGACGGGGTTCGTCGACAACCGCTTCGTCAGGGACCAGGCGAAATGCGTCTCGTGCCACCACCAGTATCTCCCGGCGGTCGCGTTCGCCTGGGGTGCCCAGCGCGGCCTTCGAATCGACGAGGAGGCCCTGGGCCACCAGCTCTCCGCCCAGCTCCAGATGTGGCGCCCCATGGAGGAGTCCGCGCGCGAGATGGAGGATCCGATCCCCGACTCACCGGTGCAGATCGGCTACGGCCTCATGGGTCTGCACGCGCTCGGCTACGCTCCCGACGGGCTGACCGAGGCCTTCGTGCGCTACCTGGTCAATGGCCAGAACCCGGACGGCTCATGGCACTGGACCGACCTGCGCCCGCCCCTGGAGGGGGGCCGGTTCGCCGCGACCGCGTGGGCCGCGCGGTCCCTGCAGCTCTACCCGCTGCCCCACTCCGACGATGAGACCCGCGCCTGCCTCTCCCGCGCGCGCCGGTGGCTGCGGGACTCCGAGCCCGTGACGTTTAGCGACAGGGCGATGCAGCTCATGGGCCTTGCCTGGTCGGGCGAGCGGCCCTGGAGGCTGCGCAAGCTCGTGGACTCAATAATAGAGAAGCAGGCGCCCGACGGGGGCTGGGCCCAGGTCGCCGGCATCGACAGCGACGCCTGGGCGACGGGCGAGGCCCTGTTCGCCCTCCGGGAGTCGGGCCGGGTCGCCGTCACCGACGCGGCCTACACCCGCGGCGTGCAGTTCCTCCTGCGAACGCAGTACGAGGACGGATCGTGGTGGGTGCACAGCCGCACCTGGCCCTTCCAGCCCCATTTCGACAGCGGATTCCCCCACGGCAACGACCAGTGGATCTCCGCGGGAGGCACGGCATGGGCGGCGATGGCGCTCCTGCAGACGATGCCGAAGGCGGCCGGGGCGCGCCCGCTCCCGTCGGTCGACGCCCTGGCCGCATCGTATGAGAAGACCGCCGCCGCGCGCAACGCGCAGGCCGCGGCAAGGCCGGCCGGTGCGCCCGGAAAGACCGTGGCGGCCGGCGGTCCCTCGGTTGATTTCGCGCGGGACGTGTACCCGGTCCTCGAGCGCTCCTGCGTCAAGTGCCACAGCGGCGAGAAACCCAAAGCCCGGTTCAGCATCAACTCGAGGGAGGGCCTCCTTAAGGGGGGCCAGAGCGGCGAACCCGCCGTCGTCCCCGGCCAGGGGGGCGAGAGCCCGCTCGTCGTCTACACCTCGGACGAGATTGAGGACCTCGAGATGCCCCCGCTCAAGCACCGCGACGAATTCCCGAGCCTTAGCCCCTCGGAGATAAAACTGATCAAGGCTTGGATCGACCAGGGTGCCGACTGGAACAAGGGTGCATCCACCTCGGGCCAGTAGGCTTCAACCGGCATCGGGACTACCTCTTCCGCAGACCTTGCCCGCCAACGAATCGGAATGCGTAGTTCTACCCTTTGACGCGGGGCGCCAGGCGATCCATGTTCGCGTCACCACTTTAGGTTTGGGGGAGGCATCAAAGGGATCCACCCTGCACGACAAACTTCTGGGGAGAACGAATTCGTGCAGGGTGGCCTGCGGTGCCCACCAATAGAACCTCCGGTTGTCGGGAGGCGGTTTCAATGAGACCCGCGACTCCTGTTTCTGGGCCTCGTTATAAAGGGGTCAATGTCCGTCGGGCCCGAGGCCCTAGGTTGACGAACTTTTAGCAGCGTTTTCGCGTTCGCATCACAATTCGGCGGCTTGAGGCGCGCCGACCCGCTTTACCGCGCCGCGGGCCCCGACGGGTCGAATCCAATCGGGATGTTGACCTTCACCTCGACCGGGCTCCCCTCCCTCACGCACGGAACGAAGCGCCACTCCTGCACAGCGGCAAGGGCCGCCTCGCCGAAGGCGGGGTCGGTGGCGCTCACCAGGGAGGGATCCAAAACCGCGCCCTTCACCGTGATGCGGACCGCGACGACCGCGCGGCCCTTGACGCCCGACTTCCTGAGGGCGTCGGGGTAGCCCGGGGCGGGCCCCATGAGCAGGCTCGGCCCGGCCTGCTTCACGGCGGCAATCCGGGTCGCGATCATCCGGCCGATCATCTCCTCGCGCAACGCGGCCGGCTGCTCGGACGTGAAGACCTCCGAGCCCTTGGCAAAGAGGTGGACCCTGCACTGGCGCATGGCCGAATCCCGCATGAGGTCCGACTCCATCGAGTACTGGCGCGGAATCCTGGGCTCCAGCCTGCCGACCCCGTGCACGACGAGGCTCGACGCCCCGTCCGCGAAATCGAGCTCGAGGACGATGAAGACGTCGTCCAGCCCGTAGGGCGAATTGAGCTCCGCCGTGAAGTGGATCTTCTTGCTCACGTCGACGGAGGCCGCCTCCCCCATGATGTTCCCTCCCGACACCTCCACCTCCTTGTGGCCGATGGCGATGAAGCAGGGCAGGAACTCATCGGCCTTTCGCAGGACGCAGAGCCGGTCGCTCGCCGGCGCGAGGCCCGCCTTGAGCATGATGTAGGGCGTGTCCTCCGTGACCGCCAGCACCCGGTGGAACTGCCCGTCCGAGGCGTCGCGGACGTAGAGCCTGCTCTGCGCGCAGAGCGGGGATGCCACCATCAGGGCCGCGGCTGCGGCAACGAAGGGAAACAGGGGGCCACGCCGATTCATGGCCCATTCCTACAAGGGCGGGCCCTGCTGCGCAAGAGCACCGGCACTGTTCGGGGGGCCAAGCCGCCGCGGGTTCCACCGGGAGGCCGTCGGCTGCGGCCCCATTTTCCGCTTTATGGTCCCTCTCAAAGCCGGCTTTCCCCGCTCCATGCCCGGGCCTAATTCCGGCGATAAGCCGGCCGCCTAAAATCCGCGCGGTGTGCCGGCGTCAAGGGTTGCCGCCCCCGCGCGGCGCGATTTGACTTCACCCCGCATGAAACCCCTTTCACGCGCCGCGGCCTGCCTCCTCCTGTCCCTCCTGCCTCGGCTCGCCGCGGCGCCCGTCCACGTCTGGGAGAAGCAGGAGGTGACCCTCGCCTCCGAGCGCAGCTACGCCAATCCCTACACGGACGTCGTCGTCTGGCTCGACCTCAAGGGCCCCGGGTTCGACAAGCGGGTCTACGGATTCTGGGACGGGGGGAACACCTACAGGGTGCGCATCCTCGCCACGCAGCCGGGCACGTGGACGTGGCAGAGCGGGTCCAGCGTCGGCGACCCCGGGCTTACGGGCCGCAGGGGCTCGTTCGACGCGGCCGCCTGGACCGATGCCGAGAAGCAGGAGAACCCGCTGCGCCGCGGCATGATCCGACCCACGCCGAACGGCCACGCGCTCGAGTTCCCCGACGGGACCCCGTACCTGGCGATCGGCGACACCTGGTACGCCGCAGGCACGAACCGCTTCCCGTGGCGCGACGACCCGGCGGAGCGGCCGATCGGGCCCTCCGCGGGTTTCAAGGACTACGTGCGCCTGCGCAAGGCGCAGGGCTACAACTGGGTGAACATCATCGCGGCGTTCCCGAACTGGCACACCGACGGGAGGCCGTGGCACCTCATGATGAACGACGCGCAGGGGACCACGGTCCGCTCGGCATGGCTGGAATTCGGAACCGGCAGCGCCAAGAACATGGATAACGAGGGCGGCAAGCCGTTCCTCTTCCCGGGGAAGGTGCCGGGATTCGAGGACGTGTTCCCCGACATGGACCGGATCAACCCCGACTACTTCAGGTACATCGACCGGAAGATCGACTACCTGAACGCGAACGGCTTCGTGCCGTTCATCGAGGCGTCGCGGCGCGACTCGGGCCTGTGCTGGCACAGGTACTACCCGTGGCCCGAGTCGTATTCCCGCTACGTCCAGTACATCTGGTCGCGGTACCAGGCCAACATCACGGTGCTTAGCCCCGTGCACCTCGACATCATCGACGAGACGGTGAGCCCGGACGACTACACCGCGGCGATACGGCAGGTCGAGCGCAGGTTCGGCCTGCCCCCCTTCGGCACGCTCCTCTCCGCCAACGCGAACCCCTCGACCCTCGAGAACTGGGGCGAGGATTCCTGGGTCACGCTGCACCAGACGGGCAACATGAGGGAGCACGACAACTACTGGTACCTCACCGAGATCTACAACCTGAAGCGGCCCGTCCCGGGGCTCAACGGCGAGCCGTACTACGCGGGCTACAAGGACAACCGCGGCAGCGGCGCCGCCAACTACAAGCTCGGGGCGGACGGCGGAACGGCGCGCGACGGCGAGCTCGTGCGCTCGTCCATGTACGGGAGCTTCCTGTCCGGGGGGCTGGCCGGCCACGTGTACGGGGCCGAGGGGATCTGGGGCGCCGACATCGAGCCGACCGCCCCCACGAAGATGTGGGACGCGTTCCTGTGGAGGTCGGGAGCGGACATGCACCACCTGAGAACCTTCGCGTTCTCGATCGGGAAGCGCTACCAGGAGCTTGTCCCGCTCGCGGACCTCGTCTCGCCGAACAAGTCGCACACGACGCTCGGCTACGACGGGTGGGCCTATTGCGCGCGAACGCCGGACAAGGAGGTCTTCCTCGCCTACTTCGAGGTAGGCTGCCCCCGGGGCCAGATCCGCGGCGCGAGGCTCAACAGCGCCTACCGCGCCCAGTGGTTCAACCCACGGGAGGGGACCTGGACCGACGCCGGGAGCGGCACCCTGCGCGCCAGCAAGATCGGGATCATTACCCTCCCTGAATTTCCCGGGGCCGGCGATTGGGGCCTTAAGCTCACCTACGCGGGGCCCTAACCGTCAGGACCGCCTGCCTCGGGGCGAGGCGAGCCCCAGCGTCACGGTGATCGCTGCGACCGTGACCCCGAGCGCGACCAGGGCCTGGTTCGGCCCCAGGCTGAAATGCGTGAGGAGGGAGAGGTACGCGGCGCCGACGGCGATGCCGATGTAGTCCGTGAAGTTCTGGACCGAGACCGTCTTCCCGAGCCTCGCGGGGTCGCTCTCGGACTGGAGCGCCGCGTTCAGGGGGACGATGAGAAGGCCCGCAAACGCTCCTGTCGCCACGAGGACGAGGACCGCGGGGACGAGGCCGAAGCGCCCGCCAAGAAGGCCCAGTCCCACGAGCCCCGCAGCCATCATGAAGCCGTAGCGGCGCGTCCACGAGAGGTCCCCGGTCCCGTGGAGGCGCCCGGCGAGGAGCGCGCCCGTGACGATGCCCGCCACCATCCCGAGGACAAGCAGCACCAGCTTGAAGTTGGTCACGTGGGTGACGCCCGCCTGCGAATAGACCTCGAGGCCCCAGCCCTGCAGGGCGGACCTGAGCGTCGAGCCGGCGAACCAGAAGAGCGCCGAGCCGACCAGGATCCGGGCGAGCCTGGGGCTTCCGAAGAGCGAGGCGAAGTTGGACCCAAACTCCGAGAGGGTGCGCCGGAACCGGGCGTTGGCGTTGAAGGGCGTCCGGGTCATCGCGGCGTTGCACGCGAGCGCGGCCGCATAGAGCGCCAGGCCCGCGCCGTAGCACGCGCCGAGGGAGAGCGTCCGGTCGTAGAGAATCCCCCCCATCCCGAGGCCGGAAACGATCGCGACCAGCGTCAGCATCTCGACCGTGCCGTTCGCCTTCACGAGGCGCTCGGTCGCCACGATCTCGGGCAGGATCCCGTATTTTGCCGGCGAATACACGCACGCCCCGAGCCCCACGATCGAGTAGCCTATGACCTGGATGAGGTGGCTGGGGGCCCCGGGCAGGAAGCAGGCGCCCGCGAGGCCGACCGCGGCCCCCGCGACCTTGATCAGGTTCCCGCCGACAAGCCACGTGGTCTTCGGCATCCTGTCGTTGAGGAACCCGGCGAGCGGGGCGAGGACGATGAACGGGGCGCTGAAGACCAGGCTGTAGAGGGCGTTCTCCCCGTTAACGGCCGCCTCCGTGATCCGGCCCGAGGTGAGGGCGTAGGTCAGCGGCCCCAGGATCGCCTTCAGCAGGAAGTTGTCGCCGAAGGCGCCGAGGAATTGCCCGACGAGCAGGAGGGGGTAGTTCCGGTTGGAGGGTGCCGCGGGCGCGGGATTCATCGGGCTCGAGGGGGCGGCCAGGCCCAGGGAGCAGGGCCGCGCACTCCCGGCGCAGGATGGGGTTAGCCGGGAAAAAGACGAGGCTCGAGGCGCCGCGAATAGCACCCCGGGGAACACCTTCGACTTGCGCGGCCCCCCCGGATACGGCAGTTTCCGCCCGTCATGAAACAACCCCTCCTAGGTTTCATGGTCCTTGGCCTGCTTGCCAGCTGCCCCCTGGCGGCCCAGGACCCCGATCCGTCCATGGAGCACGGCATGCCGCCGGGCTTCCACGCGCTAAAGATCGGCGAGAAGGCGCCGGAGTTCTCGCTCCTCGGGGTCGACGGGCGGACCTACGGCCTCGCCGACTTCAGGGACGACCGGTACCTGATCGTCATCTTCCTCTCCAACCACTGCCCCGCGTCGCACGCGGCGGAGACCCGGTTCATCCCGTTCGTTGCGGGCCTGAAGGGAAAGGGGGTGGGCGTCGTCGCGATCAACCCGAACAGCATGGAGGGCCTGAGGGTCGAGGAGCTCGGCTACAGCAAGTACGGCGACAGCTATGACGAGATGAAGCTCTACGCAAAGGAGCGCGGCTTCACGTTCCCCTACCTCTATGACGGCGGGACCCAGGCCACCGCGAGGGCCTACGGGTGCCTCTGCACGCCGCACATGTTCATCTTCGACGCCGAGCGCAGGCTGCGCTACGAGGGCCGCTTCGACGACTCCCAGCTGCCCGACCCGGCCTCGGTGCACTCGACGGACGGGGCGAACGCGATGGAGGCGCTCCTCGCCGGCCGCCCCGTGCCGGTCGAGATCACGCGGCCGATGGGCTGCTCGACCAAGTGGCTGACGAAGAAGAACATGGTCGCCGAGGGGAACGAGGCATGGAAGAACATGCCGGTCACGATCGAGCCCGTCGACGCCGCGGGAATCGCCAGGCTCGCGGCCAACCCGACGAACCGGCTGCGCGTCATCAACCTCTGGGCCACCTGGTGCGTACCCTGCGTCGAGGAATTCCCGGGCCTGGTCTCGATCTCCCGCCGTTTCGAGACCCGCGATTTCGACCTGATCACGATCAGCGTGGACGACCCGAAGGACCGGGCGAAGGCGCTGCGGTTCCTCGAGCGCCAGCACGCCGCGGTGCCCCCCGGAGCGAAGGCCTCGGTGGCGCTCCAGGGGAGGACGACCAACAACTTCATCTACTCGGGGACCAGCAGCGACCAGCTTGCCCAGGCCCTCGACCCCAAGTGGCCCGGGGGGTACCCGTACACGGTCGTGATCGCGCCAGGCGGCGAGATCCTGTACCGCTTCGCGGGGGCTCTCGACACGGCGGACCTCCAGTCGAGGCTGATCGACCGGCTCGGCATCTACTACAAGTGAAGCTCCCCACCGCGCCGGGCGCCCTACCCCCGCGACCCGGCCCATGACGCTCCACTGGATCGACTGGGCCGCCATCGGCGGCTACGTGCTCCTGATCGGCGCCGCGAGCCTCCTGCTCTCGCGCAAGCCCAAGTCCTCCGAGGATTATTTCCTGGCGGGCCGCTCGCTGCGGTGGCCCTTCATCGGGGCCTCGCTCTTCGCGGCCAACATCTCGGCCGAGCACTTCGTGGGGCTCGCGGGAAGCGGGTATTCCGGGGGGATGGCGGTCGGGGGCTACGAGTGGTCGGCCGTGTTCTGCCTGGCCCCACTCATCATGCTCTTCCTGCCGTTCTACGTGAAGAACAAGATCTTCACGGTGCCCGAGTTCCTGGAGCAGCGCTACGGGCCCGGGGTCCGGCTCTTCTTCTCGGGCTTCATGGTCGTCCTCTCCGTCCTTACGAAGATCTCGATATCGCTCTGGGCCTCGTCGCTCGTCTTCTCGAGCCTCCTCGGGTGGAACCCCCTGCTTGTCATCTGGGTCGTGGGCCTCGGAACGGCGCTCTACACCATGAAGGGCGGCCTCAGGGTCGTCGTGTACACGGATGCGCTCCAGACGACCGTGCTCCTGATCGCGGCGGTGATCCTCACGACGGTGGGGCTGCGCCATGTGGGCGGCTGGAGCGGGCTCCACGCAAGGCTCGCCCCGCAGATGTTCTCGATGGTCAGGCCCGCGACCGACCCCGACTACCCGTGGCCCGGGATGTTCTTCGGCGTCATGCTCGCCGGCAGCTTCTACTGGTCGATGGACCAGGTCCTCGTGCAGCGCGCGTTTGCGGCCAAGAACCTGGACGAGGGCCGCAAGGGCGCGATCCTCTGCGGGTTCCTGAAGCTGACGACGCCGTTCCTCCTCGTCCTGCCCGGGCTCATCGCGAAGGCCCTCTACCCCTCCCTCCCAAAGGCCGACCAGGCCTACGGGGCCCTCTTGCAGAACATCATGCCCGCCGGGCTCCTCGGCCTGACGATCAGCGGCATCGGCGCCGCGCTGATGGGCCACGTGAGCGCGACGTACAACTCCGTATCCACGCTCGTCACGCGCGACTTCTACCTGCGCTGGCGCCCGCAGGCCACGCAGGCCCAGCAGATCCTGTTCGGGCGGGCGACCGTCATCGTCGTGTTCATCCTCGGGTCGCTCTGGGCGCCCATGATCGGGAAGTTCGGGAACCTCTTCACCTACCTGCAGACGGTGCAGGTCTACCTGATGCTGCCCTTCGCGGGCATCTTCTTCGCCGGGGTCCTCTGGAGGCGCACGACCTCGCAGGGCGTCGCGGCATGCCTGTGCACGGCCGGCGTCGTCTGCCCCATGCTGATGCTCAACGGCGAGTTCCATTTCCTGCCCTTCATGGACACGCCTCTCCTCAGGCCCTGGCTCCACGGCGCGATGCTCGCCTTCGCGGTCTCCATGGTCGCGCTCGTCTCGGTGAGCCTCGCGACCCCCCACACGACGCGGGAGAAGCTGGCCGGGACCACCGTCGACAACTGGCGGACCCTCGTGGCCCCGGGCGCAGGCGGGGGCATCCGCGACTACCGCGCCTGGCTCGCAGTCCTTCTTATGACGACCGCTGCGCTCTGGTATATCATGCGCTGACCCCGAAATAAAAATGGCGTTTCGCCCTCAAACCTTATGACATCGAGGCTTCGAGTCCCGTAAACCCCCAGCGGCATCACCCTGCTAGAGCCCCAAACCCCATGACCGAGACCCAAGTATCCGCGCCCAAGACAAACGGAGCCGAGCACCTCGGCTTAGTCGAGAAGCTCTCCTACGGCCTCGGGGACCTGGCGTCCTGCCTCTACTGGCAGACGTTCATGATCTACCTGACGTTCTTCTACACCGACGTCTTCGGGATCAGCGCCCTGGCGGCCGGCACGATGATCGGGATCAGTCGAATTTCGGACGCCTTCTTCGACCCTGTGATGGGGATGATCGCCGACCGCACCAAGACCCGCTGGGGCAAGTTCAGGCCCTTCTTCATCTGGATGTGCGTCCCGATGGCGGTCCTGGGCGTCCTCACCTTCACGGTTCCCCATGTGGGTGACAACGCGAAGCTCATCTGGGCCTACGTGACCTACAACGCCCTCATGCTGATCTATACGGCGATCAACATCCCGTACACGGCGCTGATGGGCGTCATCACGACGAAGCCCCTCGAGCGGACCGCCCTGTCCTCGATCAAATATGTCGGCGCCTTCGCAGGCGGGATGATCATCGCGGCCACGCTGCTTCCGATGGCGAAGGTGGGAGGATGGCTCGGCGCGCAGACGGTTGAGCGCGGCTGGCAGCTGTGCTTCACAATTTACGGCATCGCCGCCTGCCTGTGCTTCACGACCATGTTCTTCACGACCCGCGAGCGGGTGCTCCCGCCGAAAAAGCAGGTGACCTCGGTGACGAGCGACCTGAAGGACCTCGTGACGAACGGGCCCTGGCTGGTACTCGTCGCCTGCACATTGGCGTTCATCCTCTTCGTCGCGCTTCGCGGCAGCGTGACGACGCACTATTTCAAGTACTACGTGGGCAAGCAGTCGTTCACACTGCCCATGTGGTTCCCGAAGTCCATGGCCGGGACGCAGACCTGGGAATGGGAGACCATTGCCTCGATGTACAACACGAGCACCCAATTCGCCTCGCTGGTCGGCGTCATCCTCATGCCCTTCGTGGCGCGGATCGGCGGCCGGAAGATCGCCTTCATGGTCCTCATGACGATCGCGGTCTGCTGCACGGGGTCGTTCTACTTTCTCAGGCCCGACCAGGTCCCGCTGATCTTCGCCATCAACCTCATCGGCTCCGTGACGGGCGGCCCGATCATCGCGCTCCTGATGACGATGTACGCCGATACCGCCGACTTCGGCGAGTTCGTTAAGCACCGCAGGGCGACGGGCCTCATCTTCTCGGCATCCATCTTCTCGCAGAAGCAGGGCTGGGGATTTGGCGCCTGGGCGGCTCTCGCAATCTTGAACAGCGCGGGCTTCGTCGCCAACCAAGCGCAGACGCCCGAGTCCCTGCACGGCCTCGTCAAGCTGATGAGCATCCTGCCGGCCGCCCTCGGCGTCGTCTCCATGGTCATCCTGATGTTCTACCCCCTCCACGAAAAAAAGATGGCGGAGATCGAGGTCGAGCTGAAGAAGCGCCGCGCCGCGGACGGCGTGGAGTCGACGGTGGCGGCCTAGGGCTTGCGGCGCAGGACGACCGCGGTCCCGTAGCAGAGCACCTCGACCGCTCCGCCCCGGGGCTCGACCGAGGAGGCGTCGTACCGGGCGCCGAGCACGGCGTTGGCGCCCAGCTGCTCGGCGTGGGCGATCATGGACTCGTAGGCCTGCCCGCGGGTCTGCTCGCACATCTGCGTGTACGCGCCGATTTGCCCGCCGATGATGTTTTTCAAGCCGCCCATGATCCCCTGGGCGATCGTGGGCGAGCGCACGACGATGCCGCGGACCATTCCCTTGTACTCGGCGACCTCGTGGCCGTCTATTTCGAACGTGGTGGTGACTTGCATGGTGTGGATGGGTTCAGGAAATGGGACGGGGGCGCATGGCGCGCATGTGCAGGGCTGCGACCGCGGCGCCGAGAGCGCCGCCCGAGACCGCGTCGAGGACGACGTGCTGGCGGATGGCGACCGTGGAGTAGACGATCCCCAGGCACCATGCCCAGTTGAGCGCGCGGACGCCCGCTCCCGCGCCGAGCCCGCGCAGCAGCCGCGCCAGCCAGAGCGCCGAGAATACGGCAAACGCGACATGAAGGGAGGGGAACGCGTTCCCCGAGGCGTCCACCGCCTTCAGGTAGGCGAGCGACGGGACCGTGCCGAGCTCGGCGTCGGGACGCGGGACGGTCGTCGGCCAGAGAAGGAAGACCGCGAAACCCGACGCGCTCAGCGCGACCGCCGCCAGCGCGTAGCCCACGAGCTCGCGGCGGGTCTCCAGTAGAGCCGGAGCGATCACGACGTAGAGCCAGAGGGAGACGTACAGGAACAGCGCGGACGGCTGAAACGGGATCATCCGGTCGACGAAGGTGCTCGGAATCGTCGTCAGCGGGAAGAGCGGGTGTCCGAGGATCCAGAAGTAGGCGACGAAGAAGACCGCCATGAAGATCGGCGTGCCAATCGACTTGGTCAGCCACATCACCCGCAGGCGCCGACCCGCCAATCGCAGCCAGGCCACGTTCGAGCGGCCCGGCTCCGGGCCTTCCATTCGGGAGGTCAAAGTGCGTCCACCTTGGCGCCCTGTCCGTGCTCCTGCGATCCTCTTTGTCGAGGATTTGGGGTCCATAACCGGGACTCGAGAAAGCCAAGATAAACGCAATTATCTATTCCTTAATATATTACCATGGCAGCCGATCAAACGTCATTGACGGAAGCCTTTTTGGCCGACAGTACCTTGTTTCATAAAGGTAGCTTGGGTAAAAACACCGATGAGTATCAACGAGAAATTCACAGCCATTCGGAAGGGTCTCCTGGAGTTCCTCGTGCTCAAGATCATCGCCGGCGACAAGGTCTACGCCGCCGACATCCTCAATCAGCTCGGCGCCACCGAATTCGCGACGCAGGAGGGGACGCTCTATCCCCTGCTCAGCAAGATGCGCCGCGAGGAGCTCGTGGACTACGAGTGGAAGGAGTCCGAGGCGGGACCGCCCCGGAAATACTACAAGCTCACGGCCAAGGGCCGCGAGCAGCTCAACGAGACTTCCGAATATTGGAACAGGATCAGCGCGACCGTGAAGGGCCTCGGGCAGGAATCCGGCAACTAACAACCAGCGACACCCCCATGAACAAAGTGATCACGATCAACCTCAATGGAAACGCCTACCAGCTTGAGGAGGACGGCTTCGAGGCGCTACGGGCCTATCTGGAAAACGCGGCGCGCGGGCTCCAGGGCAACCCCGACAAGGACGAGATCATCGCCGACATCGAGCAGGCGATCGCCGACAAGTTCCGCGCCATGCTCGGGGCCGCGAAGACCGTCGTCGTCACCAAGGAGGTGCAGGATGTGATCGCCCAGATGGGGCCCGTCCAGGATGCCTCGGACGACAGCGGCTCGCAGAAGGCCGCCGGCGCGGCTGCGGCGAAGGAGGGCCCGGGGGCCGCCGCCGGTCCGGCCGCGGGAACCCCGAAGCGCCTCTACCGGATCCGCGAGGGCGCCCAGCTGGCGGGCGTCTGCAACGGCCTCGCCGCGTACCTCGGCGTCGACGTGACGATCATAAGGATCCTCTTTGCGGTGTGCGTCCTGTCCTTCGGGGCGGGCGTGCTGCTGTATATCGTGATGATGTTCGTGATCCCCCCGGCGAACACGCCGGAGGAGATGGCGGCCGCCCACGGCATCCCGGCCACGGCGGAGGAGTTCATACGCAGGGCCAAGGAGGGATACTACGGCGGCGTGAAGTCGTTCGGCGACCGCAAGGCCTTCAAGGAGTGGAAGTGGAAGTTCAAGCAGGACATGCGGCAGTACCGCCGGGAGATGCGCGAGAACGCCCGGAGCTGGCGCTGGGGCTGGCACCCCCACTGGTCCCAGGGCCAGGCCCCCCACCCCGCGTCGTGGGCCGTGGGCTCGTTCCTGGGGCTCATCCTGACCGTGCTTTCAATCCTCTGCTTTGTCTCGGTGATCCTGCTCATCACCAAGGGCTCCGTCCTGGGGATCGGCCTGCCGGCAGGGATGCCGCTGTGGGTCGGCATCATCCTCGTCATCCTCCTCTTCAAGCTGATCAAGTGGCCCCTTCGCGCGATGCGGTACGGCGCGTACTACGGCGGGTGCGGCAGCCCGGGGTACGCCGGGCCCTTTGCGTGCATGTGGCACTCCATCGGTTGGATCGTGCTCATCGTCGTGTTCTTCTGGCTCGCGGACCAGCACTCGGCGGTGGCCCACGACATCCTGGAGCACCTTCGCCGCGCGGCCCACCACCTCGTGGACGCGTTCACGGCCTGGTGGGACAAGCAGTAGCGGTTTCTGTTTGTCACGGAGGGCCGGCGGGTCCTCGTTCGGAGCACCCCCCATGAAGACCCTCCTCCTCGCGCTCGTTGCCACCGCGACCGCTTCGGCCGCGGGCGTCGCCGACCACCTCGGCCTGCAGCTCTACAGCCTTCGCGTCATGGCGATGCAGCAGGGCTGGCGCGCCGAGCTCGACCAGACCAAGGCCTTCGGCCTCGGCTACGTCGAGGGGGGATCGCCGCCGGCCGGGCTTACGGCCGCGCAATACACCTCCGAACTCTCGGCGCGCGGCCTTAAAATGGTCAGCATGGGCTTCGGCTATGAGAGCCTCGCCAAGGACCTCCCGGCGGCCGTCGCCGGCGCCAAGGCGCTCGGCGTCAGCTACGTCATGTGCGCATGGATCCCCCACAAGGCGGACACGTTCACCGACGACGACGCGAGGAAGGCGGCCGCCGACTTCAACGCCTGGGGCGCCGCATTCCGGGCCGCGGGGATCACGTTCGCCTACCATGCCCACGGCTACGAGTTCAGGCCCGACGGCAACGGCGACACGCCCTTCGACGTGCTGGCCCGCGCCACGGATCCCGCCTCCGTAGCCTTTGAGATGGACGTCTTCTGGGTGACGCACGGCGGCCAGAACCCGGTCGAGCTGATGAGGAAATACCCGAGCCGGTGGGTGATGATGCACGTCAAGGACATCCGCAAGGGTGCGCCGACGGGGATCTTCACGGGACACGCCCCGGCGACGGACGACGTCGCGGTCGGCACGGGCCAGGTCGACTGGCCGGCAGTCCTCAGGGAGGCCCGGGCCGTCGGCATCAAGTACTACTTCATCGAGGACGAGTCGGTGACGCCGCTCCAGAACGTCCCGCTGAGCATCGCCTACCTCAGGTCCCTGGGGATCTGAGCCGGCCGGAGGCGGTCAGCGGCGCTTGGCGCCCCTGGGATTCCACGAGGCGGTGATGACCGAGGTCACTCCGCCCCTGCCCTTCCAGTCCGAGGTGACCGTGAGGCTGCGGGGCCTCATGAGTGTCCCCAGGTCGTCGCAGATCTTGTTCGTCACCGCCTCGAAGAAGATGCCCTCGTTGCGGAACGCGTGGAAGTAGAGCTTGAGCGACTTGAGCTCGACGCACCTCTTGTCCGGAACGTAGCGGACGCTGATCGAGCCAAAGTCCGGGTGGCCCGTGATGGGGCATACCGAGGTGAACTCGTGGTGCGTGTGCTCGATCACGTAGTCGCGCCCCGGCGAGGGATTGGGGAACACCTGGAGGATCTTTGGATTTGGCATGGAGAGGGGAGGCGGCGGTCAGTCCGAGAGGGCCTGGTACGCGAGGACCTGCACCTCCTGCTCGAGGGCAAGGCCGCCCGTCGGGTGGAGCTGGGCCATGGAGATCACGATCATGTCCTCCTTCGGGTCGATGACGAACTGCGTGTAGAAGAACCCGCCCCAGTTGAAGGAACCCGGGGACCCGAGCTCCTTGAGCGGCGCCTTGACGCCGTCGACGCCGAAGCCGAGGCCGAAGCCCATGCCCGGGTCGATCTTGCCGAGCTGGTCATGGCTCATGAGCTCGACGGACTTGCGGCTGAGGATGCGGACATCGCCCAGGGCGCCCCCGCCCAGCATCATCTGGCAGAAGCGCGCATAGTCCATGGCGGTGGAGACAAGTCCCGCGCCGCCCGAGAAGAGCTTCTTCGGGCCGCGGTAGGGATAGTCCGCCGAGTAGACAAACGCGCCCTCGGCGATCGGCTTGTCCGGGAAGCGGGCGAGGCCCTTCTCGTCATAGTAGGTGTAGGCCGTCGCCAGCCGCGCCACCTTGTCGTCCGGCAGGAAGAAGCAGGTGTCCTTCATTCCCAGGGGATCCAGGATCCTCGCCTTCAGGAACTGGTCGAGCGGCATCCCCGAGACCACCTCCACGAGGCGCCCCAGGACGTCGACGGAGAGGCTGTACTCCCACCGGTCCCCAGGGTTGAAGAGGAGCGGCAGGGCGCCGAGCCGCTTCACGCTGTCCCCAATCGTGCCGTCGAACTGCATGAGGCCGCTGGCCACGTTGGCGTCCATATAGGCCTGGCCCAGGTCGGCGTTCCACTGGTAGGTGAGACCGGAGGTGTGGCGCAGCAGGTCGCGGATCGTGATCTCCTTGGTCGCGGGAATGGTGTACGGCTGGCCCGAGGCCGGCTTCACGAGGACCCGGGGATTCCTGAATTCAGGCAGGTACTTCGAGACGGGGTCCTCCAGGAGGAACCTCCCCTCCTCATAGAGCATCATGACGGCCGTGCTCACGATCGGCTTCGACATGGAGCAGATCCTGAAGATCGCGTCCTTCGGCATCGGCTTTCCATCCTCGCGGTCAGCCATGCCCCGCGCGTCGAACCAGGCGACCTGGCCGTGGCGCACGACTAGGGTGACGGCGCCGGCGACGCGCTTTGCGTCGACGTCCTTCTGGACCGCGGCGCCGATGCGTTCAAGGCGGGCGGAGGAGAGGCCGACCGACTCGGGTTTCGCGGCCGGGAGGTCCTGGCCGAGCGCGGCCGAGCAAAGGAGGAGCGCCCCGGCGAGGGAGGCTATGGGGTGGTATCGCTTCATGGGTTTTGGAGGACGACGTCGACCGCCGATGGCCCATCCGGGGGCGGGCGCCGCCTCGAAGAGAGAAGCGGAAACCCCGTCCCGCGTCCACCTCGGACCTTCGGCCAGAGGCGCCTCCGGTCAACCATTTGCAGGGGCAAACACCCGCGAGAGAGCGCGGAAAAATCCCCACCCGGCAAGGCCCGATGCCGATAGGAGCGACAGCCAGAATGCCGCCTGCAGGAGAAGCGGCGCGGCAAAATCAAGCTCCACGCGGGAGCGTCCCGAAGGGACGGCGATCGAAACCAGGCCCTCGGGCGAGCTTCGGATCTCCGCTCGGCCGCCATTGACGCGCGCGACGTACCACGGCTGGTACATCCTGGGGGTTTCGAGCCACGACGGCTGCGTGGCCTCCACCGTCGCCCGGTACGGAATCCAGGACTCGACCCGGATCGGGAGGGCGGCGGGATCATACTCGATGACCTGCATCCGGGCGAAGGGAAGCAGCCGGTCCGGGGACGGATGGGCGCTCGACGGAACAAAGCGCACGGTGACCGGCTCCTCGGCCGCGCCGCTCGTCCATAGCGGTACCCATTTCGAGTGCGCCCCCCCGCGGCCAAATGACGCGGTGCCGCCGTAGGCAGGCAGGAGGTATTCGCGGTACAGGCTCACGCCCCTGAATTGGAGAACGCCGGGCTCGTCGCCCTGCCTGAGGAAGTCGAACCCGACGAGGTATTTCCTGGCGGGCTTGAGCACGATCGCGTCGCGCGCCCTGGGTGGCGCGCCCTCCGGCGCGGCCGGGTCGGCCTCGATCTGCGTCTCCATGACCCTACGGACCGAGGGGTCGCCCGCCGCCACGGCCCTCACGATGGCATCCACGTCCGAATCGACCACCAAGTCCGTCGCAGGCGACAACAGGCGGTTCTCAAGGCCCGGATCGACCACACCATGCGAGAAGTAGGCTGGATGCTTCGGGAAGACCGGAAAGAAAAGGTAGGAATACCGGGTCAGGCTAACGTTTTCGGGCAGGAGCATCTGCTGGGCGCTTTCCCTGGGGCGCTGAAACTCGGCGGATCCGCTGGCAAACTTTCCCGCCTCCATCAGGCTCCAACCGCAGAGAAGCGCCGCCAGGACGCCCAAGGCCCTGCGCGCCGCGGGCGCCTGGTCCGGAATCCGCGCGCACGCAACCGCTCCGGCATACACGAGGGCGCAGGCCATCACCACGTAGAGCCGGCTCATCGCCCAGTTCCCGGTCGCGTCGCGCACGACGACGGGAACAAGCCTCCAAAGGATGTCCAAGACGCCTGGGATCGGCGTCACGAGCAGGACCACCGCAAGGGCGATTCCCACGAGGACACGGAACTCGAAGGCGGGGACGCGCACGATCCTCCACAGGCACAGACCGAGGACGGCCCAGAGAGCGTAACCCAGCTGGAAGTCGCTCAGCTGCCGGCCATTCGGGCTCAAGGGCAGAAGCACGGAGGGAAACACCTCCTTTAGGAAATCGATGACAACGCCCGCGCTGGCCATCTGGGGGTTTGACGCACGCTCGCCCGAGGACGGCGGAAACCCCAGCACCGAGACGACGGGGTACGCCGCGATCAGAACGAAGACTAGAGCGCAAGCCGAGAGGCCTCGCCAACCGGCCGCATCAGGCCGCCTGACCAGGACACGGACCACCTGGGATGCGCCGATGAACATCGTCGCCCACATCGCAACCGGCGTGTGGCCCCACCACACGACGCCCAGGCCCCCTCCGATCAGGAGCATCGAGGTCATGTCGGCGCGGCTGAAAGACCGGACCATTCCATAAAAGGCGATCGGCAGAAACGGCACGGTGGTCCATGACATGAACAGGTCGGTGTTGAACACGAGGCCGAGCACCCCTGGGCAGCTGACAAAGAGCAGCGAAAGCGCGCATGCGAACCAGCGCTGCTTCGGCGCCACCGCGGCGAGCGAAAGGTAACACGTGAAGAGGGCGGCAAGGCCCAGCACGGAGATCGTCAGGTTCTGGACGGCATAAACGCCGAGCGTCCGCAGGGTGAGCGTGTCCACCAGGGCGCCAAGGTAGTGGAATGCCGGCGCGACGCGTAGCGGGGAGATCGCCCCGTTGAACTGGTACACGCTCCGCCCAACGAACACCGGGAATACGCCATGGCGAACCTGCGCCAGCATGTCCGCAAGGTTGTTGCCATACCACGCTGCATCGGAGGAGCCGTGGAGCTCGACCTGCATGAAGGGGTGGAGCAAGAGAACCCAGGCGCCGATCAGAGTCATCCACCGCATGTTCTCGGCTATCGGCGAAACGCCGCGCCTCCTGAGCGTGGCCAGGCACGCCAGGTAGGCGGCGAGCGTCGCAACCATGCAAAGATAGACGACCAGGTGCCCGCGGCCGAATTCCTGGCCGGGAAGGAAGCACGACCCAAGAAAATGGAACAAGCCGACGATCAGGGCGCAACCGGCGACAACGTCCAGCCTTCGGCTCGCGGCAATTCCCGCGGCCGCCCTTGCGAAGGGCCCGAACCAGCCCCTGAAACACCACGCGGCCATGAGCGCCGCCCAGAGCGGGAGGAAGCCATAGAACCCAAGGGGCGGGGCGATCCAGAAGTACAGGGCGACCCCGATGACGGCTGCGACCCCCCCGTAGACCGGAAGCCGCGCCACCCACCTGGCCCAGGGCCCCTGGCCCTCGGCCCCCTTCTCGTGGGGCGCCATCGCCAGGCACACGACGGCGCCGAGCTTCGCGAGGAGCGGGATCGCCTTTCCGGGGCAGAACCACTCGGCCGCAGAAAGGCTAAGCCACAGGGTTATCGCCTCGACCAAGCCATTGCGGTAGCGCATCCACGCCTGCCTAAGATTCGGACTCACCACCATGCAGTTGCACGACAACGGCTGCCACAGCCAGAAAAAATGCGCGCCGGGAATGCGCCGAAGGCGTCGTGAACATGCGGCCCCATGTCCCGCGGACCGTTCCACTGGCGCCCATTATTCTCGGTATATATTGGAGCCGTTCTCGCCCGAGAAATCCATTAATGTCACTTATAGTCGGTTGCGGGGACACCGTCTTAATGATACTGTCGGACGGGTGTCCAAAAAACGTGAAGTCGCACGTCGTAAGAACGACCTTCAATTTCGTTTCGGTGCCGTCGTACGGGACTGCCGGCGGCGCCTAGGGATTTCCCAGGAGGAGCTGGGATGGAGGGCTGGCCTCCACCGCACCTACATCACCGACATCGAGCGCGGCGTGAGGAACATCTCGCTCAAGAGCGTGGCGAACCTCTCCAAGGCCCTTGAAATGTCGATGTGGCGCCTCTTCGCCAGGGCCTCCGGACTGACCGAGGGCAGCATCGGCGCGAAGGGAAAGGCAAGCCGCACCTCGCTCAGCGAGATCCTGATGATCGAGGACAACCCGGTCGACGTCGAGCTGACGATGCGGGCGTTCAAGCGGGCCCGGTTCGTGAACCCCGTCAGGGTCTGCCGCGACGGCGAGGAGGCGCTGGAATACTTCTTTGGCGGAGGAGGCCCCGGCAAGAAAAACAAGCTGCCCCAGCTTGTGCTCCTCGACCTGCACCTGCCGAAAACCGACGGGGTCGAGGTGCTGCGCCAGCTCAAGGCGCACGAGCTCACCCGCTCAATCCCCGTCGTCGTGCTGACGGCCTCAAGGCACGACAAATCCATTCTCGAGTGCTCCCGCCTTGGCGTGGAGAACTACATCATCAAACCGGTAGCCTTCGACGTCCTTTGCAAGGTCACTCCCCAGCTGTCCCTCGGCTGGGCCCTGTGGCCAGAGATTATAGCAGACTAGAGGAAAGTACGGGTCATGAAGACCTCTGCCCGGCCCACGCTCCCCCTCGGAGACTACGAGGATCTCAGGGCGGCGCTGGATGAGCACGCGATCGTCGCCGTCACGGACCCGTCGGGACGCATCACGAGCGTCAACGACAAGTTCTGCACCATCTCGGGGTACCCGCGTGAGGAACTCCTGGGGCAGAACCACCGCATTATCAACTCGGGGCACCATGGAAAGGGGTTCTTCCGCGGGATGTGGTCGACGATCGCCAGTGGCCGCGTCTGGCACGGCGAGATAAGGAACAAGGCGAAGGATGGCACCTTCTACTGGGTTGCGACGACCATTTGCCCGTTCCTTGGAAAGGACGGCGAGCCCCGGCACTACGTCTCCATCCGCACCGACATCACCGAGCGCAAGCGGGCCGAGGAGGCGTGCGAGCGGCTCGCACGGGAGCTGGAAAAGCGGGTCGCCGAGCGCACGGCTCAGCTTGAGGACGCCAACCGGGAGCTCGAGGCCTTCTCGTACTCGGTGTCTCACGACCTGCGTGCGCCGCTGCGCGCCATCGACGGGTTCACCCAGGTGATCGCCGAGGAATTCGGCGCCCTGCTTCCCGAGGACGGCCGGGCGACCCTGGGCAAGATCCGCCATTCGACCCAGCAGATGGCGGAGCTGATCGACGCCCTCCTGTCGTTGTCCCAGTCCGGCCGCGGCCCCCTGAAAGAGGAGAGCATCGACATGGAGGCGCTCGTGCACAGGCTCCTGGAAGACCCCAATCTCGGGAAGCCCGACCCCAAGGCCACCGTCACGGTGGGGAAGTTGGCCCCCGGCAGCGGCGATCCCGCCCTCCTTGAAAGGGTCTGGTCCAACCTGATCTCCAACGCCTTCAAGTACACGCGCAAGCATCCCTCACCCAGGATCGAGATCGGCTCTAGGATGGAGGGCTCCGCGACGGCGTACTTCATCCGCGACAACGGGGCCGGCTTCGACATGCGCTATGTCGGCAAGCTCTTCGGCGCCTTCCAGCGCCTTCACCGGGTGGAGGACTACGAGGGGGCCGGTGTCGGCCTCGCGATCGTGAAGAGAATCATCGAGCGCCACGGCGGAAGGGTCTGGGCCGAGGCGAAACCCGACCGCGGGGCGACGTTCCTGTTCACGCTGGAGGAAGGCAAAGGGGACCCGGGTGGAAACCAGGCCCGGGAAGCAACCTCCAAACCCGCCCCGGCCAGGGCGCGGAGGGCGCCGTCATGAGTCAGCCCATAAGGGTGCTCATCCTTGAGGACAGCGTCACGGACGCCGAGCTGGAGGTCCGGGGCCTGCGCCATGCCGGCTTCGAACCCGAATGGACCGTGGTGGAGACCGAGGAGGATTTCCTGAGGAACCTGCACGGCGGCGTCGACCTTGTGCTCTCGGACAACAACATGCCGCGGATGCACGCCTTCCGGGCCCTGGAGCTGCTCAAGGAGAGCGGACTCGACATCCCCTTCATCATCATCTCGGGGACGATCGGCGAGGAGACCGCCGTGGAGGCAATGAGGCTGGGCGCGGCCGACTACCTCCTTAAGGACCGCCTCGGCCGCCTCGGGCCGGCGGTCAAGGCGGTGCTCGATCGGCACAGGCTCCAGCGCGAGCGTATTGCCGCCGAGCAGATTCTGGAGGAGTCGGAGCGCCGGTTCCGCGAGATGCTCGAGAACATGGAGTTGATCGCAATGATGCTCGATCGTCAGGCGAACGTGACGTTCTGCAACGACCACCTGCTGCGGATCACCGGGTGGGAGCACGACGGGGTCATCGGCTCGAACTGGTTCGCGAAGTTTGTCCCCCAATCAGACGTCGACCGGCGCGAGCTGTTCTTCTCGAACGTCGAGTCGGGAAGCCTCCCCCAGCACGACGACAATGTCATCCTGACGCGCAACGGCGAAACGCGGCAGATCCTCTGGAACAATACCATCCTCAGGGACTCGGAGGGGCGGGTCACGGGCGTCGCGTGCATCGGCGAGGACGTGACGGACCGCCGCGAGGCCGAGATGGCCCGGCTGGCGAGCGACGAGCGGTTCAGGCAGATCGCCGAGAACATCCAGGAGGTGTTCTGGATGGCCGACGAAAAGACCGAGGAGATGCTCTATGTCAGCCCGGCATATGCCACGATCTGGGGACGCTCGTGCGAGAGCCTCTACAAGGAGCCGCGCAGCTGGATCGACGCCATCCACACCGAGGACCGCGAAAGGGTGCAGCGCGCCGTGGTGGAGAAGCGGGCGGCCGGGAACTTTGACGAGACCTACCGCATCCTCCGGCCCGACGGCGAGGTGCGGTGGATCCGCGACCGGGCGTTCCCGGTGCGCGACCAGGACGGGCGGATCCACCGCTACGTCGGCACGGCGGAGGACGTCACCGAGCGCAAGACGCTGGAGGAGCAGTTCCTGAGGGCCCAGAGGCTGGAGAGCATCGGGATGCTCGCCGCCGGCATCGCGCACGACTTGAACAACGTGCTGTCCCCGGTGCTCATGGCCACCCCCATGATCCGCGAGCACATGAGCAACCCGGACGACCTGGCGATGCTGGCCACTGTTGAGGCGAGCGCAAAGCGCGGGGCCGCGCTTGTGAAGCAGATCCTGAGCTTCGCGCACGGCATCGGCGGCGATCACGTCATCGTCCAGGCCAAGCACATACTTGGCGACGTTGCCGGCATCATCAGAGAGACCTTCCCAAAAAATATCCGCCTCGAGATGTCGTTCCCCAAGGACATCTGGACCGTCATCGGCAACCCGACGCAGATCCACCAGGTGCTGCTCAACCTGTGCGTCAACGCCCGCGACGCCATGCCGGCGGGCGGCTTGCTTCGCATTCGCGGCGGGAACGTGAGCCTTGACGCCGACGGGGCGAGCGCCCTGCCGGGGGCGCGGCCCGGAACGTGGCTCGTCCTGAGCGTCGAGGACACCGGCACCGGCATCGAGCCCGGGGTCCTTGCGCATATCTGGGAGCCCTTCTTCACGACCAAGACGGCGGACAAGGGCACGGGAATCGGCCTGAGCACCGTCCGGGGAATCGTCGGGACGCACAAGGGCTTCGTCACCCTGGCAACCGAGCCCGGGAAGGGGACCAAGTTCCAGGTGTTCCTGCCGGCGACGGATGCGGTCGGCGGCGCCGACGAGGCCCCAAAGGGCGCGCCGCGCGGGGGCGGCGAGTTTGTCCTCGTCGTCGACGACGAGGCCAACATCCGGGACATGGTGAAGACCATCGTCTCGAGGAACGGCTACCGGGTGCTGGCCGCCGAGGACGGCGTCGAAGCGGTCGCCATGCTCGCCGCCATGCCCTGCGCGATCGACGCCGCGGTCACCGATCTGATGATGCCGAGGCTTGGGGGCCGGGCGCTGATCGAGGCGATCCGGCGGATGTACCCCAAGGTCAAGGTGCTGGCGATAAGCGGAGGAAGCCGGGACTCCGACGCAATCCAGGGGGCCATCGACTTGGCGGACGTGTTCCTCATGAAGCCGTTCACCATGGAGGACCTCCTGACCCACATCCACGACCTGCTCCACCCCCGGGCGCCGACCTCCTAGCCCGCCCTCCCGTACTGCTTCGGCCATTGCGCCCGTGAGCCCAGAACCTTGGCCGCATGGAGCGGCCAGTAGGGATCGCGGAGCAGCTCGCGCCCGAGGAGCACGGCGTCTGCCTTGCCCGAGGCCACGATCTCCTCGGCCTGCGCCGGCGCCGTGATCATGCCGACGGCGGCCGTCGCGATGCCGGCCCCCTGCCGGATGGCCTCGGAAAACGGCACCTGGTAGCCCGGGCCGACGGGCACCTTCGCCCCGGGCGCACTGCCCCCGCTGGAGCAGTCGATAAGGTCGATCCCGGCCTCGCCCAGCGCCCTGGAAAGCTCCACCGACTGGGCGACGTCCCAGCCGCCCTCGACCCAGTCGGTCGCCGACAGGCGGACGAACACAGGGAGCCCCTCGGGCCAGACGCCGCGGACGGCCCGCGCGACCTCGAGCGGAAGCCTCATTCGGTTCGCCAGACAGCCGCCGTACGCGTCGGTCCGCCGGTTGGACAGGGGCGAGAGGAACTCATGCAGGAGGTAGCCGTGCGCCGCGTGGATCTCGGCCACGTCGAACCCCGCCTCGAGCGAGCGGCGCGCCGCGGCGGTGAAGTCGGCGACGACCCCCTTGATCTGGTCCGGGGTCATCTCCGTGGGGACCGGGCTTCCCACGTCAAACGCGACCGGGCTGGGGCCCACCGGCTGCCAGCCCCCCTCCGAAGGCCGCAGCGCCCGGTCCCCCAGCCACGGGGCCGGGGTCGACGCCTTGCGCCCCGCGTGCGCCAGCTGGATCCCCACCCGGGCGCCCTGCTCCTTCACGAACCACGTGATCCTCCGCCAGGCCTCCGTGTGCTCGTCGCCCCAGATGCCCGCGTCATCGGGGGAGATCCGGCCGTCCCTGGAGACCGCGGACGCCTCCGTCAGGACGAGGCCGGCGCCACCGACGGCCCGGCTGCCCAGGTGGACCATGTGCCAGTCGGTGGCCAGGCCCTCAGGGCTCGAGTATTGGCACATGGGAGAGACGAACACTCGGTTTCGGAATTCCAGGCCGCGGAGCCTGAAGGGGGAGAAGAGTTTGCTCATGGCAGGGTTTCCCGGGTCTTGCGGAACATCATTCTCGATCGTCCGCATAATTGTGCGCAAGGCAAACACCGGGATGCGAATCCGTGCTTGGCCCGGAGTGCGACCGGGATAGCTTCGGCCCCGTGAAACCTCCGTTTCGGGCCCTACTCATGGCGGCCGCCCTCGCGGGAATCGGCGAACGGGGACTCATGGCGGATGAGCCCGGGGTCGGCTCGACCCGCGACGAGGTCATAGCCCGCTACGGACAGCCGCGGGCGGTGCTGAGCGCGGGCGCGCGGGAAATCCTCACGTATCCCGCGGGCCGGGTGGTCCTCGAGGGCGGCAGGGTCACCCGGATGGAGCTGCCCCGGATCCCCTCGGCCCCCGCTTCGGTCCAGGCTCCCCCCTCGCCGGCGCCCGCCCCCGCTGCGCCCGCTCCGGCCCCGGCGGCCAGGCCGGCACCGGTGGCGAGGGACGTTTGGCTCACCGACTTCGCCGAGGCTCAGGCCGAGGCCTCGGCAAGCAGGCGCCGCATCCTGGCCCTCTTCACGGGGAGCGACTGGTGCCCCGCCTGCATCGAGTTTGAGGAGAACGTCGCCCACCACCCCGATTTCCTCGCGACCACGCGGGTCTCCTTCGTCCTGCTCAAGCTCGACTATCCCCGCGACCACCCGCAGCCGCCCGCGCTCAGGGCCCAGAACGACGCACTGCGCAGGCGGTTCGGGATCTCCGCCTACCCCTCCCTCATGATCATCAGCGCCGACGGGGCGACGAGCGTCCGGGTCAAGACCCAGGTCGCCCGACGGGCGGACGACATGGCGGACTTCTTTGTCCAGGCCGTGGACGAGGCCCGGCGCGAGAAGCCCGAGGAGAAGAAATGGTGGTGGCCGTTCTGATCGGCGGCGCCGAAGCGCCCGGGCGATCGTCCTCGATCCGCGGGGCGGAAGGGTGCAGGATGGGGTTCCCCCGAGTGATGCCTCCAGTGCCGCCAACCCTCCGGGCGTCCGCCGCCCTCCTCGTGCTTTGCGCCGTGGCGCGCCTTGGCGGCGCGCCCGACACCCCCGCCGTCCTCGTCTCCGTCTCCTGGGAGAAGACCCTCATCGTCTCAAGGACGACGCCCACCCTCCAGGTGGTCGTCAATCCGATGCTCCGCCCGGGATCGCCGATCCATGACGGCGCCTTGGCCGCCCTGAAGGCGATCCACGCGCGTTACGTCCGTTACGTGCCGTGGTTCCCCTACCCGAGGCTGGTCGTCCCGGAGCTCGAGCCGCCCTCAAGTGCGGGCACCTCGTGGGATTTCTCGCTGATCGACCCGATGACCACGGATTTCCTGGAAGCGACCCGCGGCGAGCCGACGGTCATGAACTTCAGCACCATCCCCGCGTGGATGTTCAGGACGGAGAGGCCGGTGGCGTACCCGGCGGACCCGAACGGTCTCGCCTGGGACTACGTCCAGGGCACCGAGCTCCGCGACCCTTCGTGCCGCGAGGTGGGCGACTACTTCGCCCGCATCGTCGAGTGGTACACGGCCGGGGGCTTCACCGACGAGAACGGCCGAAGGCATTCGTCCGGCCTCCACTACGAGATCCCCATATGGGAGGTGCTCAACGAGGTCGACTTCGAGCACGCGACGACCCCAAGGCAGTACACGGAGCGCTATGACGCGATCGTGGCGGCCGTCCACCGCGTGAGCCCCAAGACGCAGTTCATGGGCCTCGGGCTCGGGGCGCCCTCGGATGACGCGGACCTGGTCGAATACTTCCTCGACCCGTCGCACCACCGGCCGGGGACCCCGATCGACTACATCTCGTACCATTTCTACGCGACCCCGGCCGCCGCGGAGTCGCCCGACACCTGGCAGTTCACGTTCTTCGACCAGGCGGACCGGTTCCTCGCGACCGTGCGCTACATCGAGGCGATCCGCAAGCGGCTCTCGCCCGCCACCCGGACGGACACGAACGAGATAGGCTCCATTCTCCCGGGCGACCCGGGATCTCTCACCGGGCCGCCGCCCTCGATACCCGACCGCTACTGGAACGCGGCCGGCGCGTCCTTCGCCTACGTCTTCGCGAACCTCGCACGGCAGGGCATCGACATCGTCGGCGAGTCCCAGCTCGTCGGCTACCCGAGCCAGTTTCCCACCGTGACCCTGGTCGACTGGAGGAACGGAAAGCCCAACGCGAGGTACTGGGTCCTTAAGCTCCTGGTCGACCACTTCCATCCCGGGGACCGGCTGGTCGAGACCAAGGCCGAGGGCGGCGACGTGTTCGCGCAGGGGTTTGCGACGCCGTCCGGCAGGTCGCTCCTGCTGGTCAACAGGCGAAACACGCCGGAAACCGTGACGCTGCCTGCGCCCGGCGCCGTCCTGGAGACCGTCGACGGGGCGACCGGGGAGGACGCTCCCCGCTCGGAAACCCTGGGCTCGGCCACCGTCCGCCTCGCCCCGTTCGCGGTGGCCACGGCCTCGTGGCGCTAGGCGCCGGGGCGAACGGTCTCCCGGAAGTTGCCACGGGGGCACCTCCGCCCGAAAGTCGGGCCATGGAAATACGCCCCGCAACCGCCCTCGACGTGCCGCTGATCCTCTCGTTCATCCAGGGGCTGGCGGAATTCGAGAAATTGTCGCACGAGGTCGAGGCGACCGTGGAGAAGCTCCGGGGGACCCTGTTCCCCGCAGACGGCCGGCCGGCCGCGGAATGCGTCCTCGCCTTCGACCAAGGGGAGCCCGCCGGCTTCGCGCTCTACTTCACGACCTACTCGACCTTCCTCGCGCGGCCCGGCCTCTACCTTGAGGACATCTTCGTCGTCCCGGAGCGCCGGGGCCGCGGGATCGGGCGCTCCCTGATGCTCCACCTCGCGCGCGTTGCCAACGAGCGCGGGTGCGGCCGGATGGAGTGGGCGGTCCTCGACTGGAACGAATCGGCAATACGGTTCTACGAGGCGCTCGGCGCGCGCCGCCTGGGGGACTGGACGACGTGCCGCCTGGCCGGGGACGCCCTGGCCCGGTACGCCTAGACGCTGCGGCCGCGAAAACGGCTCGCTGCCGGGCGCGGCGATGGTCTAGGCTGCCCCATTGGAACGACGGCCCGGCACACGCCGGGGCCGGTCCTGGAAACCGGCTCACCCCCATGTCCGCGCGAACATCCCTCTTCCTCCTCTCCCTGGCCCTGGCCCTTCCCTTGGCGCCCGCCTCGGAAATCATGCCGCTGCCCTACAAGGTGGCGCCCGCCATCGCCGACGTGGTCGAGCCGCTGGAACCCTCGCAGGTGCAGGTCCAGGGCTGGCTCGGGGCGAGGATCGACGCCAACGTGCGGGGCCGCCTCGAGGTCGTCGACACCGTGCCGCTCCTCGCGGGCTACCTGAAGAGGCCCGGGGACCAGCCGTGGATTGGCGAGCACGTCGGAAAGTGGCTGCACGCGGCGACGCTGGCATGGGCCTACACGGGCGACGACGCGCTGCGGCGCAAGATTGACGGCGTCGCGGCCCAGCTCGTCTCCACGCAGGAGCCCGATGGCTACCTGGGAACCTACATCCCCTCCCAGCGCTTCGGCATTTATCCCGGGGCCGACTGGGACGTCTGGTGCCACAAGTACAACCTGATCGGCCTCCTCACCTACTACCGCTACACCGGCAACGAGCCCGCGCTCGCCGCGGCGCGCCGGATCGGGGACCTCCTGATAGCGACCTTCCCGAGGACCAAGAGCATCGTGGCCGCGGGGGACCATGTCGGCATGGCGGCGACAAGCGTCCTCGAACCGATCGTCACCCTCTACCGGGTCACCGGCGACGAGCGGTACCTGGCTTTCGCCCGCTACATCGTCGGCGCCTACGACGACCCGGACGGCCCGGCGGTCGTTCGGACACTCCTCACGGTCAAGCAGGTGAGCCGGACCGCCAACGGAAAGGCCTACGAGATGCTCTCGAACCTGGTCGGCCTGTGCGAGCTCGCCCGCGTCACGGGTGACCGCCAGCTCCTCGCGGCGGTCACCAACGCCTGGAAGGACATCATCCAGAACAGGCTCTACATCACGGGGACCTCCAGCATCCACGAGCTCTTCGGCGGGGACCACGAGCTCCCCAACGGCGAGGACGCCCACCTGGGCGAGACCTGCGTCACGACGACCTGGATCCAGCTCAACCTGCAGCTCCTGCGCCTGACGGGCAACCCGGCCTGCGCCGACGAGATCGAGCGCTCCCTCTACAACCACCTGACCGCGGCCCAGAACCCGCGCGGGGACGACTGGTGCTACTACACCGCCCTCGAGGGGATGAAGCACTACGACAAGGGCATCACCTGCTGCCACTCGAGCGGCCCGCGCGCCCTCGCCCTCGCGCCCGAGGCCGCGTACCTGCGGTCGGGTGACACGCTCTACGTGAGCACGTTTGAAACCTCCCGCGCCCGGTTCCAGGTCGGGGGAAGCGCAGTTGAGATCGAGCAGCAGGGCGGATTCCCGACAGAGGGACACTCCACCCTCATTGTCCACGCGGCCGCTCCCGCCCTCTTCTCCATCAAGGTGCGGGTCCCCTCGTGGGCTGCCCCCCTCACGGTGGGCGGGGTGTCCTGCGACGGCGGGTGGGCCACGCTGCCCGCGCGGACCTGGCGCGAGGGGGACAGGGTGGACGTGTCCTATTCGCTCACGGGCCGCGTCATCAAGGGGGACTACACGAACTACGCGCGCGCGGCGCTGGCCTGGGGCCCGTTCGTCCTGGCCGCGGATTCCGCGGGGAACCCGCAGGTCGACTCGGTGCAGGCGCTGAGGCTTTCCGGGAGTCCCGAGCCGGTGCTCCTGGGTGCGGGCGAAGGCCTTCATTTCCGGACCCGTGTCAGGGGGGAATGGGACAACGCCCCGCGCGACCTGACGCTGGTCCCCTTTGCGGACGCCGGGGCGACCGGCGGCGAGTACCGCGTCTGGCTTCGCGCCGGACTCTAGGAGGGCGCCATGGCATCCGCTCCCAGGCCCCGCGTCGGCGTGATAGGCCTCGGGGCGATGGGGCTCGGCGTCGCACGCTCGCTCCTCAGGGCGGGCTTCGAGACCCTCGGCTGCGACGTGCGCCCCGAGTCCCGGGAGGCCCTCGAGCGGGAGGGTGGCATCGGCTGCCCCGGGCCCGCGGCCCTGGGTTCGCGCTGTGAAATCCTGATCGTCCTGGTCGTCAACCAGGCCCAGACCGACGAGGTCCTCTTTGGAGCGTCGGGCGCCGCGCTCACGCTGCCCCGGGGAAGCGTCGTCATGGCCTGCTCGACCGTCTCCCCCTCCTTTGCCGCGGCGCTCGGCCACAGGCTTTCCGAGCGCGGCATCCTCATGCTCGACTCGCCGGTGTCCGGCGGAGCGGCGAAGGCCGCGGCCGGCAAGATGACGATGATGACCTCGGGGCCCGCCGAGGCCTATGCCCCCTGCGAGGAGGTGCTCGGGGCGATTGCGGGCCACGTCTACAGGCTCGGCGCGGCGCACGGCCTCGGCTCCCAGGTGAAGGTCATCAACCAGCTGCTGGCCGGCGTGCACATCGCCGCCATGGCGGAGGCCCTCGCGCTCGGGATCCGCCAGGGCACGGACCTAAGGGCCCTCTACGACGTCATCACCCACAGCGCCGGCAATTCCTGGATGTTCGAGAACCGCGCGCCGCACGTGCTCGACGGCGACTACACCTCGCTCTCGGCGGTGGACATCTTCGTCAAGGACCTGGGCATCGTCATGGACGCCGCCCGGGAGGCCAAGCTTCCCCTCTCCCTGTCGGCGACCGCGCACCAGATGTTCATCGCCGCGGCTGCGGCGGGGCACGGCCGGGAGGACGACTCCGCGGTCATCAAGATCTTCCCCGGCCTGGATCTGCCGAAGGCGCGGAGGGAACCGGGGCCGGACTAGGGGCCGCGCGGGTTCGCGATTCCCGGGTCAGGCCGGGATCATCCAGGCCAGGTAGAACGCCTGGAGATAGACGATGACGCAGATGACGGACAGGAGCGCGAGCGAGTGACGGATGGCGAAGCGGAAGAGCGACCCCTCCTGCCCCACCATCCCGGTCGCGGCGCAGGCGACGGCGAGGGACTGCGGCGAGATCATCTTCCCCATGACTCCCCCGCTCGTGTTCGCGGCCGTCGTCAGGAGGGGATTGATCCCGAGCCGCTCGGCCGCGGTCTTCTGCAGTCCCCCGAAGAGCACGTTGCTCGAGGTGTCCGAGCCGGTCAGGAAGACGCCGACCCAACCGAGCACCGGCGAGATGAGTGGGAAGAGGCGTCCGGCCCGCGTCGCAAAGATGCCAAGGCAGCTCGTCATGCCCGAGGCGTTCATGACATAGGCGAGCGCGAGCACCGACCCGATCGTCACGGCGGGGTAGCGCATGTCGTAGAGCGTCCGCCTGAAGATCCGCGCGACATCGCCAAGGCCGAGGCCGCAGACCCACGCCGAGAGGACCGCGGCCACGAGGACGGCCGAACCCCCGCTCGCCAGGTAGTCGACCTTGTACTTCGCCGCCACGAGGACCGGGGCTGCGGCGCCCGGCAGCGGCGGCTTGGCTATCGCACCGTCGAGGCCCGGCACGGGGACAAGGAACGTGGCGCTGTTGAGCACGGCCTTCACCGGGGGAAGCCCCCACAGCAGGACGATCGCCGTGAGCGCAAGGTAGGGGGTCCAGGCCCGGGCCACCTGGCGCGGGGTGTAGGCATGCGTCTCGGCCGGGGCCCCCCGCTCGTGTTCAAACCGGTAGATTTCCCTCGGCCGCCACACCTTGAGAAGGACAAGGAGCGCGGCCAGGGCCGCGAGGGAGGACAGCAGGTCCGGGAGATAGGGCCCCAGGTAATTGGAGGCCGCAAACTGGCAGACGGCGAAGGCGGCCCCGCAGGCGACAATGGCCGGGAGTATCTCAAGCGCGCGCCGCAGGCCCACCATGATGAGCACCATGTAGAGGGGGACGACGAGGGAGACAAAGGGCAGCTGGCGCCCCACCATCGCCGAGAGCTTGAACAGGCCCGCGTCGTTCAAGCCGGCCGCCCCCGCCATGGCGACGATCGGTATGCCGATCGTCCCGAAGGCGACCGGCGCCGTGTTGGCCACGAGGCAGAGCCCGGCGGCCTCAAGCGGCAGGAAACCGAGGCCCACGAGCATCGAGCCGGCGATCGCCACCGGGGCTCCGAAGCCCGCGGCGCCCTCGATGAACGCGCCGAAGCAGAATGCGATCACGAGCGCCTGCAGGCGGCGGTCGGGCGTGATGCCCGCGATCGAGGCGCGGATGATCTCGAACTGCCCCCCCTGGACCGTGATCCGGTAGAGGAGGAGCGATGCAAAAACGATGAAGAAGACCGGGAAGAGCCCGAATGCGGCCCCCTGCGCCGCGGCCAGGGCCGCAAGCCTCGCCGGCATGCCCCAGGCTGCGACCGCGATCAGGAGCGCGGAGGCGAGTGCGAGGACCGCCGCCGCGTGCGCCTTGAGGCGGAACCCGGCGAGGCACGCAAAGATGACCGCAAGCGGGATCGCCGCCACGAGCGTCGAGGCCCCCGCGCTGCCTCCTATCGGGGTGTAGGTCTGGATCCAGGGCATGGGCAGGGGCGGTCGATGGGGTCCGAGCAGGCGCCGCGTCGCGGCCGCCTTGGTTGCGGCGGATCATGCGTGGCCCGACCCCCGAATCAACAGTTTCCCCGCCCGGCTTGCATAACGGCACGCGGTGGATAACCCGGTGTGGGTCCGACCCGCGCAGTCCGCCCCCAAACCCCATGCCCGACCTCACGCGACGCACGTTCATCAAGGCCTCGGCCGCGGCCGGCGCGACCGCAGCCCTGGGAGCCGCGGCGCTGCGGCCCGCCCAGGCCGCGGAAGCCCCCGAGGCCCCGCCGCCCTCCCCCTCGTGGACGGACAAGCCCATGCGGTGGGCCCAGCTGACGCTCGTCGAGAACGACCCGGGCTCGTTCGACCCCGCGTTCTGGCTCGATTATTTCCGGCGCACCCGGTCCGACGCCGTGTGCCTGAGCGCGGGAGGCTGCGTCGCCTACTACCCCACGAGCGTCCCGTTCCACCACCGGAGCGCCTGGCTCGGCGAAAGCGACCCCTTCGGGGAGCTCGTGAAGGGCAGCCGCGAGCTCGGCATGGTCGTCATCGCGCGCACGGACCCCCACGCGACCTATGACGATGTCCAGGCGGCCCATCCCGACTGGATCGCCGTGGGGCCCGACGGGAAGCAAAGGAGGCACTGGGCCTCGCCGGAGATGTGGCTCACCTGCGCGCTCGGCCCCTACAACTTCGAATTCATGACGCAGGTGAAGCGGGAGATCATGTCGCGCTACAGGGTCGACGGCATCTTCATCAACCGCTGGGACGGATCCGGGACGTGCTACTGCGAGCACTGCCGGGCCAACTTCAGGGCCGCGTGCGGGCGCGACCTGCCGCCGACGGACAGCCCGCTGGAGCCCGCCCACCGCGACTACGTCGTGTGGCGCCAGGACCGCCTCTTCAGCCTGTGGCGCCTCTGGGATGCCGAGGTGAGGAAGATCAACCCCGACTCGTGCGTGATCCCGAACACCGGCGGCGGAGCCGGGAGCCCGCTCGACATGAAGCGGATCGGCGGGATCGCGCCGACCCTCATGGCGGACCGCCAGTCGCGCCACGGCGTCGTCCCGCCGTGGGCCAACGGCAAGAACGGGAAGGAATTCCGCGCCGCGATGGGGACGAAGCCGATCGTCGGCATCTTCTCGGTCGGTCTCGACGACGAGCACCGCTGGAAGGACTCCGTACAGTCCCCCGGCGAGATCCGCCTCTGGGTGGCCGACGGGATCGCCAACGGCCTTAGGCCGTGGTTCACGAAGTTTGGCGGCGTCATCTACGACCCGCGCTGGCTGAAGCCGGTCGAGGACATCTACGCCTGGTGCCACGGCGCGGAAAGGTACCTGCGCAACGAGCGCCCGCTCGCCCGGGTGGCGCTGGTCTACTCGCAGCAGACGGCGTGGTTCCATTCGGGCAAGTCGGGACCGCCCGACGCCCTCGAGGGCGCCGCGCTCGGCTGGTACCAGGCCCTTATCGAGGCCCGCATCCCGTTCGAGATGGTGCACGACCGGCTGCTCGAGCCGGAACGGCTGGCCCCCTACAGGACGCTCATCCTCCCCGACATCGCCGCTCTCTCGGAGGCCCAGTGCGGGCAGCTCCGCAAGTTCGTGGCGCGCGGCGGCGGCCTCGTGGCGACGTCGCAGACCTCGCTCTTCGACGAATGGGGGGGGCGCCGCGCGGACTTCGGGCTCGGCGACCTCTTCGGTGCGATGTGGCGGGGCTCGGTCGAGGGCCCGATGAAGAACGCCTACGTCCGGCTGGAGCACGGTGTCGCCCCGGGCCACCCGCTCTTCCGGGGGCTCGGGGACGCGCCGAGGATCATCAACGGCGTCTGGCGGGTCGACGCGGCGCCGAAGGAACCGGGCCCGGCGCTCATGACCCTCATCCCCTCGTACCCGGACCTGCCGATGGAGAAGGTCTTCCCCCGCAGGGCCGCGACCGACGTCCCCCAGGTCTTCCTGCGCGAGGCGCCCGGGGCGGGCCGCGTCGCCTACTTCCCCTGGGACATCGACCGGACGTACTGGGAGGTGCTGGCCCCCGACCACGGCACCCTCATGCGAAACGCCGTCGAGTGGGCGACCAACGAGCCCGCAGCCCTGACCGTGGAAGGCCCGGGGGTCCTCGACGTGACCCTCTGGCGCCAGAGGGATTCCGTGACCGTGCACCTGGTCAACCTGACGAACCCGATGATGATGAAGGGGCCCGTCCGCGAACTTGAGCCCGTGGGGGCGCAGCGGGTCCGGCTGCGCCTGCCCGAAGGGCTCAAGGCGCGGCGCCTGCAGCTGCTCGTCGCGGGCAAGGCGCCGGACTTCGTCCAGTCCGGCGGCTCGCTCGAGGTCGTCGTCCCGTCAATCCTGGCCCACGAGGTGATCGCGGTAGACGTGTGACGGGGCCTAACGGGGCGCCGGAACGAAGTGGGCGACGGAGCCCCCGCCCGCGGCCATCCGCAGGTCCACCGTGTCTTCCCCCGACACCACGCGCTCGCTGACCTCCAGGTGCTCCGCGTTGTCGGAGCTGTCCGCGGCGTCATGCCACCAGCGCATGAGCCACCGGCCGCGGCCGAGGAACGCAAGCTTCACCGAGCACACGCGCGGGTTGCTGTTGGTCATGCTGGCGAGGTACCAGTCGACCCCGGAGCGCCGCGCCATCACGAGGTATTCGCCGACCGCCCCCGAGACCACGCGGGTGTCGTCCCAGACGGTCGGGACGAGCCTGAGGAAGTCGATCCCCGGCTGGCCCCGCATGTTGTCGGGATGGTCGCACACGCACATGACGGGGCTGTCATAGGCCACGAAGAGCGCCAGCTGGTTCGCCCGGGTCCCGATCACCTGCGTGGGGCTCACGTGGGTCTGGAAGGTCGCCGCGGTGCGGTTGACGAACCCGCCGGGAGTGTAGTCCGCGGGCCCCGCGAGGAACCGCGTGAACGGCAGGGTGACGCGGTGCTCCGGGGTCACGCGGGAGCTCCACTTGTTGTACTCGTTGCCCATGACCCCCTCGCGCGTGACCTGGTTCGGCCAGGTCCGGATCATCCCCGTCGGCTTATAGGCGCCGTGGAAGTCGACCATCAGGTGATGGTCCGCGGCGCAGCGCGTGATCTTCTCGTACCAGTTCACCATGTCCTGGTCGTCGCGGTCCATGAAGTCGATCTTCACCCCCGCGATCCCCCACTTCTCGTAGAGGGCGAACGCCGCCTTGTAGGCGTCGTTGTGGTCCACGTCCGTCCAGTGGAGCCATACCCAGAGCCGCACGTGCCTCTTCGCCGCGAAGCGCAGGAGCTCCTGCATGTCGACCCCGGGTGAGACGCGGGTGATGTCGCTGCTGGGCGCCGGCTTCCCGCCGTGCGTGCCCACGTACCACCCGGCGTCCACAAGGTCGTAGGGCCAGCCCATCTCCGAGGCGAAGTCGATGAACTGCTTCATCGTGGAGGTGTCCATCTTGCCCACCCCCGACCACCAGTGGTCCCAGGCCATCATGCCCGGCTTGATCCACGACGGGTCCGCGATCTGCGAGGGGGTGCTCAGGTTGAGGACGAGGTCGCTCTCGACCAGGCGTCCCGGCTTGTCGCCGATCATGATGACCCTCCACGGCGACACGTGCGGAAGGGTTCCCTTGACAAGGCCCTGGCCGTCGAGCCGGGGGGCGAGGCTCGCCCGCAGCGTCACGGCCGAGGTCCCGACGGCCTGCGGGGCGCGGCTGAGCCACATCCCCGACCAGTCGACAAGGTCGGCCTCTGTCAGCGCGACCCACGCCGCTGGGGTGTGGGTGAGGAGCGGCAGCCCGGTGACCGTCTCGTCCGAGACATCCGAGAGGCGCTTCTTCTGGAACTCCCACTCCTGGGATCCCGCGAACCCCCCGCGCATGTCATAGGTGTCGCTCGGCACCACCGTGTGGTCTCCGGCGTAGCAGAGGTTGTCGGCGGTGAAGGCGAACTCCGTCAGCTCCTCCTCCACCACGAAGTCCTTGTTCGCGGCCGACTTGGCCAGGCCGTAGCGGAACCCGACCCCGTCGTTGTAGGCCCGGAACGTCACGTCGAGCGTGCGCTCGGCCTTTTCGCGCTCCGTGACCGTGAGCCTGAGCTCCCGGTAGGCGTCGCGCACCTCGCTGTGCTTGCCGAGGACATTCGTCCAGACGGTGTCGGAGTCGGACTGGCTCGCGCTCACGCGGGTGACGTCGGCCCCGAGGTAGCCCTGGTCGCGCAGGCGCAGTCCAAGCTGGGAGGTCGCGAGGACCGGGATGCCGTTGAGCGAGACCCGGTAGGTGAGGCGGCCCTCGGTGTTGACGATGACGGCTATGTTGCCGTCGGGGGATCGAAGCTCGACCGTTGGGTCGGGCGAGGGAGAGGTCTCGCCCACCGCGGGCAGCGCCAGCAGCGCAAGGCTGGCGGCGGCCCAAAGGCTAAGCGAGCTCACCCGACGGACGCTGGCGATAACATCCGGGGAGGTCATGGGGGGTTGGGGTTGATTATGGTGGCACGGACCGGCGTCTGCGGCAACCGGCGGCCGGCGGGGAATTCCGTGCCCTGGCCCCCGCGCGGCCCGCTATCCCGGCCCCTGGTGACTTTGGTGCTGGATCTGAAGGGAATGGGGCGCCCTCAGGGGGCCGCCTGGGAGCGCACGAGGGCGGCGATCTCGCCCACGGCGGCCTCGACCCCAAGCCGTGCCTGGGGCGAGAACTCCTCGCCGAAGCCGAGCCGCTCGGCGCGGATCGTGACAAGCCACGCCTTCGGGGCGCGGCCGAAGAGGTCGCGCGCAAGGGCAAGGAGCGTCGCGGGCTCGGCCGCGTGCGTCGTCACCTGCGAGGAGCCGGCGGGGGCGAGAGGCCGCATCTCCATCCCGCTGGACGCG
Organism: uncultured Opitutaceae bacterium; assembly: GCA_964414785.1. GTDB lineage: Bacteria > Verrucomicrobiota > Verrucomicrobiia > Opitutales > Opitutaceae > Palsa-1447. Next base: position 126,583 of record CAYPXZ010000002.1, read on the forward strand.
TTGGAGGCCGCGTCGACAAAGACGACGCCGCGCGCAAGCGAGACCGGCTCGGCGTGCTCCGGCGAAAGCTGAGCCGCCACGAGCGTGCGGACCCCGGGCAGGCCCAGCTCCTCGACCTGCTCGGCGACGCGGGGTCCCACCCCGTCGTCCTGGCGCAGCGTGTTGCCGTAGCCGATCACGAGCAGGTCGCCAAGGACCGGGTCCGTGACGCGACTCTCCGCGGTTGGGCTTGCGATCATGATGAGGGATCCCCGCCCCGGGGGGCGTTGCTAGTCGCGCAGCGCCTCCTTGAGCACCGCGCCGTCGGGGCCGACCAGGCGCACGTGCAGGGCCATGCGGCCCGCGGCGTGCGTCGAGCAGGACAGGCACGGGTCGTAGCACCGGATCCCGTGCTCGATCCGGTTGAGCATCGGCTCCGTGATCTCGGTGCCCTTGAGGAAATGCCGGGCGATCTGGGCCACGGTCTGGTTCATCGCCAGGTTGTTCTGCCCGGTGGCGACGATCAGGTTCACCTTCTGCAGCTTGCCGTCCCGGTCCACCGTGTAGTCGTGGAAGAGCGTGCCGCGGGGCGCCTCGCTTGCGCCGACGCCCCTCAGGCTGTTGATCCCCGCGTCGGCGCGAAGGTCGGAGCTGAAGAGGTCCTTGTCGCCCAGGGCCCGCTCGACGTACTCGAGCGAGGCGAGGATCTCGATCAGGCGCGCGTAGTGGTAGAGGAACGAGGACGTCACCGACCCGTGCCCGAAGCTCCTGAAGTTCTTCAGCTCGGCGTCGGCAAGCGGCACACCCATGTGCGCGCAGATGTTGAGGCGGGCGAGCGGTCCCACCCGGTAGATCCCGTCCTCCTTGCCGAGCGGCAGGTAGTACGGCGACTTCAGGTAGGAGGTCTCCTGGACCGCCTCCCCGATCACGGTTCGGTAGTCCTTCGGGTCGATCTGGTCGGCGATGATGCTGCCGCTGCTGTCGGTGAAGCGCAGCTTGCCGCCGTGGTGCTCCCAAGTGCCGTCCTCGGCCACGAGCCCCATGTACAGCGACGGGAAGTTCCCGTAGAGCTGAACCTCGCGCTCGTGCGTGGAAAGCGTCGCCTTGAAGAGGTCGAGGGCGACCCGCGTCGTGGCGAACGCCTCGGGGAGCCAGGCCCGGATCTTCGCCGCACCCTCCTGGGTCAGGGCGCTGCGGACGCCGCCGGGCACCGCCCAGGCCGGGTGGATCTTCTTGCCGCCCAGCACCTCGATGATCTCCTGGCCGAACTGCCTCAGGCGGATGCCCGCCCGGGCCAGGCCCTCGTTCGAGGCGATGAGCCCGAAGACGTTCCTCTTCGCCGCCGGCGAGTCCCAGCCCAGGAGGAAGTCGGGGGCGCTCAGGTGGAAGAAGCTGAGCGCGTGGCTCTGGACGATCTGCCCCAGGTTCATGAGACGCCGCAGCTTGTCCGCCGCGGGCGGGATGCTGACGGCCATGATGGCGTCGCCCGCCTTCGCCGACGCGAGCAGGTGGCTCACCGGGCAGATGCCGCAGATGCGGGGCGTGATGCCGGGCATCTCGGAGTACGAGCGGCCCTCGCAGAACTTCTCGAAGCCGCGGAACTCCACGACATGGAATTCAGCGTCGGTCACGTTGCCAGCGTCGTCTAGGAAGACGCTGATCTTGGCGTGGCCTTCGATGCGCGTTACGGGATCGATGATGATGCGCTTCGACATGGTAGATTCTGTCCTGGTTTGGCGGGGCTGGTTAGCCGAATTTGAGTTGCGTGCCCTCGAGCTTGGGGGCGACCCCCTCGAGCACCTGGGTGAGGACGGCCTTGATGCGGTCGGCCGGGGGCGGGCAGCCGGGAAGGTAGTACTCGACGGCCACCATCTCGTGGACGGGGCGCACCTGCTTCAGGAGCTTGGGGACGATGCCCTCGTACTTGGGCAGGCACGGGTGCACCTGGGCGTTGTCGATGTAGGCGACCTGGAGCACCTCCGTCGCGTTGTTGGCGCCCAGCTGGTTGCGGATCGCGGGCACGTTGCCCGTGACGGCGCAGTCGCCGAACGACACGAGCACCTTCGAGCGGGCCCGGACCTTGTGCAGCATCTCGAGGTTGTCCTCGTTGCACACGGCGCCCTCGATCAGGCACAGGTCCACGCCCTCGGGGAATTCCTTGGTGTCGACGATCGGGCTGTAGACGATGTCGATCTTGCCCGCGAGCTCGATGAGGAACTCGTCGAGGTCAAGGAATGACATGTGGCAGCCGGCGCAGCCGCCAAGCCATACGGTAGCTACTTTTAGACGGTCCATTGTTTTTTCTCCCGGGCGTTGACGATGAATTCGAGCTTGGAGCGGTCGCGGTCGCTTTCGCCGGCGGTGGCGCCCTTTCCAAACAGGGCGCCGGTCGGGCAGGACATGACGCACTTGCCGCACGAGGTGCAGGTCTCCGAATCCCCCCAGTTCTGGTTGAGGTCCGTGATGATCATCGACTTGCCGCCGCGGCCGGAGGTGTTCTTCGTGCCGGCGCCCTCGATGTACCAGCAGACCCTGACGCACCGCGTGCACAGGATGCAGCGGTTGTGGTCCATGCCGAGCGTCGGGTGCGTGAGGTCCATGCCCCACTTCGGGAAGCAGTAGTCGTAGCGCACGTGCTCCATCCCCTGCTCGTAGGCCAGCGTTTGCAGCTCGCAGTGGCCGTTCGCCACGCAGACGGCGCAGACGTGGTTGCGCTCGGCGAAGAGCAATTCGAGCGTCATCCGGCGGTACTTGCGCAGGCGTTCGCTGGTCGTCGTCACCTCCATCCCCTCGTACACCTTGGTGGTGCAGGCGGAGAGGAGCTTCGTCGTCCCCTTCACCTCCACAAGGCACAGGCGGCAGGCGCCGATGTCGGCGAGGCCGTCAAGGTGGCACAGGGTCGGGATGGTGATCCCCGCCTCCTGGGCTGCCTGGAGCACCGTCGTGCCGGCCTCGGCGCTGATCTGCTTGCCATCTATCGTGAGTGTTTTTGCGGCCATGGGAATCAGGGTCAGGTTGCGGCGGTTGCGGCCTTGCCGGCTTCTGCGCCGCCGGAGCGTCCGTAGGTGTCGGGCACGAGGAGATCCTCGTATTCGCTGCGGAAGAACCGGAGCGTGCTCATGACGGGGTTGGGCGCGGTCTGCCCCAGGCCGCACAGGCTCGTGTTTCGCACCATGTCGCAGAGCTCCTCGAGCTTCGCCAGGTCCCTCGCGGTCGCCCCGTGCGACAGGACCTTGCCGAGGATGTGGTGCATCTGGACGGTGCCGGCGCGGCAGGGAACGCACTTGCCGCACGACTCGTCCATGCAGAACTCCATGTAGAACCTCGCGATCTCGACCATGTTGGTCTTGTCGTCCATTACGATCATGCCGCCCGAGCCCATGATGGAGCCGAGCTTCGTGAGCGACTCGTAGTCGACGGGGGTGTCCAGGTGCTGCGCCGGGATACAGCCCCCCGAGGGGCCGCCCGTCTGGACCGCCTTGATCGAGCCGCCGTCGGGCGCGCCGCCGCCCATCTCCTCGACGATCGTGCGAAGGGGGGTCCCCATCGGCACCTCGATAAGGCCGTTGTTGCAGACCTTGCCGGTGAGCGCGAAGACCTTGGTCCCCTTGCTCTTCTCCGTCCCGATGGCCGCGTACCATTCGGCCCCCTTGAGGATGATCGGGACGATGTTGGCGAAGGTCTCGACGTTGTTGATGAGGGTCGGGCACCCGAAGAGGCCGCTCTCCGCGGGGAACGGGGGGCGGGGCCTGGGCTGGCCGCGCTTGCCCTCGACCGAGGCCATGAGGGCCGTCTCCTCGCCGCACACGAAGGCGCCCGCGCCGATGCGGATGTCGACGTTGAAGTTGAAGGGCGACTCGAAGATCGACCCGCCGAGGAGCCCGAGCTGCTTGGCCTGCTTGATCGCGATCTGCAGGCGGCTGATGGCCAGCGGGTACTCGGCCCGCACGTAAAGGAACCCCTGGTCCGCCCCGACCGCATAGGCCGCGATGGCCATGCCCTCCAGCACCAGGTGGGGGTCACTCTCCAGGATGCTGCGGTCCATGAACGCGCCGGGGTCGCCCTCGTCGCCGTTGCAGATGACGTATTTCTTGGCCCCGGGCGACTTTGCGACCGTGGCCCACTTGAGTCCCGTCGGGAAGCCGGCGCCGCCGCGGCCGCGCAGCCCGCTGCGCGTCACGTGCTCGATCGTCTGCGCCGGGCTCTTCTCCGTGAGCACGTCATGGAGCGCCTCGTAGCCCCCCGCCGCGATGTAATCCTCGATCTTCTCGGGGTCGATGATGCCGCCGTTTGCGCGCACCACCCGCATCTGCTTCGCGAAGAAGGGATGATGGGGATCCCCGCGCTGCACGGCGCAGGAGCCCCCCTTGAGGGCGCCGACGATGGACGTCGCGTCCTCGGGCTTCACGAGCTCGTACAGGCCGCTCTCCTTGCCCGCCTCGTCGATCCCGACAAGGGGACCCTGGCCGCAGAAGCCCATGCACCCCACGCGGCGCACCTCCACGTCGGCCTCGAGGCCCTGGGCCTTAACCTCGGTCTCCAGGTTCTTCTTGATGACGTCGGCCTGCGAGGACATGCAGCCGGCGGACATGCACGAGCGCAGGCAGATTTTCTTGCGCGACGCGCTCTGTTTCTCGGCAAGGGCCTTTAGGTCGTCCAGTTGCATAGGTTAAATCCAGTCGGAAAGGTGCTTCAACGCGTCGGCGGCGGTCTGCTTTGCGGCGACCTTCCCGTCGTAGACGACGGCCGGGGCTATGCCGCAGGCGCCTATGCAGCGCGCCGTCAGGAGGGACACCTTGTTGTCGGGCGTCGTCTCGCCCGCCACGATGCCCGTCCGCTCCTCGACCGCGGCCAGGACCTTGTTCGCGCCCTTCACATAGCAGGCCGTCCCGAGGCACACGACGCACGTGTGCAGCCCGCCCGGCTTCAGCTTGAAGTAGTGGTAGAACGTCGCGACCCCGTAGACCCTGCTCGCGGGGAGCTTCAGCATGTCCGAGACGAAGTGCAGCACGCCGTCGTCCAGGAAGCCGAAGAGCTCCTGGGCCTTGTGCAGCACCTCGATCAGCGAGTCGTGCCGGTGCTGGAACTTCTTAATGTGCGCCTCAAGGATCTTGAAGCGCTTGTCGACGCTCAGCTGCTGCGCGACGCGCGTTGCGGCATTGCTTCGTTTCTGGGTGGGCGCGGCGAGGACCATAAGATTAGTCTCCGGTCAGTTGGCCAGGGGGCCGTTGGCTCCGTCCCGCCCGACGCTGCGGGCGGCATGTTCTTTCATCGAAAGACCCGTGCTAAGTGGGGCAATGGACCCGGCTTGGAGGAGGAGAGGTTTCGAATTCATCATTTGTCCACGCTCACATTATGCCCACACCCACCAACACGCTCCGCGCCCTTTGATAGATACTATGCATTTTTTGCGGTTGCCCTCGGCCCGCGCTCGGGGGCAGGCCCTTCGGACTTGATGAGCATTTGCACGCGCCGTTAGCCTCTCCGGGTCCATTCCCCTGCGGTCGGCGGCGAGGACGAACCCGCCGCCCCCCCGGACCGCCCCCCCCCGCCCACCCCATGCAGACCACGACCGCCGCGGGATTGCTCCGCCTCCTTCTCCTTGCGGCCGCCGCGTGGCCCGCGGCCCTCGGCGCACAGATCGAGAGCGCGACGCGCATCACCGCAAAGCCGGAGCGCTACGGCCCGACGGACTATGTCGTGATGCTCAAGGCGCCGTGGCAGAACCCCTACCGCTCGGGCGAGGTCGCGCTCGACCTCGAGCTCGTGGCCCCGTCGGGCCGCAGGATCACGGTGCCCGGCTACTATGACCGCGGGGAGCCCGGGAAGTCCTCGGTGTGGCGCGTCCGCTACGCGCCGGGCGAGGAGGGCGAGTACCGGGGCGGGCTCGCCCTCACCCTGTCCGGCCGGCACCAGGACCCGGTGCCCGTCTCCTTCGTCGTGGCGCCCTCCCGGGCGAAGGGGTTCCTCCACGCGGCGGGACCCTGGCTCCTGCGATTTGACAACGGCGAGCCCTTCCGCGGCATCGGCGAGAACCTCTGCTGGGAGGCGCGCTCCTCCGACGACTCCCGCTACTTCAAGGAGCTCCATGAGAATCCCCGGTTCAACTACGAGTACCTGCTGGGGCGCCTCTCCGGGAACGGGGGAAACTTCTTCCGCACGTGGATGTGCCCGTGGAACCTGCCGCTCGAGTGGCACCACGTCGTGGACACCTCGCGCTACACGGACGACGCCCGGCCGCTGAACGCCTCGGGGATCCAAAGGATGGACCAGCTGGTCGACCTGGCGGCGGCGACCGACACCTACTTCATGCTCACTCTCGACATGCACGGGGAGCTGCTGGGCAACCTCTGGAACCTGAACAGCTACAACGCCCGAAACGGCGGCCCCGCCGCAACGCCCGCGCAGTTCTTCACCGACCCCGGGGCGCGCGCCCAGTACAGGGACAGGCTTCGCTACCTCGTGGCCCGCTGGGGCTGGAGCCCCCACCTCGCCGTCTGGGAATTCTTCAACGAGATCGACAACGCGATGTACGGGCAGAAGCCCGACCGGATCCCGGATGAGGTCATCGTCGGCTGGCACAAGGAGATGAGCGCCTACCTGAAGGCGATCGACCCCTACGGCCGGCCGGTCACGACGAGCATTTCCCACCGGGAGGTTGCGGGCCTGAACCAGGTCCCGGGCATCGACCTGAACCAAAAACACATCTACCGGAACACGCCGTCCATCCCCGAGGTCCTCCGGCGCCAGGTCCGGGCCGAGGGCAAGCCCTACGCCATCGGCGAATTCGGCTATGAGTGGGACTGGAGCAAGAACTTCAATGACTTCGCGCCGGAGATGGACCGCGACTTCAGGCTGGGCCTCTGGCTGGGGCTCTTCTCCCCCACCCCCATTCTTCCCATGAGCTGGTGGTGGGAATTCTTCGACGAGCGCAACCTCACGCCGAACTTCGCCCGCGTTCGCGCCGTGAGCGATCGGATGCTCTCGGCGGGCGGCGGCGAATTCCGCGAGGAGGCGTGCGGCTGGACGGGGCCGGCTATCCCCGTCTACGGCGTCCGGTGCGGGCGCACCCTCTTTATCCTGGTGGCAAACCCGTCCGCGACCGAGGCAGCCGGCGACCTGAAGCTTCCAACCGGCTCGCAAGGGTCAAGGAACCTCAGGGTTTACGACACGGAGAAGGACGACCTCAATTCCGGCGGCTCGGCCGCCACGTACCGGTCGGGATCGGTGCCCCTGGCAGTCGCACCCGGCCGGTGCCTGGTGCTTGTCGCAGACGACCCGGCGTCCTGACCCCCAAGGCCGGCCTCGATGCTGACCGCATGGGGGAACTTCCGGGCGATGATGGGTGTGCTCATGTCGTTCGTGGGTTGGGGGAAGCGCATCCCGGCGGCGTGGCCTGCGCGAGCCCGGCCTAAGCCGGGTCCCCCGGGCGTGGCAAAATGGCACAACAAGATCGGCATATATATTGTCAATAAACGCCGAGGCTCTGAGGCCCGGTTGGGGTAGCGTGGGACATGGCATCCATGGATCCCTCGACTCTACCCCCGTCCCCCGAGCAGACTGCCGTGGCTTCGCCCCCGGGGGCCGGTCCCCGCCCGTCGAACCTTTCCGCCATGGGGGACAAGCTAAAGCCCCTGAAGAAGGAGAAGGCCCTCCTGACCGACCCGCTCCTCAACAAGGGAACGGCGTTCACGGAGGCCGAGCGCGACACGCTGGGACTTCGCGGCCTCCTGCCGCCGCGGGTCTTCTCGCTCGAGGAGCAGGTCCAGCGCACGCTGGCGGCCCTCAGGCGCAAGACGGACCCGATCGAGAAGTACATCTACCTCGTCAACCTCCAGAACCGCAACGAGGTGCTCTTCTACCGGCTCGTCATGGAACACCTGGAGGAGATCATCCCCCTTATCTACACGCCGACGGTCGGCGAGGCCTGCATCCACTACGGCGAGATCTTCCGCCGGGCGCGCGGACTCTTCATCAGCCGGCACGACCGCGGGCGGATCGCGGAGATCCTGCGCAACTGGCCGCGCCTCGGGGCGCGCCTGATCGTGGTCACGGACGGCGAGCGGATCCTCGGCCTGGGCGACCTCGGGGCCCTCGGCATGGGAATACCGATCGGGAAACTCTCTCTCTACTCGTCCTGCGCGGGGGTGCACCCCTACTACACCCTTCCCATCACCCTCGACGTCGGCACCGACACGAAGGCCCTCCACACCGACCCCTCCTACATCGGGGTCCAGGAGCCCCGCCTGCGCGGGCCGGAGTACGACTCCCTCCTGGAGGAATTCGTCGCCGCGGTGAAGGAGGTCTTCCCGAAGGCGCTGCTTCAGTGGGAGGACTTCGGGAACACGACCGCGTTCAAGCTCCTGGAGCGCTACCGCACGCGGCTGCCGAGCTTCAACGACGACATCCAGGGCACGGCCTCGGTGGCCCTAGCGGGCCTGATCGCCGCGCTCCGGCTGACGGGCGGCGCCCTGCGCGAACAGCGCCTCCTCTTTCTCGGCGCCGGGGAGGCGGGAACCGGCATTGCAGGCCTCTTTGTCGCCGCCGCCAAGGCGGAGGGCCTGGACGAGGAGCAGGCTCGCAGGCTCTGCTGGTTCGTCGACTCGAAGGGTCTGGTCGTAAAGGGCCGCGGCGACACGCTCGCGGCGCACAAGCAGCCCTACGCCCATGAGCATGCTCCGATCGCGACCCTCGCCGACGCGGTGAGGCAGCTCAAGCCCACGGTGCTGATCGGCGTGTCGGCCGTCCCCTCCACGTTCACCCGCGAGGTGGTCGAGGCGATGGCCGCCCAGAACGCTCGCCCGATCATCTTCGCGCTCTCAAACCCGACTTCCAAGGCGGAGTGCACGGCCGAGCAGGCCTACACCTGGTCGGGCGGCCGCGCCATCTTCGCCAGCGGGAGCGCCTTCCCGCCGTTCGAGTTCGAGGGCCGCCGGCTTGTCCCGGGCCAGGGCAACAATGTCTACATCTTCCCGGGCGTGGGCCTTGGCGCGCTCGTCACCGAGGCCATCGAGGTGACCGACGCCATGTTCCTCGCGGCCGCGACGACGCTGGCCTCGCTCGTGCGCCCCGAGGACCTGGCCGAGGGCCGCGTCTATCCCCCGCTCAGCACGATCCGGGAGGTCTCGCTCGAGATCGCCTCCGCGGTTGCGAAGGTCGCGCACGACTCGGGTGTGGCCCGGGTGCGCCGGCCGAAGAACCTCAAGAAGGACATCCGAAAGCGCATGTTCCAGCCGGTCTACCGGGACTACGCCTGAGGAACCCGCGGCCGGCAGGTCACGAACGCCCGGCCTCGAGGGCGGGCGGGACGCGCAGTCCCCTCGCCGCATAGAGCGCCCTCAGCCTCGACGCGAGGAAGGCGCTTCGGCCGCGCTCGTTCGCCCGCGCACTCCCGCGGAAGACGAGCCAGTCGTGGACGGCGCCCATCCTCCCCGTCTCGGCGAGGATGACGCCGCGGTTGAACCGCGCATCGGCGTAATCCGGGCATAGGGCCAGGGCCTCGTCCAGGTGCGCAAGGGCGTCCTCGATCCGTCCCTCCCGGACCTGCCGCTGCGCGATGTCGAGCTGCACGACGGCCCACGGCGCCGCGGGCCACTCCTGGAGCGGGCGGGCGGCAACCTCGGCCGTGAGCGGGTTCGCCGGCGCCATCTCCTTCCAGACGAGGACGACGCCCTCGGTGTCGGGCGCCCGCTGGAGCTCCTCCCAGGCCCTTGCTCGCCCCTCGCGGACGTCGCCCCCCAGGAACTGCAGGAGGGCGAGCCTTGAGACTGTGATCTCGCGGACGGCGTCCAGCCTCGTGGTGTCCACGACGGACGCCAGGTAGGCGCGGGTGCTCCGCCAGACCCGGGCCTCCCGCGCGGCGGCAAGGGAAAGGGCGCCGGCAGCCGCGAGGCAGGCCGCCCAGGCGGCCGCCCTGAGGGGCGCCCGGACCCGCAGGAGCGCGAACGCCAGGATGGCCGCAAACGCGCAGGCCGGAAGATAGGTGTAGCGGTTCGCCACCGTGTGCGGGTGCTCCATGAGCCCGAGGTTTGGGACGAGAAGCAGCAGGTACGCCGCCCACCCGAGCGCGACAAAGGGGGCGCGGCGGCGCAGCGCCCACGCGCCGAGGCTCAATGCAGCGATGAGCGCGGCCCAGAACCACCACGAACCCCCGTGGGGATCGAGGTCGAAGATGATCGTGTCCGGGATCCTCGGGATCGAGGGCGGCCAGAGCGACTTCACGACGTAGACCGCATAGACATAGAGGGCCTGCAGGATCCTCTGAAGGGGCCCGAACTCCCGGATGGTCCCGGGCAGCAGGTAGGACGTCACCGTGAAGCGGGCCACGATGTTCAAGGCCACCGAGCCCGCGGCGACCAAGCTCCACGCCGCGAAGCCGGCCAGCATCCCCTTCTTGGGCCGGCCGCCCGTCCAGGCTAGGTCCAGGATGAGGAGGGCCGGCGGCAGGAAGAGCGCGACCGGATAGGTGAGGACCGAAGCCGCGTAGGCCATGAAGCCCAGGGCGAGCCAGCCCGCGCAGGGCGCGCCGCGGGCCCGGGCCTCGTGCTCGGAGAGCCTCGCGTGGACGGCCAGGAGCGCGAAGAAGAGCGCCTGCGAATAGAGCAGGCCCGAGCAGGTCGCCACGGATTCGGTCCTTAGGGGATGGACGGCCCAGAGAAGGGCCGCCGCGCCGGCGGCGAGGAGGCGGTCCCCCTCGGGTTCCCCCGGCGAGAAGCGGCCGAGCAGGCGCGCAACCAGCAGGAACAGCAGCCACGCGCAAAGCCCGTGGAGGGCCAGGTTCGCGATATGGTAGCCGGCCGGGTCGAGCCCCGAGAGGACGTAGACGACCGAGAACCCGAGCCAGCCGAGGGGCATGTAGCGGTGGACGTAGTCGAGGTTCGTGAACATCCAGCGGATCGAATGCACGCCCGGCGCGGAGAGGTGGGGGTTGAAGAAGATGTTCGTGTCGTCGTCCACCAGGGGAAGCGCCCCGAAGGCCGGGACCTGCCTGAAGGTCCACGCCGTTGCGCAGAGAAGGAGAAGCACGACCAGGGCCCGCAGCCTCGCGCTCATTTCTTGTGTATGCGGGGCGCCCGAAGGTCCCGCGGAGTCTGTCGGCCGGCTGTCATCGGTCCGCCATCATGTGCAGAGCTTTCGGCGCAGATAAAGCCCCATCCGGGACGGGCCTCAGGAAAACACCGGATCGGCCTTTCCTTTGACGCGTTTAGGGAATACGCTGCGGGACTCGTGAACGTGTTACTGGTCTATCCCGAGTTCCCGGAGACCTTCTGGGGCTTCAAGCATGCGTTGAAATTCGTCTGGAAGCGGGCCTCGCTCCCCCCTCTTGGCCTGCTGACCATCGCCTCGATGCTCCCGCCGGAATGGACCCAGCGGCTCGTCGACATGAACGTCCAGCCGCTCAAGGACTCGGACCTGAAGTGGGCCGACCTGGTCCTCGTGAGCGCGATGATCGCCCAGCGCGAATCCGCGCAGGGGGTCATCGACCGCAGCCGGGCCGCGGGCAAGACCGTCATCGCCGGGGGCCCGCTCTTCACGAGCGAGCACGAGCAGTTCCCCGGGGTGGACCATTTCGTCCTCAACGAGGCCGAGATCACGCTGCCCCCCTTCCTCGCGGACCTTAAGGCGGGGGCCGCAAAGCGCGTCTATGCGACGAAGGAGTACGCCGACATGCATACGACCCCGGTCCCGCGCTGGGGGCTCGCCCGCCTGAGCCGCTACGCATCGATGAGCGTGCAGTACTCCCGCGGCTGCCCGTTCGAGTGCGAGTTCTGCGACGTCACGGCCAAGTTCGGCCACCGACCGCGCACGAAGACCTCGGGACAGGTCATCGCGGAGCTCGACGCCCTCGTCGCGAGCGGCTGGCGCGGCCCGGTGTTCTTCGTCGACGACAACCTGATCGGCAACAAGCGCACGCTCACGACCGACCTGCTCCCGGCGCTCGTGAAGTGGCAGCGCTCGCGCCGCAGCGGCGTCCCCTTCTACACCGAGGCGTCGATCAACCTGGCGGACGACGAGGCGCTCATGCGCCTCATGGCCGAGGCCGGGTTTGACACGGTGTTCGTCGGGATCGAGACGCCCGACGCGACGGCGCTCGCCGAGTGCAACAAGCGCCAGAACCAGAGCCGCGACCTGGTCGCCGACGTGAAGCGGATGCAGCGGGCGGGCCTGCAGGTGCAGGGCGGGTTCATCGTAGGGTTCGACAGCGACGCACCGAGCATCTTCCAGAGGCAGGTGGAGTTCATCCAGAAGAGCGGCATCGTGACCGCGATGGTCGGGCTCCTGAACGCCCTGCCCGACACGAAGCTCCACGCCCGCCTCAAGGGCGAGGGCCGGCTCATGGGCGACTCGAGCGGCAACAACGTGGACGGGACGATGAACTTCTCGCCGCGCATGTCCCCGAAGCTCCTGATCGAGGGCTACCGGGACATCCTTCGGCGCATCTACTCCCCGAAGCTCTACTACCAGCGGATCCGCACGTTCCTGCGCGAGTACAAGCGGCCTAGGGTGACGGCGCCGCTGAGCTGGCGCCACGTCCTGGCGCTGTCGCTCTCCAGCGTGAAGCTGGGCGTCCTGGGCCGAGAGCGCTTCCAGTACTGGAGGCTGGTCGCGTGGACCGTCTTCCACCGGCCGACGCAGCTGCAGCTCGCCATCACGCTCTCGATCTACGGCTACCACTTCACCAAGTGCTGCGAGTCGATGGGGATCAACTGACGGGACCCGGGATCCCGCAGCCGGGCCCAAAGGATTGCCCCGGGCACCCGCGGGGCGCACGATCCTGGCCCGTTCCCCGCGCAGCGCACCTAGCCCCGAACCCCCATGCCCACGAACCCTGACCTCACCCGCCGCGAATTCATCTCAACGGCCGGCGCCGCCGCCATCGCCGCCGCGCTGCCCTCCGTCCTAAGGGCCCAGACGGGCGGAGTGATCACCCTCGCGCTGGTCGGGGCGGCGCACATCCACACCCCGAGCTACATCAAGGTCCTCAAGTCGAGCCCCGGCGTCACCGTGAAGTCCGTCTGGGACCACGACCCGGCCCGGGCGGCGAAGGCCGCGGCCGAGCTCGGGGCCCGGGTCGTCGCCGACCCGGGGGACATCTGGTCCGACCCGCAGGTCGCGGCGGTCGTCATCTGCTCCGAGACCAACCGCCACCACGACCTCGTGATGGCCGCGGCAGGGGCGGGCAAGCACATGTTCGTCGAGAAGCCCATGGGCATCACGGGGGCGGAGAGCCTGGAGATGGCCGCCGCGATAGCGCAGGCGCGGCTCATCTTCACGACCGGCTACTTCATGCGGACGGACCCCAAGCACATCTTCCTGAGGCAGGAGATCGCCAAGGGGCATTTCGGGACGATCACGCGCGTGCGCGGATCGAACTGCCACAACGGCTCCCTCGGCCGGTGGTTTGACACCGACTACCGCTGGATGGCCGACCCGAAGATCTCGGGCGTCGGCGCCTTCGGGGACCTGGGCACCCACAAGCTGGACATCCTGATGTGGATCCTGGACAACCCGCAGTCCGTGGCAGCCGTGATAAAGCCCGTGACGGGCAACTACGGCGACTGCGACGAGACCGGGGAGGCCCTGATCAAGTTCGGGAACGGGACCATCGGGACCCTCGCCGCCGGCTGGGTCGACATCGAGGACCCGGTGAAGCTTCTCATCAGCGGCACCGAGGGCCACGCCGTGGTCATCAACGACCACCTCCATTATAATAGCGCGAAGGCCGGGGCGAAGAGCAACGAGCCCTACCTCGACCTCCCGCCTGCCCCGATGCCTCCCATGAACCAGTTCCTCGCGGCGCTCGCGGGTTCCCGCGACCAGCCGCTCGTGAGCCCCGTGGAGGCGGCGGCGCGCGTCGTGGTCATGGAGGCCATGTACAGGGCCTCCCGCGAGGGCGCCTGGGTGAAGGTCGGCTGAGGCCCCCTGCGGGCTACCGGCAGACCACGCGGCCGGCGCTTGCGAAGATCTGCGGGATCTCGCGCACCTGCTCGCGGTCCTTGTCTCGCTCGCCCTCGCTGAGGGCCGCCCACGGCACGAGCGTCGGGTTCGTCTTGTTCACGGGATCCTTGCCGCTCGTGTCGTAGCGCCATCCCCCGAGGAGGCGCTCCGCGCAGAACCGGTGGTGCTCCATCCGCGAGAGGACCTCGATCTCCTCGGGCGTGAACGCGGTGACCGGCTCAACGCCCTGCGGGGAATTGGCGACACGCAGCCCCACCGCGCGGATCTTGACCTCCGCATGGTCGGCGGCGTGGTAGTTCGACCGCTTAAGGTCATCCGGCAGCTCCTCCCACGGGACCAGCGAGGTATTGCCCGCGGGGGCCGGGGACTTGGATGTTTCGCGCCTCACGTAGTCCTCGTGGAAGGCGCGCGCGATGGCCTCCATCTGCGGCTCCTCGAGCGTGCGCCTGTTGCAGACGTCCTCGCGCATCCCGAAGGGGCTGATCCGGTCGCAGAACAGCGCATCCTGCCGGTCCTCCGAGAGGAGGAGCGTAAGTCCCGAGCGCGTCGGCACCCTGACCCTGATGGGGCTGCACGACTCGCGAAATGCCCTTTCATCCGCGAGCTTCAGGGCGAGCGCCAGGTTGAGCGCCCCGTCGGGCAGGCAGATGGCGCATGTCAGGAGGTTGGCCGGGTCCGCGGTGATGTGGGCCGCCAGGGCGGAGACGGCGGGATCCCTCGCCTCCAGGGCCTTGAAGTCGAGGTCGCAGACCTGGTCAAGCTGGGGGTAGCGCTCCTTCAGGTCGGCCGCGCGGGCGGAGGCCGCCCGGTCGACGACCGTGACCCGGACCTTCCTGCCGTTCGCGAACTGCCCGATCCTCGCCGCCTGGATCAGGACGTTCTCGCCCATCTCCCCGAGGCCGATGACCAGCAGGTGGACCTGCACCGGGCTGTCGGCCATGATGGGCTTCCAGTCGAGCGGGTGCTCGTCAAAGAGGAGCCTCGCGCTGTTCTCATAGACGTCGAATCCGAAGGTCGAGATCTCCATCCGCCCGTCGGCGGCCGACAGGAAGCTGCGCCGCCGAACCGCCGTCCGCAGGTCCAGGTTCGCGATGTGCAGGAAGCACCGCAGCGGCGCCCCCTTTGGCCGGAGCGCGCGCGCGAGGTGCCCCGCGTGGATGGCGACCTCCAGGTTCGTCCCGTCCTCGGCGCATGCGGCGACGAGGATCCGGGCCCTCTGGACCCCCGCCCTCTTGAGGACGCCGGGATCCGAGGCGTCCGCGACCAGGTAGGGGATGCCCAGCTTCTCGCACACGGCGATCCCATGGGCGCCCGGGTCCTTCTCGATGACGATGACCCTCTCGGCCACGTCCCGGGACCCGCCCGCGGCCTCGGACCTGGCGAAGTCGACCGCAAGCGGCAGGCCGCGCCAACCCGCGCCGCAGACGACCACGTGGTCCCTGCTGAACCCGAGCCGGAAATGCCTCAGCTCCATGGCGTACACCCTGCGCAGGGCGCCGGTCACGGTCCACAGGGAGAGGGTCGCCGCCAGCCACTTTGCCCACTCGATCCTCCATCCGAACGCGCCCTCCACATGCGCAGGGTGCAGGACGAAGAGGAGCAGCGTGTCGTACGCGACGGAGCTGATGACCGCAAGGAGGGGCAAGGGCCCTGTGCCCGCGTTTCGCTCGGCCAGCTCGAACTCAGGGCGCCAGTAGCCCCACAGGCCGAGCACGACGGCCCCAAGCCCGATCCCCATGTAGACCCACCATTGGTACCGGGGCCGCTCGTGGTGCACCGGCTGCGCGTGGGTTCCGCTCATGGTTGCGCCACCGTCTTTCCCGGGGGCCGGGGACCGGCCATGATGAAGGCGCGGATCGCGCCGGCCTCGGCCGGCAGGCGGTGAAGGTTGTGGACCCCGGCCCACTCCGGGTCCGACAGGATCTCGCCGGCGGAGCGACCGCTCACCTCGACCAGACCGACGCGGGCCCCGAGCGCGAGCGCAAGCCGGTACTCCTGGGCCGCGATCTTCCCGCCGCCCCATCCGAGGAGGGAGACGTCGGCGGGCAGGATGCCGCCGGCGAGCAGGTCCGCCCACGACTGCATCGGCTCGGCGATCGTGAAGGCCGCCGTCGGGGTCGTGCGAAACCTCGTGTAGCGCTCGTCGCGCCGGGCGTTGCCCGGAAGGTCGCGCGGGAGGTAGCCGACCGAGGTGATCGCCGGGTAGGCGGCCGCGAGCTCCCCGACGATCCCCGCGATGCCCGAGTGCGTTCCGCCGGAGATCAGGGTGCCCGTGAAGTTGCGGAAGGCCTCGAGGAAAAGGGCCCGAGCCGCCGCAATGGAGGCGATTCCCTCGCCGTCCGCTCCGCCCGCCAGGATGACCACCGGGGGAAGGAATTCGTGGGGGTCGGCGCCAAGGTCAACCCGGCCCGCGCTTGAAGGGGATGCCGACATGGATTTTGCCTGGTCGGGCGAGACTCGACCACGCCCCAACCGGTGGCAACCCGTTTCCTCGGATAACGTTCAGCGGGTGGCGTGGGGGGTCGCCGGAAGGCCCATGTGCCACGGCACAATGCTTCTCTGGGCGAACTCCCTGCCGAGCTCCCGAAGGAGCTGGATCCGCGCGCCGCCGGCCGCCGCGGCCCCGATGCGCTTCGCCTCCGGCGCCGTGAAGGCGTGGTCGTAGCGCACGTAGCTGAACTTCCTCTCGGAAAGGGGAAGGAGCCGGCCCTCCTCCTTGGTAAGGGCGCCGATCTCGAAGTCGATCGGCTCTCCCCACCGGCAGTGCCCGAGCACCCGGCAGAAGAGGTCCTGCTCCACCGAGACGGAATGCACGAGCGCCGCCTCGTTTGGTTCGGGGTGCGCCGCCGCGGCTTTTCCGTGGGCTTCCGGCAGGCCGCCGCAGCCCACCGAAACGACGTGGAGCTTGTCCACGCCGGTTTCCCAGCCGAGGCCGTACCCGGGCAGCGTCGCCATGAGGAAGGCCGCAAGCGCCGGATTTCCGTAGGGCGTCGGTCCGCCATCGGCCAGGATGACGTCCCCGCCCGCGAGGGGAATCCGCTCGGGGGGAAAGGCGGCCGGCGCCTCGGCGCTCGCCCGCGCAAGGCTCCAGAGGGGAATGGCCAGGCCCGGGTTGGGCAGCCTGCGGTTGTTCGAGACGAGCCACGGCGCCCCGGTGGACGCATTGCGCAGGACCAAGAGGAGGAGCGTCCGAAGCCGCCGGGTGCCGACGATCGCCGGCTCCCTGCCCTTGCCGTCCTCGGAGAAGAAGCGCCTGAGCGACTCGGTGACAAACTTCGCGACGTACCGGTTCCTCCACTTCTCCGACCAGGAGGGCTTCACCGCCATGCGCTTGGACTCCGCCGCGAGGAGCTGCTCAATCTGCCCCACGGAAAGCCCCCAGGAGAGCAGGGCGGCCAGGATCGCGCCCGTGCCGGTCCCCGCGATCAGGTCGAATTCGTCGGCAAGGACCAGGTCGTGGCGGTCGAGGTGACCCCTGAAGAGCGCCTCGACCCGCGCGAGGACCTCGAGCGCGAAGGCACCACGAATCCCCCCGCCGTCAAGGCTCAGGATCCGCCTCGGCCGCGGCTTTCGGGCGCCATCACTCACGATCGCCGGCATGGGGGCGATTGTGTCCGCGGCGCGCCGGAACGCAGCACTAAAGTGGAGGGGGACCGCCCATCCGGGGATGGACAAGCCCGGGGCCCGGCTGCAGTCTGCCGTCGCCCGCGACCGGCATCCTCGGAACCCCAACCCAGAGAGATCACAGGCGTCCCTTCCCCATGATGAAACGACCCTCGCCCCGCCCCAGCCGCATTCCCGCAATCGGGCTCGTCGCCCTCTCGCTCGGCCTTGCCGCCGCGCTGCGCGCCGCGGAGGCACGCCCTGAGATCTCCGTCCACGCCCCCGTGGTCGCGCTCCTCCATGCCCGGGTCATCGACGGGCTCGGCTCCCCCGCCCTTACCGACCAGACGATCGTCATCAGGTCCGGCCGGATCGCCGCGCTCGGCGCCACGGGCGCCGTCGCCGTGCCGCCGGACGCGGCCTCGATCGACCTCACCGGAAAGACCGTGATCCCGGGCCTCGTCATGCTCCACGAGCACATGTACTACGCCGTGCGCGTGGGGTCCCACCCGTTTCACACGAACGAGATGGACTACTCGTTCCCGCGGCTCTACCTGGCCTGCGGCATCACGTCGATCCGCACCGGGGGCTCGATCGAGCCCTACGCCGACATGGAGATCAAGCGGCGGATCGACGCCGGGGAAATGCCCGGGCCGAGGATCCACCTCACGGCCCCCTACATCGAGGGGGCGCCCTCGCCGATCGCCCAGCTGCACGCGGTCTCGGGACCCGAGGACGCCGTCCACCTTGTCAACTACTGGGCCGACCAGGGCTTCACGTCCCTCAAGCTCTACATGCACGTCCAGCCGGACGTCGCCGCGGCCGCGATCACGGCGGCCCACCAGCGCGGGATGAAGGTGACCGGGCACATCGGCGCCCTGACCTACGGCGAGGCGGCCGACCTCGGGATCGACGACCTGGAGCACGGGTTCTTCGCCTCGTCCGACTTCGTCAAGGGCAAGAAGGTGGGCGAGATCCCGCAGCCCGCCGTGATGGACCAGAGCCTGCAGGCGCTCAGCGAGGACTCCCCCGAGTTCACGGCGCTGGTATCGAAGCTGATCAGCAAGAACGTCGCGATCACCTCGACCCTGTCGGTGTTCGAGGGCTTCGTACCGGGACGGCCGCTCCTGAGCGCCCGCGAGCTCGAGATGATGTCCGAGCCCGCCCGGGAGAACTACCTCGCGGGCTTCGCCCGCTACAACACGAAGGGCCGCCCGAGCTATGCACCCATCTTCGAGAAGCTGATGAGGCTCGAGAAGGTGTACTCCGACCGCGGGGGGCTCCTTGTAGCGGGCACGGACCCGACGGGTGCCGGCAACGCCATCGCCGGATTCGGGAGCCTGCGGGAGGTGGAGCTCCTGGTCGAGGCGGGCTTCAGCCCCGTGCAGGCGATCCGCGTCGCGAGTTTCAACGGCGCGCGCTTCCTCGGGGTCGACAAGGACCTCGGCTCCGTCGAGACGGGGAAGATCGCCGACCTGGTCGTCGTCTCCGGCGACCCGTCCTCGTCCATCCAGGACATCCGCAAGGTCGAGACCGTCTTCAAGGAGGGCGTCGGCTACGACGCCCAGGTGATCCTCGACTCGGTGAAGGGCTGCGTCGGCATCGAGTAGGCCGCACCCGGCCGCTGGTTGCCCACATCCATTCCCCCAGCCCGGCTGAACCCGAACCTGGGCACCCTCAACCATCCCTCATCAGGCAATGCGCTCGACCCAGGCCCTGCGAATCCCCTTCCCCATGGCTGTGAGACAGTTAACCCCGGGACGGTTTGCTTGGCACGCGGCAAGCAGGTACATTCGGGGCCATACCCCGGCTTCAGCATGAAAATTCCCCGCAGGTTCAATCCCCTTCCGAACGCAGCCCTGTGCCGAGTCCTTATCCCCGCCCTGGCGCTTGGCGGCGCGGTGTCCCCGGCCTTCGGCGACGCCAAGGACAAGCCGCCGGTCGTCATGGAGCCGGTCGTGGTCGGCGAGGCGAAGACCCACACGCTCTTCATGGGCGCCGACATCTCGGTCAACCTCGACAAGAGCCTCTACCCCGTCCGCAACGTCATCGGCTCGTCCTGGGTGATCGTCATCAACGGCAAGGACGAGGTCGTTTCCGCAAAGAGGGCCCCTCTGAGCCTCAAGATCACGCCGACCCTCAAGCTCACGGAGATCTCCGCCAAGATCGAGGGCTTCAAGCGGGTCCCCGCGTACTCCTACAACAACGACCCGAGCGTCATGCTGACCCGAGGCCTGTCCCAGGCGGCGTCGATCAATGCGGACCTCCTCGCGGTCTCCGCCAACGCCCAGCACCTGGCCGACACGGTGGGCAACGCGGCGCTGGGACCGTCCGCCTCCTTCGCGACCGCGGACAACCAATTCGGGGACAAGGCCCTCCTCTATGGTGCCATGACGCTTCCCGCCGTGACCCACCCGGGTAAGGCGATTCCCGGATCTGCGCAACCCGCGCCCTCGGGGGCCAGCAACACCTCGTTCAACGGGCTGTCGGCCCAGCAGGTCATGCAGCAGGTGGACAATGCCGTGGCCAGGGCGGCGCTCTCCCAGACGGAGAACGCCAGCGAGCCCGCCGGGCGCCTGACGACCATGGGCTTCGACGCCATCGACATCGACTTCACGGTCTCCGCCGTCAGGACCCTCTTCGCCCCGTATGTCGTCACGATGACCCGGTTCCGCACGCCCGACAGCAAGCCGGGCATGGTCCAGACCCTCGTCTATGCGCAGGCTCTCGACCCCATCTACCCCCACGCGACCAACGTGCACTTCACGGAGGAGGGGTTCCCGTTCAACTACGAGCTGATCGACTTCCAGCTGCACCTGTACGACCGGGGCCAGGAGATCGCGACCAACATCTCCTCCAAGCGGGTCGAGCTGACCCGCGACGAGGCCTTCGAGTACGTGAAGATGGAGTACATCGGATCCCACCGGGACGAGACGCTTCCCGCGGTGCCGGCCATGGGGAGGCTCCCCGCGGAGCTGCCCACCCGGCTCGCCGCGGGCAAGTACAACGAGACCTTCTTCACCAAGGTCACCAAGGATGGCCTCGCGGACGAGGCCTATGTCGACGGCGAGTGCGCGACGAAGGTCAACGACCCGTTCCTGAACACCGTTGTCAGGAGCATCCGCTTCAAACCCGCGCTCGCCCACGGGAAGCCCGTGGACGGGATCGCGTCCCTCGACCTGAGCAAGCTGCAGATCTAGCGGCGCCCGGCGCGGGCTCGCGCGCGGCCGATTTGCCGGCTAGCATTATTCCCGATGAAACGCCTGGTCCTCTGCGCCCTCGCCCTTTTCCTCGCGGCCCCGGGGTGCGCCGACCTGGACGTCGTCCCCACGTGGGCGCTCACGAACCTCGACACGCGGATCCAGCCCGACGGGAATATCCTCACGCTGGACGATGCGAGGAACTGGCGGATCCTTACGGGCGCCCTCGGGGCCGAGGTGAGGCGCGAGTCCCGGGAGCTGCCTCCGCCGGCGGCCATCGACACGTGGACCGAGTTCTGGCGCACGACCTTCAAGAGGATGGCCTCCGGTCAGGAGCACCCGGAGAAGTATTTCGGGTACGTCGTGGAGATGCGCCGAAGCCTGGAGCTGCCCGACCTGCCGAAGGGTGTGGTCGAGCTGTGAGCCCGGCCGGGCGAAAGCCCCCACGCCGGGATTGAAACCCCGGGAAGGCACCCGGTAGGCTGGCCGGATGGAGGATCCCCGCCCCACCGCCGCCATCCGGGCAGCCCCCTGGCTGACGGCGGCCGCGATCCTCGGCCTCTGCCTCGCCGTGTACTGGCCCGCGCTCGGCGGCAGCCAGGTCTGGGACGACGACGCGCACGTCACCCGGCCGGGCCTCCAGTCGGCCGCGGGCCTCTGGAGCATCTGGACGGACCTGCACGCCACGCAGCAGTACTATCCTCTCCTCCACAGCGCGTTCTGGGTGGAGCACGCGCTCTGGGGCGACGCGACCCTGGGCTACCACCTGGCGAACGTGCTCGAGCACGCGCTGTCGGCCATCCTCCTCGTCCTCATCCTCCAGCGGCTCAGGGTCCCGGGGGCGCGACTCGCGGGGCTGCTCTTCGCGGTCCACCCGGTCTGCGTCGAGTCGGTCGCCTGGATCTCCGAGCAGAAGAACACGCTGTCCCTCGTCTTCTACCTCCTCTCGGCGCTCGCCTACCTGCGCTTTGACCGCGCCCGGGGGACCCCCGCCGCGGCCCGGGCCTATGGCCTCGCGTCCGCGCTCTTCGTCATGGCGCTCCTGACAAAGTCCGTGACGGCGACGCTGCCGGCGGCGCTCCTCGTCGTCCTCTGGTGGGAGAAGGGCGCCCTCTCCTGGCGCCGGGACGTGATTCCCCTCTCTCCCTGGCTCGCGCTCTCGGCCGCGAGCGGGCTCCTCACCTCCTGGATCGAGCGCACGATCGGCGGCGCCCAGGGGGCGGCGTTCGACCTCGGCCTCCTCGAGCGGTGCCTCCTCGCCGGGAGGGTCCTCTGGTTCTACCTCGGGAAGCTCCTGTGGCCCGCGCACCTGGCGCTCATCTACCCGCGGTGGGACGTGCACGTGCAGGCCGCGGGATGGGCCGGCTATCTCGCGTCGGCGGCCGCAGTGACCGCGGCCCTGTGGTTCGCCCGCAGGCGCTCGCGCGGTCCCCTGGCCGCGTGGCTCCTCTTTGCCGGCACGCTCTTCCCGGCCCTCGGGTTCTTCAACGTCTACCCCTTCCTTTTCTCCTACGTGGCCGACCATTTCCAGTACCATGCGGCGCTCGGGATCCTTTCCGCCCTCTCGGCGGGGGTGGTCATCCTGATCGGACGGGCGGGCCACGCGCTCCAGGCCCTGGGGTGGGCGGCCGTCGCGGCGGTCCTGACCGGACTTGCCCTCCTTGCGAACGCGCAGAGCGGTACCTTCTCGGACCCGCGCACGCTCTTCGAGGCCACCCTGCGCGTGAACCCGGACTGCTGGATGGCCCACGACGGCATGGGGCTCTGGTACCGGGTGCACGGCGACCCGGCGAGGGCCGCCGGACATTTCCAGGAGGCCCTGCGCCTCAGGAAGGACTATCCCCAGGCGCACAATAACCTCGGCCTGTGCTACGAGGACCGCGGCGAGATGGACAGGGCGATCGCCGAGTTCCGGGAGGCGCTGCGCCTGAAACCGGACTTCGCGGAGGCGCACAACAACCTCGGCAGCGCGCTCGGTACCCTCCAGGGCCGCTCGGACGAGGCGATCGCGGAATTCCGCGAGGCCCTGCGCCTGCAGCCCGAGTTCGTCGCGGCGCACAACAACCTGGGGACCGCCTACCTGAAGGAGCCCGGCCGCATGGTCGATGCGATCGCCCAGTACCGGGAGTCGATCCGCCTGCGGCCCGACCTCCCCGAGGCGCACGCCTACCTCGGGGACGCCTTCTCCGAGTCGCCGGACAGGCTCGCGGACGCGGTCGCCCAGTACGAGGAGGCCATCCGCCTGGACCCGGGCAACGCCGAGGTGCGCAACAACCTGGGACTCGTCCTGAACGCCGAGGGACGCTCAGCCGAGGCGGTCGACCAGTACAAGGAGGCGCTTCGCCTGATGCCCGCCTTCGCCGAGATCAGACTCAACCTGGCGATCGCGCTCCTCGGCCTGCCCGACGGCAGGCCCGAGGCGTTCAGGCAGATCGAGGCCTACCTCCAGGTACGTCCGGCCAACGACACGACGCGGCAGATCCTTGCGCAGATCCAGGGCGGAAGGTGAGGACGGGGGCCGGAGGCTCCCGCCCGGCCTGGATCACGCCGGCCCGGACGCACCGCCGACCACCGCCTGCAGGACCCTGTTGAGCTCCTCGAAGCCGAAGGGCTTCTGAAGAAAGCTGGCGAGCCCCTTGCCCGTGAAGCGCGAGATCGCCTCCTGCTCGTTGAAGCCGCTCATCAGCACGACGCGCACGTTCCCCCGGATCCGGCGCAATTCCGTGAACGCGGTCTCGCCGTCCATGTGGGGCATCGTCAGGTCCATGATGACGAGCGCGAACCGCTCCGGCTCGTCCCGGAACGCCTTGACCCCCTCGCGGCCGTCGGCCGCGAGCGCAACCTCGAAGCCGAGCTTGCGCAGCATGATGGCCGCGGCGCTTCGGACCGACTCCTCGTCGTCGACCACGAGGACGCAGCCCTCTCCCCTCCAGGAGTCCGTCGGCGAGCTGTCGGCCGCCATCAGGTCCTCGCTGCCGGCCGCGCAGGGAAAGAGCAGCTTGAAGGTCGTCCCCCGCCCCGCCTCCGAGTAGATCTTCAGGGCGCCCCGGTGGCCCCGGACGATGCCGAGGACCGCCGCAAGGCCCAGTCCCCGGCCCGCGAACTTCGTCGTGAAGAACGGGTCGAAGATCCTTGCCTGGGTCTCCGGGCTCATCCCGCATCCCGAGTCCGACACCTCCAGGTAGACGTACGTGCCCTCGGGCAGTTCCGGGGCGAGCACCGTGCCACCCAGGTAGGCGTGGTCGACCCGTGTCAGGCCCGTGTTCAGGCTGATGACCCCGCTCTTCTCGCCAATGGCCTCCGACGCGTTGATGACGAGGTTCATGATCACCTGGCGGATCTGCGTGGCGTCGGCCATGATCGGGGGCAGGGGCGGGTACAGGTTGAACCGCAGCACCGCCTTCTTGCTTATCGAGATCTGCAGGAGGTGCGTCGTCTCCTCGACGAGCCGGTTGAGCGAGAGGTTCTGCACGACGAAGCGCCCCTTGCCCGAGTAGGCGAGCATCTGCTTGCACAGGTCGGCCGCCCGCCGGGAACCCTCCTTGATCGCGGCGAGGTTGTCCTGGACGGGAGAGGAGCCGGGAAGGTCCAGGCTCGCCATGCTGGCGTTGCCCATGATGCCGGTCAGGATGTTGTTGAAGTCGTGGGCGATGCCCCCGGCCAGGACCCCGAGGCTCTCCAGTTTCTGGGTGTCCTGGAGCTTGCGCTCGAGCTGCAGGCGCTCGGCCTCGGCCTGCACGCGCTCCGTGGTGTCCCGGGCCACGGTCGAGATGCCGATGATGTTGCCGAGGGCGTCGCGGATGGGGGATCCGGTGACCGAGATGTTGATCGACCTCCCGTCCTTCCTCCTTCGGACCGTGTCGAAGTGCTCGATGCTTTCCCCGCGCTTGATCTTCTCGAGGAAGGTCTCCTCCTCGCCCATGCGCTCATCCGGGATCAGCCTCTGGATGGACGACCCCACCATCTCGGCGGCCGTGTATCCGAAGATCTTCTCCGCACCCCGGTTCCAGCTGGTCACGACGCTGTCCAGGTTCTTGCCGATGATGGCGTCGTCCGAGAAGGTCACGATGGCGGCAAGCCGGTTCGAGACGATCTGCGCCTGCTTTCGCTCCGAGACGTCGTGCGAGGTGACCTGGGTCGAGGGGGCCCCGTCAAACGTGACCGGGACAGTCTGGACCTCCACCTCGACCGGGGTCCCGTCCATCTTAAGGAACCGCATCTCGACCATCGGAACCTCCACCCCGCGCTCGGTCATTTCCCTGCGCCTTGCCAGGACGAGCCCGTGGTAGTCCGGGTGCACGAAGTCGAGCATCACGCGCCCGAGGAGATCCCCGGCGGAGCCCGCCCCGTGCATCTTGACCGCGGCGGGATTGGCGAAAACCACGACGCCCTCCCGGTGGACGACGATCGCCTCGGGGGATACCTCGATCATGCTCCGGTGGCGATCCTCGCTGTCGCGAAGCGCCTGCGCCGCCCGTTTGCGCTCGGTCACGTCGCGGACCGCCGTCATCCGGATCTTCCTGTCCCCAAAGTGCATCACCTTTGCCTGGGCCTCGACGTCGATCACGCTCTTGTCCCGGACCACCATGCGGTGCTCATAGGACACCTCCAGGTCTGTCGCGATGGCCCTCTCCACGGTAGGGCGGCTCTCCGGTGCGATGAACTCGGTGACCTCGCGGCCCAGGAGTTCGGTCCGGCTGTAGCCCAGGAGCCTGAGCGCCTGGTCGTTGGCATCCACCACCCTGCCGTTCTCGGTGATGAACACGCTCTCATGGGACGCCTGGCTCAGGGTCCGGAAACGCTCCTCGCTGTGCCCGAGCTGCCGCACCAACCCGTCGCGCTCGGCAAGCACGACGGCGGGGATGAGCGCGACCAGGGCGCAGATGGCCAGGAACAACTGCATGCCCGGGACAAAGGCCCCCGAGGCGACCTGCTCGGCAGTCAGGCCCCTGAGGTAGTGGGACGTGAAGTAGATAAGGAGGAGCGCGAAGAGGACATTGACCGCCGAGGCCCCGCGTACCCCAAAGCGCAGCGCGGGCCACAGGACAAACAGCAGGAGCAGGGAACGGCTCGGCGCAATAAGTCCCGTCCCGACGACGAGCAGCTCCCACGTGGCGAAGACCAGCCCCGCGAGGATGAGCGCGGCCTCCAGGAGCCGTCGCGGCTGGGCCCGCCACTTCCGAACCGGCTCGCCGGGGGAAAGCCAGGACAGGAGGAGCGGGGCCACCAGGAGTATCGCCATCGCGTTCCCCACCCACCACCTGAGCCAGAACTCGACGAAGCCCACCGGAATGCCGTACGCCACCACGGTAGCGGCCCCGATCGTGGCTCCCGCCGCGGGGCAGGCGATCACGCACCACCCGAGGAGCCCCAGGAATTCCCGGGCGGAGTCGAGCCGGGTCGTCCGCGCCACGAACCGACGGAAAAGGTAGGCGCCGGTCACGGCCTGCACCGTGTTCGCCAGGGGCAGCAGCAGGGTCAGGACTAACGGCGAACCCCTCACAACATCGACGCCAACGTCGACCGCAAGGGCGGTCAGCACCAGGGCCGTCCAGTCCGAGGTCTCGGCCAAAAGGAGGCACCCGAGGTAGACGCCGGCCGGCAGCCAGACGCTGATGTAGGGTGAGTTGTGGCTTGAGAGGAGCCGGCTCGCGATGATGCCGGCCAGGTAGGCAAGGCCAAGCCCAAGGACCTTCTGCCATAGCGGGCGGGGGCTTGTCTTCTCGGATGCCATCAAGGTTGTGGGATGCCTTCTTGGGGAAGCGGGGGTCTGTTCTTATCCCACGCGGCTTGTCTGGGTCAATCCGCTCCTAAGCGAACGCATCCAGGGCCCGGTACCGTTGCTCGGGGGGCCTCCCGGATGAGATTCCTTGAACCCGGGCCCGATCTCGGCCCCCATTCCCCCGTATCCCGGCCCGCCCCTTCGCCGCCACCCCCATGCCAGGTCCCGCCGACCCATGAAAACACGACTCCCCCGGATGTCCCCGATCCTCGCCGCGGCCGCGCTCTGTGCCGCAACCGCCTACGCCGCCCCGACCGACGACGTCTACCTTCCCGGGCCCGATTCGGAGGTCCACGCTGGGGTTCCCCAGGGAAAGGTCACCGATTGGGAGAAATTGCCGAGCTCAGCCTACCCCGGGACCCTGCACGACTTCTGCGTCTACGTGCCCGCCCAGTACGACCCCGCGAAGCCCGCCTCGCTCATGGTCTTCCAGGACGGCCACGCTTGGCTTCGCCCCACCGGGGAGATCCGCGCAACCAACGTCCTCAACAACCTCATCTACCGCAGGGAGATCCCGGTCACTATCGCCGTCTTCATCAACCCCGGGCGGACCCCCGAGCAGCCGGTCGCGAGCCAGTCCGACTGGGGCGACCAGTCCACCAACCGCCGGCAGGAATACAACGCACTCGACGACAAATACGCCCGGGTGATCGTCGACGAGCTCCTGCCGGTCCTCTACCAGCGCTACACCCTGTCGAGGAACCCCGAGGACCACGCGATCGGCGGCGCGAGCTCGGGGGCCATCGCGGCCTTCACCGTCGCCTGGCAGCGGCCCGACCAGTTCCGAAAGGTCCTGAGCACGATCGGAAGCTTCACGAACATCCGCGGCGGGCACGCCTATCCGGACCTGATCCGCGGGAGCGACAGGAAACCCATCCGCATCTACCTCCTCGACGGTGTCAACGATCTGCGGGGCGAACGCGGAACGGACCCGGTGAAGAAGTATGACCCGGAGTGGGACTGGCACCTGCAGAACATCCGGATGCTGGCCGCCCTGACCGACAAGGGCTACGACGTGAACTACAGCTGGGGCATCGGCACCCACAACCAGCGGCACGCCGGGGCCATGCTGCCGGAGATGCTGCGCTGGCTCTGGCGCGACTACCCGCGGACGGACGACCCGCACAGCATGGTGAACCGGACGCTCTTTTCCGTGCCGTACGGGGCTCCGCCCGCCGACGGGTGACCGCTGCCCTTCTCATGTCCACGGGAGTGGGGCCGTGGGCAGCCATTCGCCCGGCGTGACACGCGCCTTTCGGGTTGTCGTGGGAAGACTTGCTCCCGTTGAATCCCGCCCACCCCCGTGTTCCCCGCCTTCCTTTCATCCTTCTTCTTCGCCCTCAATGCGACCTGCGCGAACCACAGCATACGCCTCCTGGGCACCCTGCGGGCGAACCTGAGCCGGCTTGCGATCGGCGTCCTCTTCCTCGGTCTCTTCGCCCACACCTTGGGAGGCGGCTTCTCGAGCGCCGGGACCGCATGGTTCTTCCTGAGCGGGATCATCGGCCTCGGCGTGGGCGACCTCGGCACCTACGGGGCGCTGCCCCTCCTCGGATCGCGCATCACGCTCCTCATGGTCCAGTGCGTCGCAGCCCCCCTCGCGGCGCTCGGGGAATGGTGGTGGCTCGGGACGCGGCTCTCGCCGGCGCAGATCCTCTGGGGCACCGTGATCCTCCTGGGGGTCGCCATAGCCGTCATGCCGAGCCGCTCGGATCCCCCGCGCGTGACGGTGAAGCCGATCGGTTTCCTTTACGGGTTCATAGGGGCCTGCGGGCAGGGCCTCGGCGCCGCGCTCCTCAGCCGCAAGGCGGCCCTCGTCGCCGCGGCCGCGGGCGAGAAGGTTTCCAACGTGACCTTCGGCCTGACCGCGGCGTACGAGAGGCTTCTCGCCGGCCTCGGCTTCACGCTCGCCTGGTTCCTCGTCCTTCGGATCCTGCGGCGGCTGCCGGGTTCGCCTCCCCCTTCGTCCAAGAAGTCCCGCGCATCCTGGCTGTGGACGCTTGCCAATGGGATCGCGGGTCCCGTCGCCGGCGTCGGCTGCTACCAATGGGCCCTGGCGACGACGCCGAGCGGAGTCGTGCTTTCCATCGTCGCCACGACGCCGCTGGTCTCGATCCCGATCGTGTTCTGGCTCGAGGGGGACCGCCCCTCGTTCCGCTCGATCGCGGGCGGGGTCGTCGCGGTGGCAGGGTGCATCGTCCTGACTCTCGTCACCCACCACTGATTTTTCGAAGCTCCCGTCAGTGACGGTAGATTGCGGCGATGATCGCCACGGACGCATTGTTGACGCCCCAGATGACGCTGCTCCAGAGGAGCACCCGGCTCCTGTCGCGGATCCCCTGGTAGACCCAGAGGCACGCCATGACGGACATCCACGCCCAGGAAAGGATGGACACGTCGGCCGACGACCCACGCCCGAGGATCCGGATCACCTGGGGGACTCCCGCAAAGAAGCCGTCCAGGATGAGGAGCGATTGGATGGCGGTCTGGATCTTGTTTTTCATGGTGACGGCGCTGCCCAAGGGAGGCCTCGGAACCCTAGACCCGATGCTCCGGGGCCGAAAGGCGGGGCGACCGTTATATGCGAGGAGTCCGCGGTCCGGCCATTTTGGGCTTATCTCGCAACCTCCACCCCAATAGACAGAAGGAAGACGTGACGGCCCCCTCCCCGGAAATCGACCCGCCCAAGCCGGCATCAAGGCCGGGGCGCTGGCCGTCCTTGACCCAGCAGATCATGATCGGGTTTGCCGCGGGCTGCCTGCTGGGGTGGCTCGCTCCCGCGCTCGCGGTGAGGACGGAATTCCTCAGGGACGTCTTCCTGAACCTTATCAAGGCCCTGATCGCGCCGCTCGTTTTCTCGAGCGTCGTCGCCGGCATCGCCGGCGGCGGGAGCGCGAAAAACGTGGGGCGATTGGGACTCAAGTCCCTCATCTATTTCGAGGCCGCGACCACCCTCGCCCTGGTCGTGGGGCTCTTGGTCGTGAACGTGGCGGGCCCCGGTCGCGGGGTCGTGATCCAGCAGGCCGCGGTCGGCGCCGCCCTCCCCGCCGCGCATCCGGCGACCCTTTCCGAGACCCTGGTCCACGCGTTCCCGGCCAGCGTCGTCGCGGCGATGGCCAACGGCGACGTGCTCCAGATCGTGGTCTTCTCGGTCATTTTCGGGCTCGCCGTCGTCGCCGCCGGGGAAAAGGCGAAGCCGGTCGTCGGCCTGTGCAGCGCGGTCGCCGGGGTCATGTTCAAGTTCACCGACATCATCATGAAGTTCGCCCCCGTGGGTGTCGGCGCCGCGATCGCCGTCACGGTCGGCCGCCAGGGGCCCGGCATGCTGGGGCACCTGGCGCTCCTCGTGGGGACCCTCTACGCCGCACTGGCCCTCTTCCTCGTTCTCCTCCTCCTTGTCGCCGGGGTCCTGCTCAAGCTCCCCATCAGGGCCTTCTGGAGGGCGGTCCGCGCCCCGTTCACGCTCGCCTTCGCAACCGCCAGCAGCGAATCGGCGATGCCTATGGCCATGGAGTCGATGATCGAGCTCGGCGTCCCCCCGAAGATCGTCGGCTTCGTGATCCCCACAGGCTACAGCTTCAACCTGGACGGGAGCACCCTCTACCTGGCCATCGCCTCGGTGTTCGTGGCCCAGGCCGCCGAGGCCTCCGGCGCGGCGCACTTCGGGGTCGGCCAGCAGATCCTCCTCATGCTGACCCTCATGATCACGTCGAAGGGCGTGGCGGCCGTGCCAAGGGCGACACTCGTCGTCCTCGTCGCGACCCTGCATTCGTTCGGCCTTCCCGCGGAGGGGGTCG
The DNA here is from genome assembly GCA_964414785.1 of uncultured Opitutaceae bacterium. Lineage (GTDB taxonomy): Bacteria > Verrucomicrobiota > Verrucomicrobiia > Opitutales > Opitutaceae > Palsa-1447. The sequence continues at coordinate 156,903 of CAYPXZ010000002.1, forward strand.
CGGTCATCCTCGGGGTCGACGCGCTCATGGACATGGCGCGGACCTCGGTCAACGTGCTCGGGAACTGCCTCGCCTCGGTCGTCGTGGCCAAGTGGGAGGGTGAGTTCACGCTGCGGGTTCCGCCGCCGGCCTGAGGCCTCACGGCCTGGGCCGGAGCGAGATCACGACCCGCCGCCCCTCCGAATGGATCCGGAGGACCCGCGTCGCGGGGTCCCAGCGCATCGACCCGCCCTCGACCCGGACCGGATCCGAGGCCCCAAGCTTCAGCATTTCGTCGGACTCGGGATCGAACACCTCATACCGGATCTCCCTTGGCCCATAGGCAATCGACCGGATGACCGAGGAGGTGCGCAGGAGGTGGTCCTGGCCGTCCGGGGCCAGCTCCGGAAACGACGCCATGGCGCGCAGGTAATGCCGGACAAAGTCCCCGTACCCGTCGGTGAGCCAGTTGTCGTCCCTCGGGTACTGGTTCTTGCCGTCCTCATCGACCCAGTAGGTGGCCCAGGCGAGCCGGCGCATCGCGGCGTCCCTGTCCGCGGTGTCCCCGGTCTTCTCTGCGTAGAGCAGCTCCACTGAGGCGTGCCGCGAGGTGTGGCTGTTCCCGGGCACAGTGTACGCCGTCTGCTCATTGATGACGATGACGCCCCACTTCTCGGCCTCCTTGTTCGCGAAGGTCCGGTAGCTCCAGTCGAGGATCCCCCGCGCCTTCGCCTTCCAGTCGGGGTCCCAGCCGGGGTGCTCCAGGATGTAATAGGCCAGCGTGTCGGCGTTTATCTCCGTGTCCGAATAGTCCTTCGTGCTCACGTCCTCGAAGAAGGGCCCCCACCGGTTGTTCCGAAGCGGGTAGGCCTTGAGCCAGTCGGTCACGACCCGCGAGGTGGCCCGATAGGCGTCGACCTTCCCCACCCCCAGGGCCGCTAAGCCGTCGAAGAGCCGCAGGGCCCCCGTCCAATTGGTTGTATACGCCGCCCGGTAGATCAAATGATCGGTGTCGTTGCGCTCCTCGGGGACCTGCCCGGTGTGGGCGTTCACGCGGAAGGGCCACGGCGAATTCGCCTTGTCGCCCGGCTTCACGTTTTGAACGAGCCTGTCGGCGATCTTCACGGCCCGGTCCAGGTAGCGCCGCTCCCCCGTCATCTTGTAGAGCATGACGAGCTCGGCCCCGAAGCTCGCCGCCTTGTCGGGCTGGAGGAAACCCAACCCAGCCCTCATGTCGCCGTCATACCTCCCCGAATGCTCCTCCATGTTGTAGGGGAAGGGCAGCCCGCCCCAGGGATCCCCTTCCGGCGCCAGGCCATGGTCCATCCACCGGTCGGCCATGAGCCGCATGTTGTCCCTGATGGCCGGATCACCCAGATACCCGTAGAGCAGGTTCCATGAGGAGAGCGCCATGTTGATCTGGTCTCCACCCAGTCCGCGCGGATCGTCCTCCTTCGGCTTCCAGACCTGGTGTTGCAGGTAGTAAGGGACGCCATTCGGGCAGTTTCTCATCGTGATCCAGAAATTCCAGACCCGCCTAAGGACATGGTCGTAGCCCTCCGCCGGCGTCTTCCCATACCAGGGGATGATCCTGCCCGATGCATCCGTCCTCACCTCATGGTAGCCGATGCGCTCGGATGCGCCAAGACGGGTGCCTGCGAACAAGGCCGCAGTCGCCAAGCCAAGGCGCACTGAGGACCGCAGGGTAACGGCAATCAAATCACGGACCGGCCGGGGTGAACTCATGGTTAATGTGGGCTGGGGCCGTTCCGGTAGTGTCACCTGCTCCATCAGATCGAAAATGCAATCCCACGTACCAATTGTCGAGGTTACCTGGGAATTCGCGATCCCGTCACCGAATAGACGTATTTCCGGCCGCTTAACGTTGGCGCCTTCACTGCGATCAGATTAAAGGCGCCTGCCCGTCCTCGATGCTCCTCGGGTGACTCCTTCGTGCGCGATTGCCAGAAGCCGGGGATGCCTTTGAGCCGATAACCTAATTATCGGATCAAGCTCGGCGTTCATTACCTAATAGCAAGCGTCTCCTGATCGGCATCAAACCTGCAAGAATCAGCAGGCTGCCAATGAGCATCCAGTTGTCCAGGTCCCAGAATGCCAGAAAAAGGGCTGCACCACCGGCGATAGAAAGCGGTGCCCATCTCGGCACGGATCCCGTTCCAAGCAGAGCGAGTGCCTGGCTCGCAAAGCCCACCATCGTCAGTTTTGCCAACGTCGTAGTCAGAAGGAATGCCCCCGTTGGCGTCGTCATTGCGATGAATGTTTCGGTGGCGCCATCAGCAAATCTCGCATCCACCAGGCCCAGTCCTCGATAGAACGCAGTCCACATACCAAACACGCCACCCATGTAAACGACGCCCGTCAGTGTTATCATAAGCGCTGCCGCGCTGGCCGTCGGCCGCGCTTCCCTGCCCACCGTGTAGATCGCAAGTGCGCACAGAATCAAAACCGGCAACGTGAGATACGCCAACACGTGCGCATCGTGAATCATCGGATAGTGGTTATGCGACTGGATTAGGGCCGCCACAACTTGCTTAGGATCCGCGGGAACGTAGTGTAAGCGGAAGGACAGGAAATCACTCCATTTGCGGAAGTGCAGGAAGAAAACCAATATGAACAGGCACGGAAATACCACCATAGAGGTTGCGAGAATTCGTCTGATTGAGGGGGTCATCACGCGAATGCTGGGGTGATGGCGAGACCCAACACAAGGCAACTTACGAACTATGAAACAAGAATCGGAAAGTGTCCCGAAACGGAGCGACGCCCGTTCCCGACGCACGCACATTCGAATCGACGATGCCTTTGTGCAGCTCCTTCACGGCCGTTCCTATTCGGCCATCCGCGTGAGCGATATCGCGAGAAAGGCCCGGATAGGGCGCGCCACTTTCTACGCTCATTACAATTCCAAGGATTCCCTTCTGCACTCCCAGTTCATGCGCGTGATCGAGCCGATGATTCTTCTCCGCCCAGCTGATCGCTGCCTTTTCGACTGCACCGCGCTGTTTGCGCACGTCCTGTCTGCGCGGCGGCTGTACCGGTCGTTTGCCGGCGTACGTGTGATCCGGGATTGTCTTGAGAATCGGTTTCGCACGCTCCTTGAACAAAGCTCCCTACGTCTAACCGTACCGGTGCCGGCCGTCTCCTGCATGGTCGCCTCCTCGCTGAATAGCTTCCTCGATTGGTGGCTCGAGCACGAAGCCGACAATTCCGCTATGCGCATGCAGTCAATGTGGGGCGCGGTCGTCGGTGGTGGCCTTGGAAGCATTTGTCTCTGAATGCCGCCCGCTGGAGTCACGAGATACAGGCGGTGCGCGGGAGCCGCGCCGGCGAGAATTCTTCCCTTGCCGGAGCTTTGATTTGGGAGCCACGGCAAGCATCCCCAAAAGGATGCTTTTTCGGTCGACCCGTCATCTTGCCTCAGGCTGATTCTCTGTTGCCGCACAACAACCGGCCTTGGTCGTCCATCCGCATCGTCTTGCCAGCTCTGCCACCCTGCCGGTCCATAGTGCCAACCTGAGCCGGGTGGTGAATCCTCGGCAGGATGCCTCGGAAATTGCGAATCAGCCCATCCCTCGGCGCGCTCCGTCAGCGTGGATACTGGCGATGCGGGCGGCCGTAGATGCAAGCTGGGCACGAAATGCGGACGGCCCGATTACCTCCACCTCTCCTCCCAAGCGCATCAGCTCGCGGACACCGCTCTCAAAGGACTCGATGGGGACCACACATCGCACCCAGCCGGCGTGGTCCGGTTTGCGCGCCGTCTTGGCCGCCACCTCGACCACATACGGACCGAGCAATTCGAGCAGCTCCAAACCCCTCGGCGAAAGGCGCACCTCCGCGCGCTCGCGATAGACGCCCGCCTCGTAGTCCTGGGCCGCCATCTCCCAGTGGGCCGCCAAATCGAAGTCCTTGGGGCGGTCGAACGTCTCGTTGCAGAGTTCCGCGTCGGTGATCTTTGCGGCCCGGAAGGTGCGGATGGACGTTCCGCTCCGCGCGACCAGGTACCAGACGCCTCCTTTCAGCACGAGGCCGAGCGGCGCGAGCGTCCGCAAGGGCGGACTACCGCCTCCGGAGTGGTGGTAGCGCAGCTTGAGCAGGCGGTCGCCCCAGACGCCCGCGGCGACCACCCGCAACGAAGGCAGCAGGTCCGTCCCCTTGAACCAGCCGACCGGGTCGAGGTGGAAGCGCGTGGCGATCCTCTCGGCTCCGTGCTGCAGGTTCTCCGGGAGCGCCGCCATCAGCTTGAGTCGCGCCGACGACAGGATGCCGGCCAGTCCCAGTTGTTCGGCGGGACCGGGCAGTGCGGTGAGGAAAAGCGCCTCCGCCTCGGGCTGGGTGAGACCGGTGAGTGTCGTGCGGTAGCCATCCCTCAGCCGGAAGCCGCCGCTTCGCCCCCGGTCGGCATAGACGGGAATGCCGGCCGCGCTCAGCTGATCGATGTCGCGGTGGATCGTGCGGACAGAGACCTCGAAATCCGCAGCCAGCTCGGTCGCCGTCATCCGGCCCCGGGTCTGGAGCCGCATGAGGATCGTTATGAGGCGGCTTGCCAGCATCTTTCCGAAAAATCAATTAAACATGACATTAGATGGCATGTTTAATCGGGCAGGATGGGCGCGCAACCTGAATCCATCCCCACCAAATGAAACACTCCCGCCACATCGCCGCCGCCGGCCTGCTCCTTGCCTCGCAGGCCTCCATTGCCCCGACCCATGCCTCCGCGGAGGCCCCTCCGCCCGCTACCGCCAACCTCTCCGGCTTTCACGACTTCGACTTCCTCGTCGGGGACTGGCGCGTCCACCATTTCCGGATCAAGGAGCGCCTTGCCGGCAGCAACGAATGGTCGGAATGCGAGGGCACCTGCAGCATGCGCCCCTTAATGGGCGGCTTGGGCAATGTGGACGACAACGTCATCAACGTGCCCGGCGAAGTCTATCGGGGCGTGGGCCTGCGCGCGTATGATTCGAAGACCGCGCAATGGGCCATATGGTGGCTGGACGGCCGCAACCCGTTCGCCGACCTCGCTCCTCCGATGATAGGCCATTTCCATGATGGCATCGGTGTGTTCTACGGCAACGACACGCTCCGGGGAAAACCGATCCTCGCGCGCTACATTTGGTCGCAGATCACGCCCAAATCCGCCCATTGGGAGCAGGCCTTCTCGCCCGACGGGGGCAAGACGTGGGAAACCAACTGGAAGATGGAATTAACCCGGGTCAATTGACGGTCTCGCGAGCCGGGAAGCAGTTCTCCACACCCACTCATTCAATGGACCACAGCCTATGGCTCTATTTCCTGCTTGTTCTCGGAATCGTGGCCCTCCCCGGAATGGACATGGCCTACATCGTCTCGAGCGCATTGGCTGGGGGCGGCCGCAGTGGGGCGTTGGCGATCGCCGGTGTCGTAGCGGGAGGAATGGTCCATGTGCTGGCGGCTGCGATCGGATTGACGGCCCTCCTGATTGCGTTTCCCCACGCGCTCAGGGTGCTGGTGCTCCTTGGGGCTGCCTACATGGCGTGGATGGGCTTTCAATTGTTTCGGGCGCGCCCGACATCCGACTCAACGGAGACCAAACCCGCGCTTCAGAGCCTCTCCGTATTCCGCTACGGCGCCATGACCTGCCTGGTGAACCCCAAGGCCTACGCCTTCATGCTGGCTGTCTTCCCGTCCTTCCTGCACTCCGAAAGCGGATCGATTGCGCTGCGGGCAGCGGAGTTGAGCGGGCTCACCGCGGCGACCCAGATTGCCGTATATGGGTCCGTCGCACTCATCGTGCTGCGAATGCATCGGAGGTTCGCCTCAGGCCCCGCGGCCCAGGCGTGGATGCAGAGGTCGGTGGGAGCCATCATGATCGTCTCGGCAGCAATTCTGGCGCACGGATGGCTCTGACAGGTCCGATGCCTCACCAGGGCCATTCGCATTGGCGCGATGAAAAGGGGCGCCTCCCGTCCCAAAAGACGCTGTTTCTGAGAGATAGGTGAATCTAGCAGTTTCCAAAATCATCGGCGTCGCACAATCGCCTCACGCCACGCACCTTCCAATCGGTCATCGCCTTTCGCCGATCGGCAACCAAACTCCCGTCGGCCCCAAAGATCCTGCCAACCGGAAATCTCATAGCCGTTATCGAGAGATGCCATGAACCGTCGAACCTTGTTAATGAGCGGATTGGCAGCGCTGATCGTATGCCTTTTTGAGTTCCCGGTCGGCGCTGCAGATACGCCGGCTGCCGAGCCTGAAGGCCATGCGACCATCTACTTCTCGTCGGCTCCGTGGGACGGGGCTGCCTATGCCATCGGGATTCCGCTGAAGGCTTCGGATGACGCCGCCCAACCTAACATCCGAATCAGCATTTGGGGCTTTCCCGAATTCCCCGAGTCGAAAACCATTCGATTTTCGGGAAAGGAAGATTCTGGGGGCGGTCCCGCACGAGGCGACGGGATAGCCTACTTCCAGGCCATCCTCAACAAGTCGATGCCGATGCGATTGGCGGGATCCATTTCGTTCAAGAGCCTGAAGTATGATACCCCTGTGTCGGGTACCTATGACTTGGCTACGGTAGACGGGAAGCGCACGTTTAAGGGCAGCTTCGTTGCCGCGTGGGGAAACAAGCCTGGGGGGATGATAAGGTGACTGAACCTTGCTCTCTGCGTAATGGTCTCATGCCTAACCCCCGAGCGGCCTCAGTCCTTGAATCGGGCAATACACAAAGGTTGATCCCACGGCCATGAGGCTTGCACTGAGACAACTTGCCAAGAGCCCGGGCTTCACAGTCGCGGCTTTGCTGACACTTGCGTTGGGGATCGGTGTGAACACCACGGCCTTCACCGTCCTCAACCGGCTTCTGCTACAGTCGCTGCCGTACCGCGACCCGAGCCATCTCGTCCAGGTTTGGGCCTCGGTTCCGCGGGCTCTCTATGCTGGGCACGCGCCGGGAGACTTCTTCGACGAGCAGGAGCAGAACACGGTCTTTTCCGGCATGGCGGCATATATCCCGGGAATTACCCTTAGCTTTGCGGAACCGGGACAGCCGGCGGTGCGCGAGGGCGCGGTTGCAATGACCGCCAATTTCTTCGCAGTTCTTGGAGTGCAGCCGCAGCTGGGGCGCTTGCCATCGGCGGAGGAGGAAGCCCGCTTCGAGCCCGTCACCCTCCTGAGCAACGCATTCTGGCGCGAGCATTTCGCGGCGGACACGAAGGTCATCGGCCGGACGGTAAAGCTCGATGGAAAGCTTCACACCGTGATCGGGGTCATGCCTCCGGCCGTCGACGATCAGCAGCTCTTCGGTGTCCGCCCCTGCTTCTTTCCGCTCAATCCCATGCGGCTTAATCGCGAACTTCGCGGCACGGGCTGGTACACGGTTGTTGCGCGCCTGAAGCCGGGCGTAACCCACCAGCAGGCACAATCGGAAATGACCGTCATGGCTGCCCGCTTTGCCAAGGACCACCCAAAGACAAACCAGGATCGTACCTTCCGGGTAATTAGCTTTCCTACCACTGACATGGGGGACAAAGGCGCGGAGCTCACATGGATGACCATGGCGCTCTCCGGCATCGTCCTCCTGATCGCATGCGTCAACCTGGCCAACCTGCAGCTGGTTCGGACGACCCGCCGCGCCCAGGAGATCGGGATCCGCCTCGCCCTCGGCTGCTCGAAGGCGCAGCTGATGGGCATGCTCCTTTCCGAAAGCCTGATCCTTTCGGCGGTTGGCGGGGCGCTCGGTCTACTCATAGCCTGGTGGAGCAACGCCTACGTCGCGCGGTATTTCTCGATCGACATGCCCCTCGACTTGAGGGTGATCGGATTTACCTTCGGCGCCTCATTGATGACCGGTGCCCTTTTCGGTACCGTTCCGGCGTGGCTCGCCTCCCGCGCCGACGTCAATGCATCCCTGAGGTCGGGTGGGCGCGGACAAACGTCCGACCGGTCTCGGCATTGGCTCCGTCAGGGCCTGGTGGTGGTCGAGCTCGCGATGGCCCTCATCCTTCTTGCCGGAGCCGGCTTTTTTGTCAGCGGGATCTACCGCCTGACCCACCGCAGCCTCGGGTGGGACACGACACGCGAGGTGGTTGGCTGGATCGAGCTGGACCATGATAATTATGGTGAGCAGCTGGACCCCAGGTCGCTGGCCTTTGGCGAGCAACTGCAGGCGAAGCTGGCTGCGCTTCCCGGCGTCGAGGCGGCGGCGATGTCCCAAGATACGCCGATTGAGGGATTCCGTCCCACGGCCTTTCGAGTCGAAGGGCAGGCCGCCCCCGAGCCGGGCAAGGAACTCTATGCCGGCTTTTCGCCCATTGGCCCGGGATTCCTCAAGGTCTACGGGCTCCACCTCCTGGGGGGGCGGGAGTTCCGGGATTCCGACCGGCCCGGCTCGCCCCGGGTCGTGATTGTCAACGAGGCGATGGCGCGGAAGTGGTGGCCGGGCGAGAATCCGATCGGTAAGCGGATCTGCATGGGCGACCTTGCCAATCCGGTCTGGTCCGAGGTGGTCGGCGTGGTCCGGGACTTTGAGGGGGCCGCAGAATTCTACAACCGGTTTGGAAACAACCTGAAGTTTATGGCACCCTGGGCGCAGAATAATCACCGGTTTATGACCTTCAATATTCGTACCTCTGGTTCATCGGAAGCCTATAAGGAGCAGGTCCGCAAAGTAATCAGCCTGCTGGTCCCTGACCTGGCAGTCGGCGGGATAGCCACGGCTGAGGAGGTGATGGCGGACGAGCTGTCCTACTTCACCTTCTTGCGGAAGATCCTGGTCCAGATCGCGGGTCTCGGTCTGCTGCTTTCGGGCGTGGGAATATACGGGGTGGTTGCGAACCTCGCTTCGGAGCGGACCAAGGAAATTGGCATTCGCATGGCGCTTGGCGCCCAGCCAGGCGCGATCGTCTGGCTGTTTCTCAGGAACGGGCTTCGGCTAGCTCTGCTCGGCACGACCGTCGGCTTAGTTGCTGCCTTTTTCCTTGTCACAATACTGAGTCGAATGATTCCCGCCCTTCCCGGGAAGGACCCCTGGGTGGTCTCGGGAATGGCTCTTCTCCTCGTGGCCGTTGCACTCATCGCATGCTGGTTACCGGCGCGACGGACAACCGGAGTCAGTCCAATGATTGCGCTGAGGTCCGAATAGACGGACTCTCATATATTGCAGCGCGTTGTATTTCCGAGTGCCGCAATATCCACCCTTTTTGGAACACCGCCGACGTCTCGATAACCGCACCTATGGCAGGCGCAGCGAGTGCCCCATAATCGGCGTTCATTGTGCTATCTGCGGCGGACTATTCCAAAAGTATGCGCCGCAAATTCGGAAACATGTCTCACATTGCCGAATTACCTCCCAACCGGGAGTCGGCCAATCCTCGGCCAATCGCTGAATCGCCATGGGCACGGCACACCGCTAAGAAGCGGCATCCCATGAGCAGGAATGATCTCGGCAGGTTTTGCTTCCTTCATCTTTTGCTCACGCTTCCCGACAAACAGCGCATGGCCATCCCGACTAGAATTCCAAATGCTGCTGGAAGAACGGCAACACCTCAGCAATTACGCGACCCTCTTCGCCCCAGTAGGTATCCGCGTCCCAAAGCCCGTTGTACTCCTCGGCTTCGTGCGCAATGCCAAACTCATTCAGCTTGTGCGTGAGCGCTTGGTTCGCGTAGACGTGGTCCCAGATCGCATCGTTGCGCGACCAGTCAAATTTGAATCCGCGCAGAGTCTTCAGATTGTCCGCATACTGCGGGATCAACGACTCTAGAAAGAAGCTGTCTCTCAATCGCTCGGTCAGCTTCGAATCGATCATCAACCTTCCATCCTCCAGATGCGCAGGCAGATCAACATAAAGCGGTGGCTTGTCCGGATTCGGCAAGTGGGCCTGAAAGATCGATGTGAAAATCGCAGAGAATCCATCTTTCCTCACGTCATCCAGAGAAGTCGCATGCGCGAGCAAATCCCAATTGGGCCTTGAATCCATAATCTGCACGCCTGATCCCGTGCCAACGGGATTCATGCCGTAGATCGATCCAAAGACGTCCGTATGCTTCATGCCAATGCGGATGGCGCCATAAGCTCCCATATGGTGCCCCGCAAGTCCGCGCGCATCCCGCGTCGGTATCGTGCGGAAGCTAGCATCGACATAGGGGACAAGCTCCTGCACCACAAAATCTTCCCAGTTTCCGGTTACAGGAGAGTTCACAAACCACGAAGCTCCCAGTGAAGTCGTCATATCCACAGAGACAAGGATGAAGCTGCGAACTGTGCCTCGCCCGATTGCGCGGTCGAACAGAGCCTGTGCGCCGCGCTTATCGAAAAGCGTCCGATATTCATCCATTGGGCTCGGGAAATAATAAATAACCGGATAGCGCTTCGACGCTCCGTCATTCCCAGCAGGCAGATACACCACCAGCTTGCGGTCGGCAGTCACGCCAATCTTGTTCCCCTCAAAGTTCTTCGAATGAATCACTCGCTCCACAATATGGCTCTTGCTCCCTTCGCTTTGAGCGACTGCTGATACGGCACTCAAAAGGAGTACGTAAAGAACCGTTACAAATTGTTTCTTTCGCGTCTTCATGCCGCCTCCTTTTCGTCGGAGCGTTTCGATCGTTCTGCATGAGCTACAAGCCACCACGCAGGCAGGAGCAAGAACCAGTTCCGCATGTACATGCCGCCCCAAGCCAACATCAGCGCAGTAATGGCTATTGCCAACGTCAGCGCTGTCCTATGTGACAGATGGGCCCGACGCACTCCCTGCACGGCGCCGACCAAACCTGGTAGCAGAAATAAGAGCACGCATAGACGCGAGAGAGAGGTGTCCTGAAACCGAAGCACACAGGAGAGGCACGGGATCGCGCACAGAATGCCGCTCACCCACCGCGTCTTCCCAGAGAGTGACCCCACCACAAATCCGCTCGTCCACGCCCATGACAGCATCAGCAGAGCTTCAAAAAGGACGCTGCCATACCCACGCTCGCCGCGCAGAAGATGACGCGTATTCACCGATAGACCAAAGGACACGGCTAGTAAGAGCAAACTCCCCGCTAAGGCCACGCTGCTCGTAACCCATGGCTGCCACGCGCGCCAAGGCTCCATCTGCTGCCGCACCACAAGTCCCAGAACAGAGCCAAGGGTGCTCCATCCACTGGCGCCCGTCTCCGCCAGATCGCCCAGCACCGCATCCCGATCCTTCGGCGCAACAAAAATCGCAGCCATCTCTGCCAGTGAACTCATGACGCATGCGACGGCTTGCCCCTAGCCCATGAAGCGTTACGGCTCACACCCATCATCGCCTCGTAAAACTCCTTCGCCGCATGCATGCCCTTTGCCGTCACGCGCACCATGCGTTTTGCTCTGCCGCCGCGTTGGGCCGTAGCCTCGCCCATCCACGTCTTGAGCATGCCCTTCTTCTCCAGCCGCTCAATGGTCGTGTACAAAGCTCCAATCGAACAACTTCGGCCCGCTGACTCCTCAATCCCTTCACGAATGGCCGCACCATAGGCGCTCTCGCCCAGGCCCGCCGCTACGGTCACCAGAATGTATTCAAATTCACCGAGCATGTTATGTACTGCATTGTGTAGTTAATCAGGAATGTTTGTCAAGCGCGCGATCTCATCCTGCGGCAACCTTGTTTCCCTTCTCTTTGCCGGTGGCTACCTGTTCATCACTGTATAAGGGGATTCATAACAGTCTCGATACCGGCGCGGCTACCCTCATCGCACCGGTGGAGTCGCTTTGGGCGGAATGAATTGGACTGAGGTCTTTGTGCGGCGGCCGGACCCCATTTGAACTATTCTTCGATTCCGCAATGAGCCGCGTCGAATAACTCGTGGCCGTTCATTTGGCGGATGAAGTCAAGCAACACACGGGCTCAAACTTGGCAGGTTTGGGTGTTCGGAAAAGGACCATCTATCGAACACAGGTGTTAAGCGGCTAGATCCAAGCTTCCGTCATGATCTCCTTTCAGCTCTCCCGAAGGCATTCGCCAGCTCATGGTTTCGGGTGTTTCTCGAAGAATTCAATAATTGCCCTTGTTGCGTTGACGCTCATCGCCGTTTTCCCTGCAACCTTCGCCCAGCCTGGATATGTGTGGTAGCCAGGCCACGTATGCCCTCCTTGGGCGATGATATACGCGAAAACCTCCGTGTGGTCTCGGCCACGCTCAAATTCGAAGCGTTTGACAGCGGTGCCGTCGTCGGGAACTGCCTTTGGGATCACTGTAACCAACGGCGAAGGGTCACAGCCATTCGTCTTTACCCAATAGGCGATCGTATCGGGCGTCGAAAATAGCTCGTGTCCGGGCTCGGGATCGCCCGCAAATTGCACAAAAGGGTCGGCGGTCCCGTTGAACGAAATGACGGAAACCGGAAATCTGAGTTTGTATTTTAAGGCTATCGTGGGGCTTAAGTTCCCATTTACCGGTCCTATCGCCGCGATTCTATCGGATAGCCTAACGGCCAAAGTGTTGCAGAAAATAGCACCGTTGGAGCTCCCCGTTGCGAAGATTTGTTTGGGGTCGATGTTGAATTTGCCACGAAGCACATCGATTAGCGCGGCAATAAAGCCGACGTCATCCGATTTTGCGGATTGTTCCGACGTGGGTGCTGTCCGGCCTCCGTTCCAAGCCTTGTCTATGCCATTGGGATAGACCGCCAGAAACATCTTTTCCCTTTGGAGCTCGGTAAACCCAAGAGTCCGCTCCAATTCGGCCCCATCGTTTCCCGCCCCATGGAAGATCAGAACGAGTGAGATCGCTGTCTTCCCGTCGTGCCCGGGCGAAACAACGTAAATGTAATTTCGCTCAACACCTCCGAAAACCAAGGTTCCGGGAATTGGCGCAGCTAAGGCCAAAGACACGAACGCTACCGAGAGTAGCAGCAGTATGTGGCCGGCCCGCATCGTGGCTAACGACATTGCACGCGGCGCTTTTGACGACAACGAGCATTCCTTTACTCACCTTCCTTTGCAATCTGGCAGACGCATGACAAATAGATATCACCACAAGGCTAGTTCGCCCGGTGCTAATGGGGCAGTGACGTCCAGAAATAGGTCTTCTTTCGACCGCCCGCATCGCGTCCTTGATGTTATCCTCGCCAACGTTGGCGCATCGCCTGACTTGCAAGAGACGGAGACGAAAGTCGGAGTTATTGATGAATCAATAGCGAGAACCTCTGTGGCCCACATCCCAGCATTTGGATCTGGCGCGGACCATTGTTCCTCGGCTGATCTCACTGATCACCACCATCTAACTACATACTGTGGGACAGGGGGAGGTGTGCCGCGATCCGTGTTCAAATCCGAAATAAACGTCGCGCAACCAGTTAGGAAAAGCACCCCTGTTGCTAGGAGGCCAATCGAAATTCGCGCTTTCATCGGTAAGTAATCATAGCGGAAATCTGGTCCGCTCCCGCTGTTTGGCTTTCGCCACAATGATTCAATCTTCCAAAGGCATATAGCAATCGCGTTCCGTTGGAATGAGAGTCCCGCGAGGCTTCCCAATAGGCCTTTGAGAACCGATGCTCAACCATATAGGCCTTCAAGAGTGACCCATTGAAACGTGTTGGAACAGGGCGCGATGATTGTATCGAAAAATTCCTAGAGCGGGGCGTGTTTGGGAACCCAGGCCCTCTGCGCTCCCGAATTCCTTTGCCTGCTTGGACCCCTCCTTTTGACTCACCTAGGTGAACTCCCTCCAAGGCGCCGTCTGGGGACTGGTCGGCGCGTTTCTCGCCGGCTGCGCACAGGCGCCGGTGCCTACACCCGCCCGCCTCAACCGCGTTATGACCGCCGAGACGTTTGACCCGGTCCTGCTCTCGACGGCCATCTTCGAGGAGTCGAACCGGATTCGCGTGGAGCACGGGTTGGAGGCGCTCGCGCACATGGAAGCGCTCGATGCAGCGGCGGGCGAGCAGGCCACCTACCTTGCGCTCTCCCAGACCGTCGGCCACCAGAGCCCCTTCCCCGATGAGCACAACATCGGCGAGCGCATCACCCACGTCGGGCTCGCTGCGTCGCATGCCACCGAGAACGCGATCAGGATGCCCGCCCGGCGCCCCGACGAGGAGGCAGTCCGCGACTACACCTATGCGGAGTACGCCGCCTTCCTCCTGGAGGGCTGGTTGAACTCCCCCACCCACCGCGCCAATATGCTCGACCCGCGCGTGAACTGTCTCGGGTGCGCGGCGCGGCTTTCGCACGGCATCGAGCCAAGTGAAGCGACCGTCTACGCGATACAGGTCTTCTATGCTAAGACTGAGAAGGAAGTGTTCTCGGTCAAAGGTGGGTGACGATTCAATCGCCTCGCCGGCGCGCCGGACCCTGGTTCCGCAACATGAGCAAGGAGGCCAAGCTATTCGCAAACTAACCGTCTATCGGTCAACGGCGCCTATTGCCCTTGAAAAGGCGAAACAAGAAAACAAGAGACGGGAACAAAATGAGCGCACCGGCCGCCAATGCCATGATCAGGAGGCGCAACGTGGCCTCCGGTGCATGGGTTCCCGCG
>CAYPXZ010000003.1:0-168375 GCA_964414785.1 uncultured Opitutaceae bacterium
CAAGGAATTCGTAGGGCGGATGCACCGATGACCGAGCCGAAGGCAGGCCCGATCCCCGGGCGGCAGGAGAAGCGGCGGATCGCGGTCATCACCCTGGTGGCCGCGGTGCTCTTCGTCACGGTCCGCCTGCTGCCGACCGGGACCAACCTCAGCCACATGGATTTCCGCGTGCAGGGCGGCAACGTGATCGAGTTCTGCGATCCGGCGAACCCCCAGTTCCTGCCGGTCGTCGCGGTCAGGTCTCCGGTGACCCTGGCCGTGGTCCCCTCCGGCCCCGCCAAGGCGGGCGGGGACGTCCTGGCGACCCTCACGCTCACGACCTTCAGCGGGAAGCCGATCGCCCCGGAGGACCTGCTGGTTGTCCAGACCCGGCGGATACACCTTCTCATCGTCGACCCCTCCCTGGACGACTACCAGCACGTGCACCCGGAGCCCGGTCGCAGGCCCGGGGAGTGGACCCTCAGGTTCCACCCGCGCTACGGGGGCGCCTACCGGGTCTTCGCGGACTTCACGCCCGTGGCGACGAACCGCGGCCTCTACGCCGAGACCGAGCTCACGGTCGACGGGGCGCCGAGCCCGGTCGTTGCCGGAACCCAGCCCCCCTCGTGGTCCGTGTCGCAGGGCGGCTACGCCTTCGCGCTCTCGCCCTCGCCCGCGCCCTTGCGGGCCGGGGTCCCATCTAACCTGCGGCTCACGATTCGGCGCGAGGACGGCGGACCGGTCCCCGTGAGGCCCGTCATGGACGCGTTTGCGCACTTGGTCGCCTTTGACTCCGCCAGGAGCGGGTTCGCCCACATCCACCCGAGCGAGTCCGACGTGACGAGGCTCCCCGACCCGGTCCACCCGGCCTTCACCTTTCGCCTGACGATCCCGAGCCCCGGGCGCTACGTCATCTGGAGCCAGGTCAACCTGGGAGGCAGCGAGCTCTACGCACCCTTCTGGTTCGACGTCCTTAAGTAGGGTCCGGGATAAGGTTGGACCGGACTTCCATGCTGGGAGGCGGATCGGCGATTGAGTGAAAAGAGGCGCGAACGACGTAGCCAAGGACCGTGAAGCGGTATCGGGCGTTTACTCAGGCGCCTCGGAAGAACCACCCCACGCCGTAGCGATCCGTAAAATGCCCATAGAGACCGAAGGGCATTTGCTTCAGCTCAACAAAGAACTCCGTGTTCGCTCCGTTGGATAACCTGTCGAAAACGGCCCTTAACTCGACCGGAGTGCTGCCGGTGATGTAAAGGGCGGTCGTGTTTCCCTGCTTCGGTTCCTGGGTGGGGTGGAGCCAGTCAGTGGCCGAAAACTCGATGAGATTGCTCTTCAAGTGCGCGTACGTGATCCTGTCGTGCTTTTCCGCGGGAAACCCATCCTTCATCGGGGTATCCCCAAGGCGAACGAGCACCAGATCGCCACCCAAGCAGGCCTGGTAGAACCTCATTGCCTCGGCGCAGTTGCCGTCAAAAAGGAGGAATGGAGTTAGGCGGAGCATCTTGTTTCAGGATTGGGAGGCCGCTGGCCCGTCAGTCAGTCACAATCTTGCCTTGTGGCAAACCCGCATGAAGGTCGGCTTCACCGCGAGAAAGCATGGATGGGCCCATCGTGTCATTGGGATCGGACCCCTCGGTGTGGGATTGGGGGAATTCAGGGCCTCGTCCCCGGCACCTGCAGCGGAATTCCGATCGTCTGCGAAACGCCCAAGGTACCGGCTGAAATGGCCTAGAACTTCAGGTGCTTCACCGTGACGCCCTTGTTGATCAGCTGCTTCAGGGAATCGATGCCGATCTTCAGGTGGTCGCCGACGAAGGAGTCGTCCACCCTCTGGTCGCTCTCGACCGTCTTCACCCCCTCGGGGACCATCGGCTGGTCCGAAACGAGGAGGAGGGCCCCGGTCGAGATCCCGTTCGCGAAGCCGACCATGAAGATGGTCGCCGTCTCCATGTCGACGGCCATGACCCGGATCCTCTTCAGGTACTTCTTGAACTCCTCGTGGTGCTCCCAGACCCGGCGGTTGGTCGTGTACACGGTGCCGGTCCAGTAGTCGCGGGCATGGAGGCGGATCGTCGTGGAGATGGCCTTCTGGAGCGCGAAGCTGGGGAGCGCGGGGACCTCGGGAGGGAAGTAGTCGTTGCTCGTGCCCTCGCCCCTGACGGCGGCGATGGGCAGGATCAGGTCGCCGACCTCGGCGCGGTGCTTGATGCCGCCGCACTTGCCGAGGAAGAGCGCCGCCTTGGGGGCGATCGCGCTCAGCAGGTCCATGACGGTCGCCGCGTTGGCGCTTCCCATGCCGAAGTTGACGATCGTGATCTTTCCCGCCGTCGCCGTCGGCATCGGCTTGTCACGGCCGTGGACGGGCACCTTGTGGGCCTTGGCGAATAGGTCCACGTAGCGCTGGAAGTTGGTCAGGAGGATGTACGACCCGAACTTGTCGAGCGGCACCCCGGTGTAGCGCGGGAGCCAGTTCTTGACGATGTCCTGTCGTGTCGTGAGGGCGCACATGGGAAAGGGGGGTCAGGCGCCCGCGAGGGCGTTGCGCGTGTTGAGGTGCTCCTCGCCCGTGTACTTGAGCGACTGCTCGTCGGCGTGGTAGCTCGAGCGCACCATGGCGCCGCTCTCCACGACCCCGAATCCGACCGAGAGCCCGAACTGCTTCCAGTGGGCGAACTCCTCGGGGGGGACCCAGCGGTCGACCGGCAGGTGCTGCTTCGTCGGCTGCAGGTACTGGCCGATCGTCAGGATGCTGACCCCGTCGCCCGCCAGGTCGCGCAGGGTCTGCTCGACCTCCTCCCGGCGCTCGCCCAGGCCGAGCATGATCCCGGTCTTCACGGTGAAGCCCCGGCCCCGCGCGTGGCGAAGGACGCCCCGGGAGCGGTCGTAGCGGGCCTGCACCCGGACGGGCTTCTGCAGCCGCTCCACGGTCTCGACGTTGTGGTTGAAGATGTCGGGCCGGGCGTCGAGCACCGTGTCGACATCCTCGGTCCTTCCCTTGAAGTCGGGGACGAGGACCTCGATCGCGGTCGAAGGGTTGCGGTTGCGCACGGCGCGGATCGTCATGGCCCACACCGAAGCGCCCCCGTCCGTGAGCTCGTCGCGGGCCACGCTCGTGATCACGCAGTGCCTTAGGCCCATCGTGGCGACCGCCTCTGCGACCCGGGCGGGCTCGCCCAGGTCGAGCTCGGTCGGCCGCCCCGTCTGGATCGCACAGAAGTTGCAGGAGCGGGTGCAGATGTTGCCGAGGATCATCACCGTCGCGGTCCCCCGGGACCAGCACTCGCCCAGGTTCGGGCACTGGGCGCTCTGGCAGACCGTGTGCAGCTTGCTGCCGTCCACGAGCCCGCGCACGGCGTTGTAGGCCGGGCCGTTAGGCAGCTTCGCCCTGAGCCAGGAGGGTTTGCGGGAGGTGTCCATCGACGTCTTGGTTTCCGGATTTATGCCATGAAATGGACACGAACGCCCGCGAATCACAAGCAAGGAACCTGTGGAAGTTTCCGTTTGCCCCGAGGGCGGCGCTGCGGCAGTTTGACCCGCTCACATGAGCGACATCCCGGCCGACATCACCCACGACCAGCACGCAGTGCGCCGGCAGAAGCTGTCCGAACTGCGGGCGGCGGGGACGGACCCCTTCCGCGCGGAGTTCGAGACGACCCATTTCTCGGGCGACGCTGTCCGCTCCTACGTGGACGGCCAGGACAACGCGGTCGCGGTGGCCGTCGCCGGGCGGCTCGTGACGATCCGCGACATGGGCAAGAGCCAGTTTGTCAAGGTCCTCGACCAGCAGGGCGAGATCCAGCTCTACCTGAAGAAGGACGTCGTCGGCGACGAGGCCTACCTGGCGTTCAAGAAGCTCGACCTGGGCGACATCATCGGCGCCAGGGGGACGCTCTTCAAGACGAGGACCGGCGAGGTCACGGTGCGGGTCGATTCCTTCGTGCTGCTCTCCAAGGCGCTGCGGCCCCTCCCGGAGAAGTGGCACGGCCTCGCGGACCCCGAGCAGGTGTACCGCCAGCGCTACCTTGACCTCGTGGTCAACCGGGAGTCGCGAGCGAGGCTCCTGCTGCGCTCAAGGGTGGTCTCCGCGATCCGCAGGTTCCTCGAGGAGCGGAAGTTCATCGAGGTCGAGACGCCCATCCTCCAGTCCGTCGCCGGCGGGGCTGCGGCGAAGCCCTTCTCGACGCACCACAACGCCCTCGGGGTGGACTTCTTCCTGAGGATCTCGCTCGAACTGTACCTGAAGCGGATGCTGGTCGGGGGCCTGGACCGCGTGTTCGAGATCGGGCGCAACTTCCGCAACGAGGGGATCTCCCGCAAGCACAACCCCGAGTTCACGATGCTCGAGCTCTACCAGGCCTACAGCGACCACCGCGGCATGATGGCCCTGATCAGGGACTTGCTTAAGGCCGTGTGCCGCGACGTCCTGGGCGCCGACAAGATCGCGCACCCCTCGAGCGGCCAGACGATCGACTTCGGCGGGCACTGGCGCGAGGTGACCTACAAGGACCTCATCCGGGCCGAGACGAACGACGGGGACTGGTTCGGCCGGACGAAGGCCGAGCACATCGCCGTGGCGGAGGCCATGGGGCTGAAGGTCGACGCGGGCTGGGAGGACTTCGAGGTCACAAACGAGATCTTCTCCAAGAAAATCGAGCCGACCCTGATCCAGCCGACATTCGTCATGAACCTTCCCAAGGAGCTCTGCCCCCTGGCGAAGATCAACCGCGAGGACCCCTCGACCCTGGACGTGTTCGAGCTGTGCATCGGGGGCATGGAGATCGCTCCGGCGTACTCCGAGCAGAACGACCCCGATGTTCAGCGCGAGATGTTCGAGAAGCAGGCCGGGGGCGAGCCGCAGAGCGTCGACCAGGACTTCCTGCTGGCGCTCGAGCACGGGATGCCGCCCGCGGGCGGCATGGGCGTCGGCATCGACCGCCTGTGCATGCTGCTCACCGGGGCCGAGAGCATCCGCGACGTGATCCTCTTCCCGCAGCTGAGGCCGGCGGAGGCGAAGGCGCCCGACGGCGCCTGAACCCGTGCCCTGGTACCTTCACCTCGCGCTCAGGCAGCTCTTCCCGACGGGGCGGCGGTTTCCCTTCTTCACCCTGATCTCCGTGCTGGGGGTCGCCCTCGGTGTCACGGTCCTCGTGGTCGTCATGAGCATCATGGGCGGATTCGCCTACGAGATACGCCACCTGATCGTCGACACGGAGGGCGAGGTGCAGATCGTCGCCCGCGGCCCGGTCTCGGACTACGCCTCGGTCGTGAAGCGCGTCGAGTCGGTGCCCGGGGTCGCGGCGGCGACGCCGTACGCCCGCGACGCCGTGATGGTCAAGTTCGGCGACAAGCCCGCCTTCCCGATGCTGCGGGGCCTCGACCTCTCGAGCGTCGAGAAGGTGACCCAGCTCGGCCGCTACGTCGTCGTGGGGTCGCTCGACGACCTCGACGACGACTCGGTCATCCTCAGCGACCAGATCGCCTCGAGCCTCGGCGCCAACGTGGGCGACTCGATAGAGGTCTACTCGCCCCTCATCATCAACAAGCTGAGCGCGGACGCGGTGTTCCTGCCGCGCCTGGTCCGTGTCGTCGGGATCCTCCACATCGGCCACCAGCAGCTCGACAGCAGCACGGTCTACGGGACGCTGCGCCTCGCCCAGGACCTCTACGGGCTGGGAACCGCCGTCCACGGGATCGACGTGCGGCTCACCCCGGGCGTCAACGAGGACGACGCCGTGGCCCGGATCAACCAGGTCCTGCCCGAATCGATCCGGGCGTTCTCCTGGGAGGACAGCTTCTCGGACTTCCTGTGGGTCCTCAACCTCGAGCGGAGCATGATCTTCTTCCTCCTGCTCTTCATCGTGATCGTGGCGGCGTTCTCCGTCACAAGCTCCCTCCTCATCTCGGTGGTCCGCAAGACGCGCGAGATCGGGCTCCTTGGGGCCCTCGGCGCCCGCCCCGTCCACGTCGCCATGTGCTTCTGCGCGCAGGGGCTTTTCATCGGGGTCCTCGGCACGGCCTCGGGCCTGGCGGCCGGCTTCTTCGCGCTCTCGATCCGCAACAACGTGGTCCTTTGGGTCGCGCGCGTGACCCAGCGCCAGGAGGTCCTGCGCAGGTTCTACCAGTTCAGCGAGCTCCCGTCCCACACCTCGGGCTCCACGGTCGCCCTCATCATCGTCCTGACGATCGTGATCTCGACCCTGGCCGGGATGATCCCCGCATGGCGGGCCGCCCGCCTCAAACCCGTGGAGGCGCTTCGCAGTGAGTGAGCCCGTCCTGAGCGCCCGCGGCCTGAGGAAGAGCTTCCACAGCGGCGACGCCATGCTCGAGGTCCTGCGCGGCGTGACGCTCGAGGTGGCGGCGGGCGAGAGCGTCAGCATCCGGGGCGAGTCCGGCTCGGGCAAGTCGACGCTCCTGAACCTGCTGGCGGGGCTCGACGCGCCGGACTCCGGCACGGTCCTGTGGGGGGGCACCCCCGACACGAGCGCGTCGCGCAGGGCGGCGTACCTCGGCATGGTCTTCCAGTCGTTCTACCTGGTCCCCGAGCTCGACGCCCTGGCGAACGTGCTCCTCGCCCGGCGTATCCTCGGCGGCGTCGACCGCGCGGCGCGCGAGCGGGCCCGCGCCCTCATCGCGAGCGTGGGGCTAGCGGACCGCGCGCACCACCTGCCGTCCCATCTTTCCGGGGGCGAGCGCCAGCGCGTGGCCCTCGCGCGCGCCCTGATGAACAGACCCAACCTCATCCTCGCCGACGAGCCGACCGGCAACCTCGACGAGCGGACGGGCAACGAGGTGGTGGAGCTCCTCCTGGGGCTGTGCGCCTCCGCGAACACGGCGCTCGTCCTGGTGACCCACAACGCGCTCCACGCGGCGAAGACGCGCCGCAGCCTCACGCTGACGGCCGGGTCGCTCGGGGGCGCCTGACGGACGGTTTGTGGCTCGCCCCGCGGGGCGCCTGCCGCCACCCTTGGAGCCATGTCCGCTCCCAAGATTCGCTGCGGCGTAGTCGGCGTAGGCTCGCTCGGCCAGCACCACGCCCGCATCTACGCCTCCCTGCCGGGCGCCGAGCTCGCGGGGATCTATGACGCCTCCGTCGCCCGCGGCGCGGAGATCAGCGGCAAGCTCGGCTGCAGGAGGTTCGAGTCCATCGAGGAGCTGGCCGCCGTGTGCGAGGCGGTCTCGGTCGTCGTCCCGACGGACCTCCACGAGAAGGTCGCGCTGCCGCTGCTCGCCGCGGGCTGCCACCTCCTGATCGAGAAGCCCCTGTGCGCCTCGCTGGACGAGGCCGAGCGCGTCCTAGCCGCGGCGCAGGCCAGGAACTGCCTCGTGCAGGTCGGCCACGTCGAGCACTTCAACCCGGTCATGGCCTTCCTCGAGAAGGAGGCAAACCGCCCGCAGTACATCACGGCGGAGCGGCTCGGCACGTACCAGGTGCGCGGCACCGAGGTGGGCGTCGTGCTCGACCTCATGATCCACGACATCGGGATCGTTCTCGCGCTCGTCAAGTCGCCCATCGCGAAGATCGACAGCGTCGGGATCAACGTGCTCTCGAAGACCGAGGACATCGCCAACGCCCGAATCCAGTTCGAGAACGGCTGCGTCGCGAACCTGAGCGCGAGCCGGATGAGCCTGAAGAAGGCGCGCGAGATCCGCATCTTCCAGGACAACGCCTACCTCTCGCTCGACTTCATGAACCAGTCGGGGCACCTCGTGCGCAAGAGCGACATCATCGCCTTCGGCCTGAAGATGAAGATCGGCCTCGTCAAGGCGGGCGACACGAGCTCGATCCCGGTCCACCAGATACCGATAGAGAAGGGCGAGCCGCTGGCGCTCGAGCTGGCGCACTTCGTCGAGAGCGTCACCCGAAAGAGGCAGCCCAAGGTGGGCGCCGCCCTCGGCAAGAGCGCCCTCGAGGTCGCGATCGCGATCACCGACCAGATACGCAAGAAATGACGGGCCCCCAACCGTTCCGGCTTCCCCCGCCCCAGGGCGGCGCGCCCCATCTCCTCATCGTGGCGGGGGAGCACTCGGGCGACGAGCATGCGGCGCGGATGGTCGCGGGGCTCCTGAGGCTTAGGCCGGGCCTTCGGGTCGCGGCCCTGGGCGGCCCGCGGCTCGCCGCCGCGGGAGCGCAGCTCCTGTACGACCGCACGGCGTTCTCGGTGGTGGGATTGGGCGAGGTCGTTCGGAACCTGTCCTTCTTCCGGTCGCTCATCGAGGAGACCGTTCAGTGGATAGGGCGTCACCGCCCGTCCGCCGTCTGCTTTGTCGACAATTCCGGGGTCAACCTGCGCATCGCGAAGGAGCTCAGGCTGCGCGGCATCAGCGCGAAGGGCGGGGGCCCCGTGCGGACCCTCTACTACATCAGCCCCCAGATTTGGGCTTCGAGGTCCGTCCGCCGCTTCGACATGGCCCGCAACCTGGACGCCCTGGCGGTCATCTTCCCCTTCGAGGTGGGATGCTACGCGGACACAGGCCTGCCCGTGGAATTCGTCGGGCACCCGTTCATGGCCGCCGACTACAAGCCCCCGGTGAAGGGCGACCCCGCGGGCCCGGTGCTGCTCCTTCCCGGGAGCAGGCCCAGGGCGGTGGGGCTCATCGTGCCCGCGCTCCTTGCGGGGTTCAGGAAGTTTGCCCAGGGCGGCGCCGGCCGCCGCGCCGTCATCCTCTATCCGAGTGACGCGATTCGCGCCCAGCTTGAGGCGCTCAGGCTGCCCTCCGACGTGACGCTCCAGCAGACGGGGACGCCGGTCGCCGCGTGCGCCGTGCTCACCAGCAGCGGGACGATGTCGATGCACTGCGCCCTCGCCGGCATCCCCGGCGCGATCGCGTACCGCACCGACGCCCTGACCTACCTGGTGGCGCGGTGGCTCGTCCGCGTTCCCTACCTCGGGATCGCCAACATCCTCCTCGGGGAGCCGATGTACCCCGAGTTCATCCAGGGCGCGGCCTCCGCGGGAGCGCTCGCGGGGGAGATCACCGCGTGCATCGGGGACCCGCTGCGGCGCTCGCACACGGCCGCGCAGTCCGCCGAGCTCCGGGCGATGCTCGTGAACCCGGCGGGGGTCAGCGAGGCTGACTGGATCGCCCGGAACGTTCCCTAGGGCCCCGAGGGGGGCGCGGGTGAGGGCTCCGCCTGCCGCGGCGAGTCCGAGGTCCCGTTTGATCCCGAAACGAGCGTGCGCTGGACGTGCTCCCAGAGGCTCGCCGCGCGGTGCGAGAGGAGCTCCCTGCACTTTACGACCTCCGCCTCGCGGGCCGTCCGGTTCATCTCGGCGATCTTCGCCAGGTCGTCGAGGTTGTAGAGGAACACGTTCTGCAGGTCCGCCGCGGCCGCCTCGACGTCGCGAGGGAGCGCCAGGTCGATCAGGAGCAGGGGGCGGGCCGGGCGCTTCTTCATCGCCGTGGCGACGGCCGATGTGCTGACGACTGTCGTCGGCGCCGACGTCGAGCAGACGACAATGTCATAGTTTGAAAGGTGCGCGTCGATCTCCTCGAACCTGACGGTGTCTGCCCCGAGGCCGCCCGCGACCTCGGTGGCCCTCTCGATGCGCCGGCCGGCGACGGCGAGGTCCTCGGCGCCGCGGCTCTTGAAGGCCTTTGCCGTGCCCTCGCCGATCTCCCCGGTTCCGAGGACGAGCACCTTCACCTCGCCGAGGCTGCCGAAGATGTTGGTCGCCAAGTCCACGGCGACATTGGCCACGCTCACGCGGCCCGAGGAGATGCCGGTGTGGGTGCGCACGTGCTTCGCCGCCTGGAACGCCTTCTGGAAAAGCCGGTTGAGGACCGCCCCCGTGGAGCCCGACGCCTGGGCGGCCGCGTACGCCTCCTTCACCTGGCCGAAGATCTCGTTCTCGCCGACGAGCTGCGAGTCCAGCCCGCTCGCCACCTCGAACAGGTGCAGGGCTGCCTCCATTCCCGTCAGCCGGATCCGGATGCTCTCGAACTGGCCGACCTCGAACTTCTGGCGGGCGCAGTACACGGCCTGGACCGCGTCGACCGCGGCTTCATCGGAGGCCACCCCGTAGAACTCGATGCGGTTGCACGTGTTGAGGACCGCGAGCTCGCGCAGCCCGGATACCGATGCAAGCTCGCCCCGGAGCGCGCTCTCCGAGTCGACGGCCAGCTTCTCGCGGACCTCCACAGGTGCATTGTGGTGGGTCGCGCCGATGAGGAAGAGGCGGGGTCCGCTCATGGCGCCGAAACCTTCGGGGTGGGGGGCGCCACCGGGTGGCGGCTCTCGTCGACCGCGCTCAGGGAGAGGAGCGCCGCCGCAAAGAGCGCAAGGCACGTCCACGCAAACCGCTTCGCGAGGAGACGGCCCGAGGCCCTCAGGCCGAAGGCGACCGCGGCCGCGGCCCAGACGGCGACCGTCGCCGCCAGCTTGAAGTGCCCCACGTTGGACGTGTCGCGGGTGAAGTAGACCGATCCGAACGCGAGGGCCAGCGTCAGGAGCGCCGTCCCGGCCCCGAGCAGGCGCACCTCGATGTGGTCCAGGACCATGATCGAGGGCAGGAACGAGAACCAGCCCCCCAGGCGCTTCGACTTGAGCGAGAAGTGCCGGAAGAGGAAGAGGGTGGAGGTGAGCGCCAGGAGCCCGTAGACCCCGTAGCTGAAGATCGCGAGCGCCGCATGGAGCTCGATCCAGGGGTTGCCGCCGAAGATGTGCGTGCGCCTGACGGAGTCCCATGCCGGTATCGAGAGGGACAGGATCGTGAGTGCGGCCCCGAGGCACGACGTGAAGTACC
The DNA here is from genome assembly GCA_964414785.1 of uncultured Opitutaceae bacterium. Classification (GTDB taxonomy): domain Bacteria; phylum Verrucomicrobiota; class Verrucomicrobiia; order Opitutales; family Opitutaceae; genus Palsa-1447. The sequence continues at coordinate 10,728 of CAYPXZ010000003.1, forward strand.
CGAGGACGCTCGAGCGGAACGTCACGCCGATCACAAGGTAGAGCGTGATGGCGGACCAGGCCGTGAACTGGAAGATCTCGAACTGGTTGCCGAGCGGGCAGCCCCCGGCCGCGTGGCCGCGGATCCCGAGGCCGATCCACTGGAGGACGTAGCCCGCGAGGATCGACCCGTAGATGGCCAGCCCATGCATGCGGCCGCCCCGCACGATCGAGACCGTGCCGAGCAGGAAGCCAGCGGCATAGAACGCCGCGGCGCACCAAAGCCATTGCCGGTCGCTGAGATCTACATGCATGGGGCTGCGATGCTGCCGGGGAGGGTCCGTCCGGGCAAGCCTATGGGTGGGCGGGCGGGGCCCACTGAGCGAGAAAGGCCACAATCTTCGCCGGGCTGTGCCCCTCTCCCTCCTCGAGTTCCCCCGAATCCTTGGTGGTCAGCTGCTTGCCGTCAGAGTCGAGGACGACGAGGACGGGAATCCCGTGCGCGACGGGGTTGCCGTAGCGGGCGACGACGCCCTCGTTTCGCTTCACCCCGTGGCGGGTGTTGACGTCGACCATGACCACCACGAAGCCCCGCCCGAGGGAGCCCGCGACGGAGGGGTCTGCCTCGAAGGTCGCATGGAGCCGTTTGCACCAGATGCACCAGTTCGCCCCGAAGTCGAGGAGGACGCGCTTGTGCTCGGCCGCGGCCACCGTGAGCGCGTCGGCGATTTGGGCCTCCCCGTTCGCATGCACGTCGTAGATGTCGGGCCCCATCTTGGGGTATTCGGGGTCGGACCTGAGGGTCGATGCGGAAAGCAGGGCCAGGGCCGCAAGAAGGGGAAGAAGTCGGTGGGGGCTGGGGCTCATGGGTGGTTGTCCCGCAAAGATTGGTCTCGGGTTGGGTGCCGCAAGAGGGATTCGAGGTTGGCGACCCAATGCGTTGGGGAATAAGCACCTACCGGATGCGTTTCCATGCGGCGACAAACATCCCGTTGGCGTCCAGATCCTGGGATACCAGCGCGACCCGCGGGCTTCCCGCCGCCGTGATCGCGAGGGCGCAGGGCTCAAAATCGCGGTGCGCCGCCTCGAATCCGTCGGCCACCCCGTCCGTCTCGCTTCGGGTCGTCGTGCACACCGAGTAGACGAGGCGGCCTCCCGGCTTCACGGAGCGGGCCGCGTTCGCGAGCAGCGCCCCCTGCACCGCGGTCAGCTCCCGGACGTCGTCAATCGAGGTCGTCCACCGCGCGTGGGGATTGCGCTGCCAGGTGCCGACGCCGCTGCACGGCGCGTCGACAAGGACTCCGTCGCACGGGGTCTTGAAGGGCGCCGATCCCGTGCCGGTCCAGACCGCGGTACGGTAGTTGAACACGCCCGCGCGGGCGGCCCTGCGCTTGAGGACGGAGATCCTGCGGACCGACCGGTCCGTCGCCCAGAGCATGCCCTTGTTGCGCATCAGGTCGGAGAGGTGGAGCGTCTTGCCCCCCTCTCCCGCGCAGGCGTCCCACCACGTCTCTCCGGGCGCCGGGGCGCAGGCGTGGCCCACGAGCTGCGAGGAGAGGTCCTGGATCTCAAATGCGCCGGACTGGAACCCGGGTTCCTTGTGCAGGTCCGCCGTGCCCTTGTACCTTAGGCACGCCAGGTCGGGCGGTGCCGAGAGGTATCCGGGGAGCGCCGGCTGCTCGCAGGAGCCAAGCGCGCGGGCCACCGCTTCGGTGCCGCCGACCTTAGTCCGTATCCAGAGCGAGGGCTCGCGCTGGAGGTGGCGCAGGTAGGCCGCGGAAAGCTCCATCTCCGCGGCAAGCCACGCCGGGACGGCCCGCGACGCGAGCGCCTCGAACTTGATGCCCGCGGGATTTCGCTCGAACTTGGCCTGGATCCCGAGGGCCGCGAGGACCTGCTTCTGGGAGGACTCGCCGCGCTCGAGCCAGTTGAGCCACCGGAAATATGTGAACACGGCCCGGCTCACGGAGCGCTTGCCGACCGCGCCGAGCGTCCGGTTGGACCCCAGATAGTCGCGAAGTGCGGCGTCGGCCGGGATTCCGGGCCGGACCCTCCCCAGCACCTGCGCCGCGTGGTTCTCTAGCGTCTCGCCCATCGGGTGTCGGGCTTTAGTTCAAGCGGGCGGGTCTCGATCCGGACTCCGGCGACCGACGGGTTGGAGCGCAGCTCCTGGAAGGCCGTGGCCGAAAGGCGCCACGACAGGGCGGCGCTCGCCTCCGCGATGGGGGCCACCCCGCCGTCGAGGAGCACGGCGAACTCGATCCTCGTGTCCCCCGGGTCGCGCACGACCGCGTCGCGCAGGCCGTGCATGAACGCGTCGAGCGCGGGGTGGTCGGGCCTGATGATCCACGTCACCTTGCGCACGGTCCGGGCCACCGCGAGGTCCAGGGGGTAGCACTCCTTCACGTTGACCCGCGGGCCATCGGCGCCGCGGATGATGTTTCCCTGGACCATGACGGGGGCGTTCTCGGCGAGCACCGAGCCGAAGCTCGCGAAGGCGTCGGCGAACATGTTGAGCGCGATGGTCGCCTTCTTTGTCGCCAGAGTGAAGGCCACCCACGGGCGGTTGTCCTTCTTCGCGTATTTCTTCGCGAGGTTGGCGGCGATGCCGCAGAGGCGGAACTCCCCCCGGTCGGGGAGCCCCGAGAGCTCCTCGGCGGGCGCCGTGTCGATCGACTCCCAGAGCCCGGCGTAGTTGTTCATCGGGTGGCCCGAGACGTAGAACCCGAGGAGCTCCTTCTCGAAGGAGAGGCGCTCATGGGCGCTGAAGTCCGGCGGGGTCGCGGTGGAGGCGTGGCGCGATCCGTTCTTCTCACCCGCGGGGGCCGCGAGCTCCCCGAGGAAGTTGTCCTGTCCCGCCGCCTTGTCGCGCGCCTGGGCGGAGCTCGCGGCGATCGCGGCGTCGATGCCCTCGAAGAGGCGCCGCCGCCCCGTTCCGCTGAAGTCGAAGGCGCCGGTCTTCACCAGGTGCTCGAGGACTCGCTTGTTGACGGCGCGCCCGTCGACCCGCGTGGCGAAGTCGTCAAAGTCCGCGAAGGCGCCGTTCGCCTCGCGCTCGGCGATGATCCGTTGCGCGGCGAGCTCCCCGACGCCCTTGATCCCCGCGAGCCCGAAGCGGATCTTCTCGCCGACAGGCGTGAACATCTCGCGCGACTCGTTGACGTCGGGCCCGAGGACCCCGAGGCCCATGGACTCGCACTCCGCCACGAAATGCGCGACCTTGTCGGAGTTGCCGAGCTCGGAGCTGAGCATGGCCGCCATGAACTCCACGGGATGGTTGGCCTTCAGGTAGGCCGTCTGGTAGCTCAGGAGCGCGTAGGCCGCCGAGTGCGACTTGTTGAACCCGTATCCGGCGAACTTGTTGAGGATGTCGAAGATCGCGTCGGAGGTCGCCTCGTCGATCCCGTGGAGCCTCTTCGCCCCGCCGACGAACTTTCCCCGCTCCTCGGCCATGGCCACGGGATCCTTCTTTCCCATGGCCCTGCGCAGCATGTCGGCCCCCCCGAGCGAGTACCCCGCGATGATCTTCGCGGCCTCCATGACCTGCTCCTGGTACACCATGACCCCGTAGGTCTCCCTGCAGACCTCCTCGAGCAGCTTGTGGGGGAACTTGACCGTGCTCGGGTCCTTCTTGCCGCGGATGTAGTCCGGGATCCAGTCCATGGGGCCCGGACGATAGAGGGCGATCAGCGCTATGATCTCGTCGATCGACGAGACCTGCAGCTGGCGGCAGAGGTTCTGCATGCCGCCGGACTCAAGCTGGAACACGCCGGTCGTCTTTCCGGTGTTGAGGAGCGCGAAGGTCCTGGGGTCGTCGATCGGCACCTTCTCGATGTCGAAGGCCGGGTTCACGGTCCGACGGATGTTGTCCACCGCGTCCGCGATCACCGTCAGGGTCTTCAGGCCGAGGAAGTCCATCTTCAGGAGCCCCAACTTGCCGACGGCGTTCATGTCGAACTGCACCGTGACGTCGCCTTCCTGGAGCGTCAGCGGCACGAACTCCTCGAGCGGCCGGTCGGTGATGATGATCCCCGCCGCGTGCTTGCCGGTGTTCCTGACCATGCCCTCGAGGACGCGCGCCTGCTCGAAGATCTTCTTCGCCGCGGGGTTCTTGGCGACCTCCTCGCGCAGCTCGGTCGACTTTGCGACGGCCTGCTCGAGGGTGATGTTGAGCTCGTCCGGTATCATCTTCGCGAGGCGGTCCGCCTCGGCGTAGGGCAGGTTGTGCACGCGCGACACGTCCCGGATCACCATCTTCGCCCCCATGGTCCCATAGGTGACGATGTTCGCGACGCACGCGTCGCCGTACTTGTGCCTGACGTAGTCGATCACCTCGCCGCGCCGGCGCATGCAGAAGTCGATGTCGAAGTCGGGCGGCGACACGCGCTCGGGGTTGAGGAAGCGCTCGAAGAGCAGCTTGAAGCGCAGCGGGTCGAGGTTCGTGATCCCGAGGAGGTAGGCGACGAGGCAGCCCGCCCCGGAGCCGCGGCCCGGGCCCACGGGGATGCCCTGCTTCTTGGCCCAGTCGATGAAATCCCAGACGACCAGAAAGTAGTCGATGAAGCCCGTCTTCGCTATGACGCCGAGCTCGTACTCGAGGCGCTCGACAAGGACTGCCGCGAGCGCCGGGTCGGCCGCCTTTTCGGGGGCGGAGTAGTCGACGCCGTAGCGGACCCTAAGCCCGCCGACGCAAAGGCCCTTCAGGAAGCCCACCCGGTCCGATCCGACCTCGGCGGGAAGCGGGTACTTCGGGTAGCGCTCGCTGCCCTTGGGGAACGGGATCGCCAGGTCGCACATCTCGGCGACGGCCTGGGTGTTGATGACGGACTCGGGGACCTCGGCAAAGAGGCGCTCCATCTCGGCCCGCGACTTCAGGTAGAACTGCTGGCCGTCGAAGCGCATGCGCTTCTCGTCGTCAATCTTTGAACCGGTCTGGATGCACAGCATCGCGTCGTGGGAGCCCGCGTCCGAGGCGTGGACATAATGGACGTCGTTGGTGCAGATGACCTTCAGGCCGAACTCGTGGGCCAGCTTCAGGAGGCCGGGGATGATCTTCCGCTGCTCGGGGATGCCGTGGTCCTGGACCTCGACGAAGTAGTTCTCGCGCCCGAAGATGTCGACGAACCGCGCCGTGGCGTTGCGCGCCTCGTCCCAGCGGTCGTGGAGCAGGTGCTGGGGCACCAGTGAGGCCAGGCAACCGGTGAAGCCGATCAGGCCTTTGGAGTACCTGGCGAGGGTGTCCAGGTCCGTCCGCGGCTTGTAATAGAACCCCTTCAGGTGGGCGTCGCTTACGAGCTTTAGGAGGTTCTGGTAGCCCTCGATGTTGCGGGCCAGGAGCCCCAGGTGGAAGATGCTCCGGCCCTCATCGCTTCGCCCCTGCTTCTCGAGCCGGGACCCCTCCGAGAGGTAGAGCTCGCAGCCGATCAGGGGCTTGATCCCCCGGCTCTTCGCGGCCGTGTAGAAGTCAATGGCGCCAAAGAGGTTGCCATGGTCCGTGAGCGCCAGGGCACTCATGCCAAGCTGGCCCGCCCGCTCGGTCAGCTGGTCGATCCGGCAGGCCCCGTCCAGGAGGCTGTAGTCCGAATGGACGTGGAGGTGGACGAAGTTCTTGTCGGCAGAGGACACGTGAGGTTAAGCAAGATCAGCCCGGCGGATGCGCAAGCCGGAATGGAGTCCGGCCCTGTTTGGGGCACCTTTTAACCGTTGACGGGGCCGGATCCAAGTGGCCTATTAGCGGGCTTTTCCTTTCACGAAGCAGACCATGTCCATCGAAATCAAGATCCGCAAGAACGAGCCCATCGACCGTGCGCTCAGGCGCATGAAGAAGAAGCTCGACCGCGAGAACATCATCAAGGGTACCCGCGCCAAGCGCTACTACGAGAAGCCGTGCGAAAAGCGCCGCCGCAAGAATAAGGTCATGGCCTTCACTGCGATGCTGCGCCGCCGTTACGACAGCTGACGCGGCTGTCCGACCCATTTGAAGCCGCGCCCTGACGCCCGTCGGGCGCGGTTTTTTTTAGTGCAAATAGGGCAGCTTGTTTGATCTTTGGACTGCCGTGAGTCCCGTCCCCGCGCTTTCGACAAGCTGGTGCTCCCAGCGCCACAAGGACGGCTTCGAGATGATCCGGGAGATGGCCGACCTGGGGTTCGAGCGCGTGGAGCTCAGCCACGGCATACGGATCACGCTCGTGCCGGGGATCCTCAAGGCCGTCGAGCAGGGCCTGGTCAAGGTGGGGTCGACCCACAACTTCTGCCCCCTTCCGATGGGGGTGTTCAACGCCGCGCCCAACTTCTACCAGCCCTCGTCGCCCGACTCCCGGGAGCGGGAGCAGTGGGTTCGCCAGACGAAGAAGTCGATCGACTTCGCGGCGCAGGTCGGCGCCTCCCTGCTCGTGTGCCACCTGGGCAGCGTCAGGTATTTCTGGCTCGCCCCCGATAGGCACATGACCGCGTACCTGGAGAGTCACCCGGACGCGGTCAAGTCCGGCGACAAGGCCTACGGCGCCCTGGTCGAGAAGGCCTTCCACAAGATTCGCAAGACCATGGTGCCGTACTGGCGGAGGACGCAGGAGGCGGTCCTTGGCGTGCTCGATTACGCGGAGGAGAAGCACGTCAGGCTCGGACTTGAGAACCGCGAGAGGTTCGAGGAGCTGCCGATCGACGCGGACTTTCCCCAGTTCCTGGCCTCGATGCCCGCGAACTCGCCCGCCGGCTACTGGCACGACGCGGGTCACGCGCACCTGAAGCAGGGCATGGGGCTTATCGACCACCGCCGCCAGCTCGAGGACAACGCGGCGCGGCTCCTCGGCTTCCATCTGCACGACGTCGACGCGCAGGGCCATGATCACCAGGCGATCGGAACGGGGACCGTGGACTTCGAGATGCTCTCGGGTTTCTTCCGCCCCGAGCACCTTTTCGTGATCGAGCTGAGCCCGCGCGTGACCGTCGACGGCGTGCGCGCGTCGAAGGCCCGCATCGAGTCGCTGCTCGCAAGGATCGGACCCGCGGCGCGGCCCCCGGCTTAGCGCCGGGGGCGCCGGCCCCTTTGGCCCGGCGCTACCGCGTTCGCTCGGACAGCACCTGGGTCGTCCACTTGCGGTGGGGGCCCGAGAGGGAGATGGCGGGAAGGTCCCCGAGGCGAACCCAGACGAGGCCCGGCCGCAGCCTCCCCTTGGGGGGCTGCGAAAGGTGGATGGACTCCTCGATCCGGTAGCGGGTGATCCCGCGGGTCTTCCTCGAGAGGAGGGTGCCCCCCGAGGCCGCGATGGCGTCGATTCCGGCCTGCTCGGCCGTGGGTAGCTCGTGCAGGCCCGCGAGCCGTCGGGCCCCCGCGGCGTTCCTGTGCAGGAGCACCTTTCCGGAGCGCTCGCACCACACCCGCACGACCAGGCGTCGTTCGGTCGCCCTTGCCGCGAGCCTGGGATAGGATTCCGGGTCCCCCGCGCCCGCTGCCGCGCAGAATCCGCGCACGGGGCACACCAGGCACGTGGGGCCCCGTCGGAAGCACACCGTCGCGCCGAGCTCCATCATGGCCTGGTTGTGGTCGCCCGGGGTTGCTGCGTTGACGATCTCCTGGGCCAGGGGGGCGAACGCCTTGGAGGCCGACGCGCTGTCCCGGTATGCCGTGCCGTCGCGGGTCAGCCTGGAGAGGATCCGCACCACGTTCCCGTCGACGCACGCAACCGCCTCGCCGAAGGCGATGCTGGCGACGGCGGCCGCGGTGTAGGGGCCGACCCCGGGGAGCTCGCGCCAGCCGGCGGCGTCCCTCGGGAGATTTTTCCCGGCGACCCGCTTTGCGAGCCCGTGCAGGTTGCGGGCGCGCGAGTAATAGCCGAGGCCCTCCCAGAGCTTGAGCACGGTCTCCTCGCCGGCCGCGGCCAGCGACGCAAAGTCCGGGAGCGCCGCCATCCAGCGCGCAAAGTAGGGGAGGACCGTCGCCACCTGGGTCTGCTGGAGCATGAACTCGCTGACGACGGTCGAGTACGGCGACGGCGCCTCGCGCCACGGCATCCGCCTGCGGGAGGCCCGGTACCAATCCAGGAGCGCGCCCTGGAAGGCCGCCCGGCGGGCCACGAGGGCGTCCCGGGCGGAAGTTTTGCGTGTCATTGGCGTCAAATTTGTGACTATGGGTCCCTCATGCCCAAGCGCGGACAGGACGACGAGGAAAAACCCAAGAAGCTGAGCACGTACTCGCTCAAGCTCGACGACGCCCAGATGGACAAGCTCCGCTCGATCCTGAGCGGCAAGGGATGGGAGTCGTTCGATGTCGCCTATGCGCGGTACGCCTTCAAGGGCCGTGACTGCAACGTGACCGCCTATGAGAGCGGGAAACTGGTCGTAGCGGGAAAGGGCACGGAGGAATTCGTCACGATGACGCTCGAGCCCGAGATCACGATGGCGCCGAAGCTCGGCTACGACGAGGTCCTTCATCCCGACTGGTTCGAGCTGCACGCGGGCCTCGACGAGAGCGGCAAGGGCGACCTGTTCGGGCCGGTGATCGCGGCGACCGTGATTGCGGACAAGTCGGCGATCGAGGGCTGGATCAAGGCCGGGGTGAAGGATTCCAAGAAGATCGCGGAGGCCCAGATCATCAAGCTCGACAAGATGATCCGCGAGACGCACGGGGTCGCGGTAGCAACCTGCTTCTGCGGGATGCCGAAGTACAACCTGCTCATGGACAGGCCCCACGCGAACCTGAACCGGCTCCTCGCCTGGCAGCACGCCACGGCCCTTGCGCAGGCGCTCACCCGCAAGAAGGCGCCGCGCGGCCTCCTGGACCAGTTCAGCAAGCAGCCGCTCGTCCAGCGCGAGCTGGCGAAGATGGGCGTCAAGGACTTCGACCTGCAGATGCGCACGAAGGCGGAGGAGGACCCGGTCGTCGCCGCGGCCTCCGTCGTCGCGAGGGCCGAGTTCGTCCGCCAGATGCACCACCTCTCGAAGGAGTTCGGCGGCCCGCTTCAGAAGGGCGCGGGGGCGCTCGCCAAGGAGCAGGCGTCGCAGATCATCCAGAAGTTTGGTGCCCGCTCCCTCGGCAACTTCGCCAAGCTCCACTTCCGGACCTCTTACGAGGTCGTCAGCGCCGCGGGCAAGCTCGACGAGCTCCCGCTCAAGGAGCCCAAGGAGCGCGTCGAGTGGGGTGGGTGAGGAGGCCCTGGGTCGCCCGATGCCGAAGCGTCGCCAGCTCCGCAGCTTTGACCTGAAGAAGATCGAGGGTTTCGAGAGCCTGATCGGCATGGACGAGGTGGGCCGCGGCGCGCTCGCGGGCCCCGTCGTCGCGGGCGCGGTCCTGGTCACGCGCGGGTTCCTTGAGGGGCGCTGGGCGACCTCGAAGTCCGGCCGCGTGAACGACTCGAAGCAGCTCTCGGCGGCGGAGCGGGAGTCGCTCTGGGCGGAGTTCGAGGCCCTGGCGGCGCAGGGGCAGATCCACGCGCACTACGGCTCGGCGAGCGTCGAGGAGATCGAGCAGCACAACATACTCGGGGCGACGAAGCTCGCGATGCGTCGCGCCATGGAGGGCATCTACCCGGTCGAGGCGTTCCGACGGACCGAGGAGCCCGACCTCTTCTCCTCAGTCCAGGAGCGGGAGTCCTTCGTCCCGGTGGTCTCATGCCGCGTCCTCGTGGACGGGCTTCCCCTCCGGGGATTTCCCTACCCGCACACGGCGATCGTGAACGGCGACGCCAGGTCGCTGTGCATCGCGATGGGGTCGATCATCGCCAAGGTCACCAGGGACCGGATGATGGCCGAGCTCGACAGGGTCCACCCGGGCTACGGCTTCGCCAAGCACAAGGGCTACGGCACCGAGGACCACCGGGAGGCGGTCGTGCGGCTCGGGCGCTGCCCGATCCACCGGGAGATGTTCCTGCGCAAGCTCCTCGCCCAGAGGCCGGATCCGAACCAGATGGATTTTCTTCCCGGCCGTTGACCCGCGGGCGCCGCGCGGGCACAAACGGAGCCAGATGGCAGGCAAGAAATACACCCCGCTGGACCGCGTGATGGGCCGGCTCGACACGCTCGACGCCGTGAACCTGGCGAACCTGGTACAGCGCCTCGCCAAGGAGCGGACGCTCTTCGAGCAGATCTTCAAGACGCTGCAGGAGGGCGTCCTGGTGATACTCTCCGACGGGGTGATCGAGTACGCGAACGACGCGGCTCAGCGTTTGATCGGGACGAGCGGCGAGGCGCTCGCGGGCCAGACGCTCTGGCGGCTGGTGCCGGGCCTGAGGCCCTCCATGGGCGACGGCACGGGCAATGCGGGCCCGTTTGTGACCCGGGAGTTCGAGCTCTCGTACCCCGAGCCGCGGACGGTCCGCCTCTACATGGTCCCGATCCCCGGTGACGACCGCGGCGGGGAGCGCCGGTTCGCCGTCATCCTCTCGGATGTCACGCGCGACAAGCTGACGACGGAGCAGCGCATCGAGGACGAGAGGACGTCCTCAATCCTGCTCCTTGCGGCGGGCGTGGCCCACGAGCTCGGCAACCCGCTCAACTCGCTCACGATCCACCTGCAGCTGATCGACCGAAAGCTGAAGAAGCTCGGGCGCTCGCCCGAGGCGGAGTCGATCTCCGATTCGGTCGGCGTCTGCCGCGAGGAGGTCCAGAGGCTCGACGGGATCATCACGCACTTCCTGGAGGCCATCCGCCCGATGCCCCCCGACCTCGCGGAGACGAGCCTTACGGACGTCCTGGCCGAGGTGCTCAAGTTCCAGAAGAGCGAGTTTGCGGACCGGGGCGTGGCCGTGGAGGCCGAGACGCCCGCGTCGCTCCCGACGGTCATGGCGGACCGCAACCAGCTCAAGCAGGTGTTCTTCAACATCACGAAGAACGCCATGGAGGCGATGCAGCCCGGCGGTAAGCTCAAGATCAAGTCCAGGGCCGACGACGACTCGGTCTACCTGCTTTTCGGCGACAGCGGCTCGGGGATCCGGCACGAGGACCTGGTCAAGCTGTTCCAGCCCTACTACACGACGAAGGCGGGCGGGCACGGGCTGGGGCTGATGATCGTGAAGCGGATCATGCGCGCGCACGGCGGGCAGGTCGGCATCGAGAGCCGCGAGGGGATGGGAACGATCATCACGCTCCAGTTCCCCCGCAAGGACCGCCGCGTGCGGATGCTCTCCGGCGGCGAGGTGCCCGCTACTTAGCCGCGGGCGCCGAGGCGTCGGGGTGGAGGATCTTTGCCAGGACCGTCCCCGACTCCTTCACCTTGCCGAGCACGAGCGTGACCTTGAACGGGATCTCGTCGGAGCTGACCCCGAGCTGCGAGACCATCGCCGTGGGCTCGGCCGACTGGCCAGCCGGGATCGTGAGCGTGTCGGGTTCGATCGCAAAGTTCCCCAATTCCGAGATGAAGTCGACCAGGGTGACCGTGACCGGCTCCGCGCCGTTGTTGGTGAGCGAGAGGTGGAGGGTGACCGGGGGGAGCGGGCTTCCAAGGATCGCCTTGTCGGAGTTGTCGGCGTAGTCCCTGTAGGTCTTGTCCCTGTCGCCGCGGCCGCGCTTGAGGCCGTGCCCGATGCCGCGGCTCACCGTGACCTTGGCCGTGAGCTTGCCCCCGAAGAAGGGCGAGCTGCCCTCCATCGCGACCGGGCGCTCCCCGGTGACGACCGCGGTGGTGAGCTCGTCGTCGACGGGGTGCATGCACCCGGAGGCGCCGAGCATCGCGGCGGTGCACGTGAGGGCGACGGCCAGCGCTAAGCGGTTGGCCGGATATGTTTTATGAAGCATGGGCTGGGGCTTGGATGGGGATTGACGCTGGAAACGGGCCGGGTGAACTCTGACAAGCCTCGATGATTGCATGTGCCACGATATTGCGCCAATTGAAAAAGCGCATCTTTCCGGCCCAACCTGCGTCAGGTCGGACATAGTGCGATGCAATATGCATGGACGATAGCCCCACGACCACGCTCGGCGAACGAGTTCGCCGGGCGCAGCGCGGCGACGAATCCGCGATGCGCGACCTCATCGTCTCGTATCAGCGACGCGTCGCCGGGTTCGTCTATGCCATCACGGGACGCAGCGACTCGGTCGAGGACCTCTCCCAGATGGTCTTCATCAAGATGGCCCGGGCCGTCGCGCGCCTCAACGCCCCCGATCAGTTCGAGTCATGGCTCTTCCGGCTTGCCCGCAACACCTGCATCGACCACCTCCGGCGCCAGAAGCTGCGCAGGATCTTCACGCCCTTCGCGCCTGAGCACGAGAACGTGCCCGAGCCGGCCGGGTCCGTCGACACCGAGGAGCTCGACGCCCTCCGCCACGCGCTTTCACAGATCCGACCCAAGGACCGCGCCCTGCTCGCGCTCGTCCAGGAGGGCCGCAGCCACGCCGAGATCGCTTCCACTTTCAAAACCAGCGTCGCGGCGGTGAAGGCCCGACTCCACCGCGCCCGCGAGCAACTCCGAGAACACTACCAAAGCAATGAAGACTGAAGACCAAGCATGGATGCAGCTGCGGGAGCACGCCGCGTCCCGGATCACTCCCGGATTTGCCGACCGCGTCCTTCGCGCCGCGCGCGCCAACGCCTCCCCGCTGCTGGTGGCCCATTTCGCCATGTGCGCGGCGACGGCCGCCCTCTGCCTCGTGACGGTCCTCCTTTTCCACTCCCGGGCGTCCGGCGACGAGGATGCGAGCAGCCTCGCGGGCTGGAGCGAGATCGCGGCGCAGGCGAGCGACGTCGACCAGGGCCTATGAGGGACCGCGTCCTCGCAGCCCTCCTCACGCTTGCGGTGTTCGCGACTGGTTTCCTGGCCGGCCGGTGGTCCGAACGCCACCGGCCCTTCCCGCCGCCCCCGGGCCAGTTCATGGGCGAGTTCGGCGCCAAGCCCCAGCCCTCGCAGAAGGCCGCGCCCCCGGTGAACCGGGCCCAGCTCGCGGAGCAGATCGAGAAGCTGCGCCCGCAGATGGACGCCTTCCGGGAGCGGATCACCGGGATCTACGCCGAGTTCGACAGGGACATAGAGCCCATCCTGACGCCGGAGCAGAAGGAGGCGTACCAGAAGCGGTTCAAGGCCCACCGCGGGTTCGGGCCGCCTCCCGAGATCGGCGCAAACGACAAGCCCCTCTCTGACGACGAGATCGGCGACCTCCTTCAGCGCCCCTTCCGCACGCTGGCCTATTTCATCGTGATCCCGCTGACGCTCGAGCGGATGACGACCGACCTCAAGCTTGACGATGCCCAGCGCGAGAAGGTGAAGGATTTCCTCAGGGTTCGCAGGGAAAAGGTGATCGAGCTGGTGGACAGCGCCCCGCCTCCGAGCCTGCTTTTGAGCCGCCTCGCCCCGGTCGCGCAGCGTCTGGGAAGCCCCCCGAAACCCGCGGACGCCCCTTCGCACTAGGTTTGCCGGGCGCGGCCCGGGCTTGACCACCCGTGCGGGTCGCTTGGAATGCTTCCATGGCTCCCAGCGTCCTCATCGTCGACGATGAAAAGCACACCCGCGAGGGATTGAAGCAGGCGCTCGCGGAGAACTATGACGTGACCCTGGCGGCGAGCGCCGACGAGGCCTTCAACCTGATGGACTCCCAGCCCTTCGACGTGATCATCACGGACCTGAGGATGCCGGGAAAGTCGGGCCTGAAGGTGATCGACCGGGCCCTCGCCCTGGGGAACAGGCCCGCGGTCCTCATGATGACGGCCTACGGCAGCATCGACACCGCCGTCGAGGCGATGCGCAGGGGCGCGGTCGACTTCCTCACGAAGCCGGTCAACATCGAGCGGCTGGACGTCCTGATACGCCGGGCCCTGAAGGCGAAGAGCCTCGAGGTAGAGGTCCAGCAACTCCACGAGCGCCTCGACGAGAAGTTCGACCTGAAGGCGATCGTCGGTGAGTCGCCGCTCCTGAAGGACGTCATCGAGCGGATGAAGAAGGTCGCCCAGTCGAAGACGACGATCCTGATCGAGGGCGAGTCGGGCACGGGCAAGGAGCTGATCGCTCAGGCGATCCACCAGTCGAGCCCCCGGGCGAGGGGCCCCTTCATCGCCGTGCACTGCGCCTCCCTCTCCGAGAGCCTGCTTGAGAGCGAGCTCTTCGGGCACGAGAAGGGCTCGTTCACCGGGGCGACCGAGCGGCGCATCGGCCGGTTTGAGTCGGCCGACGGGGGCACGCTCTTCCTGGATGAGATCGGCGAGATTTCCGGGGCGATCCAGGTCAAGCTGCTGCGCTTCCTTGAGACCAAGGCGATCGACCGCGTGGGCGGGTCGAAGACCATCGAGCTTGACGTGCGCCTCGTGACGGCGACCAACCGCAACCTCGAGCAGCTCGTGCGCGAGGGGAAGTTCCGGGAGGACCTCTACTTCCGGCTCGACGTCGTTCGCTTCGTGATGCCCCCCCTGCGCAAGAGGCCCGAGGACATCCCGGCGCTGATCGCCCATTTCATCAAGGTCTACTCGGACGAGAACGGGGTCCCCCCGCTCGAGCTGGAGCCCGGCGCGCTCAAGACGCTCCAGGCCTATTCCTGGCCGGGGAACATCCGCGAGCTGCGAAACTTCTGCGAGAACGTGGTGGTGCTCCACAAGGGCGGCAAGGTGAGCGAATTCGACCTGGACCCGCGGTTCCGCGGTGCTCCCGCCTCCCCGGCCGGAGCGGCTGCCGGCGACTCCCCGCAGACGCTCTCGGTCGAGCAGAACGAGAAGCGCATCCTCAAGGAGGCCCTCATCAAGTCCAGGGGCAACAGGACGAAGGCCGCGGAGATGATGGGCATCAGCCGGCGCACCCTCCACCGCAAGCTGGCGCAGTGGCCCGAGCTGGACGTGGTCGACAGATGACCGCCCGCCCGCGCACGACGCAGGAACTGATCCACTGGCTTGAGGTGGGCGGCGGCGCGAGGTGGATACTCATGGGGGCGCTCCTCTTCTGCGGGCTGGGGGTCTCGCTGGTCGTCTCGTGGAGGCAGTTCCACGGCGCGGCGAGCGAGGCGACGCTTGTCCAGGCCGACATGGCCAGGCAGCTTGCCGAGGGCCGGGGGTTCACGACCAACGTCAACTACCCCCAGGCGGCGGCCTACCTGGGCCTGCGCGGGGTGCGCTTCGACCCGGCGACCCCCTATCCCGAGGTGTACCAGGCCCCGCTCTATTCGGTCGTGATCGCCGCGGCGCTTCGCCTCCTGCCCCACTCGGCGAGGGCCGCCCTCTTCGCCGCGGCCCCGGCGCCGCCGTACGGCTACGGCGCCGACTACCTGCTCCTCACCCTGAACCTCGTCCTCTTCGGGCTCGCGCTCTGGCTGGCGTTCGACCTGGCCCGCAGGCTCTTCAGCGCTCCCGCGGGCTGGCTCGCCGCGCTGGGCCTCTTCGTCTCGGTGCCGGTGTGGCAGCAGGTCGTCGCGGTGAACGGCACCGCGCTCATGATGGTGCTGTCCCTGGGGGCATTCCAGGCATGGTGGAGGGTCGAGTCCGCGGCCGACCTGCGGAGTGCGGCGCCCGCAGCGGTCGCCCTGGGGGTGCTCTGCGGGCTGCTCTTTCTCACCGAGTACTCCTCGGGGATCCTCATCGTCGTGGCCGGCGCGGGGATCGCCCTGCGGTTCGCAAACGCCGGCCGGGGGCGGGCGCTGTGCCTGCTCCTGGGAGGGTTTGCGCTCGTTGCTGCGCCCTGGGTGGCGCGCAACCTATCGGTCACGGGGCTGCCCACCGGCCTCGCCCTGCAGAACATCGCCCTCAAGGCCGGGGACTCGACCGCGGAGCCGTCGGTCGTCCGCGCGACGCTCTCCGCCAGGCTTCCGCCCATCGAGCTCAACAAGCTCTCAAACAAGGTCCTGACCACGATCCAGGAGACGCTCAGGTCGCGCGCGTGGTCCGGCGGTTCGATGTGGTTCGCCGCGTTCTTCGCGGCGGGTTGGCTCTATGTCTTCAAGTCGGGGCCCGTCAACCGGCTGCGGTGGCTCTTCGTGGTGTCGCTCCTCGCCCTGGTGGGATCCCAGGCCACGTTCAACTCCGGCGAGAGCGAGCGCCAGGCGGTCGCCTGGCTTTCTCCGCTCGTCATCGTCTTCGGGGCGGGGTTCTTCTTCGTCCTTCTCTCGAGCAATGCCGTGCTGGGGGCCTGGCCGCGCCTCTGCGCGGGCGCGCTCCTCACGCTCCAGGCCCTCCCGCTGGCCCATGACGCCCTGGATCCCCACTGGCTCCATTTCCAGTACCCCCCGTATTTTCCCCAGCTGATGCAGGGGATGCGGCGCCAACTCGACGCGTCGGACGCCGCGGGGCGCTTCGGGCTCATGGCCGACGTCCCGGCGGGCCTCGCCTGGTATGGCCAGACGAGGGTTTGGGCGCAGCCCGCCACGCTGCGGGACTTCTACGCCGTCCAGGTCGAGCAGCCGACCGGCGAGCTGCTGCTGACGCCGAAGACGCTCGACCGCCCCTTCTTTTCGGACCTGAACGCCAAGCCCAAGACCCCTGGGTTCCTGACGGCCGCGATACCCAGGATAGGGGAGTGGGGAGAGGTCTATGGAGGCCTCCTGACGGGGACATTTCCCCGGGAATTCCCCCTTTCGGCCCCCCGCAAGGTCACCGAGGACCTCTATGTCCTCTTCAATTCATCATTGTCCTCGGGACGATAGGGATGTCACGATTTGCCGTCGCTTAACTATTTGGTCTTGCCAGTAATTAACAAAATGGCAGCGTGGCGGTCGATTTCCGGCGGCTACTAATGAGACTTTCGCGAGCCATCACCCTGGGTTCGTCCCTGTGCCTCTGCGCGGCTGCGCGGGGCGTCTACGCGCCCATTCCCGACCAGGAGCAGGGCAAGGACCTCACGCTGTCTCTGGAGGCAGGCATCACCTATAACAGCAATATCTTCGGGGCGGCCACGGGTGCGATCAGCAGCGTCGTCTACGAAGTGTCGCCGAAGGTGACCTGGAACACCTCCGTCACCGACCAGACCTTCTTCTCGGCCTCTTTCCACCCGACGCTTGATTATTTCGACAACCGGCCCGGCAGCAAGACCGTGTACAGCCAGGCGATCGACGCGCGTTTGGCCCATGCCTTCTCCAAGACCTCGACCCTGGACCTGAGCGACGACTATTCGTACAACCAGAACCCTGAGGCGCTCCTGAACGGCGTGGCCGTCAATTCGGACCAGACGCTCCAGAGCAACGAGTTCAACGGGCGGTTCTCGTTCACGCCCACGGAGAAGCTCGGCTTGGTCCTCAAGGCGCGCAGCGTGTACTACGACTACACGAACGCGGCGCTTGGCTTCCAGCTCAACCGATTCGAGAACCTCTACGGCGCCGAGGCCGACTTCGCCATGCTGCCGGACGTGAAGCTGGCGGGCGAGTACCGCCACCAGGACGTCGACTACAGCAACAACGCCTCGACCAATAACAAGCACTCCGACTTCCTGATGGCCGGCTTCGACTACGCCGCCGGCCCGAAGATGACGGCGAGCATGCGTCTGGGCGGTGAGTACCGCCAGACCGAGGGGATCGGCCACACGACGAGCCCCTACGCCGAGTTCTCCGACAAGTACGACTACGCAAAGGGATCCTTCATCAGCATGGGCTACTCCTACAGCCTCGATGAGACGTCGGACCCGGTCCATTACCTGGACGAGAAGACCAACCGGTTCTTCGTCAACATCCAGCATGCCGTGAGCCCGCTGGTCGTCGCATCGGCCTCCATCGACTACGAGCCGTCGACCCTCGTCGGTCGCCCGGGGCAGTCGGGGGACGTGAGCGAGGACTCCACGCACGCGGGCGTCGCGCTGACCTACATCCCCACGAAGAACTGGACGGTTTCCGCATCCTACGACTACGACGATGTCAGCTCGGGTGTCGCGGCCCGCGCGCTGAACAGATCCCGAATCGGCCTGAGTGCCACCGTGGTGTACTGACACCGCCGGGACGTTCCGCCCACCGGGGGACCCCACCATCGTAACCATGGCTTCGTCATCCGGCCCGAAGGAGAGCGCCTCCCTTGCAGATCTGGTCAAGGTCCTTAGGCTGCGCCTGCCTCTGATCGCCCTGATCGTGAGCCTGGTCTTCGTGACCACAATGGCGGTCACGGCGTTCCTGCCGAGGTGGTACCTGGCGACGACCAAGGTCCGGGTGGAGAAGCCCGAGAGCGACGTGAAGCTCTTCCAGGCCCAGGGCAGCAGCGCCTACGACCCCTATTTCCTGCAGGATCAGTTCAAGATCATGCAGAACGAGAGGATCATCTATCCGGTGATCGAGAAGCTCGGCCTCAACTCCAGACTCGCCGCCGCGGCAGGGGCCCCTGGGGTGACCCTTTCCTCGGACCTCACGTATAAGTACATCGTCAACAAGATGCTGAGGGTCGAGTCCCAGCGGAGCTCGTCGCTGATCGACATCAACGTGTACGCCCAGGAGCCGGTCCTTGCGGCTGAGATCGCCAACGAGATCGCGCGGGTGTACTCCGACGACCGCATCTCGCAGGCGACCTCGCAGCAGAGCGAGGGGATCGCGCAGCTGCGCAAGGAGATGGCGCTCCAGGAGGACGCCGTCAAAAGGCAGCGCGACGCGGTCGAGAAGCTCCGCAAGGACCTGAACATCTCGGGCGTCGACCTGAACGTGAAGTACTCGGACATGGAGATCGAGACCCTCAGGCAGATGCAGAACTCGCTCATCGCCCTTCGGGTGGACGCGATAGGAAGGAAGACCCGGTGGGAGCGGTTCAGGAACATCCCCGTCGAGGACCGGATGAGCCTCGTCAACTCCGAGCTCATTCCCGACCAGAACATCCAGAACCTGCTCCAGGCCTACCTGATCGCCGACCAGAAGGTGACCCAGCTCAAGGCCCGCCTCGGGGAGGCGCATCCCGACCTGGTCGCCTCCATAGAGAACCGCGCCAAGATAAAGGAGCAGCTCGAGGCGCTCCTCAGGGGGTACGAGAGCGGCCTTGAGAACTCCTACAAGGAGGCCGAGGCGAGGGTCGATGAGCTGGAGAACCAGCTCGCGAAGGCCAAGGTCGACCAGATCCTCTCGGCGCGCGACCGGATGCGGCCCTTCGAGGAGGCCGCGCAGAGGCTCGAGGACGAGACCCGCCTCTACACGACCCTGCGCCTCACGCTCCGCCAGCGTGAAATCGACTTCCAGGTCCCCAAGCGCACGATCGAGATCCTGAACACGGCCGAGCCGGCGCGCAGGCCGAGCAAGCCGAGCCTGCTCCTAAACAGCATCAGCGCGGTGGTCTTCGGCCTATTGCTCGGGATCGGGGTCGCCCTGGTCCTCGAGTACTTCGACACGAGCCTGCGCGACGTGGCCGACATCGAGGGCAAGCTCAAGGTCCCTGTCCTCGGCATCATCCCGCACAACAAGGACCCCATGGGCCCCGGCCGCGACGAGCCCGAGGAGGCGGAGCCCTACCGCGTCCTCCACACGAACCTGAACCTCGCGGTGAAGGCGGGGCAGTCGGCCGTCCTTGTCGTGTTCTCAGCGGGTCCCGCCGAAGGCAAGAGCACCACCATCTGCAGGCTGGCCCACCTCATGGGGGCCTATGGCGAGCGGGTCCTCCTCATTGACGGGGACCTGCGCCGGCCCGCGCAGCACAACCTTGCAGGCTGCCCGAGGTCCCCCGGCCTGAGCGACGTCCTTTCGGGCAGGTGCGAGGTCGACGCCGCCATCCGCAAGGCGGTCGCGCCGGGGCTCGACCTTCTGACGAGCGGCGGCATGCCGGGATTCACGTTGAGCCTTGTCTATGCGAACCGCCTTCGCGAGCTCCTTGCGACCCTCAGGGGCCGCTACGACCGGATCCTCCTGGATTCGCCCCCGATCATCGGGGTCAGCGACTCAAGCGTGCTAGCGGGTGTCTCCGACGGGGCGCTGCTCCTCATCCAGCACAGGCGCAACCCGGCGAGCATGGTGATGAGGGCCCAGCAGACGATCCTAGCCCTCAAGGTTCCCCTCCTGGGGGCGGTCCTGACCCAGGTCCCGCGTGGTTCCGGCGAGGACTACGGCTACTACACCCAGGCGTATTCGTATTACCGGTCCGAGCATTCGGGGGAGTCCCGCCGCGACAAGAAGGCGGCCGCGAAGGGGGATAGCCTCGACCTCGGATAAGGGGAGGCCCTCGCTAACCCCCCGTCCGTAGGCTCACCTCAGTCCGCCGTGCAACCGGCCGAACGTATGGGCTAGCATGAGCGAAAGGGCCAGGATGCCCGCGCCAAGGACAAGAACATGGCGGGTCGTGCGCAGCTCGAACTTTCCGACCCGGCAGACGAGCAGATAGGCCACGGCGAGGTTGAATAGCCCCCAAAGGACATTGACCGTCGAGGACGACAGTCCTTCGCCGGGAGGGCTCGCGAACGGGCTCTGAAACGCATTGCCCGAGAGGCCGTTGCTGAGGTGGGGAAGCGCGTTCGCAAGGAAGGCGCCGCCGAAGAAATAGGAGACGTAATGGTACCAGCGCATGGCAGCCGGATACTCGGTCGCGATCGCCCCCCGGTCAAACCGCCGCTTCATTCCACCGGGCCCGCCGGACGACCCCAAATGATGTTGACGGCGGGAAGGGGGGGCAATCTCATGACCCCCTGATTTGCGGGCGTAGCTCAGTTGGTAGAGCACCACCTTGCCAAGGTGGACGTCGAGAGTTCGAGTCTCTTCGCCCGCTCCATTTACACAAAGACCCCTGGTGGCGACACTTGGGGTCTTTCTGCGTCTAAGTGCGACAGATGGATGAAGATGCGAGAGATCCCGTTTCTCGCTCATTTACGACTGGCTGTGACTGGAAAAGGCCTTCTGCAACCCAAAGATGTGTCCGAATCAACGGGTACGCTGCTAATCGAACATAAGCGGTTGCGGCATACCCTGTGGATGGAGGCTCTGCGCGGGCCCAATCTATCTGCTGGATGGGCACGCGTTTCGCTTTATTCTCGGCAAGAATTTGACCCCAAGTTTTTTGCGATTGGCCACGTAATTAATGCGAACCGCGGAGATGGTCTTGTCCTCCAGATCGATTGGCTGAAACCTGCCATTGGTGTCTCGACGAATCGCCATTTTTTCCCTGCTAAGCGCTTGGTTTTGCGCGAGCGGAGCGATGCTGGATATTGCCCAGGTGTTTGCATGGGGAAGAATGTTCACAGGCTATGTTCGGTGTGAACCGATTGTTGAGGCGGCTAAGGAGACTTTCGATCCGGCTAAGCCGTGCGCCATCTGTTTGGCCGTGGGCAAAGCCCGTGAGGCGTCAAGCAATCATGCCCCTTCACCACCGTCTGCGGGAGCTGAAAAGATGGTTCTAATTTTTGACCGTCCAGCGGAGTTTGTCCCTGTGGAAATGCTGGATGCGTGGCCCACATTTTTGGGCAACGTTGCGTCCTCGCTAGATGGAGGAGTACCGGTCCCCCCGCCACGCGGGACGCCGGTCAGAAGCCTAGCCTGACGCTCGCAAATCGCCTGTGCGGCGATGCGGCTTGCCGGTATCTGCCCGGCGTGCGTTCGCACGCGCGGCTCGTTTTCTTCGCCGATATGAATCCCTCATCATATTCACATGAATTCCTCTGCTCCCAAAAACACACTCCTTTGGTCTCTTCCGGCAACGCTAACAGCGCTCACAGCGCTAACTTCAACCGCATACAGCTGCTCGGTCTGCGGCTGTTCCCTAAGTTCAGACTGGGCTGCTCAAGGCTACGGCATGACACCCGGCTTCGAAGAATCGGTCAATTTCCAGTATTACAATCAGGACAACCTTAGAAATGGTACTGGAAGTGCCGATAGGAGCCTCTATCCCTTTCCGAACGATCAGGAGATTCAACAGGACACCCTGACCCGGGGGTCTACGTTGGGGCTAGACTATGTTGCGACACCGAATTGGGGCTTCGACCTACAAATCCCGTACTTCGACCGCTTCCACAGCACAATCGCTCCGGGTGACATGCAGATTTCAGAGTCCCATGCGGACGGGATCGGCGATATTCGACTGTTGGCGCGTTACCAGATGTTTCACACGTCCAAGAGCTTTGGGATTCAATTTGGACTCAAGTTGCCAACGGGCGAATTCAATCAAAATTTTGTCGCTGGACCCCAAGCGGGGAACCTCGTCGATCGGGGCCTTCAGCTAGGTACCGGAACGACAGATGCCATACTCGGCGTTTCCTATTTCGGAAGGCCGGTGTCGTATTTGGGTTATTTCGCTCAGGCTACAGTCCAACATGCTTTGGGATATCGCGACGGGTTCCTTCCTTCCTCGACGTTGAACCTCAACATCGGCGTAAGGTACCTTAACACGAGCATCGTTACTCCCCTCATTCAATTCAACGCACGGTGGGATAGCCGTGAGCGGGGATACTATGCGGATATCGATAACAGCGGTGACGCGGCATTTTATATCAGCCCGGGTCTGACAATGCAGCTCGGAATGAAGGAGAGCCTTTTTGCCTTCCTCCAGTTGCCCGTATTTCAGCGTGTCAATGGCCTCCAGCTGGATCCGCGCTGGCTGTTATCGATTGGATTCAGATTCAAAATGTAGCGCCCAACTCCAAAATCGGCGAACGAGTTGCGAACGGAACGCCAGCGGCGCATCCCCGATGCATTTGGAGTGGGCCGCGCATCATACACAAAAACTAAGGCGAGCTCATCCAGGACCTGAAATTGAATGTATGTATATGTGAACCTGTGTGTTAGATGGATTGATTCTCAGTCATTGGATTTGTGCCGGTTGGATTTCCATGTCGGAGAGTTCGAGTATCCGCGCCCGCTCCATTTTACAAGGAAGCCTCTATGGGTTAATAACTTAGCGGGGCTTTATGCGTCTAAGTGCGGCGGGTGGACGGAGATCCAAGAGATCCGTATTCTGTTAGTTAATCTGCGACCTGCCGCGACTGGAGAGGATACGCTGCGACCCCAAAATGCGTGTCAATCAGTGTGCTTGGAGCGTCTATGGTCTCGGCGAGTCCGCCGACAACGCAATGTAGCTTAGCGCGCGCTGTACTTGGCGATGGGCGGCCCACGGCCTTGGGGCACAATGCAATCGACATCGATGGGTAAATTTTGGGCTGCGCGCGAACTTGAATAGATCCATGTGAATTCTGCCCCAAGTAGAAATATCTGGGCGGAGTAATAGACCCACAGCAGGACGACAGCCAGCGAGCCCACCGCGCCATAGGCGGACACGACGCTGCTCCGTCCCAGGTAAAGGCCGACAAGCTGTTTGCCGACGGCGAAGAGCATAGACGTGATGGCCGCTCCGATCCATACGTCCCGCCAACGAACTCCAGTTTGAGGCATGATCTTAAAGATCAACGCGAACAATACCGTGATCAGGGCAAAGCTTAGGACAAAGTTGAGGACTTGTGCGACAGACTCCCATCCCGCAAACAAAGGCTCCCACCACTTGCCGAGAGCCGAGAGCGCGGCCGAAACCAGAAGCGAAACCATTAGCAGGAAGGCTATCGCGAGAATCATTCCGAATGAAAGCAATCGGGCGCGAACAAGCGTGAAGACTCCCGCAGTTCGAGGGGTTCTCGGAGCCTTCCAAATTCGGTTCAACGAATCCTGGAGCTCGTTGAACACCGACGTGGCGCCTACCAGGAAGACGACAATTCCAATGGTGGCTGCGATTGAGCGCTGCGACGGATCGCTCGCGCTCGTTATGAGTCCCTCGACGGTCTGTGCGCCAGCCCTTCCCATGAGTCCGGTCAGCTGCGAGACGATCTCTCCGCGCGCGGCATTAACGCCAAAAAAATACCCTGCCACGGCTGTGACGATCAGCAGTAGCGGAGCAATCGAAAACACCGTGTAAAATGCTAGGGCGGCTCCCATGCTCGGCGCAAAATCCCCAGCCCAGGAGCTAACGGTCTTCGTGACGAGACTCCACGCGAGGTTGAAGTTCAGTTTCACGGCGGATCCTTCGTTGTCCGGAATCGGGGGAAACAGTCCTTCATCTTCCATACAAGGACCGGAACTGGTCGCTCGCAGTTCCCATTTCACCGCGGAAAGGGCGTTCCGGACGGACGAACAGGGGGGTCAGGTCAACACCCCATCACTATGAAGTAAGAGCGATTCTCCGGAACTGCCTGTCATCGCTGGAGTCGGGATCCTTGAAACGAAATAGGGCGATGCGGGCGGTATCCTCCGCCTTTATCGCTTAAACCCTTAGTCCAATGTGTCATGAAAAAAATCAAGAGAGATTTCGATAGGAATGATAAATCAAGCAATCCTGATGCCATTACCGGCGCTCCCGGCTCACATCCCGTGGGAACCGGAATCGGCGCGGCCGCTGGTGGCGCTGCGGCTGGCGCCGCGATGGGTACAGTCGCTGGACCTGCCGGCACGATCGCGGGCGCAGCTGTCGGAGCCATCGTCGGCGGTCTGGCCGGCAAGGGTGTGGCGGAGGCCGTGAATCCGACCGTGGAAGATGCCTACTGGCGCAAGAACCATTTCCGCCAGCCCTATGCCAAAGGACGGTCATATGACGACTTCGGCGTGGCCTACAGGAACGGATATGAAGGATATGGGAAGTACGGCACAAAAGGCTGCACGTTCGAGGATAGCGAAGTGGACCTGCGAAGGAACTATGAGGAAACCCGCCCGATTATGACATGGGATGAGGCCCGCCCGGCTTCGCGCGCCGCATGGAATCGGTTCTACGAGCAACCGCCAAAGGGCTCAAAGGCAGCCTAGACCTCCGGAAAGCAATTCGGGGCTCAAGCAACGCCACCCTTTCGGGAGTGGCGTTTTCTTGCCCGGAGTGCCCCGCAACCCTCGTCGGAGGCTTGAGTCTCTTCGCCCGCTCCATTTTACAAGGAGGCCTCTCCAGGTTAATAACTTAGGGAAAATTTTTGTTTTCGAAGATCCAAGGCCTCGCGATTTTACTTCCCCCGAGTACGTTTCGGAGAATCCCACCCATGAAATCCTACAAATTGGTCAGTCTCTTCGCGGGCGCCTTGATGCTCGCCGCGGTTGCCCGCGCTGCCGATGCCCCCCGCACGATCACGGGCGACGCCATGTGCGCAAAGTGCGAGCTGAAGCTCCAGGACAAGTGCCAGACCGTCATCCAGGTAAAGGAGGGCGACAAGACGGTCCTTTACTACGTCGAGGCCAACAGCGTTGGGAAGGCGTTTCACCCGACGGTCTGCGACACGCCGGCCGAGGTCACCGCCACCGGGACCGTGGCGACGGTGGACGGCAAGCTGGTCCTGACCGCCACCTCGATAGACCTGAAGAAGTAGGAGCGGTCGCCCAAGGGGATGCCGCCGGCCCCGGATCGGGTCCGGCCCTTTGGCGGCGCAGCGAGGTCAGGGACGGATCCCGCGACGCTTACTTATTGAGCTCGTGGTCTGCAGCGAGGACCAGGAACACGTAGTCGGACGTTGCGTGGCCCAGGCAGTACTCCGCCTGCTGCCAGAGGAAGGGCCACTCCAGGAGCTCGGGGAAGTCAGGCCGGATCAGCGCCGTGCCCGAGGTGACGCCCCCGGGGATATACGACCAGTCGGCCCGGTTCATCCCGTAGGCGGGGATGATGGACTTCGAGCCCACGCCGGAAACGAAGGACGCAGTGTTCGAGCCCGGATGGCAGCCCAGGATGAAGTTGAGGGCATCGAGCATGTAGGTCGCGGGAAAGATGTCCGGCGCGCCCTCATGCAGGAAGTACAGCTGCATCCCGAAGCGCTGGATGTCCCATCCGGCCCCCCAGATCTTAGGTGTATAGGGTATGCCATAGGGGGTCTTGCGTCCCAGCTCGTCCACCTCAGCCCGATAGGACTTTAGCGCGGCCCGGATCTTCTGCGTAAAGCCAGGATCCTTGATGAGCGCCAGCGAGCGGGCCCCGAGCCATCCGAACTGGCCCACCCGCGAGACGATCGCATCCTGGAGCCCGATGATCACGTCCGCGTACTTCTGGTCCCCCGTCGTCTGGTAGAGCTCTATCGCCGGCTCGAGGCGGGCAAGCGAGGTGCCGGGCAGCTTGGCGTTCGCCCAGAGCTCCTTGGCGATCCTGAGGCAGTCATTGGCCAGGGGGCCGTTGAAGTCCTTCAGGGCCCGGTAGGCGGCCGCGAGGCCTCCGGCCGTATTGAGCTCCCGCGCGGGGTTTTCCTCGGTGAAGACCCAGCGGTCGTCTGCCGAGCCCGGCGACCCTAGCGGCGGAAGGTGACCGATCCTGGGCTCGGACTGGTCGCCCGCAACCGCGGCTGCGGCGAGCACCTTCATGGCGGCGCCGTCCGTGTCATGGAACACCTGATTGTCGGTCATGTCGGCGGCGTCCCCAAGGAACGTGTACTGGTGGAGCGAGGCGTCCTGGATCCCGCGGTAGAGGCGGCCCATCGAGTTGTACCCACCCACGATCGAGAGCACGCCGTGCTCGATCTGCTGGAGGACGTCGGGCTTGCCGTCGGGCTGGTGGATCTCGGTGATTCGGGAGACCTGGTCGATGGAGGTGTTGTCGAGGTCGGGATGGAAGAGCTCCCAGGCGAGCGCCAGCCCGTGGACCGTGTCGATCTGCGACTCGATACGCAGGTCGTGGTCGCCGGCGTCGAACCAGCCGCCGCGGTCGAGGCCGGGCACGTGCTCCCCGGGCTTGAACGGGGTCAGGGTCGAGGGACCCTGAGCATAGCCGTCAAAGTGGTTGTGGTTCACCGGGGCCATCAGGGCGTCGTCGATGTGCGAGAGGCCGTGCCAGACGCGGTACTTGTCGTTGACCCGCATGTGGGCCATCTGCACCGGCAGGAAATACTCGACGGTGGGCTGCCACACGTTGCGCTCGTAGACGCGCTCGCCGATCTGGAAGGGTCCCGAGCGCAGGTCGCCGTAGCCCACCTCGTAGATGCCGGGCGCCGTCACCGACGAGAAATCGAACTGGAGGTAGCGGTAGCGCAGGAATCGCCCCCACTCCCTGGCCGGCGCCACGGCCACCCGCTCCGGCCCCGAATCGGTGATCCTGTAGAGCGTCACGGGCTTGATGTCCGTTTCCCTTCGGTCGAGCTCGATGACCGCGACCTTCTCCTGCTTCGGATGGTAGCCGACCTGTGAGACCTGGATAACCGGGTCCGACCTCCATCCCGGGATGGGATGGGCGGTCACGAGCCATTCGATGGCGCCCTTGGTGGCCCCCGCCGGCACGAGCGAGCGTACGACAAACCATCCGTTGTTGTGCTTGGCCCGCCCGTCCAGCAGCTGGATCTCGCCCCCGTGCACCGCCTCGATTGTCATCCTCTGCAGGTCGGATTCCGGAGCCACCGTGAGCTTCGGGCCGCGCCCGAGCGGGTCCACCTCATAGTCGCCGTCGGTGACCTTTCCGGGCCCGTTGGCCTGCCTCGGGAAGATGCCGACCTGGTCGCCGATCTCAAACGACTTGCCGAACAGGATTCCCGGGTAGAGCTCGAAGTTGAAACCCACCTTGCCCACCCACGCTGCAGGGAGCGGCTCGTCGAGGTCGACGATGATTCGGAAGGAGGAGCCCGCGGGCTTGACCTTGACGACATAGCCCATCTTCAGGTCCGGAAACGTCATGGGGTTGAAGCCCCTGCGGTCCCGGCTCGGGTCGGGATAGGACATGCGCACACTGATCTCCTGCGCCGCGCGGTCGACCTTTCGCTCGCCCACGAGCGGGGTCGGCTGCCACTGGCCCGGCGTCGGCTCAAGGCGCAGGTCGCCATTTGTCGCCACGCGCTGGCCGTTCTCGATGACGGCCACTCCGCCCTGGTGGCCCTCGGGATAGAAGTCATGCGCCAGCATGACGTTCAGCCCGGTCATCTCCAGGTAGTCCTGATCGTTGACAGAGAGCACCTCATCGGGCGCTTGGGCCGGGGCCGCGTGGCCGGCCGCTGAGAGAGCCAGGGCGAGAAGGGAGCACAGGGTGGGGCGGATGTTCATGAAGTTGAGGGCCGGGGAGGGAAACTATTGGGGCGATTGGGCCCGGATCAGCAAGGACGATTCCCGTGCAAATACGTCACGGTGAAATTGCGATTTGCGCAAGATTGTGCGGCCGCCGGCACATTGAGTTCACGCTGATCGGGAGCGCCATGCCGGGCATGGTGCCACCGATGGCATGCAACCGCGGCACGCGGCGCTGCGACGATCAGACCTCGTGCGCGTAGACCGAATTTAGCGTCATGTCGTGCGAAACGGCCAGGACGACTCGGGCGATCACGTTGCGGGCGGCAACCGCGAATGGGTTCTCGAGCTGCCCTATTGCCCCGATGCGGCGCGACTGGTTGCCGACA
The DNA here is from genome assembly GCA_964414785.1 of uncultured Opitutaceae bacterium. Classification (GTDB taxonomy): domain Bacteria; phylum Verrucomicrobiota; class Verrucomicrobiia; order Opitutales; family Opitutaceae; genus Palsa-1447. The sequence continues at coordinate 38,797 of CAYPXZ010000003.1, forward strand.
AACGCAGTCCGGCCCCGGCGCGCCGCCTCGTAGGAGGCGAATGCGGACGGTAGGTCCGGGTGGGCGGCGACGGCCTTGGCCAGGCAGGCGGCGTCCTCGATCGCCATGCAGGCCCCCTGGCCAACGTTGGGCGTAATGGGATGGGCTGCGTCGCCCAGGAGCGTGACGCATCCCTCGCCCCAACGGCTGAGTGCCGTCCGGTCGCGCGCCTCGTTCCTCATGATCTCGGCCGGATCCGTTGCCTCGATCAGGTCCTGGATCGGATGGTGCCAGCCGGCGAACAGCCTAAGGATTTCACCCTTGCGCCCCTCGGCTCCCTCGGGCCGGCCCTCGGGTCCGTTGCGCGTGGCGTACCAGCACACCCGGCCCCCTCCGATCGGCATGACCCCGAACCTCTGTCCGCGGCCCCAGGTCTCGGTGATGTGGCCCTTTCTTTCCCCCGGAACCTGCGGGGCGATCCCGCGCCAGATGCAGTATCCCCGGTAGATGGGCGGGGCGGCTCCATGAAGCTGCGCCCTGACGGCGGAATTCACGCCATCGGCGCCGATGAGCCCGTCGGCATCCGCCCTGAGGCCGCCTGCGAACTCGGCGGTCACTCCGCTGCCGGCCTTCTGCGCGAAGCGCAGCAGGCGCCCGTTTGAGACGAGGCGTGAGGGCGGGTGGGCGCGGATCAGCGCCCGGTGAAGGTCGGCACGGTGCAGGCACAGGGTGGGGGTGTCGAAGCCCCTCATCGAGATCTCGGAGATCGTCGCCCCGTCGGGTCGCAGAAGGTCGAAGTGCGTGACCGGCTCGCCAGTGGCGAGCAGGTCCTCGAGCACGCCCCAGGATTTGAGGATCCGGGTGGCATTCGGCCATAGGCTCATGCCGGCGCCGACCTCGGTGAAGGCCGGCGAGCGCTCGTAGACGCATACCTCGACTCCGGCGCGCTCAAGGGCGAGCGCAGCGGCCATCCCTCCTATTCCGCCCCCGGCGATGATCAGCCTTCGGCCCATGGTTAGCTATAAGCTTTCAATCGGGACGGAGTGGAGCACATCTCGACGACAGGGAGCCAGCACGATTGGTTCCGGGAATGTCCGGGTGGAGACACCGTTTCCAGTCCGCTTCCCGGCCCGGAACGCTCCTGCAGGGTGCGGGAAGGCCATGGTGCTTGAACCCAACCGAGATATTTGGGATTGGATCATCGATGAAATCCATATTGGCAGGCGTCGTCCTGGGGGTAGCCCTTTGCCTCGGCTCGGCGTTCCTCTTTTTGACCCGCGGAGGAATGCCCGTGAAGACCGAAAGCCCGCCGCTCCCATTCGAGAGGTACTTGGCGCATGCGGCGCTACGGTCGGCCATTGGCGCGGAGGCCGAACGCCCGGCGCCCGTTCCCGCCGACGAGAAGAACCTTGTGGGGGGCGCCCACTTGTACCGCGAGCACTGCGCGGTCTGCCACGGCGACCCCGGGCGTCCCCCCTCGGCGACCGCAATGGGCATGTTCCCGAAGCCGCCGCAGTTGCTGCCGCCCAAGAAGGGAGTCACGGACGACCCGGTTGGTGAAACCTTTTGGAAGGTCAGGAATGGGATCAGGTTCACGGGCATGCCGGGCTACGGTTCGTCCCTGTCGGACACGGAGATCTGGCAGGTGAGCCTGCTGCTTCTCCACTCCCAGGAGCTCCCGGCCGCAGCGCAGGGCGCCCTCCGGCGCTGAGGGGCCGGCGTCGCCGCGGCGCCGTGTCATACCAAGATTTGCGTGAGGTTGGACAATGAATGATGAGTCCGGAGCCCGGCATGTGCTTAGAGTTTACAAAGGTTGAACTGGACCTACCTCAAGGTTTGCGAGACCTCGCAGTACGCGATCAAGGCCAGTTGGGAAGCTCTCCTTCGCAAGGAGGAGGAATGGGAGTTTGCTGCGTCCGAGGTGACGCTGGCCGGCGCCATGGACTCTTTTCTCGACGGGCTCTGGTCCCTTTTGCGCTCCAGCAACGTGCCCAACCTCGTCAGGAAGGTTCCTCCCGCGGAGATGCCTGTCTGGAGCAAGAGCCCTTGCAGGCTCAACTCGACCCTTGTGTTCCTCGCCACGGGGAAGCAGGCCGTCCAATCCGCGGCGCAGATGGCCGAGGCCACGCAGTCGGACCTTCCCGAGGACGAGCAAAGCGAGCAGTGGGCCGAGCTGATGCTGGCCTACGACGTCGTGTCCCAGCGCGAGATCCAGCGCGTGTGCGGGAACTGCTTCAGGCGATCGCGATGCTCGGTGGGTGAGATCCGCGAGGCATCGAAACCCCCGGGCAAGGCGTCCTCGCGCGCGTGAACCGAGGGATTTCCTCGGCTCAGATCGTCTGGGAATGCCGGTTGGCCCCGGGCGTGAAGGTGGCGTCGAATCGCATGGCGACGACGCGCAGAAGCGGCACGCCGCGCGGGGTCACCTGGATGCCCTTCGGCGAGCGCTGAACGAGGCCGTCCGCCTCGAGGTCCGACAGGTCCGCGATCTCGGGCGCGTAGTGAGAGGTGACGTCGACCCCGAGAAGGCTCGACATCGCCCGGAAGTCGATCCGCCGGTCGCACATGATCCGCATGATGATCGTGCGGCGCCGGTGGTCCTCGTCCGTCAGGACCAGGCCTCGGTCGATGGGGAGCTGGCCGGCCGCGATGGCCTGGCGCCACTCGTCCAGCCCCTTGAAGTTCTGGCGGTAGCTGTCGAGCGTCGACGAGATCGAGGTGACGCCGAATCCGTAGAGCGAAGAGCCCGCCGCGGTGCTATAGCCCTGGAAATTGCGGTGCAGGGTCCCGTTGCGCTGGGCGACGGCGAGCTCGTCGTCGGGCCTGGCGAAGTGGTCGAGGCCGATGTCGACGTATCCCGCGGATGTCAGCTTCGAGTGGGCGACGGCCCACATGGCGAGCTTCTCCTCTGGCGAAGGCAGCTGCTGGCGCGACTCGAAGATGCGCTGCGCGGGCTTAAGCCACGGGACGTGAGCGTAGCTGAAGACCGAAAGCCGGTCGGGGCTGATGGCGAGCACGTCCTCGATGGTCTTGGCGAACGTCTCGGCCGTCTGGAGGGGCAGCCCGTAGATCAGGTCGACGTTGATCGACTTGAAGCCGGCGTCGCGCAGCCACGAGACGGCCTGGGCGTTGAGTTCCGGGGGCTGCCAGCGGTGGATGGCGAGCTGGACCTGGGGATTGGTGTCCTGGACGCCAATCGAAGCCCGGTTGGCCCCGATCACCCTGAGGGCCTCGACGTGCTCCTTGGTGAGGCGCCTGGGATCCACCTCCACGCCGAATTCGCAGTTCCTGTCCGGGAAGAAGTTGCCATGGATCAGCATGCCCATCCGTGCGAGCTCCTCGGGCGGCAGGAAGGTCGGCGTGCCCCCGCCAAGGTGGATCTGGGTCACCGGGCGGTGCCGGTCGATCCTCGCCGCGACCAACTGGACCTCGCGCTCGAGGACGTCGACGTAGTCGGACGCCGCCTCGCGGTTGCGGGTCACGATCGTGCTGCAGCCGCAGTACCAGCACTGGCTCTCGCAGAAGGGAAGGTGGAAGTAGAGGGATAGCGGGCCGGCGCCCGGACGGTTGTCGTCCGCGATCGCGTCCTGAAGTTCCCTCGCCTCGCCCGGGATGGTGAACTTCGTGGCGGGAGGGTAGGACGTGTAGCGGGGGGCCGCGACCGAGTACTTGCGGATGAGTTCCAGATCGAGCATCGGGCCGGGGGGAGGGGAGGCGGTTTCTTGGGTGAGGATCATTCGAGTACGGGGGCTGTGTATTAATTGCGGCGCGCCTAAGCGCTGTGGGGGTCGGCTCCGGGGTATCTTTGGCTGGGCTTTATTTTCCTAGGCGGCGAAACCGAAGCGGTAGTGCTCCTCCTCCGGCCTGATGTTGAGCGAGGTGCAGATGCGCTTGGAGGCTATGGCTCCGGCGGCCAGCTTGACGATGCGGTCAAAATCGGGCCGCAGGAGGTCGACCCCGTCGTGCCTGATCCCGTGGATTCCCATCCCCTGCTCGAGGAGATCCTGGACGAACTCCTCGCAGGTCACCGGATCGTCGGTGCTGTAGAAATGATGCTCCGGAACCACGTGCCTATGGAGCCGCACGCTGTATTCGACTGAGTATTTCTTGAGCATCGTGTATCTTTGGTTTCGTGGGTTTGGAAGGCTGCGCCTGCGGGTTTTGGTCGCCGCAGGCGCGCCTGTTCAGGGTCACGACCATCATCCTGCGAGGTTCTTCGCCTCGAGGGACCTCGTCGTTATGACCTTCTCGTTTTGGTGTTGGGTATGGTGGTGGAGCCTTGTCTGAGTCTTTGACTTGGGTATGCACGCGCCGAGGCAGGCTTTGGCCTCGAGCCAGTTCTCCAGATCACGGCCAGGGACGCATCCGCTCTGAACGAACAGGTGATAGGCGTAGTCGCGGATGTCATTCTCGGTCGGCTCGAATCGAACCAACGTTGAGTGGCGTTTCGTTTTCATGGGATCGGATTGATAGGGTAACATTATGTCCCCCAACTTGCTGCGCATGGATTGCGAATTTCGTGCCGATATTTGCCCAGAAGCGCGTCCGGGTTAAATTGATAACCTATTGGTCGACAGCTTATTGCAAAATGACTTGCGAGGGGGGTCTGCCCGCGTGCGCAGGATGGCATTCAGACGGCGCGCCGGACGAGTGGGCGGGGCTGCCTCCGGAGCGTGCGTCGGCGCGCCTTCCCTTGGCCCGTTACAGGACCGCGCAGGCGCCGCCCGCGCAGGCGACCACGTCCTTGAGCGCCGTGTTGTCGGCGTCCTCCTTGAGCGTCGTGTAGTCCACCGGCTTGGGCTGAAGCCGGTTCCAATGCAGCACGTCCTCGTCGGACTCGACGGCCTGGAACGGAGCCTGTGCATAGCGGGTCTGCCCATCGTCCCCAAGCAGGGACACGCCGGTGAAATCGTCGCGGTGCGTCCAGATGTAGTCCGCAACGGCCTCCCACTCGTTGGGCTTCACGGCGCAGGTGTTGGAGACATTGTGCGAGATCTCCGGCGCGCGGTTGTTCTGGGGGTTCGTCCCGGCCTTCACCCAGGTCCGCTGGACAAGGCTCACGTATTCCAGGAACTCTATCGCACCGATCTCGTTCTTGAGGATCGCGTTTTCCGGCGCCTTCACGGGGAACGTGATGACGTCGGTGTGGTCGGGATCGTACACGCTGCACTCGCACATCTGCGGGTTTGCGGCCTTGAAGTGCAGGTAGACCCGCTCGGTGCGCGCAGCCTGGACCCTCCTGAAATACCTGCGTGCATGGTTGGGGTGGATTCCGGACGCCGTGCCCAGGAGGGCAGCCGTCGTTCCCTCGGGCTTGACGGTCGTCGTCCGGGAGGCCCGGTTGATGCCGATAAGGTCCGCGACCACTATGTTCGCGGCCCTCACGATGTGCGCGGCCTCGGTGAGCGCCTCCGCGTTCAGAAGTATCTCCGGGGAATCCATGAACCCGCAGATCGAGACGCCGAGCAGGGCGTCGTGCTCGTTTATAAGGCGGGTCACGGGCCCCAGGTACTTGATGTCCGTGTAGGCGGCCTGGAGGGTGCCGATGACGGCGGCGCGCACCACGGTGCGCACGAGCGTGTCGACATTGCGGATCAGGGCCCCGTTCGTGCTCGTCAGGTTGCACATCTCCCAGCCTGACATGCGCGACACCCCGGGCAGCTCGCCGGTATAGCCCCAGCTGTAGAGCTTCGCGACCTCAGGCTCCGAAAGGGTCCAGTTGACCACGGGCAGGAGCCCGATCTCGGAGCACGGGTTCACCCCGCCGTCAGGATTGTCGCAGAACACGAACCCCGGCTCCCCGAATTCCTTAGTGCTGGTGAAAAGCTTCCTGAAGACCGTATCGTCCTTCATCGAGCGGGGAATGACCGCGCTGTTGTTGGAGGCGCTGCGCTGCGGCTGCTTCTCGAACCAGTTTCCGGTCTTGGCCATCATCATGTCCTCGTCGTCGTAGGAGAAGAGGCAGATGCACGCCGAGCGCCTGATCCCCCCCGAGAGCACGGCGCGGGCCGCGAACATGCAGATGTCATAGACCTCGATCGACTTCAGGCTTCGGCCGACGGCCCCCGAAAGGACGGATTCGATCTTGATGAGGGCCTTCTTGAGCGGAAGGTGGCCTGGCGCCTTGCCCCCCGACGTCTTAAGGTGCGCGCCGCGGGGCCTGATCAGGTGGTAGCTGAACTCGACCTTCGTGCCGTCGAAGTAGCTCCTAACGAGCTCGTCGAGGGCGTCCGCCCAGCCCTCGATCGTGTCGCTCACGATGTAGTGGGTCACTGGCAGCTCGGTCTCGAGGCCGCGGGTGGGAAGGGCCGGCAGGCGGGAGACGTGCTGCCTCTGCACGGAGAAGCCGCACCCGCACCCGCAAAGCAGCAGGTAGAAGAACTCCTTGAAGAAATCCAGGCGGTCGACGTTCGAGAAGCTGCAGTTGAAGATTCGCGCGTGCGCGCTCAGGCATGCCTCGGCGAACTGCATCGAGCGCATGGACGGGAGCACCTCTTTGCGGGCAACCGCCTGGAAGCTGTCGGCGAGGACCTCCCCCAGGGTCTTCCCAGCGAGCATCGCCTCCAGGGTCTGCAGGTGGCGGCCGGCAAGCTGGGCCACCTCGGGCGCGATCTTGTCCGGGATGCGGAGCGCGAGCCTGTCACCGAAGAATGTCCTGTGCATCGCCTCCACGCGCGAGACGCTCTCGTTCCAGATCTCTCGCCGGCCGAGGCCTTCGTTGAAGCGCGCATACTTGGACTGCGCGATGTAGTCGGACATGCTGCTGTCCGAATAGATTGCGAGGCGCCGATCCGCCTGCCTCAGCCGGTAGGCCATGTAAGCCGAGGCGATGTCCCAGTGGCCGTCAGCCGCGATCTGGACGACGACGGCGTTCTGGATCTGCTCGATGGTCGGATGCTTGCCGACGCGGTAGTACAGGCCCTCCACCGCCATCTGCACCCGCTCGGCCGTCTTCGTCACGGTCTGAAAGTCGGCGGGGTCGAGCCCGTAGCAGGCGAGGAGTTCGTCGCGGTAGGGATTCTTGGAGTCGGGGCTCTTGATCTCGTAGACGGCCAGGGCGATTGCGCGCGTGACCTTGCTCAGGTCGAAGCGCACGGTTTCTCCGGTGCGCTTGATCACCATGCGCGCTGCGGCGGGTATGGGGTTTCGCGTGAGTAGCTTCGGAGTTCTCGGGAGGGTGTCGTACGTCTCGGCCTTATGAGTCATTGAAGTTTGAGTCGAAGTTCGGGTTAAAAGGCATGCCATTCCAACCAAGTCAGAGGGCGCGGCTTTGATCCGCCTAGGCCCAACCGATCGCACCGTTTTGGTCCAATGCGTCTAGAATAGGTTGTTCCCTTGTGTGTGTTGAATCGTCCCCGGACCAAATAATTTGTTCCGCAATTGGGGCCGATCCTCTTCGCATTCTAGCGACTCGCACTTTACAAAACTCCTCACGTTTTGGCCTTCGCTATGCATAATTTGTCCGGTTGATGAGGCACCGTGCCGCCCCGGCGTCCCTGCGTGCAGGGGCGCCAGGATGGCCGGCCGCCGGTCCCCCGGAGGGTTAAAGCGTGGCCGCGAGGGCCGGGATGTCCTCAGCCCGCATCTCGGGTCCGTGGAGGACGATCCGGGCGTCGAGTGCCAGGATCCGCTCGGGTGAGGCCAGCAGCGGGTTGATGTCGATTTCCTTGATCCAGCGCTGCTCGGCCACAAGCAGGCTGAAGCGCACAAGGATCTGGTCGAGCGCCGCCATGTCCACGGAGGACCGGCCGCGCACGCCCTTGAGGACCTTGAATATCTTCGTCTGCTCCATCAGCCGGCGTGCCAGATAGGGATCGAGCGGGGGCAGGCCCAACGCCCGGTCCTTGAACACCTCGACAAGGACGCCGCCCGCGCCGAACAGAAGCACCGGACCGAACTGGGGGTCCAGGCTGCTACCCAAAATGAGCTCGCAGCCCTTGAGCATGACCATCGGCTGCACCGTGACGCCCTGGAAATGCCCCGGGCCGTGCTTTGCCTTGACCGCGCCCTCGATGGCCTCCCAGGCGCTGCGCACCTCGGCGGCGTTGCGGATGTTGAGGCGAACGCCTCCGACATCGGTCTTATGGGTGATCGTGTCCGAATGCAGTTTCAGAACCACCGGGAAACCAATGGCTTCGGCAGTGGCAATAGCCTCCTCAGGGGTGACTGCGAGCCGGGTCTCGACCGTGGGGATCCCATAGGCGGACAGGACCTGCTTGGACTCGTACTCCGTCAGAAGCGTGCCGCCGCGCTTGCGAATCGCGCCGATCAGGGCCGTGACCCTTGCGGTGTCGGGTTCCGGGGCCTTGGGGGCGGCCTTGGCGCTCGGCGCCTCCTCCTCGCGGGGCAGCAGGCTCTTCGAGTAGCGCCACATGTTGGAGAATGCGCGCGCCGCGTCGTCGGGGTAGTCGAACATCGGGATTCCGGCCTCGGTCAGGATGTTCCGGCCCGTCTTGGCCCGGGTGCCGCCCATCCAGCTTGTGAGCAGGGGCTTACCTTCCATCTTCGCATAAGTCCTCATCAGGTCGGCGGTCGCGATGGGGTCCGTCATCGCTTGGGGCGTCAGGATGACAAGGACTCCGTCGGCTCCCGGGTCCTTGGCGGCGACGGCGACGGCGGCCGCATAGCGGGCGGCGTCCGCGTCCCCAAGGATGTCGATGGGGTTGCTGTGGCTCCAGTGGGCGGGGAGCACCTTGTTGAGCTCCGATAGGGTCTCGGGGGCGAGCGTGGCGAGCTGCGCGCCGCACTCCACGAGCATGTCGGTCGCGAGGACGCCCGGGCCGCCCGCGTTCGTGACGATAGAGAGCTTCGGGCCGTTCGGCAGGGGCTGCTTGGCGAGGACCTTCGCCATCGAGAAGAACTCCTCGATGGTCGCGACCCGGATGACTCCCGCCCGGTTGAACGCGGCGTCAAGCACCTCGTCGCTGCCGGTCAGGGCGCCGGTGTGGGACGCGGCCGCCTTGGCGGCGGCGTCCGTGCGCCCAACCTTGATCACGACGATGGGCTTGATGGGGGCGACCTCCCGGACGGCCGCGAGGAAGGCCGGCGCGTCGCCAACCGACTCCATGTAGATCATGATGCTGTGCGTCTGGGGGTCGTCGCCCAGGTGGCGGATCAAGTCGCCCCAGCCGATGTCGAGCATCGAGCCGATCGACACGAACGCGCTGAACCCGACCTTCTCCTTGAGGCTCCAGTCGATGATCGCCGTGCCCAGGGCGCCGCTCTGAGTGAGGAACGCGACGTTGCCGGTGCGGGCCATGTCCTTCGAGAACGTGGCGTTCAGGTTGACGTGCAGGCCCATGACGCCGAGGCAGTTCGGCCCGATCACCCGGAGCTTCGACCCCTTGATGGCGTCGAGAATCTGCTGCTCGAGCTCGGTGCCGACGGCGCCGCTCTCCTTGAAGCCGGCCGAGATGACGATTGCGGCCTCGACCCCGGCCTGCACGCACTCGCGGATGATCCCGGGCACGGTGGCGGCGGGCGTCGCGATGACGGCGAGGTCGACCTTCGCGGGGACGCTGGCGATGTTCCGGTAGGCTTTCTTGCCCAGGACCGAGTCGCGCTGCGCGTTCACCGGATAGAGGGCGCCGTGGAAGGTGCCCAGGTTCTCGAGTAGCGCTCGCCCGACGCCGCCCGGCTTCTCGCTGGCGCCGATCACGGCCACGGTCTTTGGCCTGAAGAAGGCGTTGAGGGAGCAACCAGGGTTGCTTGTACGCTTAGCCGGTGTCGGCAGGGGGAGCGGTGTTTCGTCTAGGGTCGATGACATAAAGTTTATTTCGAGAATACGATCTCAGGCATTTTCCGCGGCACGGGATCCGGCGCCTTCGCCGGGTAGCCCACGGTCAGCGGGAGGACCGCGGTAAAGTCCTCCGAAATGTTGATGGAGGTTTTTATCTCGGAGAGGTCCAGCCAGGGCTGCGCGAATCCGATCGGGCACGTGCCAAGGCCCCTGGCGTGCGCCGCCAGCATGAGATTCTCCGCAGCCAGGCTGCAGTCGGTCGTGGCGAACTTCCATCCGGGCTTGGCGTAGACCACGACAAGCGTGCTGGCGTTGTAGAAGAGGTTGTAGTCGGGGTCCCGAAGCCTGTCGCGGTGGAGCGAATGGGGGTCGCGCCCGGAGTTGAACGTCTCGAGGAAGTGGGCCTTGGCCCGCTCGGAGTAGTCGCTCAGGAGCCCCTTGCCCTCGATCACCGCGAACACCCAGGGCTGCTCGTCAAGCGCGGACGGGGCCTGTATCGCGGCGTCGATGAGCTCGTGCAGGATGGAGTGTGAAACCTTCCGGTCGTCGTAGTCGCGCACGGCCCGGCGTCCATATATTGCTTCAAGTAGCTCCATTTGCGTGGGGTATTTTTTGGGTTCTATTTCTTTGGGGTGCGCCCCGGGGTCGGCCTTGCGGGGACGACGACGACGGGGCAGGGGGCCTTCTTGAGGACGCCGCTCGTCGTGCTGCCTATAAGAAGGTCGTAGAATGCGGTGTGGCCGTGCGAGCCCATGACCACGTAGTCCGCCTCGAGGGTCTTGGCCTGCTCGACGATCACCTTTGCCGGGAACCCCTCGACCTTGACCGTCTTCGCGGTGGCGCTGCCCTCATTGAGATAGTCCCGCCACTGCGCAAGGAGCTGGTTCGCTGCCTTCTCTGCGGCCTCGATGAGCGGCACCACGTCCTCGATGACGCCTCCGTACTCCGCGACCAAAACAGGTGGCTGCACGACATACAGGAGCACGACGCGGCCCTTGCAGCTCTGGGCGAGCGCGTTTGCCTCGTCCACGACTGCCTTGGTGACCGGGGAGAAGTCAATGGGCACCAGAATGGTTTTCATAGCTTAACACTACATCCGTTGGGGGCCCGCGACTGCGCAGCTCTTGTCCATGTCTGGGCGACTATTGCCATGGGATTGGGGCGTGTTTGCGGCGGTTATAAAGGCATTGCTCGACCGCCACTTATGCCTTCTGCCGGCTCAGCTCCTTGCGGATGGCCTCGAGGGCCCTACGGTGCGCCGCCCCGGTCTTCGGGTAGCTCAGCTGAAGCCCCTCGAGCAGGTCGACCACGATGCGCGAGACGATGAGGCGGGCGTTCTCCTTGTCGTCCGCGGGGACCACGTACCACGGGGCGTTCTTGGTGCTCGTGGCGCCAAGGCAGCACTCGTAGGCGCGCATGTACTCCTTCCAGTACTTCCGCTCCTCGATGTCGGCCTGGCTGAACTTCCAGTTCTTCTTCGGGTCGTCGATCCTCGCCAGGAACCGCCGCCGCTGCTCGCCCTTGGAGAGGTGCAGGAAGATTTTGACGACCTGCGTGCCGTTGCGCTGGAGGTGCTCCTCGAGGTCGCAAATCGAGCGGTACCGCCCCTCCCAGATGTCGCCCTGGCGGGTCGCCACCTCTGGGAGCGCCTCGCTTTCGAGGATCTCGCGGTGGACGCGGACGATCAGCACCTCCTCGTAGTACGAGCGGTTGAAGATGCCGATGTGGCCCCGCTCGGGCAGGCAGGCGGTCGTGCGCCAAAGGAAGTCGTGCTCCAGCTCGGTGGCGCTCGGGTGCTTGAAGCTGAAGACCTGGCAGCCCTGGGGATTGACGCCCGTCATCACGTGCTTGATGGCGCCGTCCTTTCCCGCGGCGTCCATCGCCTGGAAGATGAGCAGGACCGAGTAGCGGTTGTACGCGTACAAGAGGTCCTGCAGCGCGCTCAGCCGCTCGACGTGCTCGCAAAGGGCCTTGTTGTAGTGGCTCTTCGAGCGGTAGAGCGGCTTCACGAGGGTGGGCCACTCCTTGAGCCGGACTTTCGAGCCGGCCTCGACGCGGAAATCCCTAGGATCAATTTTCATCGCGGGGAGGTGTGATTTCGCCGGCCCCGTTCAATCGGGCGCGGCTGCTCAACTATGCATCAAATTTCGCGTTGGCCAAACGGAAACAGGTGAAAACCGAAGCCTGCCTGTTCCGGCCGGGCCGGGTCCACCTCACGCGGCGTGGGTGAGGTGTCCGGCTCCGCTCTGGGCCACACCCGAGGAGCCGTGCAGCTTCTCGCGGTAGGTGGAGGGTGCCTCGCCGGCGATGCGGCGGAAGACGCGGTTGAACTGGGAGAGCGACTGGAAGCCCGCCTCATAGGCGGCCTCGCTGACGCGCTTGTGCGGGTTCAGGAGCAATTGCTTCACGATTTCGACGCGGACCCGCGCGAGGTACTCCGTGAAGGTGAGCCCGGTCGACTTCTTGAAGATCTTGCAGAAATAGAAGGCGCTCATGTTCGCGGCCTGCGCCACTGCTGCCAGCGAGATCTCCTCGCCCTGGTGGTCGGCGATGAAGGCGCGCGCCTTGGCAACGGCGGGGGCCTCCGCGGAGGCCTCCTGCACCATGAGCTGGTTGCTCACGGCGGAGAGGTGTTGGGCGAAGATGCTCAGCAGGCGCAGGATCGAGTCGTACTCGTGGCGCGTCATGACGCGCGTCTTGAAATAGGTCTCCTTGAGCTGAGGAATCTCGGCCTCCATGCCGAGCTTCGCGACCGCGGCCGATATCTTCTGGAAGCGCGCCGCCGACGGCTTGTGGAGGAGGACCTGACCGGTCTGCAGGAAGGCGATCACCCGCTCACCCACCCGGACGGGAACGCTCGACTCGCTCAGGCCGGCGAGGCACTCGAGCGTCGTCGGACTCTCGCTGTCGCCGCTTTCCATCTTCTGCTGGAGCTGCAGGCACGAGGAGCACGTCTTGTTGCGGTTCGTCATCAGGCTGCAGAACGGGTTGGCGTTCTTCGAGCCGTGCATGGGGGCCTGGAACGACCCCGCGGTACGGATGGCCAGGGGCAGCCCGGTCGTCGTCTGGAAGGCCTTCTGGTATTCGCGGAAGATTTCGGACTTCTGGAGGTGGTCCGCGAGATTGTGGTGGTTCTGCGCGGTCAGGCCGGGGGTGGGCAGGAAGATGATCTCGGATTGCATGGGCTGAGACTACCATCCCGGGCTCCCTTTGGAAATTGGGGCCGGGACCGTATCTCGGTAGGGAAATTCCCTATGCCCGGCCCCCTCATGCGCCGTCCTCTCCCCTCGGAAGGTCTACCCTTGCCCGTCCCGCGGTTGCTCCTAGGATCCGGCCATTGGCGAACACCGAAAAGTCACGGGCGACGGAGGCGGAGGCTGACCTGGCCGGGCGCCTCCAATTGGCGGCGATCATCGAGTCGTCGGATGACGCCATCATCAGCAAGACGCTCGATGGGGTGATCACCAGCTGGAACCCGGGGGCCGAGAGGATGTTCGGCTACACGGTGTCGGAGGCCGTCGGCAAGCCGATGCTCATGCTCTTTCCCCCGGACCGTGTCGACGAGGAGCAGGAGATCCTCACCCGGATCCGGCGCGGGGAGAGGATGGAGCACTTCGAGACCGCGCGGGTCAGGAAGGACGGCGGCCGCATCGAGGTCTCCGTCACCATCTCCCCGATAAAGGACGTCCACGGCCGGATCGTCGGCGTCTCCAAGATCGCCCGCGACATCACCGAGCAGAAGAGATCAGAGCGCCAGCTCCTGGACGCCGTTCGCGAGATGCGCGACATCCGGGCGGCGCTCGACGAGCACTCCATCGTGGCGATAACGGACGCCGCCGGGAAGATCACCTACGTGAACGACAAGTTCTGCTCCATTTCCCAGTACTCGCGCGAGGAGCTGCTCGGCAAGGACCACCGCATCATCAACTCGGGGCTCCACCCCAAGGACTTCTTCCGGAACCTCTGGACCACGATCGGCAAGGGCGGGGTCTGGCAGGGCGAGATCAGGAACCGGGCCAAGGACGGGTCGCTCTACTGGGTCGCCACGACGATCTTTCCCCGGTTCAACGAGGCGGGCAAGCCCCTGCAGTACATCTCGATCCGAACGGACATCACCCAGCGAAAGGCGGACGAGGCCGACCTCCAGCGTTTCGCCGCGGACCTCGCCGAGAAGAACAAGGAGCTGGAGACGATCGTCTACACGGTCTCGCACGACCTGAGGTCCCCGCTCGTCAACGTGCAGGGCTTCGGCAAGCAGCTCAACCGGGCCTGCGAGAAGATCCAGGCCGCCATTGCGGGCGGGCGGGACGGGCAGGTCGCTGCCGCCGACCTGAAGGCCCCCGTCGAGGTGGCGATCCCGCAGGCGCTGCGCTTCATCAACGCCGGCGTGACCAAGATGGAGATGCTCCTCAACGGTCTGCTTCGCTACTCGCGCCTGGGCCGCATCGCATTCACCATCCAGCCGCTGGACGTGAACGAGCTGATCTCGGAGATCACGGCGGCGATGCGCTTCCAGATCGACGAGACGAAGTCCGAGGTGAGGGTGGAGGCCCTCCCGGGCTGCCTGGGCGACCGCGTGCAGACGAGCCAGGCTTTTGCAAACCTGCTGGACAATGCCATCAAGTACCGCGACCCGAAGAGGCCGCTGCGAGTGACGATCAGCGGAGCCGTCCGGGACGGGATGTCGGTCTACTCGGTGTCCGACAACGGAATAGGCATCGCCCCGGACCACCAGAGCAAGGCCTTCGAGATCTTCCACCGGCTCAACCCGGAGAACGGCAGCGGAGAGGGCCTGGGCCTGACGATCGCGCAGCGGGTCCTCGAGCGCCAGGGCGGGAGAATTTGGATTGAGAGCCAGGAGGGGGTGGGCTCGACTTTCTTTGTGGCACTCCCCACGGTCGCGGTCCCAGCCAACGCTGTATGACGCCTGAAGCCCCGGTAATACTCATAGTCGAGGATGATGAGGGGCATGCCATACTCGTGAGGGAGGTCCTGGAGACGGCGGGCCTGGGCAACCGGATAAGGCATTTCAGGGACGGCCAGGCCGTTCTCGACTTCCTCTTTGGCATTGGCGGGGTCCCGGCGCACCATTCTGGACACAGCTTCGTCGTCCTCCTCGACATCCGCCTGCCGAAGGTCGACGGGATCGAGGTGCTCCGCAGGATCAAGTCGGATTCGGAGATGAGGAAGCTCCCGGTCATCATGCTGACGACGACGGACGACTCCCGGGAGGTCGACCGGTGCCACCAGCTCGGGTGCAGCGTCTACATCCAGAAGCCCGTCGACTATGAGAAGTTTGCGGAGGCGGTCCGGCGCCTGGGCCTTTTCATCATGCTCCTCTTAGTCCCGCCGATCGACGGCAAGTGATGTCCACCTCGCCCAAACCCGCCAGGATCCTCGTGGTTGACGACGACGTGGGCCTGCTCGTGCTGATGGCGGAGACGCTGCGGACCGAGGGATATTCGGTCGACACGGCCGGCTCGGGGACGGCCGCGCTCGCCTGGCTCGGCGAGCGGACGGCCGACCTGATGTTGCTCGACCTGAAGATGAGGGACATCGGGGGCGCCGCGCTCCTTGACCGGCTCAAGCAGAAGACCCCGCCGGTGCCGTTCCTTGTCGTGACGGGGCAGGGCGACGAGAAGGCCGCCGTCGAGATGATGAAGCAGGGGGCCCTCGACTACGTCATGAAGGACACGGGCCTGCTGGACCTTTTGCCGGGCGTCGTCCGCAGGGCCCTTGACATGGTGGAGAGGGACCGGGCCCTGGCCGCGGCCGAGGCCGTGGGCCGGCGCCTCGAGCGCGAGATGGTGGAGGTTGCCGAGCGCGAGCGCCGGCGCATAGGCGAGGACCTCCACGACGGGCTCGGCCAGCAGCTCACGGCGATCGAGCTCGTCTGCACGGCCCTCAAGGAGGATGCGTCGCGGAAGCTTCCCGAGCTGGCCAAGGGCCTCGAGCGGATGGGCAAGATGCTGAGGGAGGCCATAGCCCAGACCCGGTTCCTCGCCCGCGGACTGGTGCCCGTGAGCGACGACCCCGACGCCCTGAGGATCGGGCTGGCGGAGCTGGTCGAGCACATCAACTCGATCGGCCGCCTGCACTGCCGCCTGGATTGCCCGGACCCGGTGATCCTCAAGGACAGGTCCATGGCGGGGCATCTTTACCGCATCGCCCAGGAGGGCGTTAACAATGTGATCAAGCATTCCGAGGCCAACGAGGTCGCGATCCGCCTGTCCCAGTCGGGCGGCGTCGTCGAGCTCCAGATCTCGGACAATGGCAAGGGCCTTCCCACGTCCAAGGCGGGAGGCCTCGGCATGGAGGTGATGAAACACCGTGCGGCCATGATCGGCGGCGAACTCACCGTGGTTTCGAAGCGGGGCCACGGGGTGACCGTGACCTGCGTGCTGCCCGTCTTCCAGTGAAGCGCCCCCTGCCAGAGAAGAAGCGGGGCACCCCGTCCAGGGCGGCGACCCGCAAGAAGGTGCTCCTGGTCGACGACCACCCGTTCATGAGGGCGGGGCTCGCGCAGCTCATCGACCTGCAGCCGGACATGATGGTGGCGGGGGAGGCCGGCAACCCCGCTGAGGCCATGAACCTCTTCGCCAGCTCAAAGCCGGACATGGTCCTTACCGACATGACGATGCCCGGGCGGAGCGGCCTCGAGTTCATTAAGGACCTGCGAGCGTCCGATCCCCAGATCGCCATTCTCGTGGTGTCGATGCACGACGAGGTGATCTATGCCGAGCGCGCCCTGCGGGCGGGCGCCCGCGGGTACATCATGAAGGAGGCCGGCGGCGAAAACCTCCTGGCGGCGATCCGGCAGGTTCTGAGCGGCCAGATCTACCTAAGCCCAAGGATGTCGGCGAACGCCCTCGATGTCTTTTCCGGCCGCAGGCCCCGAGGCTCAAGCTCTCCCATCGAGAAGCTTAGCGACCGGGAATTCGAGGTCTTCAGGCTGGTGGGGCAGGGAAAGAGCACCCGAGACATCGCGCAGCAACTCCACCTGAGCACAAAGACGGTCGACGTGCACCGGGGGCACATCAAGGAGAAGCTGGAGCTTAGGGATGTGACCGCGCTGGTTCGCCACGCGGTGCGCTGGGTCGAGACCCAGGATTTGGGCCAGTAGCCCTTCTGATCGGCCCAAGCCATTGGGCTTGAGGCGCTAGCGCCGGGTCCGGTCGCTGCAGGGCGCCGGCATTTCGCCCAAAAAACAAGAAATGCACACAACCTGCCAAGTCATGCGGAGATGAATTCTGGGCCAAGGGCTATTATGGGCCGAAGTTTACACCCATACGCCCATGACCGTCGTCCCCCTTACGCTCACGATCAGCCTCTGCCTCGTCTTCACGTTCATCGTTTTCTTCCTGCGAGAGCACGCCCGCGGCAACCTTAGCAGCGCCGAGAGGGATTCACTCCTGCCGCTCGCCGAGGAGAAGGCCGTCTTTGCCCGCAGGGACCAAGACGGAAACCCGATTTCATCGCAGGTTGCGCGCGGCGACGGCTGATGAGCCTTGGTCGCCCGGACCCTGAAGCCGGACCCGTCGCCCCAGCGGGGCACCGGGGGCGACCGCATTTTTTCGACTGAGACAACGCACCCTCCCATGTCCGCCCAAAAAACTACCGTTGAATTCAACGACAAGGTCGTCCGTCAGTTCCTGCTGGCCTCAGTCATCTGGGGAGCCGTGGGCATGCTGGTGGGGGTCCTGATCGCGGCCCAGCTGAATTTCTGGCAGCTCAACTTCAGCACGCCATGGCTGACCTGGAGCAGGTTAAGGCCGCTGCACACCAATGCGGTGATCTTCGCCCTGGTCGGCAACATGATGTTCGCCGGCGTCTACTACTCCACGCAGCGCCTGGTTAAGGCCAGGCTGGCCAGCGACTTCCTCTCCCAGCTGCACTTCTGGGGATGGCAGGCGATCATCGTCAGCGCGGCCCTGACGCTTCCGTTCGGATTCACCCGGGGCCAGGAATACGGCGAGCTCATCTGGCCGATCAACCTCGCCGTCGTCGTGATCTGGGTCGTGTTCGCGGTGAACTTCTTCTGGACGCTTGCCAGGCGGCGCGAGCCGAGCCTGTACGTTGCCATCTGGTTCTACATCGCGACGATCATCACGGTGGCGATGCTCTACATCGTCAACCACCTGTCGATTCCGACAAGCTGGACGCACAGCTACTCGGTCTTTGGCGGCGTGCAGAACGCCCTGGTCCAGTGGTGGTACGGGCACAACGCCGTGGCCTTCTTCCTGACGACACCGATCCTCGGCATCATGTACTACTACCTGCCGAAGGCGGCGGGCCGGCCGGTGTATTCCTACCGGCTCTCGGTCGTGCATTTCTGGTCGCTGGTCTTCGTCTACATCTGGGCGGGCCCCCACCACCTGCTCAACACCTCCCTGCCGGGCTGGCTCCAGGACCTGGGCATGACGTTCTCGCTCATGCTCTGGGCGCCCTCATGGGGCGGCATGCTGAACGGCCTCCTGACGCTGCGCGGCGCCTGGGACAAGCTCAGGACCGACCCGGTCCTCAAGTTCTTCGCCGCGGCCGTGACCTTCTACGGCATGTCGACCTTCGAGGGGCCGCTCCTCGCGATCAAGTCGGTCAACGCGCTCGCGCACTACACCGACTGGATCATCGCCCATGTCCATGGCGGCACCCTCGGCTGGAACGGGTTCATGGCGGCCGGGATGTTCTACTGGATGATCCCGCGCCTCTGGAACAAGCCCCTGCACAGCATCGCCCTCGCCAACCTGCACTTCTGGATCGGGCTCGTGGGGATCCTGCTGTACGTCGGCGCGATGTGGACGAGCGGCATTACGCAGGGGCTGATGCTCAACGCGACGACCGAGCACGGCACCGTCCTGACCTATCCCAATTTCCTGGATACCGTAAACGTGATCCGGCCGATGATGCTGATGCGGGTGATCGGCGGGGCGCTCTACCTGACGGGCTGGTTCCTGATGGCCTACAACCTCTGGATGTCGGTGCGCGGTGCGCAGCCGGTCAACGGGACGATCGAGGTCTACGACGAGGAGCCGGCCCACAACTCCCCGGGCAGCCTCTCCGTGTCGGGCTGGGTGCTGAACGCGCCGGTGATCTTCTGCACGCTGGGTGTCGGATTCGCCTGCGCCTGGATGTTCGGCGGGCACTTCGTCAGCGTCGCTGGCCTCGTAGGGACCATGTTCTGCGCCGTCGTTGCCTACACCCACTTCGAGGCCCGCCGCAAGAACTGGGGCGACTGGTACGACCGGCTCCTCGTGAGCGCGATGCCGTTCACCGTCCTGACCTTCGTGGCGGTCGTCGCCGGCGGCTTGATCCAGATCATCCCCACGATCGTCATCCACCGCGCCGCGAACGTGGAGGACAGGCGCCAGATCCCCTACACGCCGCTTGAGCTCGCCGGGCGCGACCTTTACGTGCGCGAGGGTTGCTACCTCTGCCATTCGCAGATGATCCGCACGCTCGTCCCCGACGTCCTTCGCTACGGCGACTACTCGCGCCTCGGCGAGTCGATCTACGACCATCCGTTCCAGTGGGGCTCCAAGCGCAACGGCCCGGACCTGGCGCGCGTAGGGGGCAAGTACCCCAACGTCTGGCACCTGCGCCACCTTGAGAACCCGCGGTCGATCTCCGCGGGGTCCAACATGCCGAACTTCCCGTGGCTTCTGAGCAACGAGCTCGATGCGAGCACGATCTCCCGCAAGATCGCCGTGCAGCGCCAGCTGGGGGTGCCCTATCCCCAGTGGACCGATGCGGAGATCGCCTCCAGCATGGACACCCAGGAGAAGCTGATCGCCCGAGACCTGCGGGAATCGGGCGCCTACGTGGCCCCGGACCGCGAGATCGTGGCCCTGATCGCCTACCTCCAGCAACTGGGGCACTTCGAGTCGGTGGTCCCTACGGGCCACGCCCCTTCGCTGGCCGACTAAGGGATCCCAACCCGGCACGCCCATGTTCAGCCGCATCGTATACGAGGACTCCTCAGCCTTCTTCACCGTGGTGGCGTTCGCCTTCGCCGCGTCGATTTTCATCACGATCAGCTGGCGGGCCATCCGGATGAGGCGCCCGCAGGTCGAGCACCTTGAGAACCTGCCCTTCCTCACCCCGACACCGGCCTGCGTCCGAGACGAGAGCCAAAGCCGATCCGCGCACGCCGGTTCGCAAACCACGAGCGAAGACACGCCCCTGCATTGATCATGAATCCGAACACGCCCCCACCGCCAACCGAGGACCCGCTGCGGCCGCACGTCTATGACGGCATCCGAGAGTTCGACAAGAAACTGCCGAACTGGTGGCTCTTCACGTTCTACATCACCGTCGTGTTCTGGGTGGGGTACTGGGCCTACTACGAGTGGCTGCATGTGGGCCCCAACAACCACCAGAGGATCGAGCGGCAGATGGCGAACATCGAGGCCGCAAAGCTTGCCGCGACGGCCTCCACGAAGCTGGACAACGCGAGCCTGTGGCAGATGAGCCGAAACCCGGTGTTCGTCGACGCGGGCAAGGCGACGTTCAACTCCATCTGCGCCACGTGCCACAAGGAGAGCCTGCGGGGCGTCCTCGACGGGGGCATCGGCGCGAACCTGCGGACCCAGGAGTGGATCCACGGCGGGAACCCGATGGACCTCTACAACACCGCCATGAACGGCGTCCTCGCAAAGGGAATGCCCGCCTGGGGACCCGTCCTCGGGCAGAAGCGGATCATCGAGGCAGTGGCCTATGTCCTGAGCTACCACCATGAAGGCGAGCCGATGACGATCCGTCCGGCGTCCACGGGGAAATGAGAAGAGGAACCGCATGGAGCAGCCTCCCCGCCCATCGCTTGATTCCGTCACGACCATTCGTGACGACGGTTCCCGGAGGTTTCTGTACCCCGCCGACGTGCGAGGGGTGTTCACGCTCGGCCGCCAGGTTTCCGGCCTGTTCCTGATCGTCTTCTACCTGTCGCTGCCCTGGATCAAGGTGGGGGGGTACCCGGCCGTATTCCTCGACCTTGCCAGCCGGAGGTTCCACCTCTTCGGCCTGACGCTGGCCGCGCAGGACGCCTGGCTGCTCTTCTTCCTCATCACGGGGCTCGGCTTCCTCCTGTTCTTCATCACGGCCCTCGTGGGGAGGGTCTGGTGCGGTTGGGCGTGCCCCCAGACCGTCTTCCTTGACCACGTCTTCCGCCGGATCGAGCGATGGACCGAAGGGGACGCCGTGAGGAGGCGCGCCCTCGACGCGGCCCCATGGACCGGGTCCAAGGTGGCGCGGCGCTTCTCAAAGCACGCTCTGTACTTCGCGGCGTCGGCGGTCATCACCCACCTCTTCCTGGCGTACTTCGTGTCGATTCCCGAACTGTGGGTGATGATGCGGGCGTCCCCCCTGGAGAATTGGAGCACGTTTGCCTTCATTGCCGTGGCGACGGGGGCGCTGTACTTCAACTATGCATGGTTCAGGGAGCAGCTCTGTATCATCATCTGCCCCTACGGCCGCCTCCAGTCCGCTCTCCAGGACGACAACACGCTCATCATCGGGTACGACGTGCGCCGGGGCGAGCCGCGCATGTCGATCGCGGAGGCCAAGCACCGCGGCGAGGGCGCCCTGCGGGGGACCGACTTTCTCGCGCAGGGCCCGTCGACGCTCGGCGCCCGGCTGGCCGTCGGGGACTGCGTGGCCTGCAGCCGCTGCGTGAACGTCTGCCCGACCGGCATCGATATCCGCAACGGCGTCCAGATTGAGTGCATCGGATGCGCGGCCTGCATCGACGCCTGCGACGAGGTGATGGATCGGCTGCACAGGCCGAAGGGCCTGATTCGGTACGACTCTCAGAACGGCTTTTCCGGCAGGGCGACCCGGTGGTTGCGTCAGCGCACGGCCGTGTACAGCATCCTCCTGCTCGCGGGCGTGGGCGTGGCCTCGTGGGCCGTCTCAACCGTCAGGCCCGCCAACTTCGGCCTGACGCGCATGATCGGGGCCCCGTACATCGTGGACAAGGACACCGTCCGCAACCAGTTCCTGGCGCGCATCGTGAACAAGAGGGCCGAGGCCGCGCGCTTCGTCGTCCGGGTCGACGGCGGCCCGGCGAACCTCCGCCAATTGGGATTCGACCGGGTCGTCGAGGTGCCCGCGCTCGCGGAGGTTGTCGAGCCGCTCATCCTCCAGCAGCCGAGGAGGGAGTACCGGGGCCCGTTCGTGGTGCAGGTGGGCGTGCGCGACGAGGCCGGCAAGTTCCATCTCCAGCGCCAGGTGGAGTTTCTCGGGCCGGACGCGAGGCTCCTGCGCGAGGAGGAAGAGGAGGAGGCTCATGCCGGGAAGTCCAAATAGGCCCCGGACCTCGCGCCTGTGGTGGTGGATCGTGGCCGCCTGCGCGCTGCACATCGCGGCGTGGGCCGCCTGGTTTGTCATCGCGGCGCATCACCCCGTGAAGGAGGTCCCCCTCGCGACGAGGGCGGGCCCCTGAAGCCATGGAGCTCGCTTCCATAAATTCGCCAACGGCTGCCTTCATTGCGGGCCTGATCACGAGCCTTCACTGCGCGGGCATGTGCGGGCCGCTCGCCTGCGCGCTCATGCCGGGGCGCGGGGACAAGACGGACGCCAGCACGGTAAGCACGGTCTACCACGTGACCCGCCTTACGAGCTACACCGTGCTCGGAGGGATCGCCGGGGGCCTGGGCCGCCAGCCGCTCGCCTGGGTCTCGCAGTCGGCGCTCCGGTGGCTCCCGTGGCTGATGGTGATCTTCTTCGTGGCGCTGGCGCTTCGCTGGGACCGCCTCCTTCCCAGGATCGAGGCGTTCGGGCGGTTTAACCTGGGGCTTCGCGGGTGGCTTCGCGGGCGATCGCGCGTCGAGGCCGCTGCGGCGTTTGGGTTCGCGACCCCGCTTCTGCCCTGCGGGCCGCTCTACTTCCTGCTGGCGCTCGCGCTCATCTCGGGCTCGGCCCTGCGCGGCGTCGAGTTCATGCTGGCGTTCGGCCTGGGGACCGTGCCGCTCCTTTGGCTGGCGCAGACCCAGTTCCAGTGGGTGAGGGCCAGGCTCTCGCCGCTCTGGCTGGGCCGCGTCAGGGTCGCTCTGGCCCTGATGGTGGCGCTGGTCATCAGCTGGCGCCTGCGCGGGACCCTAGGGCTGGCCGGCCCAAATCCGGCCTCATTCATCTGCTTCTAGGATGAGCGCCGTGCAGCAATCCTCGGTCCTCCCTGGCCCGTCAGGCCCCGTGGCCGCCGCGCGGGCCGGAAGGAAACCGGTGTGCAGGCACTGCGGGGCGGGGCTGATCGACGCGCGCATGCGGGAAACCGGTTTCTGCTGCTCCGGGTGCTCCTATGTGTTCCGCCTTGTCCATGAGCACGGCCTCGCGGGCTACTACGAACTGAAGGATTCGATCACGGTGCCGGCGGACGCCGCGGTCTTCCAGTCCCGCGACTATGGCTGGCTCGAGGCGGCGCAGCACGATGCCGACGCCGCGGCGGCCGCTGCGCGGCCTGTGCGGCCACCGGAGTTGACGCTCGACGTCCAGGGCATCTCCTGCGCCGGCTGCGTCTGGCTGATCGAGCGCCTGTTCCAGCAGCAGCCCGGAGCCCGCGACATCTTCGTCAACGCGCAGCTTGGCTCGATGCGCCTTCGCTGGCTGCCCGGGGAGTTCTCGGCCGCAGACTTTGCGCGCAAGCTCCAGGCGTTTGGCTACCTTGCGGGGCCGAGTGACCCGCTTCGGGCCGATCCCGAGAGCCGGGCCCTGGTCAAGCGCGTCGGGCTGTGCGCCGCGTTCGCGATGAACGTCATGCTCTTCACGTTGCCGACCTATTTCGGCATGGAGAAGACGTTCCAGTACGCGGGACTCTTCGGCCTGCTCTCGCTGGGCTTCGCCACGCTCAGCTTCCTCGTCGGCGGCAGCTATTTCGTGGGTCGCGCATGGCAGGCCATCCGCATGGGTGTCCTGCACATCGACATGCCGATCGCCGTGGGGATCGTCGGTGCCTACGCGGGGTCGATGTACGGCTGGCTCGCGGGCCGCGACCGGTTCGTGTATTTCGACTTCGTCTCGACGTTCATCCTGCTGATGCTGGTGGGAAGGTGGGCGCAGGTGGCCGCCGTCGAGCGCAACCGCAGGCGCCTGCTCGGCCAGCAGGCAAAGCCGCCGCGGGTCCGCGTGCTGGGCGGCCCGGGGAATGTATCCCGCGACGTTCCTCCCGAACAGCTGCGCGTGGGGGACCTTCTCCAAAGCGTCCCCGGCCAAACGGTGCCCGTCGACGCCCGGCTCAGGGCCGGCGAGGCCATGTTCTCGCTCGCCTCCATCAACGGCGAGGCGGAGCCGCGGGTTTTCCGGGCCGGCCAGCGGGTTCCCGCGGGCTCGGTCAACGTGAGCCGCGCGGACGCCGCCATGGAGGTGCTCCAGCCCTGGAGCGAATCGCTCCTGGCGAAGCTTCTCGAGACGGGAGAGCGGCCCGGATGGAGGCACGTATTCCTGGAGAAGATCGTCAGGGGCTACCTGATCGGCATACTGGTCCTGGCCGTCGTCTCAGGGGTGGCGTGGTGGATAAGGACGGGCGACGGCCCGAGGGCATGGTCCGTCGTCACGGCGGTGCTCGTGGTATCATGCCCGTGTGCGATCGGGCTCGCCTTCCCGCTGAGCGATGAGATGGCGACCACCGCGCTTCGGCGCCGCGGCGTCTTCATAAGGGAGAACGATCTTTGGGCAAAACTGGGAGGCGTCAGGAAGCTCGTGTTCGACAAGACCGGCACGCTGACGCTTGAGACGCCGGTGCTGCAGAACCCCGGGGCGTTGCTTGCACTGGACGCGGCGGCGCGCTCGGCGCTCCTGGCCCTCGTGAGGGACAGCGAGCACCCGATCAGCCAGTGCCTTTGCGAGAACCTTTTGGCCCTTGGGCCGGTTGAGCTGCTTGCGGGAGAGGTTCGAGAGACGGTGGGATTTGGACTGGAACTCGGCCCGTGGACGCTTGGACGCGCCGACTGGAAGGGCGGGGAGGGTGACCCGGTTCGGGGCGGAACCACGGACCTGGCCTTCTCGGGGCGCGTCGTGGCACGCTTCAGCTTTGTCGACGCGGCGCGCCCCGACGCCCGTGCTGAAATCCGGGAGCTGCAGCAGGAGGGGTTCTCGGTCCACATCCTGAGCGGCGACGCAGGCGCGAAGGTCCAGAGGCTTGCCGCCGAGCTGGACATCCCCGCGGACCACGCGCTGGGAGACCTGAGCCCGAGCGAGAAGGCCGAGTGGATCGGGCGCCAGGGCGCCAATGACGCGCTCATGCTCGGCGACGGGGCCAACGACAGCCTCGCGTTTGACCGCGCCCTGTGCCGCGGCACCCCTGTCGTGCACCGCGGACTTCTGGAGAGGAAGGCCGACTTCTACTACCTCGGGCGCGGCATCGGTGGGATCCGCGAGCTCTTCAGGGTCGGCGCCGTGCGCCGCCGCACCCAGATGACGGTCCTCGTCTTCTCGGTTGCCTACAACGCCGTCGCCGTGGGGCTCGCCGTCACGGGGCGAATGAACCCCCTTGTGGCGGCGGTCCTCATGCCGGCGAATTCCCTTGTCACCCTTGCCCTCGTGAGCGGGGGAATGCGCCGTGCGTTCCATAGCCCCGCCGTGGGAAGGGCCTAATTCGCGGCGACCTGCGGGCTTAGCCGCGGGAACGGCTGGCTTGTTGAACGGACAAAGCTGGAGACAAGCACCCGGCGCCTGCGCTCAAGCTGGGTCAGGAGTTCGCGTAGTTCCCCCTCGCCGAGCCTTCCCTTTGCGGACCACCTCTCCAGGCGCTCCATGAAGAGCTGGACGTCGTGGATCTGGCCCATCCGCGCCTGGCAGGCCCGCAGCCTCTTGATGGCACCCGGGTCCACGCCGGAAAGGATGGGCCGCAAGAGCTCGATGAGGTAGCGGTAGCGCTTGATCGCCACGCGGGCCTGGTGCATCCGCGACAGGTCGCCAGGACCGCGGGGAAGAAGTGTGTTCACCCTCTCTAGGTCTGCACGGAGCGCCCGGTTGAGGCCCGACTTTAGGCGCCGGCCCGACGCGGCGGTCGCAGGGCCCGATGCGAGCCGCGCCGAGGCCTTCTCGATCTGCGGCCCGATATCATCGACATCGCTGGCCGTGAGGGATCGGCAGCGGCGGCGTTCCTTCTTCTTCAGGGAGCGGCGAAGGGGGCGCCGCTCCGAGTCGGATATCGCCAGCTCGTTGAGCTCCCGCAGCTGAACCTGGGTGTCCCTTAGTTTGCCCAGCGCCGAGAACTGCCGCGCCAGCGCCCGTAGGGCCTCGAGAAGGCCGTGGCCGCCGTCGAGGCCGGCCAGGAGGTCAAGGGTGGTGAGCAGCCTTCGCGCCGAAATCCTCGCCCTGTGCACGTGCCGCCGGCCGCCCCGCGGACGGATCCTTCGCCGGCTCTTCCTGTAGGACTTCCAGGACTCATCCAGGAGCTGGGCCAGGAACGGGCCCAGAAGGGGATTGGAATCCGGTGCGGTATTGCGAATGGGGACGCATCCCCGTCCGGCGTGGGTTTCGCGCCGCGGGATCATTGTTTGTCAGGTCACGCCGCGCGCTGTTCCGCGGATGGCGGCACGATGATCACGGGACACGACGACCTCTTGAGCACCCCATGGGCGGTGCTTCCAACGAGAAGGTCGTAGACGGCGGTGTGCCCGTGCGAGCCCAGCACGATGTAATCGGCCGGAAGGCTCCCGGCCTCCTCGAGTATCCGCGAGACCGGGGCGCCCGTGATCCGCCGCACGACGACCGGCGAGAACTCCGCCTGAAGCCCCTTCTCGAGGCGCTCAAGGTGCTTGTCCGCGGCCTTCTCGGCCGCGGCCGTGATCCGGGTCGTGTTCTCGATCAGGATCGGATCGCTTGCGCTCAGATTCACTGGGGGCTGGATGACATGCAGCACGACAAGGCGCCCCTCCAGGGCGCGCGCCAATTCCGTCGCCTTTTCCAGGACGCGGGTGGTCACATCTGAGAAATCGATCGGGACAAGAATGGTCTTCATGGAGTGGGCGCCTGGGTGTCGTTCTGGATCTGAGGGACGAATTATCCGCGAATCCACCGTATGTGCTCCGCATTTGTTGGCTTTTCCGGGGCACAATTTGCGAGAGAGAGGCTGGGGCCGCGGTCCATTTAGCCTTCGGGCGGGCGGGTTTGGTGCCCGCCTGCCCGCCCTGGTGGGGGATGCCCGGAGTGCATCGTGATTGACGCCGGTGGCCTGACCTCGCCCGCATGCGAGATATCATATTAAGGGAAAACAACTTCAGGGGACAGCCCGAGTGACTCGCCGCTGTCCCCTCATCATGCATGGACACCCTCCCCGTTGAACCGTATCCTCGGGTATCGCTTCAGCACCTTCCATGAGAGGACATCGACCATTGACCGTAACCCATCGCCTTTGGGGTGGCCCCCGGCGCAGCCCCGCTGCAGCGGCCGCATTGCTCCGATGAACGCCGGCGCAGAGCCCGTTGGGGATTCCTCCGTCGGGGTCGAGGACCCCGCGTCGGAATGGGTGGAACGGCTGGGTGTGTTCCTCAGGGCCCAGGGAGACCTCAAGGCGCTGAAAGTGAACGCATCGACGCGCACGGCGTCGCTGGCCGCAATCAGCGAGATAGACATACTCGGGATCCGCGCGGAGCTCGACGGCATCCTTCGCGGGATTGAGGCCTCCCGAAGCGAGAAGGCTGAGTGGAACAGGCGGCTCCCCGGCGGCATCGTCGTCAAGGGGATCGGCCCCGAGATGATCGTCCAGCGGGATTCATGCGAGACGGCGCCGCATTTCTGGACGTGGCGCGACTACCAGTGGCCGGTCGAGGAGAAGGGAGTCCGGGCGCCCGCGGCTCCAGAGTGGAAGGCGCTCGCTTGGTCGGCGGCTATCTGCGGCGTCGTGGGACTTTCGGGATTCGTCGCACAGAGGATGGAGCTGCTGCCCCACCCGTGGCTCGTTGCGCTCTACTCGCTCGCGATCGCCGCAGGCGGATGGGATGCCGCGCTCGAGACGTGGAACAACCTGAAGAAGGGGGAGCTCGACTTCCATTTCCTGATGCTCGCGGTCGCGGCTGGCGCCGCCTCCATCGGCGCCTGGAGCGAGGCGGCGCTGCTCCTTTTCCTATTCTCGGGGTCGAGCGCGATGGAGGAATTCGCGCTTCACCGCACCCAGAGCGAGGTGAACGCCCTGCTTAAGAGCGCGCCGAAGGAGGCCACCCTCGTGCTCCCGGGCGGGGGCGAGCGGGTGGTCCCCGTCGAACAGGTGAAGGTCGGCGACCGGCTCCTCGTCCATGCGGGCGAGGGTTTCGCTGCGGACGGGCAGGTGCTCAAGGGCTCGAGCGCGGCCGACGAGTCCAGCCTTACCGGCGAGTCTCATCCGGTCGACAAGGAGGTCGGCTCGCCGGTTTTCAGCGGGAGCCTCAACCTCTGGGGGGCGGTGGAGGTCGAGGTGCAGCGCCTGCCCTCGGAGAGCACGCTTCAGAAGATCATCCGCCTCATCCAGACCGCGCAAAGGCTGAAGGCCCCGAGCGAGCGGTTCACCGACCGGTTCGGCGGAAGGTACACGGCTGTCGTCTTCACCCTGGCGACCTCCATGTTCCTCATCTGGTGGCTTGGGTACGGGCTGCCCGCATTCGAGAGCGCGGACGCAAGGCCGTCGGCCTTCTACCGGGCGATGACCCTCCTCGTCGTCGCGAGCCCGTGCGCACTCGTGCTTTCGATCCCGGCGGCGATACTGGCCGCGATAGCCTGCGGCGCCAGGCACGGCGTCCTTTTCCGCGGCGGGGCGGCCATCGAGAAGCTGTCCCAGGTGAAGGTCGTCGCCCTCGACAAGACGGGCACGCTGACGACGGGGGAGCTGGCTGTAATTGAATGCGAGAGCTTTCCCCCGGGCCAGGAGCAGAGGGTCCTCGAGTTTGCCGTGGCCCTTGAGGGGAAGTCCCAGCACCCGGTTGCGCGTGCGGTGCTGCGGCACGGCCGCACCGTGGGCGTGCGCGTTGGGGACGTGGAGGGCTTTGAGTCGCTCACCGGCAGCGGGATCCGGGGCCGCGTTGACGGCCTGGAGTGCGTCCTTGGGAGGCGGGAGCTTTTCGGCACGGGTCCCTGGAGGGAATTCTTCGAGACCATGCCCTCGGTGGACGCGGATCTGAACGAGGTCTGGGTCATCTCGGACAAGCTCGTGGGGCGTCTCCTGCTGCGGGACGAGATCCGAAAGGAGTCGGCCGCCACGCTCAGGCGCCTAAGGGAGGAGGGCGTCCGGACGGTGATGCTGACGGGCGACCGGCGCCATGCGGCGGAGCAGGTGGCGACTCAGCTGGGGATAGACGAGGTACGCTCAGGGCTGACCCCTGAGGAGAAGGTGGCGGCGATTGGCGAGCTCTCCAGGAACGGGACCAAGGTGGCGATGGTCGGGGACGGCGTGAACGACGCGCCGAGCCTTGCGGCCGCCTACGTCTCGGTGGCGATGGGTGCACGCGCCAGCGACTCCGCGCTCGAGCAGGCTGAGATTGTCCTGATGAACGATCGCATCGAGGCCTTCTCGATCGCCTATGACTTGAGCGTCAAGGCAAGGAGCGTGATTCGGCAGAACCTCGTCGTGTCTCTCGGGACCGTAATCGTCATGGTGGTCGTGTCAATCGCGGGCGCGATCCCGCTCTCCCTCGGCGTCTTCGCCCACGAGGGCAGCACGGTCGTCGTGTGCCTGAACGGGCTGCGGCTCCTCTTCTTCGGCAGCGACCGGCGCGCCTGACCGGCCTGGCGGGCTATTTCGCCAGGCGCCTGTGTGCCTCGGCGACGTCGATCGTGACCCCGACGGAATCAGTCCCGGTGATGCCCGACTTCCTTGCGCCCAGCCGGGCGAAGATCTCAAGCATGGGCAGGTTCTCCCTTAGGACCTGGGCTTCGAGGGTCCTCAGTCCCCTCGAGGCGGCAAGCCGGATAAGGATGTGAAGCAGTGCTGTCGCGATTCCCAGGTGCCTGCGGTCCTCCTTCACCACGAAGGCGACCTCGGCGGAGGTGCCGTCCTCCTGCAGGCAGTACCTGCCGATGGCGACGAGCGGCACGGCCTGGTCCGTCTCAAATACGCCGAGCGCCGCGTCCTTCGCCTGGTCGACGCCGACCAGCTCGGCGGCCCGCGCCTCGGTGATCTGCGATATCTCGTAGCCGTACCGAAGGTGGATCGTCTCCCGGGTGTGCGACCCGAAGAACTTGAGGAGTGTGTCGCGATCCGACGGCTGGAGCGGCTGGATCGTCGTCGAGTGCAGGCCGAATTTCCGGCTCATCGGGAAATGGGGAGGTTCGATCCGCTTGGGCCGGGCGCTTGCCGCGGCGGGGGCCTTCGTGCCCTTCCGGGGCGAGCGTGGGGGCTCCTTCGAATCCGCCTTCATCGCTGCGACTATGCACTGCGCATCGCCAGCCTGCGATCACTTCATTCTGCCGCAGTGCGCCCCAAGTCATGTGCGGGCCCTCCCGCGCGTGTTGTGGGAAGGCGGCATATCCGTGCATTCCGGTCGGGCCCAACCTTTCACCAAATGGAATTGTAACCTCCAGTAAATTAAATGGTTGCAGGAGATCACATCCGGCCTTGGCCCGGGGGATTAAGTGAGAAGCTGGTCTCAATCTTTGGAAATCGCGTGTATTTCCGCAACTAAAGGGGCCCTAATCGGTCTTGCTAAGTGAAGGTCCGACTTATGAAAGCCACGCTCTTACTGCTGGTCGCACTAGCCCTCGCCATTCCGCTCAAGGCGCAGGAGTCGCCGGCCGGCGCGCCGGATTCGGAGTACGCGCCGGAGCAGCTCGACCAGCTGGTCGCGCCGATTGCCCTCTACCCGGACCCGCTCCTTGCCGTGATCCTTCCGGCATCGACGGTGCCTTCGGACATCGCGCTTGCGGCGCAGTACGCTGAGGCGAACGGCGATCCCGCGGGGATAGACGCCCAAGCGTGGGATCAGAGCGTGAAAGCCCTCGCGCATTATCCGGACGTCCTGAAATGGATGAACGACAACGCCGACTGGACGAGCGCGCTCGGAGCCGCATTTGCCATGCAGCCGTCGGACGTGATGAGATCGGTGCAGCAGCTCAGGGCGCGGGCGCGGGCTGCGGGCACCCTCGTGAGTAACCCCCAGCAGCAGGTCGAGACCGAAGGCGACGACATCCTGATCGAGCCCACGCAGCAGCAGGAGGTTTTTGTCCCCCAGTACGATCCGGATCAGGTCTATGATGGGCCCGACAGTGGCTCGGGCGCCATGATCACCTTCGGGGTCGGAATGCCCGTCGGGCCATGGCTTGGATTCGAGTGCGACTGGGACGATTTCGGGATCTGGCAGGGGCCGTGGCAGCCGGGATGGGCCTATCGCAGGGACTGGCGGAACCCAGCTTGGGGCGGCAATCGCTGGCATCCGGACGCGCGGCGCGGCCATGAACTCGTGCGCGACCATTTTAGGCCCGGTGCCAATCCGCCCCTCCCGCGGACGGTTGGAGGAGGCAGGCTCGCCGAGCGGCCCGCCGAAAAGGGCCGGGCTGTGGTGCCTCCTGCCGACCGGGGCCGGTCTGAAGAACATCCCGTCCGGGTGGCGCCTGTGCGCAATGTCGCACCCCAGTCGAGGCCGGACTACAGGGGATGGAACGCAACGGCCGCGCCGAAGCATGCTTCGCCGGCGCCGTCGGGCCCACTCTTTGGCGGCTACGACCGCGGAACGCAGACGCGCGAGGAAAGCAATCGCGGCAATTCCAGCCGGCAGGCACCGGTCAAGAGCCCAGGAAAGAGTTCGGGCAAGGCCACCGGCGGAAACACGGGGGGCCGCGCGGCGGCGCCCGCGCCGAGCGGCGGCCGCGACAAGCACTGAAGGAAAACCCAATCACCCCAGATCCATGATCTCTCCAGCTTCACTTAATCGCTTGGTCCGGCCCCTTGTCGCCGCGCTCGGCCTGGCGGCGTTTTCTGCAGTCCCGCCGCTTCGCGGGGAGGATGCGGCCCAGGTGGGACCCCACCGCTACGGCTCGCCGGACGAGGCCGTCGCCGCACTCGTGGCCGCGGCAAAAACGGGGGACAGGGCTTCGGTCGACGCCATCTTCGGCCCCGGGATCAAGGAGCTCCTCTCGGGCGATGCGAAGCAGGACGCCATCGAGTTCACCGCCTTCTCCAAGTCGATCGGTAAGATCACCCTCCTGGTCAAGAAGTCCGACGACCGCTATGTCCTCGACATCGGGGAGCAGAACTGGCCCATGCCGATCCCGCTCGTCCGCACGGGCGGCGCCTGGGCGTTCGACACCGCCGCCGGCAAGGATGAGGTCCTGAGCAGGCGGATCGGCAAGGACGAGCTCGTGGCAATCGGAGTCTGCCGGGCCTACATCCAGGCCCAGCGCGAATACGCGAGCGAGGACCGCGACGGCAGCGGCGTGCTCAAGTTTGCGCAGAGGATTTCGAGCACGCCGGGCAAGAAGGACGGACTTTACTGGCCCCAGGCACCCGGCGGGGATCAGAGCCCCTTGGGCCCGCTTGTGGCCCAGGCCCACGCCGAGGGCTACGGCGGAAAGGCCGACGACGGAAAGCCGCAGCCCTTCCACGGGTATCGCTTCAGGATCCTTACGGCCCAGGGAGCCTCGGCACCCGGGGGCGCCTTCGATTATGTGATCAACGGCAACCTCATCGGCGGATTTGCGTTCGTCGCTTATCCCGCGCACTGGGGGGAATCGGGCGTCATGACCTTCATCGTGAACCAGTGGGGAAAGATCTATCAGCGCAACCTGGGCGAGCAGAGCGCTGAGATCGCCGCGGCGATGACCGTGTTCGACCCGGATAGCGACTGGACCGTCGTGGCGCCCCATTAAGGCCGAGAGGCTCCCGGCGGGTGCCGCCCAAAAACGCAAAAAGCCGCTGTTAACCCGCGGTTTTTTTGTGCACGCTCTCAATCCTGTGAAGGCCTCAGACTATTTCACGCTACCCGACTCGCTTGCCGCGTTCCGTCCCTTCTTCGGGCCCGACGCTGCGCCGTGGGACTGGCTAAAGCAGATCGGCTCTGCTCTGGCCTCCCAGCGGTTTGACGGCAAGCCCCCGAAGGCGCCCCCGGGGGTCCACCTGGAGGGCTTTGTCCACCTGGGTGAGGGCGTTGTCCTTCCGCCGTACGCCACGATCATTGGGCCGGCTTGGATCGGCGCCGGGACCCAGATCAGGCCCGGCGCCTTCATCCGGGGCAACGTGATCGCCGGCGAGCGGTGCGTCCTCGGGAACGCATGCGAGTTCAAGAACTGCCTCCTCATGGACGGCGTGCAGGCGCCCCACTACAACTACGTCGGGGACTCGATTCTCGGCAACCGCTCCCACCTGGGCGCGGGCGCCATCTGCTCGAACCTGAGGCTCGACCAGAAGGAGGTGGTCGTCCACCTGCCGCAGGGCCCCGTGCACACCGGGCTCAAGAAGTTCGGCGCCGTTCTCGGCGACGGGGCCGAGGTCGGCTGCAACGCGGTCCTAAACCCCGGGACCTTCCTCGGGAAGCGCTCCCTCGTGATGCCCTCGGTCGCCTTTGGCGGGCTGCTTGCGGCCGAAACGATCGCCAGGGTCCGCCACCAGGTCACGCTGGTCCCAAGACGATTCTAATGCGCACCCTCACAGGAATAACCCCCTCCGGAACCGCCCACATCGGCAATTATTTCGGGGCCATGAGGCCGGCGATAGAGGCCCAGGCCAACGGCGACTGCTTCTACTTCATCGCCGACTACCACTCGATGACCTCCGTCACCGATCCCGCGGAGCGCCGCGCGAACACGAGGGGAATCGCGATCGACTGGCTCGCGTCCGGGCTCGACCCGAAACAGAGTGTCTTCTGGCTGCAGAGCGACGTCCCCGAGGTCTGCGAGCTGACGTGGCTTATCGGGAGCGTGACGCCGATGGGGCTTCTCGAGCGCGCGCACAGCTTCAAGGACAAGACGGCGAAGGGGATCTCGCCCAACTTCGGCCTGTTTGCCTACCCGGTCCTGATGGCCGCCGACATCCTGCTCTACGACACGAACGCCGTGCCGGTCGGCCGGGACCAGAAGCAGCACGTGGAGATGACCCGGGACATCGCGATCAAGTTCAACCAGACCTACGGCGAGACCTTCGTCATCCCGGAGTCCGTGATCCGGGATGAGGTCGCCGTCGTGCCCGGGCTTGACGGGCAGAAGATGAGCAAGAGCTACGGCAACACCCTTGAGATCTTCGGCGAGGAGAAGGCGCTCAGGAAGAAGGTCATGTCGATCGTCATGGACAGCCGGACCCCGGCGGAGCCCAAGCCGGACGCGGAGCGCAACCTCTGCATCCAGCTCCTAAAGCTTGTGGCGCCCGCGGACGTTGCGGCGGACTTCGAGGGAAGGCTCCGGGCGGGCGGCCTGGGGTATGGCGACCTGAAGAAGGCCCTCTTCGAGCACTATTGGGGATACTTTGCCCCGGCCCGTGCGCGCCGCGCCGAGCTGGTCTCGAATCCGGGCTATGTCGACCAGGTCCTGCGGGAGGGCGCGGAACGCGCCCGCGCCGTTGCCTCGGTTGTGATGAAGCGCGCGCGCAAGGCCGCGGGGCTCGAATAGGGTGGCGCCCTCAGATGACCGCCCGTTGGGGCGGGTCGATCCGCGTCATGGCCTCCATGATCCGCATCGCCGTCTTTGAATAACGCTCCTTCCCCTCGGAGGGGTGGTCATAGTCCTCCGGCATGAGGGGCTTGCCGAAAGCCACCGAGACGGGCGACCCCAGGCGGAGCCTTCCCGCGCGGCCGAACGCCTCGAACGAGCCAAAGACCCTGGCGGGGACGACGGGGACCCGCGCCTTGCACGCGAGGAGACCGACCCCGGCCTTCGGCGTCTGCAGTTCGCCGGTGGCCGAGCGCGTGCCCTCGGGAAACACGATCACGACCTTGCCCCGCGCAAGCGCATGGAGGACCCGCTTCACCGCGTCGAGGCTCATCCCCCCGTCGCGGTCGACCGGGATCGTTCCCACGGCGTCCAGCCACCAGGAGGCGAATCCCGGCTTCCACAGCGTCTTCCTCGCGAAGAAGCACACCTGGCGGGGGAGGAACTGGCCGACGATGGGGGGGTCAAGGAGGCTCGCATGGTTGGCGGCCACGATGTAGCCGCCGGTTTCGGGCAGATTCTCCAGGCCGACGACGTCCCCGCGGAAGAACATCTGATGCGTGAGCATGCAGACCCCGTGGAAGAACCCGTAGATCGGCTCCATGTCGAGCTGGGTGTGCCGAAGGCTCATGGGGATGGGGCGCCCCTGGCGATGACCGACGCCATGAGTTCCGCGACCTCGGCGATCGTCAGTAACGTCGTGTCGATCGAGACGGCGCCCTGCGCGAGGGAGAGGGGTGCGGTCTTCCTTGAGGAGTCGATTCGGTCGCGCTCGGCGACCTTGTCGACCTGGCCCTGTTTCACCCTGCGGCGCTCCCGCTCGGCGGGGTCCGCATGGAGGAAGAAGCGGAAGTCGGCGTCGGGGAAGATGACCGTGCCGATGTCGCGTCCCTCCATGACGAGGCCCGCGTAACCGCCGCTCCTGGCCGCCTCGGCCTGCCCCCGCTGGTAGGAGAGGAGGGCCGAGCGGAGCTCGGGGATCGCGGCGAAGTGCGACACGGCGTCGTTGACCTCCCTGCTGCGGATCTCGTCCCCGGGCAGGCGCCCGGATATTTCGATCCTGGCCGAGCGCCCCTCGATTTTTGTCTCAAGCTTCAGGTCGGCGAGCGCGGCCTTCACCGATCGCAGGTCCTCGGGCGCGGCCCCGCGCCGGAGCATCTCCGCAGTGACGGCCCGGTAGTAGGACCCGGTGTCCGAGTGGAGCAGGTTGAACCGCTCGCTCAGCGCGCGCGCCGTAGAGGACTTGCCGGAGGCGGCGCCGCCGTCGATGGCGACGATAATGAAGGGTTTGCCGGGCATCGTGGGTCAGGCTTTCGGGGACCTCGCCCGGATGGTCTCGAGCAGGCCGAAGAAACCCGGGAAGGTCTTGGCGCTGCAGGCGGGGTTCGCGATCGACAGCCAGGGCGACCCGTCGCCACGCAGGTCGTGGCAGCCGAGAAGGGCGAAGCTCATCGCGAACCGGTGGTCGCCGTGGGTGTCGACCGTCTGTCCCGCGCGCAGGGGCCTTGGGTGGACCTCCAGGGAATCCTCGGTCTCGACGACTTCCTGACCGAGGCGCCTGAGTTCGCCGGCGACACCCGACACGCGGTCGGTCTCCTGCCTGCGGGTGTGGGCGATGCCGTGGATCCGGGTGGTCCCGTCGAGGAGGGGGGAGATGGCCGCGAGCGTGAGGAACGTGTCCGAGAACGCGGAGAAGTCCCGGTCGACCCCGGAGCGCCGGGCGCCATGGGACCATGAGGAGGTAATTCCCACGGGACTCTCGCCAACATCGGCGCCGCACGCCGAAAGGACGTCGAGGAAGCGGATGTCCCCCTGGAGGCTCCCGCCCGCGGGCCTTAGGCCCTCGAGGCAGAGGGCCCCACCCACGACCAGCGGCAGGGCCGCGAAATAGCTCGCCGCGCTGGCGTCCGGCTCGACCGCATAGGACCCCGGCGAGCGGTAGGATCCCTGTGACACCGAGATCTCTCCCTCCGGCGCCCCGTCTCCGGCACCACCGACGCCGAACTGCGCCATCTGGCGGGTCGTCATCCGCACGAACGGCATCCTGACGCCCCCGACGGGGACGGCGACGACGGGTGCGTGGGCCAGCGGGGCGACCATCAGGAGAGCCGAGAGCATCTGGCTGCTTTCACGCGCGTCGATTGGGACCCGCCCGCCTCGAAGCCCGCGGGCGCGAATCTCAATGGGAAGGAATCCCTCCGCCCCGAGGCAGCGGATGTCGGCTCCGAGGAGCCGCAGCGCGTCGATCAGCCCCTTCATCGGCCGCTTCCGCATCTGGGGGACTCCATCCAGCCTGAACGTTCCCCGTTCCGCGGCCGCGCAGAGTGCGGTCAAGAACCTCGCTGCGGTGCCGGCAAGCCCCGTGAAAAGCTCGGCATCGGTGGCGGGTATGGCGCCGGCGTTGCCCTCGACGCGTATCTCGCACGCGGCCTCGTCCTCGACGACTCCAAATCCGAGCAGCCGGAGCGCCTCAGCCATGATCTCGGTGTCCTCGCTCAGGAGGGCGCCGGTCAGGGTCACCCGCCCATCGCACAGTGCGGAGAGAAGCATCGCCCTGTTCGTCAGGCTCTTCGAGCCGGGCAGGCGCACGTCGCCGCGGGCCGGACCGGTAAAGGGCCTCACCTCGAGGACGTCGGGCAGGGGAGGAGTCACGGCGCCGGTCGGAACTTGTCGCGGTAGGCGCGGCCACGCTCAAGCCGGGCCGTCACCTCGACATAGTCGCGGTTGGCAAGGGCCGCCTGGAGACCCTGCAGTTCGTCCTGGAAATCGCGAAGGGCCCGCAGGACCTCGTCCCTGTTCTCGGAAAGGATCGTTTTCCAAAGCTTCGGGTCGGAGGACGCGATCCGCGTCGTGTCCCTGAGGCCCCCGCCTGCGAAATTCCGCCACGAAGGGTCCCTTGCCGAGAGGAACGCGCACAGCGAGGAGGCCAGGACCTGCGGCAGGTGGCTGATGTGGGCCACGATCTCGTCGTGCTTGTCGGGGTCGATCGTCACCACCTCGGCCCCCAGGTCCCTCCAGAAGGACACGACCCTCTTGACGGCGTCAGGGTGGGCCGATTCGACCGGGGTCACGAAGCACGTCCGTCCCTCGAAAAGGCTCGCGCTGCCGTGCTCCCAGCCCGACTTCTCGGATCCCGCCATGGGGTGGGCCCCCACAAAGTGGGCCGATCCCCCCATGGCCTCGTGCCCCATCCGGGAGATCTCGCCCTTCACGCTCCCGACGTCGCATACGACGGCGCCCTTCTTGAGCTGGGGGGCGATCTGGCGCGTGAGGGGGACGATCAGGTCCACGGGCGCGGCGATGACGACCAGGTCGGCGTCCTTCACGGCCTCGCCGGGGGTTTCGCATGTTGCGCTGCACCAAGGCTGTTCGCCGAGGGCCAGCCGGGTCTCGGCCCTGCGGGCCCAGATCACGATCCGGCGGGCCACGCCGCGCTCCTTAGCCGCGCGGGCCACGGAGGCCCCCAGAAGGCCGGGTGCAAGGATGGTGAGCTGGTCCAACATGGTCTCCGCAGGGACGCAAAATCCACCCCTGCTGTCGAGACGTTCGTAAGATTGCGTTTTCCCCGCCGCTGGGTTGTCTGGATGCCTCTGAAATGGATCCCATGCCTCCTGAGCAGGAGAATTCGACCCCAACGGCGCGGCGTGCCCGCACCATCATCTTCCTCCTGATGGCCGTGTTCATCATAGCGCCGTTCGTCGTGTACGTGCTCGTCGGAAAGGGCGCTGGGCCAAGGCCATGAACAAGACCCTCATCCCCATCCGCATCGTCTTCATCGTGCTGTGCACGGCAGCCGGCTGGCTCGTGTGCTACACGGTCCGCGAATGGGATTCCTACCGGGTGACGGCGTCGTCGGTCGGGTTCTGCATCGGCGCCCTGGTCGTCCTGGTCGACGTGATGCTCAAGGGGTTCTCGCTCCGGGGCCTCTCCGCCCTGACCTTTGGAATCGCCGTAGGCTCCATCATAGCGAGCCTGGTCGCCACCTCCCCCCTCTTTGCCGAGGGCGACCCGGAGATGATCTTCCTGGCAAGGCTCGCCCTCTTCATGATCTGCCCCTACCTCGGCACGGTCATCGCCCTCAGGGGTAAGGACGAGTTCAACCTGGTCATACCCTACGTCAGGTTCGTCCCCCACGAGGTGGACGTGCCCCTCGTGGTCGTCGACACGAGCGTCCTCATAGACGGGCGTATAGCCCGGGTGTGCGAGACCGGCTTCCTGAGCGCGGCCCTCGTCATCCCGCGCTTCGTCCTCAATGAGCTGCAGACCATTGCCGACTCGACGGATCCCCTTCGGCAGGCCCGCGGCAGGCGCGGTCTGGACGTGCTGAACGCCCTTCGAGCGATCAAGTCGCTCGACATAAGGATCACCGAGAGCGAGGTGGCGAAGAAGGAGGACGTCGACGCCAAGCTCGTCTTCCTGGCGCAGTCGATGAGGGCAAAGCTCCTCACGACGGACTACAACCTCGCCAAGATGGCCGAATTCCAGGGCGTCCCCTGGCTCAACCTCAACAAGCTCTCGAAGTCGCTCCAGCCCGAGCTGATGATCGGTGAACGCCTTGAAATAGAGTTGGTTAAGCCGGGCAAGGAGGAGGGCCAGGCCATTGGTTACCTGGCGGATGGCTCGATGGTGGTCGTTACCGGTGGCCGCCAGCACATAGGCCAGCACGTCAACGTTGAGATCATAAGTCTTTTGCCCACAGGGGCTGGCAAGATGATCTTCTCTAGAATGGTCACCGAATCAGACCATTCCCGGGTGGGCTGACCCTGCCGGCCAAGATTGGTGTGGACTTGCCCCCCCGGGGTTTTAGATAACTTCCCTTCCTTTCGGGGCAGTAGCTCAGTTGATAGAGCGCGTCGTTCGCAACGACGAGGTCGTCGGTTTGATCCCGATCTGCTCCACCATCCCAGAATCGAACGCGCTAGATGCCGCGTTTGTGTGACCTCACTAATGCCAAGAGCTTTGAGAATAGAGGTCGTTTAGCGCGCAAGCCAACCGACTGTGCGAACGGGAGGACAATGGCCGGCAGTGCAAAACGGGGAAAGGAATCCCTTGATAAACCCAAGCGTTTGGGTTCTCGTGCTGGAGGACGAGTAATTGGAAGAAGACACTGGGAAAGTTGATGATGGGTCAGAGCGACGCCAACATCGAAGATGTAGACCTTTGTAACCTCCTCAATCGACTGGGCTACATAAGCAAGCAGAGTGGCAGCCATAACATCTTTCGGAAACCGGGTTACGATTTAATCAACCTCCAGAATTCAGGTGGCAAAGCGAAGCCCTACCAAGTACGCCAGGTCCGCGATCAACTCAAAAATCAAACACTCTCATGAAACCTGCCGCCAAAGATTACGAAGTCCGTATCTGGTACAGCGAAATTCCAGGCGACGATTGCTACATCGCCCAGGTCAACGACATGCCCGGTATCATGGCGCACGGTGATTCCCGTGAGGCAGCAGCCAAGGAGATCCAAGAAGCATTGAGGCTAGCTCTTGACTCCTATGCGCAAAACAAGGAGGAACCGCCAGCTCCTAAAAGTGCGGCCGCTGCATCACTTGGGCGAATTGGGGGGAGTGTGAGAAGTTCGAAGAAATCACTCGCGGCTCGAATGAACGGGCTCAGAGGCGGCCGGCCCAAGAAAAGCGGGCGTAAACTGAAGGCACGTGTTTAGCACTCGATTTCTTGGTTCGTGGAAATTGTTTAGCGCCCTTTGGTTCGTGCTAAACAACAACCTGGTCCACCAAACAATCTCGACGGGCTAGAAATCCATAACGTCGGTGGTTTGTGATGAAGGGGAAGTAAGGACTAGGGCGTGTTTGCAAAATCAATGGACTAGCCAATCGACGACTGCCGCGAGCTGAACGAAGGCGAGAAATGTGATCGCGAGTTTCTCGTATCGAGTGCTGAGACGCCGGTAGCGCTTGATGCGGCAGAAGAAATTTTCGACCTCATGGCGCCGCCGGTAGTAGCCGCGATGGAAGGCCACTGGCCAAAGGCGAGAGCGCTTCGCGGAAATACAGATTCGCGTACGCTGTCTGCACAGGCGCGCCCGAAACGTATCGGCGTCGAAGCCTTTGTCTGCAACGGCGCGACGGTTGCGCAGGCAGGGCAGGAGCGGCTCGACAGCATAAAGATCGTGACGTTGGCCCTCGGCCAGGCAGAGCGCGACCGCTCGACCACCTCCCTCGACGATTGCCGCAAGCTTGGTATTGATTCCACCCTTAGTGTGACCGATCGCCTGGGCAGCGTGGCCGCCGCGTGGATTCGCACCGTCCTGATGCATTTTGATGTGCGAGCAATCGATATTCCGCAATTGACCTGTGGCTCTCGCTGCAACCAGTGCTAGCATCCGGGCGAAGAGCCCCACAGCGCACCAGCGACGAAACCGCGAGTAGACTGAGCTCCACGGACCAAATTGCTCTGGCAGGTCGCGCCACGGGATGCCCGTTCGCAGAACGTAGAATATCGCGCTGAGAATAAGCCGATCATCTTTAGGAGGTCGCCCGCGTAGAGGCCACCTGCGTGTTTTACCACGCGAGCGGTTAATTTTTTTAGCCGTCGCCACAATGGCTCTGGCAGCTCTCTGCGCAGGATCATATTCATGCGCCAAGTGGGATTAGCACGCTCAGTTTTTGTTCCCACCCATTTGGAACACTGACTGGCTGGTCGAAATGACGGGAGGCGAGTTCGGCTACGGCGTGGTTGCCGGAGTAATTCTAAAGTTGGCGAAGTCGCCTTCGGAACCGTTGCCGACCCAGAGGCCGACAAGTCCTCTGTGGCGGTCTGACAGTTGGGTGACGACCAGCGAGGCCGTGGAGGAATCGTTCACTTGGACGCTGATTGTCTTGCCCTTGACAACGATGTGGGCGTGAAACCATCCGTCGGGATCTGGCACGGGTGTCACGGCGGCCTCATATTTCCCGGGGCTTTCCGCGCGCAGCTTTTCCCAGGTGAATTGCGGGTGGGAAATATACTGCACGGCTCGGGCGCGACGCGGAATATCCGGGTTCTTGAAATTAAACGGTCGGAAATAGACAGCGTCGAAAGTCGTGTCGTCCACGCCGTGAAACGCGATACCGACAAAGCTCTGACCGGGTTTGTTCGCGCCGCGGAAGTCGATGTCGATCATCCCTTCGGAGAAGTCGGATCCGATAAGCCACGCAAAGCCGTCGCCGTCTTTGGCGCCAAGATGAACGGCGGGATAGCCGTCGCGTTCGCTGAGCGTCGCGGTGCGGTTGCTGACACGCCACACGGCGGTGTCCGCGATCCTCTTCAGTTCGGGCTGAGGGCCGGCGCGCGCGAACGGGCAGCAAAGCAGTGCGGCAACAACAAGCGGACGGATGGCGGAAAAGGAGAAAACCATGGTTTCGAGCGTTTGTGGTTGAGTGCTGGCATGAATGGCGGGCGAGGAATGCAGAATTTCTGGCAGGGATCAGAGCTTGGACAGAATGGACTTTCGAACGTTCGTGGGGAGGCAATGTCTGAACTGCCGATTAGATTCGACCCGCTGCTCGAATTCATAACTCCGCGAGCGCGTCTTGGCGGTTTGATGCGGGATCCATATTTCAATCACCTCCGAGGTCCGCGCCGGGTTTCCGTTCCGCGCCTTCCGAATGGATGAGGGCGATCCTGTGTTGTTCATCTAAGACATAGTGCATAAGCAATGTGGCCTTCTCTAATTCGACGCGGTAGCGATAGCTCTGCCTGATGCCTTCAGTTCTGTGATCGGCCAGGTCCATCGATACGAACTCGCCGTATCTGCTCAAATCGGTTTGTATTTCGCTCTGCGCGGTGGAAATTTCCTTCCAAAGCTCCGCGGTGTAGTCGTCGGGCCGCATAGTGCCCCGCATCGCATCTTCAATCGTGGCTCGGAGGTGATGCGTTACATTGGAGTCTTGCTCGGGAATCGGCGGGAACTCATCCAGGAAGAACCGGCGCATATTGATGAGCAACGGCTGGGACGTTTGGGCGAGCTGCTTTCGGATGTTGGGCATGTCATAATAATGCCCTCCCTTCTCAAGCTCGACAGGCAGACTGAATCTCACCTCGTTCGACTGCTCTGAAAGCGGGTACAGGA
This sequence comes from uncultured Opitutaceae bacterium, assembly GCA_964414785.1. Classification (GTDB taxonomy): domain Bacteria; phylum Verrucomicrobiota; class Verrucomicrobiia; order Opitutales; family Opitutaceae; genus Palsa-1447. The sequence goes on from CAYPXZ010000003.1 coordinate 81,122, forward strand.
AGACTTCACCGGACTTCAGATTGAACACATTGGAGTATTTGGTGGCATATTGCCCCCTCTGCACACAGGCGTGCAGGATGGTCGCGCCATTGGTCACGGTAGGCTGGGGAGACATTGCCAGCATCGGATTGAGCGTCAGATATGCATACCCGAAGCCACGGCTTTGGTTTGATTGCTCGATTTGCAGCTTCCCATCCCGGGCGCCAATAATGACGCTGGCTCCCGACCGGTCTGCCACGAGTATTTTCGCGCGGGCGAAGTCAGGTTCCGGATGCTTTCGAAAAAAAGCGATCGCATCCCCGACGGTGGTGCAGGATTCGAGTAGGCGTTCGGTCGGATTCCCCCGAACGCACAACAAGCCGGGACCCGACTTCCATTCTTCGTTGAATCCTCCCACCCAGTCGCAGGCGAGGCCTTCCGTGTTCAGTCCCCCTCTAGCCCATCCGTCGTCGAAACCGACATATGCGCAGCCAAAACATCCGCCGCTGGCGGGAACGAACCAAATTCTCGTTTTGGGGTTCAGCCAATCCTCATTATTGCAGAATATCGTTCGATTGGCGTCGGTGAGTACGAAGATCGTACAGGCTTGGGCAGGAACTGCGGCGACGGAGAGGAGTGTCAGGGAAACACCGACTACCCTGCCACCTATGCGAGGGCAACGGGAGCCGCACTTGCGTAGAGTGCGGGTTTTGCCGAGTGCGCGGGTGAGTTCGACGATGGCAGTGAAACCGGGCGCTTTAGTGAACTGGCGGAGGGCGAAGCGGAGGTGGTTCATGATCTGACACCGAGGTGCCGTGCAGGCGTGAAGCGCGAACGAATCTTTTGGAATTGGATCTTCCGGCCGTTAGGGCCGGCGGCCAACGGAGAACACAATCAGCCCCGCATTTGACGTGCCAAACACTACTCTCGTGACTTTCTGACTGGTCCAAAATGAGTTACGCGATCAAGCAGGTATCGCCGTCCAGCCAACGGGCTCAAAACTGGGAGGAAAACTTCCCATAAATGGGAAAGATTTGGCTAGCTCATGCATTGATTCCCACGTGTTCGGAAATGGACGATTTTGCATACACGCCCTAGAGAATACGGCGGGCGCCTGGGATGGCGGCTAGCAGGCTGGTAGCGACGAAGCTGCTGACACCAACGAAAGCGCCCACAAACGCGAAGATGACCAAGGGGTTAAGCCTCCATTTCGACGCCACTAGGCTCACCGCAGCTAAGACCGACATATGTACGATGTATGCGCCATAGGCATTACGGGCAAACCAGCTGGAAATCGGAGCCGCTTGCGACCAATGGTTCCTCGCAGCCCATAACATCCCCAGAATTACGCCCCATGCCACCACCGGATCCCACAGTGCATAGCAAAATGCCTTGATGCTCCACCCACCCAAGATGGGGCCTCCACCTAGACGGAGGAATATTAGGGCGGGCAAGGTGAGAATCGCCAGCGCCGATACGACCATCTATGGTCGGGCTTCACCCAGAGTGATTCGTTCTAGGAGACGAGACCTGCCGGCTGCGCAACCGACGGCGAACAGGAAGATGTAACAGGGAAAATACCCGATCTGCAGCCACGCGACCTGAGTGCCGACAGGAGTCCAAAGCCGCACAAGAAACGATACGCAGGCCAAGAAAAGAGCTGAAAGGGCCAATGCGCCAAAGCTGGGTAATTCCATAACTTCGAGCGGCGCTGGGCGGAGCTTACACCAAATCACGTAGCCGCCGGCGAAGAGCAGCAGGGCTTCGGCAAACCATAGCGGCCCAGGAGAAAAGTCTCCAGAGCGGGTCGCTTCCCACCAACTCTGCCAGAGAGCGGATCCTGCTCCCGTCCGAGCCAACGCGATATTGAACGGAGACAAAACAAGGAAATAGATGATCAGCGGCACTCCGAGCCGCAGAAATCGATCTCCCAGAAACCGCATGGCCCCTTTCCGCTCATAGGATGTGGGCGTATAATAGCCGGCCAGCAGGAAGAAGAACCCCATGAAGAACGCCTGATTGACGGAAATGAACATCAATAAGACCGTGCTCGAAACATTTGTCGGTCCGCGCAAAACCCAGCCTTCCGGTCCCCCGCAGGCAATCGCCACATGGTGAAGGATAACGAGCATCGTGAGGACAATGCGGATATGATCGATCGCCGCGTTGCGTGTCTTCCCGCCAACCGAGGGAGTGACGGATGTTTCAACCTCAGGAATTGTTTTCATTTTTTCCCGAACGAATGGCGAATCTTGGCCCAGAAGTTCATTTGGCACTCGTTGCCACGGATGAGGGTGGTTTCTTGTAGAGAAAGGGATTTCCCAATGATCTGACCGACCGCGTTTTTCCAAATCAAGGAACCATATGGCAATGCAGCCGAGTCCGGCTTCGGTAGCTTATTGATACCGTAATTTTCGGTATTAGTACGGTATCTTCTGTGAGAGTGACCTTTGCCGATATCTGGAGGGTCAAAATGAAGTCGCGGGACGGTTTGACCCGATCTGGAGGTAAGGATGACCAGCAACGCTAAACGGGAACGAGAAGCTCATTGATAAACCCAAGCGCCCGGGTGTTGATGCCCCAGGATGAGCAGTTGAAAAAACGCTGGGAGAATTGGGGAAATACAAAGAGCTCTAAGAAACCGCGCGCGGCTCGAATGAAAGGGCTCGGGGCGGCCGGTCCAAAAAAAGTGGGCGCGAACTGAATGAACCTGCCTAGCAGCCTTTTGTTCGAGCTGATCCAGCAGGTACTTCACCATCGCACATTCCAATCATGACTGCCGGCTACATAGATTCGCGTGGTACGCCTTCTTGTAACGCACGGTGGTCAGGCCATTATTGAGCCTTCGATGCCTACCAGCCCTGCCTTTTCTCGGGAGCCAATGGAAAAATCAATGCGGACTATGACCTGACAGACAGCTTGGATTGCAGGGCTCTCGTGCCCGATGAAAACGGGATGGTAGCGGCCAATTGAAATCGCCCCATGAAACTCCCTAAGAAGAAGGCAATGATCGTGCTCGATGTCGTGCGCTCTTTGGAGGTCCACAAGCGGATTTCCCCGGAGACGGCGGACCTCATGCGTTCGAATATCGAGCCGATTGCCTTCGATTGGCGACGATTGGCCCGGTATTCGTTTGTGGCCGCGCTTGTGTGCATCGTCATTGCCGTCGTCGCCACGTTTGCCGACCAGTACGTGATCGATCTGCTGACCCGGTTCTGGAATTTCGTCCGGCAGTTCCTCAGAATGCCAATTATCTTTAGGAGTATCGTAGTGGCTTCCGCCTCCGTAATCCTGGTATGGCTGGGTTTGAGGCAGCGCGCCAAGAACCCTGACAATGTCTATTCTAATGAGGCGGTGTTCACGATCGCGGCGATGGGGTTTGCCTGTTCGATCTATCTATTTGGAAGGTCAATTAATGTGGTGGACGCCTGGTTCGTTTTTGCTGCGTCTTCGGCGCTCTATTTCGCCCTGGGGTTCATTTTCGAGTCCAAGCTGATCTGGGCTTACGGCATCCTGACCGTTTCCAACGCCCTGGGGGCCGAGGTGGGCTACGGTTGGGGATGTTACTGCCTGGGGATGGAGCACCCCCTCAGGACCCTGGTCCTTGGCGCCCTCCTTTTCGGCGGGGCCGAATTAGCCAAGTTCGCGATCAATCCCGCATTGGTGTCGCTTCAAAAGCGAGTAGACCTATTGTGGGGGGTCACGCGGGTCTTCGGACTTCTGCAAATCTTCGTCTCGCTGTGGATTCTATCGCTGTGGGGCTCGGATTGGCATTACCGACCGAATGATCCCCATTGTGACCTCATATGGTGGTCGTTGGCATTTGGGGTCGTGGCCGTGGGATGTGTTGTCCGTGCTTTGTTTAAAGACGATGCTATGATGAGAGGATTCGGCCTCACCTTCTTCTTCATCGAGCTCTACACAAAATTCTTCGAGTATTTCTGGGATGGACTCCACAAAGCTATCTTCTTTGCGATCCTAGGCGTGAGTTTTTGGCTAGTCGGCAGGAAGGCCGAGGCTTTGTGGACGATGAAGCTGTCTCGATGAAGATTCACCGCTCAAGGCTCGTGCGGTGGACGTTAATGATGGCACCATTCAGGAATCTCCGCGATTTGGAATGACGGCACGGTTTAGCGTACCGAAGTGCGGATCTAATCCCGCCGGTCGAGCGGATTTTATCGCCAACAGAACACAGGTATCTGTTTGAAGAGCCTCACGGTCATTTTAAGGCGCGCTGCACAGCTTGAACGAGCCGAGTGGCGTCGCAGGGTTTGGCGACGACCTCCAAGATGCCGAGTGAGTCAAGCTGACTTCGGCTGGATGCATTATCTAGGCCGCTCATGGCCACAACTTTTACCTTGGGGTCCAGTATGCGAAGAGATCGAATCAATTGCGGGCCATCCATTATCGGCATCATCATATCGGTAATGACGAGATTGACGGTGTCACGGTGCAGAACAAAATTCTGCAACGCCTCTGCTCCATCGGACGCGATAACGACCCTATACTGGCGTGCCTCCAGGACGTGCCTTATGGCATCGCGGATGGGAGCTTCGTCATCCACCAGAAGGATCAACTCTCCGTTTCCGAGTGGCACGTTTGCCGAGGCTTCCGCCTTTACAATTTGCAAGTCGTCGGTGACGGGAAGAAAGACTTTGAATTCGCTTCCTTTCCCGGGCTCGCTTTCAACCGTCATAAAGCCGCCATGATTTTTGACTATGCCTAGAGATGTCGAAAGTCCGAGACCGGTCCCGAACCCTACATCCTTTGTCGTGAAGAAGGGCTCGAAGATACGGGCGACAATCCTCTTCGGGATGCCATTGCCCGTGTCAGCCACAGTAATTACGACATAGCGGCCGGATTTAGCCAAGGGGCTAAGATTTTCATCCCGCGCGGCCAGAATCTTGTTGGCTGCCGATATTGTAAGTCTGCCCCCATTCTGCATCGCATCACGGGCATTTACGCAGAGATTCATCAGCACCTGGTGGATCTGCGTTGCATTTCCCTTTATGGCCCAGAGTTTGTTGGGCGCCGTTGACTGGACTTCGATTTCGCGCGGAAACGTTTCTAGGATGATGTTGAGCATCTCCCTTATCAGGTACGGTATCTGCACATTTTCCGTCGTGCCCTCATGCCCACGGCTGAATGCCATCAGTTGCCGGATGATCGCGGCTCCACGCTCCGCCCCTTGTTCGATAATGGTGACGATGCCTTGATCACGCGGCTCCGTGAGTTTGGTTCTCAACAAGCTGGCGCCCATCAGCATCGGCGCCAGGATGTTGTTCAGGTCGTGTGCAATTCCGCCGGCGAGCAAGCCGATGCTCTCCAGTCGCTGGGTGCGCAGCACCTGTTCCTCGAGCTTCTTTTGCCCCGTAATATCTTCCAACATGGCGATCGCAAAACGTGCGGCGCCGACGACTCCCCGGATCATTGAAACGGTTAGGCGTCCATTGACGACTTCGCCCTCTTTGCGAACGAAACGCTTCTCGATCTGATAGTACTCCCTTTTGCCGTCCATCAGCTCGCCATACAATTTTAGGTCAACCTCGGTATCGTCGGGGTGGGTGAATTCCTTGAAGTGCATCTTCTGCAGCTCACTCTCGGAATAACCCAACATTTTTTGGATTGGGCGGTTACAACGGATCGGATGCCCGCTTAGGTCGACCAAAGCCACTCCGATCGGTGCGTTTTCAAACGTGATGCGAAATTCGGCCTCGCTTCTGCGGAGAGCCTCTTCGGCATCTTTCTGGGCAGTGATGTCGCGCGAGATGCCGACCATCCCGCTAATGTGGCCCGCCGTATCACGCAGCGCCACCTTCGTCGTGGAGGCCCAGGAGGAGTGCCCATCGGGCCAGGTCTCCTTCTCCTCAATTCCGACAAGAGGCTTTCCAGTCTCCATGAGAAGCTTTTCATCGGCGTAAGCCTCACTAGCATGCTCTCCGCTGAAGATATCATAATCTGTCTTACCGATCGCCGCGGCTGCATCGCGGAAACCTGCTGCAATCGCCATTGCATTGTTGACCCGGAGAAAGCGGCTTTGACGGTCCTTGAAATAGATGCGGTCGGGTATCGTGTCGGCTAAGCCAGCGAACATGGCCTGTTCCGCCCGGAGCTCGGCCTCCGCTAGGCGCCGTTCTGTTATGTCACGTATGTTGCACTGGATCACCCTTCGGCCATCGACCAAATAGACGTTGCTGACGAATTCCACATCGATTCGCTGCCCCTCGGCGGTCACGAGTGGCTTGTCCTCGTAGCGCACGTATCCTTTTAGCTGCAATTCCGCAAAGCTGGCTTTGTTGGCGAAGAAGTCCCTGAAAAACCCCAGCTCCCAAATCTCCTTTCCGAGGAATTGTTCGCGCGAAAAACCCAGCCGGTCGACCAAGAACGGATTGACATCTACGACCCGCCCAGTGTCGGCGTCGAGGATTAGGATCCCGTCCTTGGCCGATTCGAAAAGCCTCCGGTAGCGGAGCTCCGAGGCGACCAATTCCGCCCTCATCCGGTGATGGTCCCTGCGCACAGCGGCCTCGGCTAGCTCACGCTTCACCACCGGCGCGAGGCGGATCAGCTTGCCCTTCACCAGGTAGTCGTGGGCGCCAGCCTTCATTGCAGCCACGGCGACATCCTCTCCTATCGTTCCCGAAACGATGACAATTGGCATATCCAAGCCTAAGGACTGGATTAGTCCTATCGCGGAGAGGCCGTCGAAATGCGGAAGGTGGTAGTCGCAAATGGCAACGTCCCAAGCCTGTCGTTTGAGGGCCGCCAGCATGGCTTCGGAAGTCTCTACCCGTTCCCAGATGACATCGTATCCGCCTTCGCGCAGCTGCCGCAGCACCAACAGTGCGTCGTCTTCAGTATCCTCAACTAGAAGCGCTCGGAGTGACGCACTCATTTCATGACAAGTCGGTGGCCCCGGGCGGCTGCTCGTTGAGAAGCAGCCAATACATTCCTAGCTGGCGAACAGCTTCGCCGAATTGCTCGAAATCCACAGGCTTTCGGATATAGCTGTTGGCGGCCAGGTTGTAACTCGCGATGATGTCGTGTTCCTCCTTCGAGCTCGTGAGTACGACGACCGGCTGGTGCTTTGTCCGTGGGTCCGACCGAATCCGGCGGAGCACTTCAAGGCCGTCGACCTTCGGTAGCTTCAGGTCGAGAAGGACGACTGCCGGCTGGTCGCTTAAATCACGGTCGGCGTAGGGCCCGGTGCCAAACAGGAAATCGATCGCCGCCGCCCCATCGCCGATCACCACGACCTTGTTTCGTATGTTGCATTTTTGAAATGCGTGTAGCGTTAGCTTTACATCGTCCGCATTGTCTTCGACGAGCAAGATGGTCTTGTTTTTCATGGTTGTTGGAATGCTTCGGGCAGTGTGAAGTGAAACGTCGCCCCATGGTTGGGTCCGCCTTCGGCCCATACGCGGCCGCCGTGGCGGGTAACAATGCGCTGAACGTTTGCCAGGCCTACACCGCTGCCGGGAAATTCGCTGGCCGCATGCAGGCGCTGAAAGACGCCAAAAAGCTTGCCTACATAGGCCATGTCAAAACCGACACCATTGTCGCGGACAAAGAAAGACGCCCCGTCAACTGTCTCCTCCCGTCCGAGCTCGATGCGAGCGTCCTTCTGTGGCCCGGTGAATTTCCATGCGTTGCCAAGAAGGTTTTCCAGGGCAACACGAAGCAGGTGCGGGTCTCCAAAGGCAACGAGGCCGGGAGCGATCGTCCATTGCACGGATCGCGCTGGCTCCGAAGTGTGAAGTTCCGCCGCGATCTCTCCGGCTAGAGCGGTCAGGTCGACTGCGACACGCTTCATCTCGGTGCGTGTCGAGCGTGACAGCCTGAGCAGATCGTCAATGAGATGACCCATCCGCTGGGTCGCCTTTCGAACACGCGCCAAAAAGTCCCGGCCTTCGTCGTCGAGCTTTCCATCGTAGTCGTCGAGCAGTATTTTGCTGAAGCCGTCGATGCTTCGTAGCGGAGTACGCAGGTCGTGAGAGACGGAATATGCAAACGCCTCCAGCTCCTTGTTCGCCGCTTCCAACTCGACAGTGCGCTCGCGGACTCTCTGCTCGAGACCGGAATTCAGGCGCTGGATTTCCACTTCCGCCAGCTTCATGTCATGTATATCGGTGCAGGTGCCAAACCACTTTATGACTTTGCCTTTAGCGTCGAACAGCGGAGCGCTGCGAACGAGCCACCACCTATAGACTCCGTCTGCCCGACGCAGGCGCGCCTCTGCCGTAAAGGTGCTCCCATTCAGGACCGCGCTTCGCCATGCGTCCCACGTTGCCTTTAGGTCGTCGGGATGGAAGGGTGCGTTCCAACCGTGTCCGCGACTCGCATCCAGCGTCATCCCGGTGTACTCTACCCAACGCTGATTGAAAAAGATGTTCCAACCGTCAGCCCGTGTGGCCCAGACGATTTGAGGAACCGTGTCGGCCAAAATCCGGAACGATCTTTCACTATCCCCTAGCGCTTCTTCTGCGAGTTTTCGCTCAGTGACGTCGCGGGCCGCGGCAAACACGCCGATGACGCTGCCGCTGTCATCCCGGTAGACCGCGGCGTTGTAGACAACAGAGATGAGATGGCCGTCTCGGTGCCGAAGTTCTAGTGGATAGTCGCGCACGAGCCCGTCGCGAAATGCTTTTCTGTAGCCCGCGCGCGCTGCCTCGGGGTCGACAAAATAATCTGAAAAGTCCGTATTGACCAGATCCGCCCGGGGCCACCCTGTGGCCTGTTCCGCGGCTGTGTTCGCATCGGAAATCCTTCCATCTAAGTTGATAGTGACCAACGGATCGAGGCTAGCTTCGATCAGGCTCCGGTTGTATGCGCTAACATGCTTCAACGCGTTCTCCATCTGCTTACGCTCGCTAAGGTCGCGTGTCACCTTCGAGAAGCCGCGTACCGCTCCATTTTCATCGCGCAATACCGTTATCACCACATTCGCCCAAAATCGGCTCCCGTTTTTTCGCACGCGCCATCCTTCATATTCGGAACGTCCGTCTCTGGCCGCTGCAATCAGTAGGTCTCCCGCTAGGCCGCGCTCGATCGCCTCTGTCGGATAGAAGAGGGAGACGTGTTCTCCCAAGACCTCCTCGGCACGGTAGCCCATTATGCGCTCCGCTCCCACATTCCAACTGACGATATTGCCCGACGGATCGAGCATAATGATTGCGAAGTCCTTTACGCTCTCCACGAGGAGGCGGAAGCTGTTCTCGTCTCCCAAGACGACGGGCTCTGAGACCACCTCAACGGGATGCGGGTTTGGATGTATTGAAATTTCGGTCATTGGCGCCGTCATTGAATCGTCCGCAATCTTGCCGAATTCTGGTCATTCCAAGAGGGGTCAATAGGGAATGAGCCCTGGCCTTTCCTGGGCTCAGCGCCGTGGCCGATTGGAGCAGTAACGCGTCGCCCGCGAACTCACCGGTTACGGGCGTAGAAGGCGGGATATCGTGCGATGATATGGTTGGGACAGCTTCAGAAGCTGTTAATATAGCGCGAGAAAAGGAGAGGCAGTTTGAGGGCACGATCAGCAATTCGACTATGGGTTACTATATATAACATTACCATATTATAGGCCCACTGCCATGGGGTGTTTCAGGGATGCATATCTGTTCGGATTCCTCATTCGGAAAACCCGATAAACATCCCAAAGGATTCTCTTTTCGCCGCCGTTAGTGGGTCATTCCGTTATCAACGGGCCGTGGCCACATGCAGGTTTACGTTTCAGCGAGGCAGTGGGATACGTTGGGACAGACCTCAAGGGCTCCATCGCCCTCGGAAGAGGAATCTCCTCGAACCTGTATGAGCCTTCAGAACGAGCTTCAATTCATAGGCAGGCGCGCGGCGAGAAATTCGGGCGGATCGGTTTTGGCTAGCCTACCTTGCGGGCTCTATTGGGGTTCCCGCGTCTCAAAGAGGGTCCAAATGACAAGCCGGGACATTCCGGGTACAAGCGGAGTATGGAACGTCATGGGCCAACGAAATCCCGAGGCTGCCGCCGGCTCGATGGGGTGGAGGGCCGTCAGGCTCGCCGGCTATTCATGTGAGCGCCGAAAGGACTTCGTCGGTGGAGCGAACGTTTCCAATTCGTGGGAAGATGGTCTTCACCGCGAAGTCGTGGGCCTCGGAACTGTTGCTTGCCATCGCATCCTCGACAAGGACCTGCGCATAGCCGTGCTCGTAGGCGCTGCGGGCCGTGGATTCGACGCCGATGTTGGTTGAGATGCCTCCCAGAACGATGGTCTGCACCCCGCGGCGGCGCATCTGGAGGTCGAGCTCGGTTCCGTAGAAGGCACCCCACTGGCGCTTAGTGATGACGAGGTCGCCCGGCTCGGGCCCGATATCGGGCACAAGTTCGGACCAATTCGGCGGTAGCGAGCTGGCGTTGAACGGCGCGGGCACGTCCGCGGGTACGGCCAAGATGTCCCTTGCATCCGGATGAAAGGCCACACGCACGAGGACGACCGTGCTGCCGGCAGCCCGGAACCTTGCGACCAGGCGCGCGGCGTTCCGTATGACGTCCGGACCCGAACGCGGGGCCAGCGGCCGGCCGACGACGCCCTGCTGTAGGTCGATCAGAACCAGGGCGGTCTTCCGGGGATCAAGTCTCAATGAGGCCATGGGACAATCCAAGAGGCTCGGGGGAGGGGGCACGAGAACGAATAAGTCGCGCGCCGGCAATCAAGGGACCAATCCAACTTTATGTCGGAAGTCTCCGAATGGAACATTTTCTGGTGACCCCGGGGCCTGTACGGCTACCGTGGGGACTCACATTGAAATCGTATGAATGATCGCCGCGATTTTCTTAAGACCGTTGCCTCGGTGGCGGCGATAGGGGCGGTGGGCTCGAAGCTTGCGGGATCGGTTGCCCAGGCTTCATCCGTCGTTCGAGCGGAGCCCGATGACCGGACATACTGGGTCTCGGTCCTTGAGAGGCTGGCCGGTCCCGTGCTCGACCGGCTGGCGAGGCGGGAGCTGAGGGGCGCCATGCCCATCGAGACCAGTGGCGATGTTTCCAAGAGGGGCCGGTTCACCCACCTAGAGGCCTTCGGGCGTCTCCTTGCCGGGATCTCGCCATGGCTCGAAGCCAAGAGCATCTCGGGGGGCGAGGCTCAATTGCAGGGTAGGTTCATCGAGCTCGCCCACCGTTCCCTCGACGCAGCCACCGACCCCGGTTCCCCGGACTTCTTGAACTTCACCGAGGTGGGGCAGCCCCTGGTCGACACCGCTTTCCTGGCCCAGGGCATCCTCCGCGCGCCGACCGTGCTTTGGGACTCGCTTGATTTGCGCACGAAACAGCGGGTTATCGGTGCCCTCAAGTCCTCGCGCGCCATTCCCACCCCAAAGGACAGCAACTGGGTCATGTTCGCGGCGACGATCGAGGCGGCCCTGCTGAGAATGGGGGAACCGACCCAACGGGACCGTCTCGAGGGCTGCTTGCGCTCGATGCTCTCCTGGTACAAGGGGGACGGAGTCTACGGGGACGGGGAGTGGTTTCATGCGGACTACTACAATAGCTTCGTCATCCAGCCGATGCTCTTGGATGTGGTCGACGTGCTGCGGCGGAGGGACGTGCGGTTCAGCGCGGCCCACGCGACACTCCTTGAGCGCGCGCGGCGCTACGCCGTGATCCAGGAACGGCTCGTGGCACCCGACGGCACGTTTCCCTCCATTGGGCGTTCGACGACCTACCGGTTCGGGGCGCTTCAGCTGTTGGCCCAGATTGCCCTGATGCGTGAACTTCCCGACGGGGTTGGCCCCGCCCAGGTGCGTTGTGCCATGACCGCCGTCATCTCAAAGATGATCGAGGCGCCGGGCACTTTCGATGACAAGGGATGGCTACGCGTCGGCTTCTGCGGCCATCAGCCCTCCCTTGGCGAGACCTACATCTCCACGGGGAGCCTATACCTGTGCAGCACGGCGCTGCTGCCGTTGGGCCTGCCCCCAACCGATCCCTTTTGGAGCGGACAGAAGGCCCGTTGGACCTCGCAGCGCCTGTGGTCTGGTGAGGCCCTGCCGGCCGATCATGCGATCCGGGACGTCGAGGTCGTGGACATCCCCGACCTCAGCCCGGGCGCTGCGGGTTGAATTGAGGACAGGGACCCGGCTCGCTCCCAATTGAGTTTCCCGGCGAGCAGGCCTGCGGCCTGAGAAGAGTCACCATGTTCGTTCACCGGCGGCTCAGTGACGGCCCCAACCTGAATTGGAGCACTTGCCAACGAGCACGAGGATGACCCACGCGTAGATGCCGATCTGGATCAGCCGCGGCCACCGCTTGAATTGAAGCCAAGTCCACCTGAGCACCCATCCGATGACCTGGAATATGAATCTAATTCCTTGCCCGGGCTCTTGCGTGGGAAACGGAAGGGATGGGACCGGGCGCCCCTTCAAAGGCAGGTCGTCCGCGATCGGCTCGCGGACTCTGTCGGTTCTTCGTGCCCTTGGCCTTGGTGATACCAGCCGCTCGCATAGCGACACGAGCGGGGGCGACGGTTTCCCGTTCGGGACCTTTAGCCATTGGACGGCGAGGAATTTCTCCGGGACGCTGGCCGATCCCTTGTCGGTGTCGTCGATCACCACCGGAAGCAGGAAGGTGCGGTCGTCGGCCATGTCGAGGCTACGCTCGACTGCAAGGCGCCACTCCCTTCGGAAATAGCCCTCCCGCCGGGCCTCCGTGTGGCTCGAGACGATCGGCATGAAATAGTCGCACTCCCTTATCTGCCTGCGGATCTTCTGGTCCCACGCATCGCCTCCTCCCAGGTCGCTCTCGTCACACCAGCCGTCGACACCCGAGGCGGCCAGCGTGTCGCGAATCGAGACAGCTGCATCTCGATCCTGGGACGCATAACTCACAAAGACGGACGGCCTCAGACGAGGACGATCGGTCTCAACCGAGCTGTCCATGGTGCTGGATTGTCTTCCTGCAAGGATGGCGGGTCAAGCAGCCCGTCGGGGCCAATGGGAGGCCCCGTAATACGGGAGGGGCCCTTTCATATCGGGTTACTCAAGCGCTGCTCCGTGCGCGGATTGCAGATCCAATTACATTTCTACTGCCATCATTAGAGCCGTGCATTTGTTCGGAGCTGCTCATGACGCATCCGTCAAATTCGAATCGCGCTTTCCTAAGACTACTCCGCGCGAAGCGAGTCTATGGGATTGGCCATGGCCGCGCGGCGGGCGGGGATAAAGCAGGCGGCCAGCGCGGCGGTGAGCAAAAGGGCCGCGCCGAGGACATACGCCATGGGATCGGTCCCCGTGATGCCGAAGAGCTGGCTCTGAAGAAGACGGCTGACACCCCACGCCCCGGCGATGCCCAGGAATATCCCGGGAACGGCGAGGCGAAGGCCCCGCAAAATCACTCCGCGCATTACATCGCCGCGCTGTGCCCCAAGTGCCAACCTGATGCCCACCTCGCGGGTGCTCTGGGCCACGACGAACGAAAGCACGCCGTAGATGCCGACAAGCGCCAAAAGGAGCGCGACACCCGCAAAGGTGGCGAAGAGATTCATGTTGAACCTCCTGTCCGACACGAAGCCGGCCATCCGCTCCGACATGAGCTGGATGTCGTGGATGGGCTCGTCCTTGACCACGGATTGTATGGCGACCCGGATCGAGGCGATCGCCTGGGCCGGCTCCATCCGGGTGCGGACGACCAGGTAGGCGACGGGCATGGGGAACTGCCGCAGCGGCAGATAAAATTCCGCGGTCTCGCCGCGGTCCTGGCCGGTCTGCGTGGTGTTGCCGACGACGCCGACTATCTTCACCCACGGGAGCTGCATGTCGGTGTAGCCCAGGCGAAAGCGCTTCCCTATGGGGTCCTCCCCGGGCCAGTAGGCGTCCGCCATCCGCTGGCTGATGATGCCGTCAAAGACGATGTTCTTGAAGATGGTTCCGAAATTCTTGGGTGATAGGTCCAGGCCGGGAGGGATTACCGGCTGCAGCTCCTGTCCGTCAAAGGTGCGGCCCCGAAGGATCGGAATTCCCATCGCACGGAAATAATTCGGACTCACGGAGTGCCGGCTGGCGTACGGGAATTCACCAGGTGCGGGCGTCGGTCGGCCTTCGCGGTAGAACCCCATCACCGAGGTGTTCCAGGTGAAAGGAAGGTTGGTGTCGGCTGCTGCGGTCTCTATCTCCGGAAGCGCGGCGACTGCATCGATGATCCGGTTGTGGAACGCCGCGAAGCTGTAAGGGTCGCTCTGGTAGAGCGACATTGGTGGCGGCGCCACCTGAAGCGTCAGGACGCGTTCGGGCCTGATCCCGGAGGGGACCCGCAGCAGCTGCTGGAGGCTGCGGGCCAAGAGTCCAGCGCCGACAAGGAGGACAAGCGCCAGCGCCACCTGGGCGACCGCGAGGATATCGCTAAGTCGAACCTTGCCGAAAATGGTGCGCATCGTCCGGTGCACGTTCTTCAATGCGTCGATGGGGTTGGCCCGGGAAAGATACCAGGATGGGGCCAGTCCGAACCCAAACCCGCTCAGCAGCGTCGCGCTCGTGACGAAAAGCATGACGCGGGCGTCGATGCCGCCCGCTGCGTCCGCGAGTGACTGCATCTCCCACGGGATGAGCCTGCGCGCGAAATCATAACCCCACATCCCCAGCAGGACGCCGCAGACGCCGCCTGCGGCGGCAAGCAGGAGGCACTCGGAGAGCACCTGCCGCACAAGCTGGGTGCGCGACGCGCCCAATGCCGTGCGTATGGCCATCTCGCGCTCCCTCACAATCGACCTCGACAGCAGCATGTTGGCCACGTTCAGGCAGGCAATTAGGAGCACCATGGCAACCGCGCCCATCAGGAGAAGAAGCTGTGTCCGTGCCGTGCCGGCCAGGCGCTCCCGAAGCTGAACTACACGGGCGCCAATGCCCGTGTTGTCCCTCGGATACTGGTTTTCGATGCCCCGGGCGATGGTCGACATCTGCGCCTGTGCCGCTGTCTGGGTGATGCCGGCCTTCAGGCGGCCCAGCACGTGGACGTTGTCATGCTCTCCCCTCATCATCAGGAAGAGCCGCTCGGCGTAGGGTGCTATCGGCCTGTAGAACTCGATGCTCTGGTGAAACCTGTACCCCTTGGGCAGGACGCCCGCGATCGTCACCGATTGGTTGTCGATCACAATATGGCGCCCAACGAGTTCCCTGTCTCCCGGAAAGTATTTCAGTGAGGCCTCGTGTGTCACCCATGTTACGGGGGCGGCACCTATCCGGTCGTCGCTGGGGTTGAGCCCGCGCCCCTCCGAGGGATTAATTCCAAGGACAGAAAAAAAATCGCCCGAAACCAGGCACGTCGAAACGAGCTCGATCCTCTCGGTCGTCTTCAATTTGGCGGATTGGGGATAGTAGAGGGCGAGCGCCGAGAAGACACTCTGCTGGGCCTGCCAGTCCAGGAAATCGGGGTACGCAACCCCGATTTCGCCGCCCCCGTTGTTCTCGGTGACCATCATGATCCGGTTGGGATCCGCGTACGGCAGCGGGCGCAGGAACGTTGCATTTACGATGCTGAAGATGGCGGTGTTCACCCCGATGCCGAGGGCAAGCGTCAGTATGATGACCGAAGTGAAAGCCGGTGAGCCGCAAAGGCGGCGAAAGGAGTGACAGAGATCACGGATCATGGGAGGATGGGGCCGGTTGGTACGGAGGGCTTCGCGCAGCTGGGTTCCTATTCGGAGCGTAGGGTGACGATCGGGTCGACCTTGGTGGCCCGGCGGGCGGGCACGTAGCACGCGAGCAGTGCAATCGCACCGAGGACCATGGGCACGCCGACGAAGGTGCCCAGGTCCATGGGGCTGACCCCGTAGAGAAACCCGGTCATCAGCCGGGTCATCGCCAGGGCGCCCCCGATCCCGAGAGCCACCCCCGCGCCGGCGAGGAGCAAGCCTCGGGTCATGACGAGCCGTAGGATGTCGCCCTGGGTGGCGCCCAGGGCGATCCGCACCCCGAATTCCTGCGTGCGCTGGCTGACGGCATAGGCCAGCACCGCGTACACCCCCATGCAGGCCAGCAACAGGGCCACGAGGCCGAGCAGGAGCAGGAGGCTCGAGGCCATTCGCTGCGGGAACAGCACCATGCCCGTATGAACCGACAACGGAATGGTCTGAAGCAGTTCGACACCGGGATCGATCTCGCGGACGGCCTGGTGCACCGAGTTCGACAGGGCCGAGGGATCGCCTCGCGTGCGCACGCACAGGCTCAGGTCCAGGTCCGACACTCCCTGGAGATAGGGGACGTAAAAGAAACAGACAGGGCCCTCGTTCAGCTGGTTGTACTTTCCGGTCTTGGCGACGCCTACTACCGTCCGCAGGATATTGCCAGTGTGGAACTGGCGGCCGATGGGGTCCTTGCCCGGCCAGAAGCGCGCGGCAAACGCCTCGTTGACGACCGCTACCTTTGCAGCATTGGCGTCGTCAGCGTCGGTGAACTCGCGCCCGGCGACGAGCTGCAGCCGCAGCGTTGAGAAGTACCGCGGCGAGACGACGGCGAATTCGTACGTCTTGTCCTCGCCGAGCGGCCGCTGGTATCCGTCGACCGCAATATCCCACCCCTTGCAGCCCGTGAGGCCCAGCGGGAACCAGCTGGCGAGGGCGGCGTCCTCGACGCCCGGGAGGGCGGCTAGGCGATCCTGCACGTGGCGGTAGAAGACCTTCCCAGTCTCCTCGTTGTAGCCGTTCATGCCGATTCTCATCCCGGCGATCAGCACGCGGTCCGGATTGAAGCCAAAGTCGATCTGGCGGGCCTGCCGAAGTCCCTTGAAGCACAATCCGGCCCCGACCAACAGCACCAGGGCAATTGCGATCTCGGCGATGACAAGGCCGCCCCGCAGGCGATGGTGGGTTGCTCCTCCCTGGGAGCTGCGCCCTCCCTCCTTCAGCACCGCCTGAAGGTTGGTTCGCGAGGCGTGAAGCGCCGGAAGGATTCCGAATGCAAGTCCGGTGCCCACCGACAGAAGCAGGGTGAATCCGAGGGAAACCCCATCCAATTGGAAGTTAAGGATAGTATTGATGGCGAGCTCCTTGGGAAGAAAGAGCGCGACGGAATCCACCGCCCAACTTGCTACGAGCGTGCCCAATCCTCCGCCAATGAGCGCAATCACCACGCTCTCGGTCATGAAGAGGCGAATCAGCTGCCAGCGGTTCGCACCGGCAGCCTGGCGAATGGCGACCTCCTTCTGCCGGCTGGCGGCCCGGGCGAGCAGCAGGTTTCCCACGTTGGCCGCGACGATCAGCTGGATGCCGAGGCTGACCGCCAGGAGGAGGCGGAGCGCCGGGCCCATGACCGCTTGGGCTCCCCATGGGCACTCGGACAGGGGTACGACGCGGTGGTGGGCGTCGAGATTGCTGTTGGGATACGCCTTGGCGAGCTGGGCGTCGAAGCTCGTGACGGCTGCCCGCGCCTGCGCGATCGTCACGCCGGGCTGGAGCCGCGCGAGGTCGAGCCAGCCGCGGGCGCCGCGGGCCGTGAGGAAGAAGGTGCCCTGGTTCCTGACTTCCCAGATCATCGAAAGCGGCGCCCAGGCGTCGCTCGCCATGGGGCTCACGGACCCCTGGAACTGGGCGGGCACGACCCCGACGATCGTGAACATTCGGCGGTTGAGGTCCACAACGCGCCCAAGGATGGCCGGGTCTGCGTTGAATCTCCTCCGCCAGAGGCGCTCGCTGATCACGAGGACCGGGTTCCCGCCCGGCTTCTGGTCCTCGTCCGCGAGGAACGTGCGCCCGAGGATCGGCCTCACCCCGAGCAAACCAAAGTAGTTGGAGGAAACGATCTCAGCCTGAATCCATTCCGGGGTGTTCTCGACCGTGAGGCATGCGGGAGTCGGCATGGATGCCTCCGTGCCCGCGAACACCTCGTGGAATTGCCCGAAATCCCGCAGGTCGGGGAGGGAGGCGCACCCGCCGCCCTCGTTCGAGACGAGGACGACAAGCCGGCTTTGGTCCGCCACGCCGGGCAGGGGGTGCAGCACAAGGCCCCTCATCCAGCACATCACGGTCGCATTGGCACCTATGCCAAGAGCCAGGGACAGCACAACAACAGCCGTGAACCCGGGGGATTTGGTGAGCTGGCGGAACGCGAATTTGAGGTCGGAGATCATGGCTCTTTAGCACCGCGCCTATTAGAAGAGTTAGTCTCAATTATCGGTGAATAGGATGCGGATAACGAATCATCACACTGGATTGCATGCCGTGTGCCAACGATCCAAATATTACATATCACGTTGTATTTAAATATTATGAATAAACTATTTGGATTTCTCGCATGGAGATTTTGTGCGTCTTTGGAATCAACGGCTCCCGAAAATGGGACGGGTCTTTTCCGAGCCGAATTCGAACAGGTAAGTTGTATGGGATAATTGTTTCTTATCGGCGACGATGGGTCGGAGACGCCGCAGAGTGACTCCATCCCCCTTCGAATTGACCGGTGTGTCGGCGGGCGTCAGCCTCGTGGCCGTACTCCAACGACCCTGCGGTTCCAGCCGCAACAACCCCAATAAAAGGAGATCGTCATGACCGTATTGCACGTCCTATGGCTCCCGATCCTGCTGTCGTCCGTCTTCGTATTCGTAGCCAGTTCCCTCCTCCACATGCTGGTTCCTTGGCACAAGAGTGACTACAAGAAGCTGCCGGAGGAGGAGAAGGTGAGCGGGGCCCTGCGCCCCATCTCGATGCCTCCTGGCGACTACATGGTGCCCCACTGCTCGAGCGCCGCGGAGGCAAAGTCCCCGGAATTCGCCGAGAAGCTGGCAAAGGGCCCGGTCATGGTGGTCACCGTTATCCCCAACGGGCCATTCAACATGGGCAAGAGCCTCGGCCTTTGGTTCCTCTACCTGGTGGTCGTCAATCTGCTCACGGCCTACGTCGCGCTCCACGGGCTTCCTGCGGGTGCCGGATACCATAGGGTGTTCCATGTCGCCGGAATGACCGCTTTCCTGGGCTTCACCGCCGCGCTCTGGCAGATGTCGATATGGTATCGGCGCTCCTGGATCACGACCGCCAAGGCCACGGTGGACGGGTTGATCTATGCCGGGTTGGCGGCGGGAACCTTCGGCTGGCTCTGGCCCAAGTAGGGCCGGAACCCCGTCATTTGCTGCTCGCGAAGGGCGCTCTCCCTCGTTCCGGTGCCTCCTTCGCGGGACGCCGGGAGGCGGGATTCACCTGGGCGCCGGGCGGGCCTCGAGCACGATCACCTGGAACGGCTGGAGCGCGATCTTGACCGGTATTCCGGCCTCGAGGCGCGCCACGGGCGAGGGTGCATCCGCGTAGGCTCCGGTGACGCGGAACGCCTTGGGGGCACCCGCCGGAAGCTCGAACACGGCACCTGGATCCAGGACAAACGTCGCCGGCCCTGGTGAGGGATTCCGAAGCGTGATGACGGCCTTCTCCGGGGTCCACCCGGCCCACCCGTAGACCTCCAGCCTGCCCGGGTCCCCGCCGATCCAGTGGGTGTCCCGGAGCGCGCCGACATTCGCGCGGGCCCATCGGGCGGCCGCCGCCAGGTCGTCCCAGTTCCCCTGGGTCAGAAGCTCCGGGGAGAGGTAGAGTTCCTGGAGTTGCGTGCCCGATCCGAAATAGCTCCGCACCTCGCTAGTGAAGTCGCCTGCCGGGTCCGAGTCGAGGCCCTCGGGGCTCCTCGAATAGAGGATCCCATGGATCATCAGCGAATTCAGGGGATAGAGGGGGCCGGCCCGGACGATGTTCCTATAGGTTTCGCCGTCGCGGTACGTGAGCCACCGCTGCCGGCTCGTGCCGGCCCCGGCGAAGCCGTTGTCGTCCCCGCCGCGCCAGATATTGTCCACGTGGAGGAGCCACCACGGCGACGGCCACGTGCCGGTGGTCTGGCTGACATAGAGCCCGGGCCTTAGTGCGCGGAGCTCGCGGACGAGGCGGAGCATCGCGTCGAAGTCGCGGCCCGAGGCCGGGTCGATCGAGCCCGCGGAGTCGGCGCCGATCCCGTCAAACTTGAAATAAACGACGCCGTCGTCGCGCACCGCGCCCGCGCACAGCTGCCGGAAGCGCTCGTAGTACCGCGGGCCGGCGAGCGAGAACCTGCCGTCGCGGATTTCGAATCCCTCGGGGGCGGCCGCCTTCAGGCGTGCCGCTATCCGGGTCCCATACCCGCCCCAGGGCGAAAGCCAGAGCCCGGGCGCCGCGCCGAATCTCCGGGCCGCGGCCGAGAGGTTCTTAAGACCCTCGGGCCAGCCCGGGCCAAAGCGCCATAGGGAGTCCGTGTCGTCCCAGCCGTCGTCCAGGACGAAGCCGTCCAGCTTGACACCCCTCTTCTTCACAAGCTCCCGGCCCATTGCGGCGACGACACCGAGCTCATCCTTCTCAGAGAACGGTCCACCGTATCCGATGTTGTACCAGGTGTTGTGGTGCAGGAATGGAGCATAGGGGCGCGGGCGCTCCGACTCAATGTAGCCCAGGAATGTCCGGCGAAGCTGCGAGGCCTCGGCCGCTGCACCGATGACAAGGGACGCCGAAACGCTTTCCCCCGGCCGAAGCGGGGACATGATGGGCAGGGCGCATCGGATGCGGCCGGCCACGATGCGGTTGTCTGCGAGGGGATGCTCGACGCCAAGGAAGGTGCTTCCAGCTACGATTGGCGATCCCGGGAACCGGCCGACGACGTGGGCGCCATCGCGGCTCGGGACGTCCAGGAGCACGATGCGCGACAGCGCCAGGTCGCCCCCGCCGGTGTTCGTCACCTCGAGGATTGAGCGGGAATACGGCCTTCCGGGCGCCTCGGGAATCAGGGTTTCGGTGGTCTCGAACCCCGCGTCGGGTGCGGCGAACCGCAAATGGGTTGGGTCAATGGCCGTCTTCCGAAGCTCGTTGCTTCGGACGATTTTGCCATCGGAGAAGACGAGGGAGAACCCGCGTTCCCCGATCACGCCTGCTGCCTCCGGGTTCCCGCCATCAGCCAAGGCCCCGGCGGCAAGCCCCAATGCCGCGAGGACTACGCCGAGAATGCGCGCCGGGGGCCGGGGATTTCGGGGTGGATCGATGGAATTCATTGAGCGGCCCCAGCGTTTCCTTTGCCGCTGGGCGCCTTGAGTATCATGTCATGGCGCGGCCTTTGCCAACCGGTGCCTCCTCAGGACAATGGCGACGACGTAGGCAAGGATCGCGGCGTTCACGGCGATGACGAGCCCCTTGGTCATGCTGGGGCCGTGTATCATGGAGATGATCTCCTCGGGGACGAAGAACCCGGTTGTCACGACAACCACGTATTCCGCCCAGGCGGCCCCCAGCCACAGGCCCACGCCCTCGGACAGGAGGATGGCGGCATAGAAGGCCGTGGCGATCCCCGCCCGAATGATCGAGTGCGGCTCGATGACGCCCGCCTTCTCCAGGAGGAGTTTCGCGTAATGGTTTTCCGGGGAAATCCGCATGAACTCGATGAACTTCTGCGCGAGCACATCCAGGTCGCGGTGAACGATGCTAAAGAGGCCGAGGGCGACCCCGGCCAGGGCCACTCCCTTGGCCAGCTTGACGACCGCGATTATTCGCAGGAACGGCGGTGACTCCGGGAAAGGGTTCTTGGAGGTGTCGGGCATCCCCAGCACTGTACGGGGGCCTTCCCCGGTTTGAAACCCAAATGGATCGCCCGCTGCATTTGCGCGGGTTGTGGCCGGCAACGAGTTAGGGCCCGGCCGCCGGGGAAACGCCCTTTTCTTGTGCCCGGGGCGGCCGTGCCCCACGCTCGCGGGGTGACTGAGCACAAATCAAAGGATCCCCTCCACGGTGTGACGCTCGAAAAGCTGCTCACGGAGCTCGTTGCGCACCACGGATGGCGGGAGATGGGCCGGCAGGTGCCCATCCGGTGCTTCCTCTTCGACCCGAGCATCAAGTCGAGCCTCACCTTCCTCAGGAAGAATCCCTGGGCGAGGTCCAAGGTGGAGGAGATGTACGTCGCCCTCGTGTCCGGGCGCTAAAATACACGAGAACCGGTGGCCGGGTTAGCTGTCTGGTGCCTCACCGTTGAGCGCATTGGCCGAAGCCCTCCACCGATTCGAGCGACCTTGGATCAAGGTTGGGAGGATCTATCGGCGCATCTGCTTCCTCAGGGTCGAGGGCAGGGGCGAGGAGGCCGAGAGGATGGAGCTGACCGAATTCGCCGAGGCCGCCGAAGAGGCGCGGCAGTCGTCCCCGTCCGAGGCCGATTCGCTCATGAGGACGCTCCTTGCCGAGGAGAGTGAGCGTGTGGCCGAGGCCGTCGCCTTCGCCGAAGTGCTGGTCCCGATCCTGGCCGAGCGGATCTCCCTGGCGCAGTCGGACATAGCGCATCCGGCCGCCGGACCCCGCGCGAGGGCGTCCGTGCCGCGGGAGACCCCGGGGATCGCGGACTTCATCGACGAGATGCTGGCGCAGGACCGCTCCTGCCCCCGCTGAGCCTTTCCTCCAACCACAATCCCCCCGAATCCTCCGACCATGACCACTGCGACCCTCGAAAAGCCGTCCTCCGCCGTCTCCGCGCAAACGCTTCCCGCTCCCTCCCAGCCCCAGGCCAGGACTTCCCCGGCCCGGGCGACGAGCCTCCTCATCGGGCTCGACCTGGGAACCAACAAGTCCTGCGTGCTGGCGGGGCTCCCCGGATCGACCGACATCACGGTCAGCAAGGTTGTCCCGTCGGTCGTCGGCTACGTGAAGGACGGCATCGTCGACGGGATCATCACCGGCAATGCGAAGGTCCTCTTCGGGGAGGAGGCCCTGCGCCAGATGCTGCACGTGGAGATCGCGACTCCCCTCGCCGAGGGCGTCATCGCTCGGCCGGAGGCCGCCCGGGACTTCATGCAGCATATCCGCCAGCTCGCCGACCCCTCGGGCCGGGCCGAGATCCGCGCGGTCGTGGGCGTCCCGGCGAACGCCGGGGAGCAGGCCCGCGAGGCGATCCGGCGTTCGGCCACCGGGATCTTCTCGCACATCCTCCTCATCCCCGAGCCCTTCCTCGCAGCCCTCGGCTACCGCGACGACTCAAGGGTCAAGCAGTCGGGCTACGTCGACCCGGTGGTCAACTCCCTCTTCATCGACATCGGGGGAGGGACGAGCGACCTGTGCCTCGTGCAGGGCTATTTCCCGACCCGCGACGACCAGATCAGCATCGCCTTCGCGGGCGACGCGATCGACGAGCTCATCTTCGACGGCCTCAACCGCACCTACCCGAACAACGGCCTGTCGCTGACAACGGTGCGCGAGATCAAGGAGGCGAACGCCTACGTGGGGCCGAGCCGCAAGCCGCTCGACGTCAAGGTGGTCATCGGCGGCAAGAGCCGCACGCTCGAGCTGGGGGATGCCATCGGGAACGCCTGCAACACGCTGATCGACAGGATCTATCCCGCGTTGACGACCCTGATCACGGCCGCCTCGTCGGACTCGGTCGTGACGCTCCTGCAGAACATCATCATCACCGGAGGCGGCTCGCAGATCCGCGGGATCGACACCGTGCTCCAGAAGCGCCTGACCGACGACGGCTTCGAGTCGCCCAAGGTGCGCCTCGCGGGACAGGATTTCCAGCGGTACGTGGCGATCGGCGCCCTGAAGGCGGCCCGGGCCGCGCGCGAAAACCAGTGGCAGGTGCTCCTGGGGTAGGGCGGGCGGCCGGACGGCCTCAGGCGTCGACCCGGATCGGCAGGACGACAAAGGGCATGCTCGAGAGGAAGAACCGCCGCTGGAGGGTGAAGACCGTGTGGTTGTGGAGCCAGCGGGTCAGGTTCGTCTCGTAGGTGAAGAGCAGTTGGCCGGCGAAGAACACCTGGTTCGGGAACTCCGTGGCCGCCTCGCGCGCGAGCTTCATCACCTCGCTCGTCACGTCGTAGCCGATGGCCGTGAACGCCTTCGAGCCGTAGCCGCGCGCCTGGGCGAACTGCACGTAGCGCTTCGCCTCGTTCTCGGTGTGGGCGCGAAGGTCGTCGATCTCCGCGGCGCCCTTGAAGTTGCCCGCGTCGACGGAGCCCACCTGCACGAAGATGAAATTCCGGAACGTGTTGCCGAACATCCGGGGCACGTTGAGGATCGTGTGCAGGCCGAGCCCGTTGAACCCGTTCACGAGGATGACGGCGGTGCGGGCCTTCGGGTCCGCAACAGGGGGAGTGGCGGGCACCTGCCGTGACTCCGACTCCGCCGCCTCGACGATGGAGTCCAGGCGCCTGAGCTGCATCCTGACCCCGTTGTAGTGGCGCTTGATGCCGAAGGCCCCGACGACGAGGACCCCCGTCACCAGGAGCGTGGCCCACCCGCCCTCGTTGAACTTGACGATCGTCAGCGAGATGAGGATGGACGCCGTCAGGACGAAGCCAAAGCCGTTGATGGCGAGCTTGCGGCCCCATTTCGGGTCGATGCGCCTCTCCTGCCACCAGTGGCGCACCATGCCGGCCTGGGATAGGGAGAACGTGATGAAGACGTTGATCGAGTAGAAGATCACGAGGAGGTCCACGGACCCCTTCGTCGCCAGCATCATCACGAAGCCGGAGAGCCCCATAAGGAGTACGCCGTTGCGGGTCACCAGGCGCTCGCTCAGGTTCGCGAACTGGGCCGGGAACCAGCGGTCGAGGGCCATGTTCGCCAGGACGCGCGGGCCGTCGAGGAAGCCTGTCTGGGCCGCGATGATGAGGAGCGCCGCCTCCGAGGCCAGGGTGATCCAGGTGAAGGAGCCCCCGGCGACGTGGTTCCATCCGGAGGTCATCTGCTCGACCAGGACGGCGTTAAGCGTCTTGTCCGGGTTCACGTGCACGTCGTAGAGCTGGTAGGCGACGAGCAGGCCCGCGACGGTCAGGGCGAGGGAGGCGCCCATGTAGACCATCGTCCGCCGGCCCGTGCGCACGCGCGGCTCCCGAAGGATCGGCAGGCCGTTGCTCACGGCCTCGATGCCGGTGTACGTGCCGGCGCCCATGCTGTAGGCCTTCAGGAGGAGGGCCATGAGCCCGAACCATCCCACCGTTCCGCTCACGAGGTGGACCTCGTGGGTCGTCGCGGCGGCGATCGCGACGAGGCCCGAGGAGTGCGAGATCATCGCGTAGACGATCACGAAGATGTGCGTTAGGACGAAGACCCCGAAGATCGGGACCCAGATGACGACCGACTCCTTGACGCCGCGCAGGTTGATGAGCGTCAGGCCCATGACCCCCGCGACCGCGAATGCCAGCTTGTAATGCTGCGCGGATTCCGGAAAGAGGCTGAAGAGGGCGTCCGAGCCGCTTGCGACCGAGATCGTGACCGTCAACACGTAGTCGATCAGGAGGGCGCAGCCCGACACGACTCCCGCCGAGGGGGAAAGCAGCTTGCTCGCCACGAGGTAGCCGCCGCCGCCGGTCGGGAAGAGCGAGATGATCTGCGAGTAGCTGGCGCAGATCGCAATGATCGTGATCACCGAGGCGAGCGCCACGAAGAGGCTCAGGTGGGGGCTCGCCCCCAGGGCCTTGAACGTCTCCTCGGGGCCGTAGCAGGAGGACGAGAGCCCGTCGGCGCCCAGGCCCACCCAGGCAAAGAGCGCGATCAGCGAGATGCTGTGGAAGAGATTGCGGTCCGTGAGGGACTTTTCACGGCCGAAGAGGATCGATTTAATGGACATTTAGCGCTGTTGTCGGGGTTTGCTGGAAAGCACTGCCCTCTGCCAAGCGGGCTGGACGATGCAAGTGCCGTACCAACCAGCAAGAAAGACATCTTTGTCATGGCTGTAACCGACTCGTGGATGCCAATTAATGCTTCGAATTTAATGTTTCCTTAACCTTTTTTGCCGTCGCTTGACAGCGCAGCCGTAGAACCCCTAATTCGATGCCTAGTATGGAGGCAGCCCTCGATCAACCGGTGCTCGTCCTAAATCGCCTGTGGCAGGCGGTTAATGTGATCGGAGCGCGCAGGGCCTTCGGGCTTCTCGCCCGCGGCCACGCGCACGTCGTGCACCAGCAGGCGGACGACTTCAGGATGTTCTCGATGATGGACTGGATCGACTTCTCGGTCGACAACCCCCCGGCGGCCGAGCTCGAGATGGTCCACACGCCGACGCGCACCATCCGGCTGCCTCGGGTGATCCTATTGACCTTCTTCGACAAGCTCCCGTGCAAGGAGCTCAAGCTTACGCGCAACAACGTCTTCGAGCGCGACAAGAATTCCTGCCAGTACTGCGCGAAGGTCCTTCCCAGGGAGCAGCTCAACCTCGACCACGTCATCCCCCGCGACTACGGCGGGAAGACCACGTGGGAGAACATCGTCTGCTCGTGCATCCGGTGCAATTCGCGCAAGGCGAACCGGCTCCCGCACGAGGCGGGCATGCGCCTTATCCGCAAGCCGTCCCGGCCGAAATGGAGGCCGGTCATCTCGATGGTGCTCGGCAACCAGCACCGCGAGCTGTGGAAGGACTTCCTCGACATCGCGTATTGGAACGTCGAGCTGGAGGAGTAGCCTAGGCCCGCGCGAGCGGGATCGTGACCCTGAAGGTCGCCCCCGCGGGGCTCGAGCTCACGAGATGGATGTCGCCGTTGTGGGTCTGCAGGACCCGCTTCGCTATCGCCAGGCCGAGGCCGGTCCCGTCGGGCCGCCCGGTCAGGAACGAGTCGAAAATCCTCTCCCTTATGGCGTCCGGGACCCCGAGGCCCGTGTCCGAAACGTCGAGGACGGCCACCCCGCCGGACTCCCTCTGCTCGGAGGCCAGCCTCAGGGTGATCTCGCCGCCGGCGGGCATCGCCTGCGTCGAGTTGATGAGCAGGTTCAGGAGCACCTGCTGGAGCTGGCCCTTGTGCCCCTCGACTACCACCGGCCCGGCCGGCGGTTCAAACGCGATGCGGATGTTGTTCTGAGCGAGCTTGAGCCTTACGAGGACAAGTGTGTCGGCGACGATCTCGGCCACCTGGTAGCGCGAGTGGAGGCTCGTCGGCGCCTTCGCGAAATTGAGCACGCGGCTGACGATGGATTCAAGCTGGTCGAGCTTCTCGCCAATGACGCGCACGTCGGTGCGCCTCGGGTCGCCCTCAGCAAAGTCGAGGCCCATCCCCCCGTGGAGGAGCTTGATCACGGTCAGCGGGTTCCTGATCTCGTGCGCGATCTCGGCCGCGAGGAGCCCGAGCGTCGTCAGGCGCTCGTTCTTGCGCAGCGACTCCTCGCTCAGGAACACGCGGGAGTAGAGGCGGGAGTTCTGCAGGGCGACGGCGCCCAGGCTCGCCAGCGCGCTGCACAGGCGCTTCTCGTCGTTGTCGAAGACCCGCTTGCGGTCCGTGAAGCAGGTCAGGACCCCCATGACCTCGCCCTCGAAGAGCATCGGGACCGCGATCACGGAGCGAAGTGTCCGGTCGCGCGGCAGGTCGAGGAGGTCCTGGAACTCCGGGGACTGGATGTCCGCGAACGTGACGGGCTTTCGGGTGCGGACGGCCGAGGCGGAAAGGCACGAGCCCAGGGGAAGGTCCCCCTCCGGGGTCAGGGTGTCGGGCTCCCCGCGGTAGGAGGCGAGCCTTAGGCTCGTCGCCCCCTCGTCATAGATGAAGAACGCGCAGGCCTTGGCCTGCATCATGGCGAGGGCGTCGCGGGTCAGGGTGTCGAAGAGCTCCCGCTGCTCGAGCTTGCCGACCAGCGCCTGGCCGGAGGCGATCAGGCCCTCGAGCTGGCGGGCCTTCCCCCGCAGGTGCCGAAGCTCCCAGAGGCGGTCAAGGACGGGGGCCGCGGCGGCGGCAAGCCGCACGAGGAACCGCAGGTCCGCCTCCCCGTAGCGCCCCACCTCGGAATGGTTGACCGCGATGACCCCCAGGACGTGGCCTCCGGGCAGGATGATCGGCGCGGCCATCTCACAGCGCGTCTCGCGGGCCATGGGCCGGCTTCTCAGGTCCGCCTGGGAGTCCGGCACAAGGAGCGGCTTCGCGTGCCAGGCGACCCAGCCGGGAACGCCCTGGCCCGGGGCGAAGGAGTGGTCCATGTCGGCCGGCAGGCCCTCGGACGCCTCGATCTCAAGCCTGCCCGTCTCGGGGTTCTGGAAGGCGACGATGCAGTACTGGACCCCGAACGAGCGCGAGACGATCGCCAGGATCTCCCGGGTCGCGGCCCCGGGGTCGTCGATGCCCGACGCGAGGGACGAGATGGCGTGCAGGGCCGTCAGTTCCGCTTCTTCGGTCATGGAACTAGTGGTGCAGGCGCCGGGTGGGTGCGCAAGGGATTATGCGGCCCCGATCGGCTCCCCTTCGCGAGGGTCCCGGGCGTCCCGGCTCAGGCGGACTCGGCCGCGGGCACGACAATCGGCGTGATCACTTCCTTAAGCGCGGAGCGCAGCCTCAGCAGCCTCTCGGTGTCGTCGACGGGCTCATGGTTCGCGCTCTCGATGTAGAAGGTGTCGATTGCGACCCCGCGCTCGGTCCCGATCCTTGCGAAGGTGATGTCGAACCCGAAGTCGGAGATGGCCTTTGCGAGGCGGTAGAGGAGGCCGATCTGGTCCCTGGCCTGTACCTCCACGATGGTCCGCTGCATCGAGATCTCGTGGTAGACGTCAACCGTCGGGGGGAAGGAGCTCTGGAGCGTCTCCCCGCTCTTCGAGAACATGTAGCGGGTCGAGGCGATCTTCTTGGCCTGCGCCACGATGTCGGGATAGAGGTCCGAGTTCGAGACAAGGGCGGACTCGATGATCTTTGCGAACGATTCCTGGGCCGTCCCGTTCTGGACGACGCCGCGCCCCGGCTCGACCACGTAGAACGTGTCGATCGCGATGTGGTCCGTCCTCGAGATGACCTTGGCGCCGAGGATGTTCAGGCCGGCCACGCTGAAGGCCCCGGCCAGCTTGTAGAAGAGGCCGGCCCTGTCCCACGTGACGACGTTGACGACCGTCAGCGAGCGGTTGAGGTCGTCCTTCCAGTCGATGACGGGCCGTAGCGAGCCGACCGACTCCGTCGAGGAGATCGACTTCAGGAGCTTGTTCACCATCTGGATGTGGAGAGTGATCTCGCTGGAGTCCGTCAGGATGAAGTAGCGGTCCGGCAGCAGGCTGAAGTGAGCCGCGATCTCGTCGTTGCTTATGCCGGGTATCCTTTTTGCGATGAGTTCCTGTTCTGTCATTTTGCGTTTCTCCTCAAAGCTTGCGTCTACTGCAGCCCCAAGCCGCAAGCGTTCGAGCGTGTTCCTATAAAGTGTGGTATGTAAAGTGTCCTTGTAGCTGTTCCAGAGTTGGGGCGACGTCCCGCGCGCATCGCAGAATGTGTGGACGTAGAGGAAGCGCAGGCGCTCCTGGTCGCCCACCAGCTCGGCGAAACTTGCGGAAGTCTTGGGATCATCTACGTCCCGCTTCTGCCAGAATCGTGCCATCGCGAGATGATTCTTGATAACAAATGAAACAAGCGCCTGGCCCCTGGGGGACACGCCCAGGCGCTCCATCGTGGGCCCGGCCAGGCGGACCCCGGATTCCGAGTGGTTCTGGATGCCGGCGGCCTTGCCGATGTCGTGCAGGAGCAGCGTCAGGTATATTAGGGCCGGATCCTCGACCTCGTGGACGACCGCCCTGTACTTGTCCTTTATCGGGTCGGCCTCCGTGAAGACTAGGTCGAGCTCTAATATTGCGTTAAGAGTATGAATGTCAGCGGTATAGCGATGATAGAACTCGTGCTGCACGAGGCACGTGAGGGCGTCGAATTCGGGGATATAGCCGCCCAGGACCCCCAGCTCGTGCATCCGGGAAAGGACCGGGTGGACGGCGCCGGACTCGGACAGGATCGCGCGGAACGCCGTGGCCGCGTCCGCGGAATTGAACACCCCCGACATGAGGGGAAGCGACTCCCGGATCAGCTGCGTCAGGTTGAAATCCAGCGCGCAATCGAGCTGCTGGCAGTGGCGGAACACCCGGATCAGCCGGGCGGGGTCGTCCTGGAACACGCTCTTCGAGTCCGCGGCGAGCTCGTCCCCGCGCACGACGAAGCCGTCGATCCGCCGGGCCCGGCGCAGGCGCGCGATCTTCAGGGCCTCGCGGATCGGGATCTTGGCGCCGCTCGACTTCCTGCCGATCGCGAGCGCCAGCCGGCTCTCGACATTCTTGGAGGTCTGGAAGATCGCCTGCGCGGCCCGGTAGTAGTCCTGCATGAACCTCTCCACGCGGTCCAGGAGGACGGGCTGCGTGTAGCCGAGGCTGAGCGCGACCCGGGTCTGCGAGTCCAGGTTGAGGATGTCGGTCGGGCGGACGCTCTGGAAATGCAGCTCGTTGCGCACCCGCAGGAGGAAGTCGTAGGCGCGGCTGAACTCGTCCACCTCGAGCTTGGTCAGGTGCCCCTCCTTGGCCAGCTCGTCCATATGGGTGATCCCGAGCTTCACCCGGGCCATCCAGAGCGTGTTCTGGTAGTCCCTTAACCCCCCGACGCCGTTCTTTATGTCGGGCTCCTGATTGAAGACCGTGTCCCCGAACTTGGCCCGCCTCTGGGACTGGTCCTCGAGCCTGGCGAGGATGTAGCCCTTCGGGTCGTCCGTCGTGTAGAAGTTCCGGTAGGCGAGGAGGAAGGAGTCGCAAAGGGCGGCGGAACCCGCCACGTACCGGGCCTCGAGGAGGGCGGTCATCGTCATGATCTCCTTCTTGGCCTGGAAGAAGACCTCCTCGACCGTCCGCGTGGAGTGACCCACCTTCAGCCCGCAGTCCCAAAGGGGGTAGAGGACCTCCTGGGTGAGGTGCGCCTGGAAGGGCTCGACCACGGCCGGCTTGGACTTCGTCGGGTAGAGGAACATGACGTCCACGTCGCTCCAGGGGGCCAGCTCGCTTCGCCCGTACCCGCCCAGGGCCATCATCGCCACTGCCGCGGGGGTGGGGCCCTTGGTGCTCGCATAGAGGCCTATCGCGTGGTCGAAGAGCTTGGAAATCAACAGGTCAATGATCGCGGAGCGACCGTTCTCGATCTCCATTCCCGACGCACCCTGGTCGTGCCGGACCTTCAGGTCGGCCATGGCGTCCTTCAGGAAGCTCTTGCACGCGGCAATCCGCTCGGCACCCCCTGTCCCCGGGGGAAACACGAGCCTTGAGCGGTCCAGCTCATGTAGGGAGGGTGCCATGTGGAAAGTCCATTGAACCCCGCCCCCGCCAGGATTCAATCCTGGACGGCACGCACCCCGGACTTGCCTGCCCGGGGGGCTGCCGGTTTGCTGGCGGGCTCCCATGCCCGAGATCACAAAGAGCTACGAGCCGCGCGAAGTCGAAAAGAGGTGGTATGCGAAATGGCTGGAGGAGGGCGCCTTCGCGGGCAAGGCGCGGGCGGGCCGGGCCCCTTATTCGATCGTCATGCCCCCGCCCAACGTGACGGGCGTCCTCACGATAGGCCACGTCCTCAACAATACGCTCCAGGACATCCTGATCCGGCGGGCCCGGATCGAGGGCAATTCGGCCCTTTGGATCCCCGGCCTCGACCACGCGGGCATCGCGACCCAGACGGTCGTCGAGCGCGAGATGCGCAAGCAGAAGAAGACGCGCCACGACTACGGGCGGGAGAAGTTCGTCGAGCGCGTATGGGAATGGCGCCGGGAGAAGGGGGGCAAGATCCTCGAGCAGCTCCAGAGGCTCGGCGCCTCATGCGACTGGGAGCGCACCCAGTTCACGATGGACCCGGCATATTCGGCGGCGGTCATGCGGACCTTCACGGAGCTCTTCCGGCGCGGCCACATCTACCGCGGCAAGCGGATGGTCAACTGGTGCCCGGCCTCCCTCACCGCCCTCTCCGACGAGGAAGTGATCATGAAGCCGGCGAACGCCACGCTCTTCAAGGTGCGTTACGAGCTCACCGACGCCCCCGGGGAGTTCATCCAGGTCGCGACGACCCGTCCCGAGACGATCCCCGGCGACGTCGCGATCGCCGTCCACCCCGACGACCCGAGGTACGCGGCCCTGGTGGGACGCAAGGTCTGGCGGCCCCTCAACCGCGCCGAGATCGCGATCATCTCGGATTCGGCGGTGGATCCCAAGTTCGGCTCGGGCGCCCTGAAGATCACCCCCGCCCACGACAAGGCCGACTACGAGATAGGCCAGCGCCATGGGCTTCCGATCCTCGACATCCTGAACGCCGACGCGACCCTCAATGAGCTCGCCGGGCCCGAGCTCGCGGGGATGGAGCGCTTTGCAGCCCGCAAGAAGGCGACGGAGCTCCTCAAAGCCTCCGGTGCGCTCGTCGGGGAGGAGGCCTACCAAAACAACGTCGGCTATTCCGAGCGGGCGGACGTCCCGATCGAGCCCCGGCTCACCTGGCAGTGGTGGCTGCGCTACCCGAGGGTCGAGGAGGCCAAGTCGGCCGTCCGCGACGGCCTCATCCGCTTCCATCCCGAGCGCTGGTCAAAGGTCTACCTGCACTGGCTCGAGAACATCCAGGACTGGTGCATCAGCCGGCAGCTGTGGTGGGGGCACCGGATCCCGGTGTGGTACCGAAGGGGCATCGACCGCGACAAGCTTTCGGAGGCCGACCTGCGGGACCCCTCAAAGGTCCACGTCTCCATGGAGGGGCCACCCGACCCCGAGAACTGGGTCCAGGAGGACGACGTCCTCGACACCTGGGCCTCATCCTGGCTGTGGCCCTTCGCGACCCTGGGATGGCCGGAGCCGGGCAAGATGGCGGCCGAGGGCTTCGAGCAGTTCTACCCGACGAGCACCCTCGTCACGGGCCCGGACATCATCTTTTTCTGGGTGGCGCGCATGATCATGGCGGCCCTCGAGTTCGTCCGGCCCGGCGAGCCGCTTGAGCGCAGGATCCCGTTCAGGGACGTCTACTTCACGGGGATCATCCGCGACGCCCAGGGCCGAAAGATGTCCAAGTCCCTCGGCAACTCCCCGGACCCCCTGGACCTGATCGATGCCTACGGGGCCGACGGTCTCAGGTTCGGTATCATCTCCACGGCGCCCCAGGGCCAGGACATCCGGTTCCAGGAGGACCGGATCGAGGGCGGCAAGAACTTCTGCAACAAGCTCTGGAACGCCTGCCGGTTCCGCCAGATGAGCGGGCCGGCCGGGGACAACTCGTCCATGAAGTCCATCCTGGCGCGCATCGTCCCGGAGAAGTTCGACGCCGACGACCACGCCATCCTCGACCGGCTGCTTGCGACGACGCGGGAGGTCGACCGCTGCTTCAGCGCGTTCGAGTTCAGCGCGGCCACCCAGGCGCTCTACGGCTTCTTCTGGAACGATTTCTGCGACTGGTACGTCGAGGTTTCGAAGTCGAAGCTCCAGGCCGAGGATACAAGGGCCAACTGCCTCGCCCTGCAGGACCTGGTGCTCAGGCAGACGCTCCTCCTGCTCCACCCGGTCATCCCCTTCATCACGGAGGAACTCTGGTCGCTCCTCGGCTACTGCGGGGCTGAGGGGGGACTGATCCAGGACAGCCTCATTGAGGACGCGTCGCGGTGCGCCTCCGCCCTCGGGGTCCTCGGCGCGAAGCCGGATCTGGCCCAGGCCGCGTCCGTCGAGCAGATGAAGCTCTTCGTTTCTCGCGCCAGGGCACTGAAGGCCGAGAACAACCTGGCGAGCCGGCGCGATGTGAAGTTCTTCCTGATCGCGGGCGAGACCGCTTGGGCGACCGTCCAGGCGAACCTCGCGAAGCTCACCCGGATGGCGGGAGCCTCGGAGATCACCCGCCGCGAGTCGGTCGAGGGGGCCCCCGCCGCCGTGACGACGCTCGGCACGCTCTACCTGGACCTCGCGAGCTCAGTGGACGTGGCCGCCGAGAAGGTCCGCATGTCGAAGGAGATCGACTCGCTCGCCAAGCACATCGCCGGAACCGAGGCCCGCCTGGCGAACCAGGCCTTCGTCAGCAAGGCGCCGGCCTCGGTCCTCGAGGGCGCCCGCAGGCAGCTTTCCGAGCAGCAGGCGAAGCGCGCCGAACTCGAGCGCTTGCTCAAGGCGCTCGGCTGAGCTTGGATTGCCCCATGGCAAGACCCGTGCGCATCCTCGCCTTTGCCGGCAGCGCCCGAAAGGGCTCGTTCAACCGCTTGTTCCTTGCGGCGGCGGTCGAGGCGGCGCGAAAGGCGGGCTGCGAGGTCACGGTCGCCGACCTGAACGAGCTCGTCCTTCCCCTCTATCACGGCGACCTCGAGGAGGCCGAGGGCATGCCGGCGAACGCCTTGAGGCTGGTGGAGCTCATCCTGTCCCACGACGGCCTCCTTGTCGCCTCGCCCGAGTACAACTCGATGACGACGCCGCTCCTGAAGAACACCCTCGACTGGTGCAGCCGCTCCGAGCCCAACCCGTTCGAGGGGAAGGTGGCCGCGGTGATCTCGGCCTCGCCGGGGCCGTTCGGAGGGGTGCGCTCGCTCCAGCTGGCCCAGCAGCTCCTCCTCAAGCTCGGCTGCCACGTGGTGCCCGGCCAATGCTACCTGCCGGCGGCCGGAAAGGCCTTCGACGCCGAGGGCCGCCTTCTTAACCCGAGGGCGCTGGAATCCCTTGCGGGTCTCGCCGAAAGGCTCGCCGACACCGCGCGCCGGTTGGCCCGGTAGAGCGGATCCCCCGGCCGGCGCCCGTCTGCGGGCTTGCCCGGGGGGTGGCGCATGCCCTTAGATTCCCCCTCACCACTATGAAGAAAGCCCTCATAACCGGCATCACGGGCCAGGATGGATCGTACCTGGCCGAGCTGCTGCTGTCCAAAGGCTATGAGGTGCACGGCATCATCCGCCGCGCCTCGACCTTCAACACGAGCAGGATCGACCATCTTTACAGCGACCCCCACGTGAACGGAGTGCGCCTGTTCCTGCACTACGGGGACCTCGCCGATTCCGTCCAGATGGTGAAGCTCCTCTACGAGCTCCAGCCCGACGAGCTCTACAACCTTGGGGCGCAGTCCCATGTCCGCGTGTCGTTCGACATCCCCGAGTACACGGGCGACGTGGACGGGCTCGGCGCCCAGCGGATCCTCGAGGCGATCCGCGAGGCGGGCCTCGTCAAGAAGGTGCGCTATTACCAGGCCTCGTCCTCGGAGATGTTCGGCAAGGTCCAGCAGGTGCCGCAGACCGAGGCGACCCCGTTCTGGCCGCGCTCGCCCTACGGGTGCGCCAAGGCCTACGCCTACTACCTGACCGTGAACTACCGCGAGAGCTACAACCTTCACGCGAGCAACGGGATCCTCTTCAACCACGAGTCGCCGCGCCGCGGCGAGACCTTCGTGACCCGCAAGATCACGAGGGCCGCGACGCGGATCAAGATGGGGCTGCAGGACTCGCTCTACCTCGGCAACCTCGACGCGCAGCGCGACTGGGGCTACGCCAAGGAATACGTCGAGATGATGTGGATCATGCTCCAGCAGGAGAAGCCCGACGACTACGTCGTCGCGACAAACGAGACCCACAGCGTGAAAGACTTCTGCAGGGAGGCGTTTGGGCACCTGGGACTGGACTGGGAGAAGTACGTCAGGCACGACACGCGCTATGAGCGCCCCGCGGAGGTTGAGCTCCTGATAGGGGACCCCGCCAAGGCGGCGCGCCAGCTCGGCTGGAAGCCCAAGGTCAGGTTCAAGGAGCTGGTAAAGATCATGGTGGACCACGACCTGGAACTCGCCAAGCGCGAGTCGCAGATCGCCAATCTTCCGCGTCCGTGACAAAGATCTTCATCGCGGGCCACCGCGGCATGGTGGGTTCGGCGCTCGTCCGCCGCTTCGCGAGGGAGCCGGGGATCACCCTTGTCGTCCGGGACCGGGCGCAGCTCGACCTGACGAGCCAGTCCGCGGTCGGAGCGTTCCTGTCCTCGGAGAAGCCCGACATCGCGATCATCGCGGCAGCCAAGGTCGGCGGGATCCACGCCAACAACACCTTCCCCGCCGACTTCCTCCACGACAACCTGGCGATCGCCTCGAGCACGATCCACGGGGCCTTCAGGTCGGGGGTCGGGCGCCTGCTCTTCCTCGGCAGCTCGTGCATCTACCCGAAGCTCGCCGCGCAGCCGATGACCGAGGACTGCCTTCTGACCGGGTCGCTCGAGCCCACGAACGAGGCCTACGCGATCGCGAAGATCGCCGGGCTGAAGCTCTGCCAGTACTACCGCAAGCAGCACCGGGTCATGTTCCACTCGGCGATGCCGACGAACCTCTACGGCCCGGGCGACAACTACCACCCCAAGAATTCGCACGTGCTGCCCGCGCTCATCCGGCGCTTCCACGAGGCCAAGGAGGCGCGCACCCACGAGGTCGTCGCCTGGGGAAGCGGCACGCCGATGAGGGAGTTCCTCCACGTCGACGACCTGGCCGACGCGTGCGCGTTCCTGCTCGGCCAGGACAACCCGCCGGACTGGATCAACGTCGGCACGGGCACGGACGTCACGATCCGCGAGCTGACAGAGATCGTGGCCCAGGTGACGGGCTACCGGGGGCGGATCTCCTGGGACGCCTCGATGCCCGACGGGACGCCGCGCAAGCTTCTGGACGTCTCCAAGCTCTCGGCCCTCGGGTGGAAGGCGCGCATCGCGCTGCGCGACGGGGTGGCCTCGACCTACCAGTCGTTCCTCGACGAGATGAAGTCGGGCGCACTGCGCCTCTAGGCAGACACCGCCGTGGCCGACGAAATCCCACCCGTGCCGGCCGACGTCGAGGACGTGGGCCCCAAGAAGTCCTTCTGGGGGCACCTTGCCGACCTGAGGACCGCGCTGATCAGGTCGACCATCGTGATCGTTGTCGCCCTCCTCGTGTGCCTGTTCGCGAGCCCCTGGCTCGTGAAGGTGCTGGAGGAGCCGATGAGGCACATGCGCATGTTCGAGAAGGCCAAGCCGACCGTGACGCTCATGATCGGCGACACGAAGCTCGGGCCGTTCGAGGTGACCCGCGAGCAGTTCCCCGGGCTGCCCCCCGGGGACGCCCCGAGCGTCGTATTCCGCGTGGGCTCGGCCCCGATGGGCAAGGAGCAGGTCGCGACGCTCACGATGGAGCCGCAGGCCGCGGGGGCCGACCCGATCGAGGTCCGGCTCCACAACTTCAGCCCCGCGGAGTCCTTCATGGTGGCGTTTCATGTCGCGCTCTTCGCGGCCCTCGCGGTCTCGTCGCCATTCTGGATCTTCTTCATGGGGGGATTTGTCCTGCCGGCGCTCAACATGAGGGAGCGCAAGGTGATCTTCAGCTGGCTTGGCTGGTCGATCTTCCTCTTCCTCGCCGGGGTTCTGGCCACGTATTTCGTCCTGCTTCCGGTCGCCCTGCGGGCGTCCGTCCAGTACTCCGAGCTCCTCGGCTTCTCCGCCCAGGACTGGAGGGCCCAGGAGTACATCAACTTTGTCTGCAAGTTCATCTTCGGGATGGGGCTCGGCTTCCAGTTCCCGCTGGTCGTGCTCTTCCTCGTGAAGATCGGCGTCCTCACCCACGAGCACCTCAAGAAATACCGCCGCCACGTCGCGGTCCTCTCGCTGATCCTCGGCGCCGTCCTCACGACCCCCGAGGTCGTGACGCAGGTCGCGATGGCGATCCCCCTCTACCTACTCTACGAAGTCTGCATATGGATAGCCTGGTACTGGGACCGGAAGAAGAAGAGGGCCGAGGCCGCCCGAGCGTAGCGCGTGAGCCCGGGCAATGACCGAGTTCGAACACGCCCTCCTGCTTCTCCTGCTGGTCGCGGGCCTTAGCGTCGTCGGTCGGCGGCTCCCTTGGCCCCACCTGATCACGTACCTTCTCGGGGGCGTGGGCGCGGCGTTCCTGCCCAGGTTCCCCCGCTTCGCGCTCGACCCGGGCTTCTTCTTCCTCTGCTTCCTTCCCCCGCTCCTCTTCTCGGACGGCTGGCTGATGCCGATCCGCGAGCTTCTGCGCGCCAAGCGCCCGGTGCTCCTCCTTGCGATCGGACTGGTGACCTTCACGACGATCGCGGTCGGCCTGATCGCGCACGCGCTCGTGCCCGGCCTGCCGCTCGCGATGGCCTTCGCGCTCGGGGCCATCGTGTCGCCGACAGACGCCGTGGCCATCAACGCGGCCACCGAGCACCTGCGGGTCCCCGCGCGCATCACCACCATCCTCAATGGCGAGAGCCTGATGAACGACGCCACGGGGCTTGTGGGCTTCAAGTTCGCGCTTGCCGCCGTCGTCGCGGGCACCTTCTCGCCGGGGCGCGCGGCCCTCGAGTTCACGCTCCTCGCCGTGGGGGGCTTCGCGGTGGGGCTCGCCGCCGGCTACGTCGTCGGCAGGCTTCGCGACCTGCTCAGGCACCTGCAGGCGAGCGACACGATGATCGAGGTCACGCTCTCCCTGATGACGCCCTACGCGGCGTACCTCCTCGCCGAGCGCGTGGGGACCTCCGGTGTCCTCGCCGTGGTGGCCGCGGGACTCTACTCGGGCTGGCGAGACCCGGTCCGAATGGACGCGGAGACGCGCCAGACCGCCTTCGGCGTCTGGTCGCTGCTCATCTTCTGGCTGAACGGCGTCGCGTTCGTGCTGCTGGGGCTGCAGTTCCCGACGCTTTTCGCCGCCGTGAGCCACCAGTTCTCCGTGCCGCAGCTCCTCGGGCTGACGGCCGCCGTGGCGGGGGTGGCGATGCTGGCGCGGATCGCCTGGGTCTTTCCGGGCACCTACCTCCCGTTCCTCCTGCCGGTGGTCCGCAGGAACGAGAAGCCCGCGCCGGCGCGCGCGGTGTTCGTCGTCAGCTGGGCCGGCATGCGCGGCACGGTCACCCTGGCCGCCGCGATGTCGATACCGCTCACCCTCGCCGACGGATCACCGTTCCCGGGCCGGGACATCGTCATCTTCCTGGCCTTCGGCGTCATCGTGACGACCCTCGCGGTGCAGGGGACGACACTCGAGGGCCTGATCCGGTGGCTTGGAATCCAGGAGGATGAGAGCCGGCCCAAGGAGGAGCGCCTGGCGAGGATGACCGCGGTCGAGGAGGGACTGAACGCGCTCCGGGCCCTGGAACCCTCGGCCGTGACGCCCGACCAGGATGCGGCCCTTGGCGCGGTCATTGCCGAGTACGAGCAGCGCCTGGCCGTCCTCACCGCGGAGGGCGAGACGCAGAAGAGCGCCCGCAGGCGCCGCCATGCGGGCCACCACTTCCGGCTCGTCGCCCTGAAGGCCGAGCGCCACGCGATCGACGGCCTCTGGCGGGCGGGGGTCATCATCGACGATGTCCACCGGCCCCTCCAACAGCTCCTCGACCACGAGGAGACCCTGCTGCGGGGAGCGACGCCCGAGGCCGAGGAGCCAGCCTAGCGATTGACGGCCTGCATGCTCTGCGACGGGTAGCGTTCCCCGGCGGTGACGCCGGGGGGGAGCACCGCGTCGATCTGCCTCATCTCCTCGGGCGAGAGTCGGACCGCGAGCGCCCCCAGGTTCTCGTCGAGGAACCGGGCGCGCTTCGTTCCCGGGATCGGCACGATGTCGTCCCCCTGGCCCATGACCCACGCGAGCGCGAGCTGGCTCGGCGTGCACCCCTTGGCCCTGGCCAGGGATTCGACCTCCCGGACGAGATCCAGGTTCTTCTGGAAGTTCTCGCCCTGGAAACGCGGCGAGTTCCGGCGGTAGTCGTCGGCCGGCAGGTCATCAATCGTCTTGATCTGCCCGGCAAGGAAACCCCTTCCGAGGGGGCTGTAGGCGACAAACCCGATGCCAAGGCTGCGGACCGTGGCGAGGATCCGCTGCTCGGGGTCGCGGCTCCAGAGCGAGTACTCTGTCTGGAGCGCGGAGATGGGGTGGATGGCCGCGGCCCTGCGGATCGTGTCGGGCGCCGCCTCGGACAATCCGAGGTATCGGACCTTGCCCGCCTTCACGAGGTCCCCCATCGCGCCGACCGTCTCCTCGATCGGCACCTTGGGGTCGACCCGGTGCTGGTAATAGAGGTCGATCACGTCGACCTTCAGCCGGGAGAGGCTCGCCTCGCAGCATTCGCGCACGTACCGGGCGTCCCCGCGGACGCCGAGGAATTCGCCATTTGGGCCGCGGACGTTGCCAAACTTTGTCGCGAGCACGGCCCGGTCGCGGCGGCCGGCGAGTGCCCTGCCGACCAGCTCCTCGTTGCGCCCGACGCCGTACATGTCGGCCGTGTCCAGGAAATTGCCGCCGGCGTCGAGGTAGCGGTGGATCACGCGGATAGACTCGGCGTCGTCCATCTGCGACGGGCCGTAGAATTCGCTCATCCCCATGCAACCCAGGCCGAGCGCCGACACGCGCAGTCCGCCCGGGCCCAGCTTTCGTTCGATCATGCTCATGTGGGGAGTAGTTATCGCAGAGGCGCGCCGGCCCGCAAGTCGGGCCGGCGGTTTCCAGCCTCCAAATTAGGGCCCTTGTCCGCTTGCGGTCGGGCCCGGACGGGGTTTTATTCGCCGCTCCACCATGATCTCCCCTGAATCGCTCAACCACGTCGAGAACATCAAGAAGCGCGCCGGACACCTGTGGAGGTTTCTTTGACGTCGACCAAAAGCGCAGGGAGATAGAGGCGTCGGAGGCCCAGATGGGCGACCCGACGTTCTGGGGCAACAACGAGCGGGCCCAGAAGCACATAGCGAAGCTCAACACGCTCAAGCGGGCCATACTTCCCGTCATCGCATTCCAGGGGAAGGTCGACGACCTGGACGTCATGATCGAACTCGTGGGGGCGTCCGCCGCCGCGGAGCGTGAGGCCCATGAGAAGGAGTTCGAGGAGTCCGTCGCGGCGATGGGCGAGGAGCTCGACAAGCTTGAGATCGCCTCGTTCCTCACCGGCCAGTTCGACCGCAACAACGCATTCCTCTCCATCCAGGCCGGGGCCGGCGGGACCGAGTCATGCGACTGGGCGGACATGCTCTTTAGGATGTACAACCGATGGGCGGAGCGCCGCGGCTTCGAGGTCGAGGTCCAGGACGTGCAGGCGGGCGACCAGGCCGGGATCACCAAGGCGACGCTCGTCCTGAAGGGCGAGAATGCCTACGGCTACGCCAAGGCCGAGCGCGGCGTGCACCGGCTTGTCAGGATCAGCCCCTTTGACTCGAACAAGAGGCGCCACACCTCGTTCTGCGCGGTGGACGTCGTCGCGGAGATCAACGAGGAAATCGAGATCGAGATCCCGGAGTCGGAGCTGCGCGTCGACGTGTACCGCTCCTCGGGGAAGGGGGGCCAGGGAGTCAACACGACGGACTCCGCCGTCCGCGTGACCCACATCCCGACCGGTATCGTCGTCGTGTGCCAGAATGAGCGCTCGCAGATCAAGAACCGTGCGAGCGCGATGAGCGTGCTGAAGGCGCGCCTCTACGAGAAGAAGCTCGACGAGCAGAGGAGCGAGATGGAGCGCTTCTACGGCGAGAAGGGCGAGATAGGCTGGGGGAGCCAGATCCGGAGCTATGTCCTGCAGCCCTACCAGATGGTGAAGGACCTGAGGACGGGCTACAGCACGAGCGACACGCAGGGCGTCCTCGACGGCAAGATCGACGCCTTCATCACGGCGTGGCTGCGCGCGGGGAGCCCCAGGCACCGGAACAAGGACATCCAGATCGACGACTAGGGGCCCCCATGCCGAAGCTCCCATACCAGGACCTGAAGTCCGCGTTCGCCGAGCAGTCCCTCTTTGAGGACAAGAGCTGGCGCCTGTCACCGGAGGCGTGGCCCATCCTGAACGCGCAGGCCCAGGAGCTCGAGGCCATTGGCGCGGCGTGCCTGGAGTTCCACCAGGCCCTCGAGAACCTCTACCTGCGCTCGGTCGCGGGAAAGAACCTCCTGCGAAACAAGGCGCTCACGGCCCCCTGGGTTGCGGACTACCTGGAGCGGGGCAAACCCGAGGCGCTGGTCGCGCACGGAAGGGACCCGAAGAACCGCGGCCTGTTTCCCACGGTGCTCCGCCCCGACCTCCTGCTGACCGACGAGGGCTTCGTCATGACGGAGCTCGACTCGGTCCCGGGCGGGATCGGCCTGACGGCCTTCCTGAACCGGCTCTACCGGGAGAGCGAGGGGCTCCTCGGGCCGGACGACGCGATGATCAAGAACTTCCACGCCTCGCTCGCGGGCCTAAGGCCCGCCCTGCGAAACCCCCTGATCGCGCTCGTCGTGAGCGACGAGGCGGCGACCTACAGGCCCGAGATGGAATGGCTCGCCCACCAGATGCAGATCGCCGGCCAGCGCGTCTTCTGCATGAGGCCCGAGGACTTGTTCCCCCTCGGGGGCGCGCTCTTCTTCGACGTTGAGGGCAACCCCGAGAAGATCGACATCATCTACCGGTTTTTCGAGTTGTTCGACCTGGCGAGCATCAAGACCGCGCCGTACATCTTCGAGGCGTGGGAGTCGGGCGACGTCGCCATTGCTCCCCCGATGCGGGCCTTCCAGGAGGAGAAGCTCGCGTTCGCCCTTTTTCACCACCACCTGCTGCAAGACTACTGGGACGAGGCGCTGGGCGCCCGCTCCAGGAAGGTTCTCCGTGCGCTCATCCCGCCCACCTGGGTCTTGGACCCTGCGCCGCTGCCGCCGGGCGCCGTCCTCGACGGGCCGCGGGCGGGCGGGCGGGCCCTAGGCGACTGGCACGACCTCGTAGGGGCCTCCCAGAAGGAGCGCGACCTCATCATCAAGATAAGCGGGTTCCACGAGACGGCGTGGGGGGCCCGGAGCGTGGTCCTGGGCAGCGACTGCTCACGCGAGGAGTGGCAGCATGGGGTCGAGCGGGCC
This sequence comes from uncultured Opitutaceae bacterium, assembly GCA_964414785.1. Taxonomy (GTDB): domain Bacteria; phylum Verrucomicrobiota; class Verrucomicrobiia; order Opitutales; family Opitutaceae; genus Palsa-1447. Next base: position 123,585 of record CAYPXZ010000003.1, read on the forward strand.
CTCGAGCTCGCGCCGACGAACCTCCACGTGCTCCAGGCCTACAAGAAGCCACGGAGGGTGCGGCACAGCCTCTATGACCCGGCGCCGCCGCACGAGGCCCGCGAGGTCGACGGGCGCCTGCGCCTGTGCCCCTACTACTTCGTTGTCGAGGGCAAGGCGCACCTATCCGGCGCCCTGGCCACATTCTGCCCTCCCGACAAGAAGATCATCCACGGGATGCAGGACGCGGCCCTGCTACCGGTACGCACCACCCCCGCCTGAGCTCCTGGGCTCAGCTCTTCGGGGCCTGGGCCTGGATCTCGGTGAGACGCTTCTCTATCTCGTTCTCCTTGTTGATCAGGTCCTGCTCGACGGTCTTGCGGTCGTTGCTGGTGATGATGCTGAAGTTCGCCGCGTCCCTGACGACATTGGCGGGAAGCATGAGGAGCCGCGTTACGATACCCTGGTCCTTGAACGTGCTCAGGTAGAGGGCGGTCAGCTCGTGGTTGAGTTTGAGCGCGTCCGCCGCGGCGGCCTGCGTCTCCATAAGGTTGTTGTTGAGCTTCTGGTTGCGCGCCATCTCGCCGGTGAGGGCCGCGCCGACCTGGTCCGAGATCCTCTGGCTGTATTTCTCGATGGACTGGCGGGTGAGGTTCTGGTCCCGGGCCATCTCGCTCAGGATCGGCTGGATCTTCAGGGTCAGGCGGGACGAGACCTTGTCGACCTGCTCATTCTGCATCTTCTCGGCCTCCTCGGGGCTCTTCGGAAGGGGGTTGTAGGGCTGGACCTTCTTCGCGATCGCCTCGGCGAGCGCATCCATCCGCTCGCCGTTGAGCTTCTGGATCTCCTCGTCCGTGCGGAACATGTCGGCCTCGCGCTTCGAAATTGCGTCCTTCAGCATCTTGTTCGTCGCCTCGAGATTGCGCCGATTTTCCTCAGTGGAGGCCTTCAGGGCCTCGTTCTGCTCGCGCAGAGGGACGAGCTCCGCCTCCTGCTTGGCGGCCATTTCGGAGACCGTCTGGGTGTGCATCCAAAAGGCCGCGCCGGATATCAGGACAGCCGTAAGAATAATCGCAGGTAACTGTTCTTTAAGTTTTGGCCACATGTTTGGGAGGGGTAAGTAACTTCAGCTTAGGGTTAAGGGTAACCACGAATAGCCAGCAAATGCAATGCCATGCTGACAGCGGGTTTTGCGGTTGTTTTTTACAAAGCCGACAGCACGTTCACGGGATGAGCCTCAATCGGAGCGAGCAAATCCTGTTCGATTATATCCAGCAGCATCGCGAGGAGAGACAGTTCTGGCTCAATAAGGTTCACGCTATTGTTACGGGTTCGCTGGATATTCCCTCCGCCGTGGCCCGGCTCGACGGGGAACTGTGGCGCTACTATGAGGAGCGAAGCGCCGTTGTGCCGGTCTTTGTCGCTGCAGCTCGGGCATTTGGCTCAAAGCGGGTGAGCATGAAGAACCTGGCCGAGCATTTGGTCAGGCTCTGGACGGAGCCGAAGCCGAAGAAGCCCTCCGCGGCTTCTTCGAAGGCTCCCTGAGGGTGCCAACGTTTTGTTAGATATTAATAATCAATGGTATACGAATTTTAATGTCGAAATGCGAAACCCAATCCCTCGCCAAACGTCTCGCTGGACGGATCAAGATACGTCTCCGGGTAACGTCGGAACGTGTCGTTTAGGGTAAATTAGGGTAAGCAAGCATAGCGAACGGGCCGCCTTGGGTAGGCGGCCCGTTTCATTTGTGCGCCCGGCAGGGCGCACTTGCTAGACAGTGATCATGAATAATACCCATGAAAGTCTGTTGACCGCCCTGCAGAGGGAAGGTCTAGCCGAAGGGCAACTGCGACGCCGCGAGGCGATCGTGGGAAGGAAGTCCATGGCAAAACGCTGGCCTGCCGAACAGAAAGCGCATACGAGGCGGGCGTGCCGGGTGAGGGGTCAAATGTCCCTAAAGCCCAATAGCTGCACGGAAGGCACGCACGTAGATGCGACGGGCATAAGCGGGAAAGCAGGTGTGCATTACCCGGGGAGATCTGAGGATACGCCGTCATCGGCTACAGCTGTCGTAAGGCAGCTGGAAGTGCCCTCAGAAGTCAGCCGAGGTCATAGTAGTCCGACGATCAGAGGACGAAGGACCGAACCACAGGTAGACGATAGGAAACTGAGTCCATGAACCAGCGCGAGGCAGCAGAAGGGAATGAAGCCAATCGTTCCGCCTCCACCACGGGAGCCGGCCGGAATGCCGGAAGTAGTGCCGGGGGTGCGGCAAGCGCGGCATCGGATGAAAGCCGATCTATCGGGCAACCTGCTCGACACACTTACTGCCTCCGCCACCACAAATGCCTGAGGAACCGCCGCGATACGTGAACCGTACGTCCGGTGGTGTGAGAGCCGGGGGAGGGCAACCTCCCCTAGCTACTCGATTCCCCAAAAGGAGTCTCCGGGGGGATTCAGGCCGGTCCCGCGGCTGCCGGCTTCTCCTGCGCCTTGTCGTGGAAGTCCGCGGGCGTCCCCGTCGGCTTCACCAGGCCCACCCTTATTGAGAAGTCCCCAAAACGCTCCCCCTGCAGCCTTTCCTGGGCATACCGCCTAAGGAGGGAGCGCACGAGGGGGATGATCTCCGCCGTCGGAAGATTGGGCCTGTAGAGGGTATTGAGCCGGGAGCCGTTGAACGCGGCGCCCAGGTACATGTTGTACTTTCCCGGGGACTTCCCCACGAAGCCGATCTCCGCAAGGAAGGGCCTGCCGCAGCCGTTCGGGCATCCCGTCATCCGGATCACGATCGCATCGTCGCGAAGCCCGGCCGCCTCCACCTCGCCCTCGAGAAGGGTGACGAGTTCCGGCAGGTAACGCTCGCTCTCCGCAAGCGCCAGCCCGCAGGTCGGAAGGGCGACGCAGGCCATCGAGTTCAGTCTTAGCCCGCTTGCCCGGTTCGCCGTGTCCAGGACGTGCTCCCTGAGCAGGGCTTCGATCTTCGGCCGGTCCGCCGCGGCGACCCCCGCAATCATCAGGTGCTGGTTGGGCGTGAGCCTGAAGTCGCCCTTGTGGACCTTCGCGATCTCTCGGAGCGCCATCTTTGTCGCTTCCTTCACGCGCCCGTTCTCGATGAAAAGCGTGAAGTGGGACTGGCCGTCCGGCCCGTCGGTCCAGCCGTACCGGTCGCCGGTGTCGGTGAATTCGAAGCGCCTGGGCGAGCCGAGCTCCCACCCAAGGCGGCGCTCGACCTCGTTGCGGATCCAGACGAGTCCCTTGTCGGCGACGGTGTACTTGAACCGGGCGTGCTTTCTGTCGGTGCGGTCGCCGTAGTCGCGCTGGACCGTGACGACTTTCTCCGCGACTTCGACCACCTGGTCGGGCCGGCAGAACCCGAGCACTTCCGCGAGCCGCGGATACGTCTCGATCTGGTTGTGCGACATCCCCATGCCCCCGCCGACGGTCACGTCGAAGCCCAAAAGCCGACCTTCGTCGTCCGCGATGGCGATGAAGCCCAGGTCATGGGCGAACACGTCGACGTCGTTGCTCGGCGGGATCGCGAACACGATCTTGAATTTCCTCGGCAGGTACGTCTTCCCGTAGATCGGCTCCGCGTCCTCCTCGGGCTCGCCGCCCGCGACGAGCGTGTCGTCTACCCAGAGCTCGTGGTAGGCCCTTGTCCGCGGCGAAAGGTGGGCCGACACGGCCTTGGCGATCGCGAGTGTCTCGGCGTGGAGGCCCGAGAGGTGCGGGTTGGGGTTGCACATCACGTTGCGGTTCACGTCGCCGCAGGCGGCGAGCGTGTCGAGGAGCGCACGGTTCACCTCGCGAATGGCGGCCCTTAGCTTGCTCTTGATTATCCCGTGGAACTGGAACGACTGCCGGTTGGTGATCTTGAGCGTGCCGTTGGCGTGCGAGTCGGCCAGGGCGTCAAGGGCAAGCCACTGCGCGGGCGTGCAGACCCCGCCCGGGACCCTGACCCGGGCCATGAAGATATACGCCTTGTCCTTGCCCTCCCTGCGCCGCTGCGTGCGCAGGTCCCGGTCGTCCTGAGGGTAGACGCCGTGGAATTTCGTCAGCTGTGCGCTGTCCTCGGTGATCGTCTCCGACGTGGTGTCCTGCAGATCCTGAAGGATGTGCCCGCGCAGGTAGTTGCTCTCGGCCTTGAGGGTTTCGTTCTTATGCAGCGCCTTCGGCGCGGCTTCCGCGGGTGTGCTCATGAAGGGATTCCGACGCGCAGCGCGGCGACCAGGGCGCGGGCAAGCGTCTCTAGGGCCGTAGGGTGCAGTCCCACGAGCCCGGTAAAATGGCAACGCAGGCGCGGCGCGCGCGCCTGCGCGGCGCGGGCGATCACCTCAAGGTCACCGCCTGGGCCGGCGTGCCTGCCCGGCGAAAGGAAGAGGGGCGCAATGACCACGTCGCCCGAGTCGAACCCGGGGGCCGAGAGCGCCTCGCCCAGGAGCGGCCTGCTGAATTCGAACCCGGGCCCGTCGGGCGACTCCATGGAGGCGGCCACCAGAGGGCCTATGTCGCCGCCCAGTTCGGCGCGCGCGGCTTCCGCGACGCCATCGCGGATCTCCGCCGAGGGGCGCGACGGGCCCCCATGGTCGACGACGATGACCGGGGGCCGTTGAAGCCCCGCCGACCTGGAGGTCTCGCGGACCCGGTCAGAGACGATCGAACAGAGCGATTGGCGGGAAAGCCCTTCCGAGATCGAAAATTCAAACCCACCGGTATCCTCCTGGAGCGCCGCCAGGTCCCTGCGCAGGGACGAGCCGATGGCGCCCTGGGGGCTGATGAAGTAGGGCACGAGGAGGAACTCGCGCTCGCCCGAGGACACCTGGGACCTGATCCACGGGGCCAGGGTAAGCGCGGCATTGCCCTTAAGCGCGTCGGCGGGTATCCGGCCGCTGTGCCTCCAGGAGACGGCCTCGATCGGGACGTCCGCCCTCGCGCCGATCGCCGAGGCGGCCGACCGCAGGCACTGGTGCGCCGCGGCTTCGACGGATCCGTTGTCGACGAGCGCAATCTTCATCGCACTTCCTCCGGGTGCCGTGCGGTCTCAAACCACGAGAGCTTCTCGGAAAACGCGGCGACCTCGCCGATGATCAGCATCGCCGGGGCCTCGACCCCCTCGCGGACGGCGATGCCGGCGATCGTCCCCAGGGTTCCCAATATCCTCCGGTGGCGCTCGGTCGTGGCCGACTGGATGATCGCCGCGGGGGTCTCCGCGGCGAGGCCGCCCTTTTCGAGGCGGCCGGCGATCGTCGCCAGGTTTTTTACCCCCATGTAGATGCAGAGGGTCGCCTTGAGCCGCGCATAGTCCTCCCAGTGGACGGTGGCGTCCGGCTTCGTGGGGTCCTCGTGCCCCGTCAGGAGGATGACGGACGAGCTGTGGAGCCGGTGGGTGAGGGGGATCCCCGCATACGCCGCCGCCGCAAGGGCCGAGGTGACTCCCGGCACGATCTCAAAGGGGATGCCCGCCTGCGCAAGGGCGCTCGCTTCCTCTCCGCCGCGCCCGAACACGAAGGGGTCTCCCCCCTTCAGGCGGACCACCGTCTTTCCCTCGCGTGCCAGCCGCACGAGCGTCTCGTCGATTTCCACCTGGGGGCGGCAGACCTGGCCGCCCTTCTTTCCCGCGAAGATGCGCTCGCAGCCCGGGCGCGTCAGCTCGAGCAGCTCTGCATCGACCAGGTGGTCGTACACGACGACGTCGGCGTCGCCGAGGACGCGGCGGGCCTTGAGTGTGATGAGCTCCGGGTCCCCGGGTCCCGCGCCGACCAGGTATACTGTCCCCGGTGTCATATGTGGGCCCCGGATCCGTCCTGCTCGGACGGGCGCGCGAGGCCGAGCGCCATCTGGGTCAGCTTCTCGATCGAGTCGCTGACGCTCAGGCGGTCGGTCCTGAGCTCGAGGTCGGGCGCGAGGGGGGCCTCGTACGGCGAGTCGATGCCCGTGAACTGCTGGATCTGCCCCGCGCGCGCCTTCTTGTAGAGCTGCTTGGGGTCGCGCCGCTCGCACTCGGCGAGCGGGGCGTTGATGTAGATCTCCGCGAACGGGATCCCCCGCTCCTTGGCGCGCTCGGCCGCCATGGCGCGGTCGGCCCGGAAGGGCGAGATGAGGGCGGCGATCACGACGACGCCGGCGTCGGCGAGGTGAATGGCGAGCTCGGTGGCGCGTCGCAGGTTCTCACTGCGGTCGTCCGGGGTGAACCCGAGGTTCCTGCTCAGGCCGGTCCTTAGGACGTCGCCGTCAAGGATCGTCGAAAGGATGCCCGAGTTGAGGAGGCGCTGCTCGAGGGCCTGGGCGAGCGTCGACTTGCCGGAGCCGGAAAGCCCCGTCATCCAGACGATGCATCCGCGGTGGCCGAGGATCGCCGAGCGGCTCACGGGGCTTATGCCCCGGTTCTCCGGCGGCTCGTCCACGACGGAGTCGATCACGCCGCCGCCGCCGATCCGCCGACCCCTCATCAGGACGAAGCGGCCGAGCGCGGGGACCTTGCCGCCGACGTCGAAGGCGATGGGCTTTCGCACCCTCAGGCGGATCTCCGCCACCTCGTGCACCTTGACCTCGCCGGTCGTGCCGGTGCCCGTCTCGAGCGTGATGGCGTCGAGCGTGCGCTGGATCCCGAGGACCCGGGCCTCGGCCTGCTGGGTGCCGAGCTTGATCGGGATCAACTCCCCCGAGCGCAGCGGAGTGCTATGGATCCAGAACACGCGGGCCGTGAAGGTGCGGGCCTCGTAGGGCTTGTCCCCGACCGGCGCGCCGATCTGGCCGCGCTCGACGAAGAGCTCGTCCTCGAGGGTCAGGGCGACCTCGCTCCCGGAGCCGACAGGCCCGCGCGGCGGCGGAGTCGACTGCGGCCAGGTCTCGATGGTCTTGACCCGGCTTCGCTTGCCACCGGGGACGAACTCGATCTCGTCCCCGACGGAGACGCTGCCCGACTCGACGAGGCCGGCGACGATCCGCCGCGCGTCGAAGCGGTAGACATCCTGCACGGAAAGCCGGAGGGGGCCGCCCGAGGCGGGCGGGTTGCCCCGGAACCTCTCCAGGGCCTCGACGAGCGTAGGCCCGCGGTACCACGGCATCTTCTCGCTGTGCCGAAGGAGGCCCTCGCCGTGCTTTGCCGAGATCGGCACGAAGTGAGCGGGCTCGACCCCGAGCTTCGTGAGGAATTCTCCGAGCTCCGAGCGGATGGCCTCGAAGACCTCCGGCCTGTACTGGACCAGGTCCATCTTATTGACGGCGACAACGATCTGCCGCAGCCCGAGGAGGGAGAGCAGGAAGCAGTGGCGGCGGGTCTGCTCGCGCAGGCCCTCGAGCGCGTCCACGAGGAGGACCGCCGCGTCGGCGTTCGCCGCGCCGGTGATCATGTTCTTCAGGAACTCCTTGTGCCCGGGGGCGTCGATTATCGTGAACGAGCGGCGCTCCGTGCGGAAGGGCACGCGCGTCGTGTCCATCGTGATATTCTGCGCCTGTTCCTCTAGGAGCGCGTCCAGGAGGAAGGCGTATTCGAACTCCATGCCCTCCGCCTTGCAGGCCGCCTCGATCCGCTCCGCCTTGCCGTCGGGGACCGAATGGGTGTCGAAGAGCAGCCGGCCGATGAGGGTCGACTTTCCGTGGTCGACATGGCCCACGACGACCAGCTGGAGGTGGTCAGAAACGGCTGGCGGCGCGGCCGGCGCGGGGGCAGGGAGGCTCTTTGGAATGGCGGGCAGGGTGGTCTCCGAAAGGATGCTCATAGGGGAAGTCACATGAAACCCTTGGCGCGAAGCTTCTGCATCGCGTTGCGTTCGTGGTGGTCCTGGGCGCGGCCGGCCCGCTCGGACACCTTGGTCACCTTGAGCTCCTCGATGATGTCATCAATCGTCTTCGCGTCGCTCTTCACGGGCTTGGAGATCGGCATGCAGCCGAGCGAGCGGTAGCGCTGCCCGTTGCGCGAGAAGTACATCCCCGGGAGCGGCACCTTCTCGCGGTCGAGGTAGCGCCAGATGTCGATCTCCGTCCAGTCGAGGAGCGGCTGCACGCGGACGTGCTCGCCGGGTCCCGACTCGGTGGTGAAATGGTTCCAGAACTCCGGCGGCTGGTCCTTGTAGTCCCACTCGAACTCGGCGTTGCGCGGCGAGAAGTAGCGCTCCTTTGCGCGCGTCGAGTCCTCGTCGCGGCGGATCCCCGTGATCAGCGCGTCGTAGCCGTTTGCGGCGAGGCACTGCTGGAGGGCCACCGTCTTAAGCTCATGCGTCACGGTCACGGGGTCGGTCGTCTCATAGCCTATGCCGCGCGCCCGCGCCTCCTTGTTGATCCACACGGTCAACTCGAACCCGTAGTGCTTCTGGGCCCAAGCGCGGAACTCGAGCATCTCCGGGAACTCGTACGTCGTGTCGATATGGACGACGGGAAAGGGCATGTGCCCGCAGAACGCCTTCTTGGCCAGCCAGAGCAGGACGTTCGAATCCTTGCCCATGGACCAGAGCATCGCGGGCTTCTCAAACCCGTGGAAGGCCTCCCTCATGAGGTAGATGCTTTGCGACTCGAGTTCGTCTAGGTGCGTCATGTCAAATGGGTCTTTAGATGTTGGCGCCGGTGTCGTGGATCCCGCACTCGCGCTTGATGCCGAAGAACCGGGTATCCTCGGGGGTCATGTCGCCGGTCAGGGGCCGGGTCGTGTGCACGTCCCCGATCGAGACGTAGCCCTTCTCCCACAGCGGGTGGTAGGGCAGGTCGTTGTCCGTGAGGTACCGGTACACGTCGCGGTCGGTCCACTCCACAATGGGAAGGATCTTCGCCCGGCCGTCCTGGACGCTGACGACAGGAAGGTTCTCGCGGGTGGAAGCCTGCACCCTCCTTAGGCCCGCCAGCCACGCGCGGGCACCCAACTCGGCCAGCGCCCGCTGCATGGGCTCGACCTTCACGATCTGGTTGTAGGTCGCTAGGCCCTCGGCCCCCTTCTCCCAGAGCTTGCCGTGGCGCGCCTCGATCCACGCGGGGGACTCCGCGGCGCGGTACACCTTGAGGTTGAGCCCAAGCCTCTTGGTGAGCTGGTCGGCAAAGAGGTAGGTCTCGGGGAACAGGTATCCGGTGTCGACAAACACGACAGGGATGTCGGGTGCCACCCTCGTCGCAAGGTGGAGCATCACGGCCGCCTGGGCCCCGAAGCTCGTGCTCAGGACGAGCGAGCCCCCAAACTGCCCCAGTGCCCACGAGATGCGCTCGGAGGGTGACGCACCGGATAGCCTCCGGTCCGCCGCGGTTGCATCAACCGCGGCAAAAGAAGTGTCCGCAGTCGTCATCGCCTAATTGCGGCAGCAACAGGCGCATGCGAAGGACGCATGGGTCGCCGTTGCTTTTGCGGAAGCTTGTTTCATCAAGGTCGAGGGGTTAATCTGCGTTATCAGGCCCTATTTTACAAGTCCGGCCCCGGCGATTCGTGTCATAGGAGAGGGGTTGCCTCCGCGGGGACGACTGCGCCTGCCGGGTTGCGCAACCCCATGCGCCTCATGCTTTCCCGAAGGACGGCGCGCGGCGCTGGGAATCGGCTTCGGATCCCTCGAGGCGCCCTGATGACCCTGCTCATTTCCATGATCCGGGGGATCAATGTCGGCGGGGCGCGTCCCCTGCGGATGGCGGATCTTAGGGCCCTCTATGAGGCCCTGGGCTTCAGCGCAGTGAGGACCTACCTGCAGAGCGGCAACGTCGTGTGTGAGGCTAAGGGCGGCGACGCCGCGGCGCACGCGGCGGCGGTCGAGCGGGCGATCCTCGGCCGGTTCGGCCACGAGGTGTCGGTCGCCGCCCTGACCTCGAAGGGCCTGGCGGCGGTCGTTGCATCGAACCCGCTTCTCGGAAAAAGGTCGGTCGACCCCCAATTCCTCCACGCGACCTTCCTCATCGGCGCCCGCGGCGCCTCGCTGCGCGGTCTGGAGCTCCCGCTCGGCCCAAGGGAGGACGCGGTGCTCGCGGGTGACGTCGTCTACCTCTATTGCCCCAATGGGTACGGCGTAACGAAGATCAACAACGGGTTGTTTGAGAGGATATTCTCCTGCGGCGCGACCACCCGCAACTGGCGGACGGTGGTCGCCCTGGACGGGATGGCGCGGGGGGAGCCCGCCTAGCCCATGAACCAGTCGATCGGCGCCGTCTCCCTCCTCGTCCGCGACTACGACGAGGCGATCAGCTTCTACACGGGCAAGCTCCGGTTCCGGCTCGTGGAGGACACCCCCCTTGGGGACGGCAAGAGGTGGGTCCTTCTCGCCCCGCCCGGGTCCAGGGAGGCGCGTCTCCTCCTCGCCAGGGCAAGGACGCCCGCCGAGATCGCGGCCGTCGGCCGCCAGGCGGGGGGGCGCGTGTTTCTGTTCCTGCACACTGACGACTTCGACAGGGACCACCGCGAGATGGTGGAGCGGGGGGTCAAGTTCGCCGAGGCCCCGCGCCAGGAGGCGTACGGCACCGTGGCCGTCTTCGAGGACCTCTATGGCAACACGTGGGACCTCATCATGCCGAGGCCCAGGGGCTAGGCCGACCCCGGGGCCGTTTCGCGATGCAGGTCGTCATGGTTCACGGATTCGGGGACACGGGGCGCCTGTTCCGAAGGATGAGCCTGGCGCTCGAGGGCCGCGGGCACCGCTGCCTCGCCCCGACTCTCCACCCGAGGGACGGCCGCCTGGGCATACCTGACCTCTCGCAGAAGGTGGCGGACTACGTCTGCGAGAACGTCGATCCCGGGGTCCCGCTGGCTCTCGTCGGGTTCAGCATGGGCTCGCTGGTCGTGCTCCACTATCTGCAGGCGCTCGGTGGGGCCTCCCGGGCGAGGGCCTTCTTCTCCATATCGGGGCCGCACCGCGGGACGCCCACCGCCTTTTTCTATCCCGGGGTGGGGACCCGCCAGATGCGCCCCGGCAGCGCCTTCCTCAAGGGGCTCGATCAGGCGATGCCGGCGCTTAGCGGAGTCGCCCTCCACACCTACAGGACGCCGTATGACCTCCTGGTCGTCCCGTCCACGAGCTCGCGGCTGGCCGGCGCCCTTGAGCATGTCATCGCATGCCCCTTCCACTCGATGATGCCGGGCAACGAGGCGGTCGTGGCCCACGTTGCCGGCGAGCTTGCGCGGCTTGATCAGGCAGGTCTCCAGATGGCGGGAACGGGCGATTGACGCTCGTGCGTGCCGATGCGCCCCGATATCAGATCCCCAACGATGAAGCCGGCCGACGAGACCCTGGGATTCGTGATCCGCCCCTTTCACCCGGCGGACGAGGAGGCGGTGATCGAGCTTTGGGGCCAGTGCGGGCTCATCCGGCCGACCAACGACCCTCGCAAGGACATCGCCAGGAAGGGCAAGGTCGGCGCCGGGATGTTCCTGGTCGGCCTCCTCGGCGGACGTGTGATCGGCACGGTCATGGCGGGCTACGAGGGCCACCGCGGATGGATCAACTACCTGGCCGTCGGTCCCGGGCACAGGAGGGGCGGATTTGGCAGGCGGCTCATGGAGGAGGCGGAGCGGCTCCTCAGGGCCGTGGGATGCCCAAAGATCAACCTGCAGGTGCGCACCTCGAACACCGAGGTCCTGGCGTTCTACAGAAGGCTGGGATTCGTGCAGGATGACGCGGTGAGCCTCGGGAAACGCCTGGAGCATGACCAGTCCGCCCCATAGGAAACAGGCCCCCGGCCCCTCCGGGGACAAGCCCGTCCCGGCGAAACCCGGGAGGCCCAGGCTTCGCGTGCTCTTCGTATGCGCGCTCAACCAGTGGCGCAGCCCCACCGCGGAGGTGCTCTACCGCGGGGATCCGCGCCTCGAGGTCAGGTCCGCGGGAATCAGGAGCGGTGCGAAGCGCCGGCTCGGCCTCGGGGACCTGAAGTGGGCGGACGCGGTCTTTGTTATGGATACCGACCAGAAGCACTGGATCCGGGAGCAGTTCAAGGGCGTCGCGCTGCCGCGTATCCTCGTATTGGATATACCAGGAAGCCTCCACTACATGGATCCCATGCTCCAGGAGCTGCTCCGCCAGGCGATAGACCCGGAGATCGGGGCCCTCCTCGGCCCCGAGGCCCCGGCCGAAGGGAAAGATTGAAACGAACGGCCCCATGGTGCGTCCTGCACCTCTGCCGGGCGGTTACTCCCGATCCCGGCGTTCCCCCTCCCCATGAAGAACTCTTCCCTTGAATTGCGCCACTCGCGACGCACCTTTGTCCGCAACATGACCCTGGGTGCGGCATTCATTGGCAGCGGCGCGGCGGGGGGCCTGGCCGCCGAGCTCGCCGAGGCGACCAAGGGCGGCGAGCGCAAGCTTGGTGTCGCGCTGATGGGCCTCGGCCTCTACTCCAGGGGGGAGCTGGCGCCCGCCTTCAAGCACTCGAAGCTCTGCCGGTTCGCGGGCGTCATCACGGGCTCGCGGGCGAAGGGCGTGAAGTGGAGCCACCAGCACGGGTTCCCCGAGAGGAACATCTGGAGCTACGACTCGTTGCACGAGATAGCTGGGAACCCCGACATCGACATCGTCTACGTCGTGACGCCGAACGGGCTCCACGCCGAGCATACGGTCGCTGCGGCCCGCGCGGGCAAGCACGTGATCTGCGAGAAGCCGATGGCGAACACGGTTGCCGAGTGCGACGAGATGATGGCGACGTGCGCCAAGGCGAACGTGAAGCTCTCGATCGGATACAGGCTCCAGTTCGACCCGCACCACATCGAGCTCGACCGGCTGGCCCGCGAGAAGGACTTCGGGGCGCTCACGAGGCTCTCTGGCGAGCACAGCTGGAACTTCACGCAGCGGGCATGGCGCATCGAGAGGAAGCTTTCCGGCGGCGGCCCCCTGATGGATGTAGGTATTTACGTGATACAGGCGGCCTGCAGAGCCGCAATGGCCCAGCCGCTCGCCATCGTCGCGCGCGAGCTTCCGAAGACGAGGCCCGAGCTCTTCAACGAGGTGGAGGAGACGATCGAGTGGACGATGGAATTCCCGGGAGGGGTGACGTGCCAGGCCTCCTCGAGCTATTCGCGCGACAACAATATCTTCAGGGCGGAGGGGGCCAAGGGATGGATCGAGCTCGCCCCGGCGTACGGTTACCGCGGGATCGAAGTCAGGACCTCGCGGGGCCCGCTCGACATACCGGCAGTCCCCCAGCAATCGCTCCAGATGGACGATTTTGCGTCCTGCATCCTGACCGGCCGGGAAACGCCAGTGTCTGGCTCTATGGGCCGGGACCACATGGCCGTCATCGAGGCCATCTATAAGTCCGCATCGCAGGGGGGTAAGCGGGTCCTAATCTCCGGGGCTTGAGGAAATGTCCCTAAGCGGCGGGTCTGGCAGGGGTTGTAACACAAATACCCCCATTCTTTGATGGACAAATGGCGGGGTTGGTGCTCAGTTACTCACAGGATATTCCCAACCAATCGATGGAAAACCTGCGCGGGGCGACAGCCTCCATTTCGCGGATCAGGGTCACGGCCAAGGTTAAGACATTTGTGTTGGACACGAATGTTCTCATCCACGACCCGCAATCGATTTACAATTTCCAAGAGAACAACCTAGTCATCCCGGTCGAGGTCCTTGAGGAGCTAGACGCCATAAAGACCGAGCAGTCGACGGAGCGCGGGCGCAACGCCCGGCGCGTCCACCGCATCCTCCAGGAGCTGCTCCCCGACACCCGGTCGATGCTCGAGGGGGTCGAGCTTCCCAACGGCGGGACGCTCTCGGTCATCATCAATTCCTACCTGATGGAGCCCAACCGGCGCTCGCCGGCCATGGACCGCCTCAGGGCCGTGCTCCCCGACCTTTCAAAGAAGGACAACCGGATCATCGCGTCGGCCCTCTTCGTCCAGGAGCAGTTCCCGCCCCCGACGATCCTCGTGACCAAGGACGTCAACGTGCAGCTGAAGGCGCGCGCGGTGGGCCTGGAATCCCAGGACTATCTCAACGACAAGGTCCCCGAGGACACGGAGGAGGCCAGCTACCGGGAGATCCCGCTCTCCATCTACGAGCTCCAGAGGTTCTGCTCCGAGGGCAGGTTCGAGCTTGAGACGAAGGCGGCAAAGCACCTTTACCTCAACGAATACGTGCTCCTGCGCTCCGACGAGGGCAAGACGATGCCGGCCCGCTATTTTGGGGACGGCATGGTTCATCGGCTGAAGATCCCCGAGTACGTGAAGGCGCCGGGCGGCATCCCGATCCGGGCGCGCAACCTCGAGCAGCAGTTCCTCATGGACGCGGTCCTGGACGACAGCGTCCACATGGTGACGTGCTTCGGCAAGGCCGGCACGGGCAAGACCCTCCTTACGACCGCCTGCGCTCTCTACCAGACCCTTGACGAGAATTCCCGGTACGACGGCGTGTCGATCTCGCGCCCCGTGATCTCGCTCGGCAAGGACATCGGTTTCCTGCCCGGGACGCTGGACGAGAAGATGAAGCCCTGGCTCCAGCCCTATTACGATGCGCTCGAGGTCCTCATCCCGTCGAAGCCCCCGAAGGAGCCCCAGTTCGCCTCGAAGAAGGTCTCCAAGAAAAAGCATTGGAAGCGCGAGGACGCGATGGCCTCCATGAGCGCCCCCCAGGCGTTGAACGGCAGCCACGGGGGCCACCCCCCGACCGGCCTGATCAAGCCCTACGAGCGGCTGCTCAAGAGCGGGCTGGTCGAGATCGAGGCGCTTTGCTTCATCCGCGGGCGCTCGATCGCCCGGCGGTTCTTCATCCTCGACGAGGCGCAGCAATTGACCCCGCACGAGGTCAAGACCGTCATCACTCGCATCTCCGAGGGTTCAAAGATCATCCTGATCGGAGACCCCGCCCAGATCGACAATCCCTATGTCGATTCAAGGAGCAACGGGCTCGTCTACTGCCACAACCGGATGAAGGGCCAGTCGGTGGCGGCCCACGTGACCCTCAAGAAGGGCGAGCGTTCGAAGCTGGCGGAGCTAGCGGCGGACCTGCTTTAGCTCGAGCAGGCTCGGATTTCCCCGCCGTAGCGAGGCGTACTCCATCGCGACGGCAAAGCATCCCGTGAACAGGAGGTCGCTCACGAGCGTGTTCCTGAAGAAGAACAGGGTGGGGTAGAACTGGGGATGCCCCACGGTCACGGCTTGCCACCAGCCCGCGGCGTCGTGCGTGTAGCCCATGTCGACGGCCCACGATGCCGTGTTGGTCGCGAGGTAGAAAAGGAGGGAGCCGGCCAGGGCGCCCCCGGCCAAGTTGACCCAGTTGCGCCGGCGCGAGACGAGGATCCCCAGGCCCAGGGCCGACCCGAAACAGCCGATTCGCAGCAAGGCGCCCGCCGTGCTCCACTCATAGTGATAAACGGCCGCGTAGTAGTGGTCGATGTAGAGGTCCGAGAGGACGAGGGCCGCGAAGGGGGCCAGCCACATCCAGCGGTTGCGGGTGTAGGCGCCCGCGCAGAAGGCCAGCGCCATCATCGGCGAGAAATTGCTCAGCTCGGGGATGTAGAGCGCGAAGACGCGCCAGCCGGCGGCAAGGACGAGGACCAGGATCGCAAAAGGCATTTGCGCGAAGATGGTGCCAAGCGCCCGCGAATTCAAGCCCCGCTGAAACCGGAAGACGCCGATTGGCAACGGTTGGCGCAACCGCCTACCTGGCTCCGGGGGCCGACTCGGCCTCCCGTGCCATGAGCCAGAGGAGGTCGGAGAGGCGGTTGGTCCACTGCATGAGCAGGGGGCGCGTGCTCGGAAGCGGAGCGAGGCGGCGCTCGGCCCTTCGGGCCGCAACGCGGGCGCGGTCGAACGCGAGCGCCAGGGGGTTCGATCCGGGTGTGGCCCAGCCCTCGAGGCGCAGGTTCCTCGACTCAAGCGCCGCGAGGTGCCCGTCGAGGAGGCCGAGGTCCGATTCCTTGATCCGCTCGAACTTCGACTTCAAGTGACGGTCGGCGTCCTCTTCGGCGCAGGCCACCTCGCCCATCAGTAAGACCAGGCTCCCCTGGATCTGGCCGAGGAGCTCCTTGGCCCGGGGATCGGTTGCGAGCATCCTCGCCGACCCGATCTCGACGTTGAGCTCGTCGAAGGCGCCGACGGCCTCGATCCGGGGGTGGTCCTTCGGGACCCGCTGCCCATAGAGAAGGCCCGTCGTGCCGGTGTCGCCCTTGCGGGTCGCGATGCTCACGTCGCGGCGGTCCGGCCCGCCTTGGTCTCCCTGGCCAGGGCCTTGACGGCTTCCTCAATGCCCTCCCTGACCGCCTTCTCCATGCGGTCGATGAAAAGGACACCGTTGGTGTGGTCGGCCTCATGGAGGACGCAGCGCGCAAAAAGGCCCGTGCAGTCCAGCGTGTGGGCAAGGCCCGCCTGGTCCTGGAACCTCACCGAGACCTCCAGGGGCCGCTCGACGTCGCCGCGGATCTCGGGAAACGACAGGCAGCCCTCCTCGGACGACTCGGTGGGAACCTTTTTGGCGACGGTCACCTTGGGATTGACGACGACCATCGGCATGAAGAGCTCAAGCGGCGGCTTGGCCCCGTCCAGCGTCCAGTCGAAATCGGCCTCCGCGCCCCTCAGGTCCACGACGAAGAGCTGCAGCGCGTGGCCGACCTGCTGGGCCGCGAGCCCGATCCCGTGGGCCTCGTGCATGGTCTCGATCATGGCGTCCGCCAGCGAGGAGAGGGCATCGCCAAAAACGGTGATTTTCTCGCCTTTCTTGCGTAAAACTGGATCGTTGTAGCGAACAATTCCCAAGGACATCGGTCGGTGGAGTTTATCCAGCGTGATCGCCCTCTTTCGGGCCCGCAAATCAATACTTCAGAGCAGCGAATGCGTCCTTCCCAAGAGCCCCATAGGATACCGGCGGCGGCCCCCATACTCGTGTTTGCGGGCGTCGTGGTCGCCGTGCTCGCGTGGCTCCTTCCGGTGAGCCTGAAGTCGGTAAGCAAGGGGCTCTTGCGCTCCGCCGGGGCCGGGACCCCCTCGGTGGCCGCCTTCGGCCGGGATCTCGTGGATTCCGAGAAGATCGGGCCCTCCGTCCTTGTCCTCGCCGTCGCCCAGAGCATAGGCGACCCGAGGGCACCGGCCCTGGACCGCGCCCTGAGCGACCTGACCTCGCGCCAGCCCTCGCTCGTGGCCTGGGGCGGCTGGGACCCCTCGCTCGATCCCCTCTTCAACCTGCGCCAGAAGACCTCGCACGCCTCCAGCACGCCGGTGGTCAATTTCATGATACCGGAGCATTCCCGGGAGACCGTTCGAGCGTACCTCGTGAATTCGGGGTCGCTGGGCGTCCAGGCCGTCCTCAAGACCCACGACGTCACCGCGACGGGCCGGTTCGTCCCCGCCGGCCGGGCGGGCGGCCAGCCGCTTGACGCCCTCATCCTGCTCACCGGGCTCCTCTACCAGGGGGAGCACCTTTCGCCGACCCTCCAGCGCGAGGTGCGCTCCCTCGCAGAGTCGGCCGTGCAGCGCAACGAGCTTGGGGACCTCGAGGGATTCTACATGGACCTCCTCTCCCTCGGCCGGCGCCTCGACTGGACCCAGCTCTGCGAGCTCCTCCGGCGCGCGGACAGCGTGCGGACCGTGGGCGAGTACGCCCACCTGAGCAGGGTCGCCCCCGACCAGCTCCCGTTCATCTACACGGCCGCGCTCCTGTCCAATTCCGCAGACCAGGTCGCGGCCTACCTGATCCAGTTCGGCAAGGCGGGATCCGAGGACCTGCGCACGGCGCTTGGCGACGGGCAGGGAGCCGTGAACCTCCTGCTCCAGAGGGGTGTTCCCGTCAACCGCTCTCCCGGGCCCGCGATGGGCGCCGCGGCGGCGCTCGTCCTCGAGCACCCCCGCCTCATGCTTTCGGTCAAGTACGCCGGCTACATCCTCGGGCTTTTCCTGCTCCTGCGCGGTCTCGACCTCTGGGTCGTCACGCCGGCCGGCGGCGCCGCCGGCGAGGGCGTCCAGCAGCACGCCCGCGCGGGAATCCTCGCCGTCGTGATGTCGGCCCTCCTGATCGTCGCCACCGAGCCGTTCCTCTTGAAGGCCGCGCCCACCTCGGAATACCGCGTGAGACTCGCAATCCCGATGCTCGCCGCCACGGCGACCCAGTCCGAACCCCCTCAGAAATCAAAACCCGTCACTATGGAAACCTCCACACTCGTGTCTATCGGCGTGTTCGCCGCCCTCCAGGTCGCCATGTACATGGCCTGTCTCCGCAAGATCCGCGAGATTGAGTACCAGGATGTACCGTCGCTCCTCAAACTCCGGCTGATGGAGAACGAGGAGAACCTCTTCGACAGCGGGCTGTACGTCGGGATGATGGGCACCGCCGCGGCCCTCGTCCTGCAGGTCGTGGGCGTCATCGAGCCCAACCTGCTCGCCGCATACTCCTCGAACCTTTTCGGCATCATCTGCGTCGCGCTCGTCAAGATCCGCCACGTGCGCGGCTTCAAGCGCCGGCTAATCCTTGAGGGCCAAAGGGCCGCGACCGCGACCGCCGCTCTATGAACAGGACGCTCCTGCTTTTCATCGTAGACTTCCTCTTCCTGAACCTCATCGCGCTCACGCGGTGGGAGCGGGCCGAGCCCGCGCGGCCGCGCCAACCCCCGGTAAACGAGATCTCGGCCAACGCCGTGTCCAAGGACCAGGACCTGGTGGAGGCGATGAGGCAGTCGCTGACGGAGGAGCAGCTGTCGAAGCAGGCGCTCGAGCAGAAGCTCCAGTCCTCCGATTCCACCCTGGCCGCGCGCGAGCGCACCCTGGGGCAGCTCCAGTCCGACAGCCAGAAGCTGACGGCCCAGCTGGTCGACACGCAGAGGGCGAAGGCCGACCTCGGGATGAGGTACCAGGCCGCCTCCCAGGAGAACTCGCTCACCCGGAGCGAGCTTGCCCAGCTCCAGCGGGAGCTCGAGGACAAGAAGGCCGAGGGGGAGCGCCAGAAGCAGGCGCTCGCGGCGCTTGAGAAGCAGCAGGCGGATGCGCGCAAGCAGATCGAGGGCCTCACCGTGGCCGTCGCCGTCAGCGAGCACGAGAAGCGGCAGCTTGCCGACAGGGCCACCGAACTCGAGGGGCGCGTCGTCGCCGAGCGGGCCGAGCGGGTGAAGGTCGAGCAGCAGACCACCCAGCTTGCCCAGGGCGTGGGCCAGCTCGCGCAGAACTCCGGCGAGCTCACTAAGGAGATCCGCGACAACCGGCCGGTGTCCGCGAACATCCTCTACAACGACTTCCTCACGAACCGCGTCGAGACCGCGTTCTCGGCGACCCGCAAGGGCCTCTTTGGGAAGAACACCCGGGACCGGGAGGCCAAGACCGTGTTCACGACCGACGGCAAGCAGGTCTACGCGCTGATCGAGGTCGAGGACACGCCGTTCTCGCTGCGCGAGATCGGGTCGGACTGGGAGAAGATATCGGTCCGCTTTGACCGGCCGCCCGACTACAAGTCGACGGGCTCGGTGATCGAGTTCCTCGCGGCCGACCCCCGGGTCGTGGTCATCCCGGTCGATGCGCGGCAGGTCGCCGCCCTAGGGGCGAAGGTGTACCCGTTGGCCGCCGATCCCTTCAAGTTCACCGAGGCCGTCCTCATCAGCGGCGGCGGCAACGGCTACGGCGAGCTCGGGTTCAAGCTCGACGCCGACCACCGCGGCTATGTCCGCGTGGACAACCGCCTGTTCAAGAGGCTTTTCGGCGACTTTGCACCCTCGCGGGGAGACCTCGTGTTCAGCCGCGTCGGCGAGCTCCTGGGCGTCATGGTCAACAGCGACTACTGCGTGCTGATGGGCAATTTCGCGCCTGCGGCGACGATCTACACCGACGACGACAGGCCGGGACAGCGCACGGCCTCGCTGCTCGATTCGCTGTCATCGCGGGTCATGCAGATGCCGATCGAGCTGCAGTAGACGAGGGAGTGCGGTTCCCGGGCTCCCTCGTGAGGACGGAGCTCCGGAGGAGGCCCCATTGCAGGTCGGCGCTCGCCACGGGGCGCCACCCCTGCCTCGCCAGGATCTCCTCGGATGGGGGCAGGGCACTGACCGACAGGCCCGTCTCCCAACGGAAGGCGGTGTAGAGGAAGAACAGCCACGCGCGGGCCCTGGCCCTTGCGGGCCCCGAGCTCGGCAGGACGAAGTCGCCAAAGAGCCACGTTGCTCCCGGCCTTAGGGCCGCGCCCACACGTGTGATGATCCCTTCGGCGTCGGCTTCCCCGAAGCAGTCCAGGAAGAAGAGCGTGGCCGCGGCGTCATAGGCACCGGGAGCGGGGACGAAGGAGAGGGCGTCCGCGCAGGTAAAGCTCACGCGGTCCGCCGCCGAAGTGCCCGCAATCCTCCTCGAGGCTCGCTCGATCATCCCCGGGCTCGAGTCGACGCAGTGGATGCGGGCCCGGGGCGCCACGCGAGCGAGCCGTTCCGCGCACCGGCCGTCGCCCTCGCCCATGAGCAGGACATCGCGGCAGCCGGCGAGGCGGTCGAGGTGCATGAACCGGGCCCGCTCCAGGTCCCGGCCAAACGCCAGGAATTCCACGAGGCGGTACCAGCGGGCCATCCGATTGAAGCCGCGGTCCCGACCGCTCATAGGGGCCCTCCGTGGAGGAGCGTGTAAAGGGGGGTCATGAGGGCTACGTCCGCGAGGACGCGGGCGGGGATCCGCCCGATGCGATCCTCGGTCAGGTCCACAAGGCCGAGGAGAACCCCGCTTGCCGCCGCGCACGCCGCGGCGCTCCCGTGGCCCGCCGCCACCCAGGCCGCAGCGGCGAGAAGGGACACAAGCCACGGAAGCACCCGGCCAAGCGACGCCGCACCCCCGAACTGAAGCGCGAGGGAGGTCTGGCCGTGGCTGCGGTCGACCTCGTCCTCCCACAGGGAAATCAGCGCGCAGTTGGTGAAGCAGAGCAGCATGAACAGGCCGAGCGGCACCGCCATCGCCGCGAGGTCCGCCCCGGGCTGGCCGGCGACGAAGACCGCGGCGCCGCCTCCCAGGAGCACCGCGACGCACACCTCCTTGGGCGCCCTCCACCGGCTGTTGCGGTGGACGAGCTGGTGGGAGAGCAGGTAGGCGGCAACCGGCAGGAGGATCAGGGCTCCAGCGAGGAACTCCCTCGGGGTCAGGTCCCGGGCCGCGACCGCCAGGTCGGCCCCAAGGACCGCGGCCCACACCGCCGCGATCGGCCAGCGCCAGCGCTGGTGGAACCGGTGGCGGTGGGTGCGGATGTTCTCGGGGACGAGCCGCCAGCCCTCGATCCAGCGGTCGGCCGCGTAGGCGAGCCAGACGGAGGAGCCGAGAACGACCATCTCGGGGGTTCCGATCCGCGCCGAGGCGCAGCGCGCGATCAGGCGCTGCCAGAGGACAACGACGATCGGCGCGTCAAGGGAGAGGATTGTGGGCCATAGCCACCACCGGGCCTTGTCTTCTACGCTGGATTGCACGGAGACAGCCAGAATAGTGTGGTCGGCGCGGTTTCACAACTGCCGGCCCGCAACCCGCCATGCCCCCCAACATTCTCTGGATCACGACCACCCAGTGGAGGGCCCAGGCGTGCCGGTATTCCGGGGACCCCAATGCGCGGACGCCGCGGCTGGATGCGCTCGCGGCGCAAAGCGTCAATTACACGCAGGCCGTGACGCCGCACCCCTTCGGCCCCTTCGCGCGGGCGGCGATGCTCACGGGCATCGCCTGCCCGGCAAATGGCGTCAGGGACTACTTCGATCCGCTCCCTGCGGGCGCGAGGACGATCGCAGGGGTCATGAGCGATCGGTCCTACAAGACGGCGTTCTTTGGCAAGTGGCACCTGGCGCCCCGGGACAGGTCGGCGGGGCTCGTGGGAGAAGGGCACGCAAGGTCCATCGTTCCTCCTGAGCACCGGGGAGGTTTCGACTTCTGGGAGGGCTTCGAGAGCGGCTTCCTCCTGAACGATCCGTGGCTGCACGGGACGAGGCTCCCGTCCCCCATGCAGTTCCAGGGCTACCAGAGCGATGTCCTCTGCGGGCGGGCGCTCCGCTTCCTGCAGGGCGTCGCCTCGCCCTGGTTCGCCGTGGTGAGCCTCGAGGCCCCCCATCCCCCCTACGATGCGCCGGCCGGCGCCGCCCGCCCGGTCCCGCCCGGCTCCCTCGTGCTGCGGGGCAACGTCCCCGCGGACGCAGGCGTCCGCGAAAGGGCATCCAGGGAGCTCTGTGGCTACTACGCCCACATCGAGGCTACCGACCGGGCGATAGGGACCCTCGTCGAGGCCCTCCCCGAGGACACGGTCATCGTCGTCACCTCGGTCCACGGCGACATGCACGGGTCGCACGGGCTCTTCCGCAAGGGCTGGCCGCACGAGGAGAGCATCCGCGTTCCGCTGCTCGTGCGGGGCCCCGGTGCGGCCCGCGTGGACGAAAGTCCGGTCTCGCTCATCGACCTGCCCCTGATGACCGCCTCCTGGGCCGAAGGGGGGAGGGAGCCGGGGAGCAAGGCATGGACCTCCTCTGGCGCCGAGGAATTCGCCCGCATCTCGATGCCCTCCGTCGTGGGCCTAGCGGACCAGTGCGACCGGGCATGGTCGGGCGTGCGCTCGCGCTCGCGCAAGCTTGTGCTCGGCGAGGACGGCGCCCCCTGGCTCTACTTCGACCTGGAGGGCGACCCCCTTGAGCTGCGAAACCTCGCCGCAGACCCGTCCCGCGCGGCGGAGATCGGCCGCCTGCGGGACCTCGTCAGCCGCTGACGGTCGGCGCCACCTTCGTCTTTGGGAACTGGCGCCTTATGGCGGCGACGATCTCGTGCAGCTTGACCGGCTTCGAGATGTAGTCGTCCATGCCGGCGTCGAGGCATATCTCCCTGTCGCCCTGCATGGCGTTTGCGGTGAGCGCGATGATCTTCGGCTGCCGGTCCGCGGGCAGCGTCCTCCTGATCCTGCGGCTCGCCTCGAGGCCGTCCATCTCGGGCATCTGCAGGTCCATCAGGACAAGGTCGTAGCTGCGGTTCTGGAACGCGTTCACCGCCTCCAGCCCGTTGCCGACCGCGTCCGCGTTGTAGCCCATCCGCTCCAGGAACCGTAGGGCGACCTTCTGGTTGACCGCGTTGTCCTCGGCGAGGAGCACCGTGAGAGGGATCTCCTCCGCGATCGGACGGTCCTCGTGGCGCGCCTGCACGACGATTCCTCCGCTGCCGGAGCGGTTGCCCAGGAGCCCCAGCGCCTGGTAGAACGACACGGTCTTGATCGGCTTTGAGAGCGTGGCGTAGGGGTAGCCGTCCTGCGGCGCAGGCGGGGGCGTCTGGCCCAGGCGGAAGAGGGCCAGCCTCGGGCACTTGATCTCGGCGGCGAGGTCCAGGGCCCTCTGGCTCTCGAACTCAGGGAGGTCCAGGACGACGACGGACGGCCGGGTCGGCAGGGTGGGGGCCATCTCGAGGGCCGACTCCGAGTCGTTCGCGAACACGCTCGCGGCGCCGAGCGAGTCAAAGAGCGTGCGCAGGCGCGCGCGCGTGATCGGGTTGTCCTCGATGCAGAGCGCGAGGCACCCCTTCAGGTCGAGGCCCAGGAACGGGGGCGCGGAGACCTCCGTGGGGCGCTGCGCCGCGTCCGTCATGATCGCGACGGTGAAGGTCGATCCCTTGCCCGGCGTGCTCTCGACGCGGATGTCGCCGTTCATCAGCTGGCAGAGGCGCTGGCAGATCGCGAGCCCGAGACCCGTCCCGCCGTACTTGCGAGTCGTGGAGGAGTCCACCTGGCTGAAGGCCTTGAACAGGCGGTCGATCCGGTCCTGGGGGATGCCGATGCCGGTGTCCTGCACCGTGATCTCCAGCCTCATACGGCCGGCCGGCGTGGCCCGCACGCTGACATCCAGCGGGATCCTGCGCACCTGGATCGAGATGCTTCCGGCCGGCGTGAACTTGATGGCGTTGTTGACCAGGTTGACGATGATCTGCCTCAGGCGCGTCACGTCGCCCACGATCCAGGGCGGGACGTCCGGCTCGACGTGGTAGCCGATCTCCAGGCGCTTCGCGGCGGCCGTCGGCGCGAAGAGGTCGAGCGCCTCCTCCACGCACAGCGCCAGCTCGAAGGGCGCCTTCTCGAGCTCCATCTTGCCGGACTCGATCTTGGAGAAGTCGAGGATGTCGTTGATGATCGTCAGCAGCGCCTCCCCCGAGGTCCTGATCGTGTTCACGAAGTCGCGCTGTTCGCTGGTGAGCGACGTCTCCATGAGGATGCTGGTCATACCAATGACCCCGTTCATCGGCGTCCGGATCTCGTGCGACATGGAGGCGAGGAACTCGCTCTTCGCGCGCGACGCGAAGTCGGCCTCGGCCTTGGCCCTGCGCAGCTGGTTCTCGGTCTCGACCCGCGAGGTGATGTCGTTCTCGATGGCTATGAAGTTCTCGACCTGGCCTGCCTGGTTCCTGACGACCTGGACCTCCAGGTGCAGGTAGTACTTCCTCCCCGACTTGGAGTAGTGGATGATCTCGGTGTTCGTTCCCTTGCCTTTCGCGATCTCGTCCCGGATCAGCTCGGACTGGGCGGCGTCGGTGTCGGGGCCGCTTAGCAGGGTGCCCGGGTCCTTGCCGACGACCTCCTCAAGGGTGTACTCCATCACGCGGCAGAACGCGCTGTTCACCCACTCGATCTTGCCCTCCGCGGAGCCGATGATGACGAGGTTGTCCGTCTTCGACGCGACGAGGGAAAGCTTGCGGGCCTCGGCCTGGCTCTCGCGAAGCGCCTGCTCCGACTCGCGCCGGGTCGTGATGTCCTGGACCGTGCCGATGATCCGCGTCGGCCTCCCGTTGGGGCCCGCGAGGACGGACTTCGAGCGCATGTACACCCAGCGCCAGTCCCCGTTGCGGGCGCGCACCCGGTACTCCGGGTCGATGAAGGAGGCGACGCCGTTGAGCTGCGACTCGGTACGCTTGCGGTAGACGGGAAGATCGTCCGGGTGGATGAGCGACTGCCAGACCTCGAGGGTCGACGGCATCCGGGCGTGCTCGTATCCCAGGAGGCCCCAGAGGCCGGGGCTGTAGTACACGTGCCCCTTGGGGACGTTCCACTCGAAGATCCCGATCTGCGTCGAGTCGAGCGCAAGCCTCAGGCGCTCGTCGGAGACCTTGAGCCTCGCCTCGATCCTGCGCCTCTCCTCGTTCTCGGCGACGAGCCTCTTGTTGGAGAGGTCGGACAGGTACTGCCCAGAGCGGGCGCGGCGGGCCAGGTGCAGCGTGAACCCGAGGAGCAGCGTGATGGCCAGCCCGCCGATGAGGGCCATCTCGGGCAGGTAGCGCTTGTCGGCCGCGAGCAGCTCGTCCGTGGGGGTCAGGGAAAGGCGCACGCGCTGGTCGAACAGGTTGGGATAGACCTTCTCCTGGAGGGGGCCCTTGCTCGCCTTTTCGGTGAGCGCCGACCGGTACACCTCCATCCTGCCGACCGTGACGACCATGCTGTAGCTCGACGCCAGCTTCAGCTGCTTGTACAGGGTCGAGAAGAACCTGGCGTAGATGTACTCCGACGCGGCGTAGTGGCCCGGGCTGCCGCTCCTGCCGATCGGTGCGTAGATGACGAAGCCCTGGTTCTTCTTCTTGCCGATCCCGTCGGTGAGCGACGAGAGTTCGGGCCCGTTCTTTGCGCGCGCGGTCTCCACCGCCTCGCGCCGCCTCGGGTCGGACGCGTGGTTGAATCCGACCAAGCCGGCATTGTCCTGCACCGGGTAGGCCCAGCGCGTCGTCAGGCCCTGCCCGGTGACGTCGACAAGCGAGATCGATTCGCAACCCAGGTCCTTCGCCTCGTCATAGAGCGACGACACATCAATCGTCCAGGCGGCGAAGTTCGTGTCCGGGTTATCGGCCCCGTTGCGCGCGAGGCGGTCCAGGAGGTTGAGCTGCTGGTCGACCGCGGACTTAATCGTCGTCGCCACCTGGTCCGCGACGGCGGCCGTCTTCGCGTCCAGGTTCGACATCTCGCTGTCCCTTAGCCCGATCCAGAAGATGAGCGTCAGGGTGAGGCTGCCTATGACGAACGGCATCGGCATCCAAGCCGGGGGTCCCCCCTCGTCCTTGAGGCTTTCCCTCCAGGCGAGGACGAGCAGCGCGAGGCCCGCGATGAGGAGCGCCGCGGCCGTGAAGGCCGAGAGGGCCGTGTTCGTGCCCCAGTTGTAGACGGCGGGAAGCTCGAAGGCGTAGCCGAGCAGGGTCGAGAAACCCACGGAAGCCAGGACCGAGCCGGAGACCGCCTCGGCAAAGAGCCGATCGCGGGCCCGCTTTTCCGAGATCCTCCAGAAGACCGCGATGCCCGCGGCGGTGATGCAGCAGGCCGCGATGACCGAGCCGCGGCCGGGCTGCACCGTGTCGATCAGCAGGCTGTCGCGCACCATCAGCTCGTCTATCCTGAAGTCGGTGCCGAGGATGGTTTCCAGGGCCGTCAGGATTCCTATCACCGAGGCGACAAGGCCGGCCCAGGCAGCACGCCCCGCCCGCAGCTCGCGCCCCATGAAGGCGATCCCGAGCGCCAGGATGCACAGGCCCTCGTTGAACATGATCGGCGCCTTGTGCTCGATCGGCTGGACCAGGCGGTCGACGTGCAGGAACCAGCCTGCGACGGCCACCAGGCCGATGCCGATGAGGATCACGGCGAGCGCGAGAGATACCCGCTCGATCCAGGACCGGCGGGGCAGTGTGTTGACGTGGTCCATGCGGCCCGGACCAAGTAAGCGCTTCAGTCGGACAGGGGCAATGTGTTTCGAATCACGGGATTTACGCGCTTTTAAAGCACGTTTGGCTCCCGAATTTGCCCTTAACCGGTCATGGAGGGGGATTTGCCAGCGGGGTGGTGGGCGCAGCCTTGTCCGGCGCCTCCTCCTTCGGCGCACCCTCCCTCAGCAGGTTGAGCGGGCTGTAGGCGAGGCGCCACGAGGGCTTGTCGATGCTGCCGGTCAGCCGCACCCGGAACACCGCCGATATGGGAACCGAGAGGGCGTTGAAGATCTGCAGGAGCGACTTGCTCTCCATGAAGGGGTAGATGTTCGCCGAGAAGTCGAGCAGGCGCCGGTTGATCGTGTAGGTGCCCTTGCCCCGGATCAGGGAATTCGCCCCCACCACGCTCAGGTCGGGGAAGTTGAGCAGGCCGTTCTCGACCTTGAAGACGCCCTTGGCCTGCGTGAAACGCAGCTCCGGGAACTTGAGGATCTTGGAGAGCCCCCCGAGCAGCTCGAGTTCACCGAGGTTAGACCCCTGCACCTGCACGTTTCCCTCGCCGGCGAAGGTCGCGAGGTCGCCCGGGCGGCCCTCGGCCGAGGCGTTGAGGTCGAGCCGGACGCCGGACTTGTCCCTTGCGAAGGTATCGAGCGCCGTGGTGCTCCCCGGCTTCCCCGAGACCACAAATCCCTTGGCGGCCTCCGCGGCCTGCCCGAGGCTTGCCCCGATCAGCGAAGCCTTGAACCGGAGCCGCTTCTCCGCGTCCGTTCCGGTGACCTGGGCGGATCCGGCGATCGCCCCGCCCGCGAATCCCGCGTCGACGTCGCTGACGTCGATATTGTCGTCGTTGATGTGGATCTTGAAGAAGGCGCGGTCGAACCCGACCCCGTGGATGTGAAGGGCGGAGTTTGACCGGACCTCGGTGTGGATCTCCCTGTGCCGGCCCCCGGGGGCCGCCGGCCCCTCGATGTGGGCCCCAAGCGTCATGGACGGCGGCAGGTCGAACGCGAACGCCGCGATGGCCGCCGCCCCGTCCGCGGGGAGCAGCGCGCCGAGCGGGGCCGGGTCGATCCTGGACCTAGCGTCGATGTCGAGTGCGCTCCACAGCCCGCCCTTTGCCGGGTCGAACGCGAGCTTGAACGAGCCCTCCGCGTCGCCCTTTCCCTTCGACACGAAGACGTCGATGCCGTCGCAGGCGTTCGGGTCGACGTAGAGGAGGACCCTCGTGGAGTCCAGGGGGACCCCCTTGATGACGGGGGCCTTCGAGTCCGCGTAGCCAAAGACCGAGAAGCTCGCCCCGCGCGCGTATCGGCCCTGCACGTCGACCGTCGCGTCGGGAGGCTGCGAGGGGAACTCGAACGGCTTGAAGATGTTCGGCCACCACTCGCCGAGGAACCATGGCGAGATGTCGAGGGGTCGAAGCCGTCCGGAGAGCAGGTACCGGAATTCCTGGGTGGAGAAGTTCTGCTCATACGAGCCGAGGGCAAAGTTGTCCCCGCTCCTGGCCAGCGCCTCGCGCGCCGCGAAATGCGTCCCGTCGAAGGTGACAAGGCCCCGCGCCTCCTGGAACCTGACCCCGTAGGCCGTGAAGTTGCGCGTGTCGACGCGGGCGCTTGCCCCGGAAAACCTCCAACCCGGGGACAGGCGGACCGTGCCCACGGCCTCGAGCGGCTCCGACAGGTCGGCGAAGCGCCGGATCTTGTATCCCGTGTGGGCAGAGAGCGGCTCGAGCAGCTCGGACGCGAACGATCCCGCGAACGCGACGTCGGCCGACTTGGCGCCAAGGTCCACATCGCCGTGGGCCCAGACCGGGCGGCCGAAGAACCTTGCCTCGGCCTCGCCGGAAAATGACTTTCCGGCTCCGGCAGTAAGGCGGGCCATCGGGGCCTCGGCGAGGGTGCCCTCGTACGATGCCGACCCCGCGGTGACCTCAAGCTGTTTGGGATCGAAGGCCAGGGTGTCCATCCTCAGAAGCCCGCGGATCCAGACGCGCACGCCTGACGCCCCCACCTTGTCGCCCACCTTCAGGCTCTCGGCCGTCGCGACCGCCGAGGTCATCGAGGGGGTGCCCCCGAGGAGAGGGAAGCGGCACGCCGCGTGGATCCGTCCGGCCTCCACCGTCTTAGTTCCGGGCATGCTTAGGCTGTCCGCGAACAGCTCGGCTACAACGATCGCACCGCGGGTGTCGGAGGGGACAAGGATCCCGCTGATGACGGCGTGGTCGATGCCCGCCAGCCGCTCCTCGACCTTCGAGAACTCCCGGCTCAGGGCCACATAGTTCATGGCCACGAACTCGGTGAGGGGCAGGGACGTGCCCGGTGTGGTGTTGCGCGCGACCGTGCCCGCATTGACCTGGCCGTGCACGGAGACAAACACGCCGCCCAGGCGGCAGTTCATATAGTCGACTGAGAACTCGTTGCCGCGGGACGTGATCGAGAAGCCCGCGTCGAGGTCCTGAACGAGCTTCTCCGCCCGGCCGGAGGCCGAGAGCATCGCCGGGATGAAGAGGTTGGCCCCGGTCGCACGGATCTCGCTCGCCTCGAACTTGCGCTCGAGCAGCGCGATGGGGTCCAGGCGGATGTAGATGGCGTCCGCGGTAACGATGGGTTCCGCGAACGAGGACAGCCTGAAGCGGGCCTTCTGGAGCAGGATCCGCCCCGTTGGGTCGAAGGTGGCCCTCCCGAACTTGACCGACACGCCCGACTGAGCGAGGTGGTCCTCGATCGCGTGCAGCAGGAACCTGGGGACCTGCAGCTCGTTCACCGTGCCGATGTAGGCCTGGAAGCACAGCAGGATGACCAGGAGGAGCCACGACGTCCAGACGGCGATCGCGACGAGGCAGGCGGCGCATTGGCGCGCCCCCGCTATGAAAGGCCTGGTGATTCCGTCGCGCATCCGCTCAGGGCTGCGTCAGCGTCCAGAGCGCGTCCAGCAGCGGCTGCTCGATCGCGAAGACGGCCCCGAAGTCCTTTGATCCCGCCAGCTGCTCGGTGCCGCCGGTCCGCTCGGCGAGCCAGAGGGTCATGGTGTTGACCTGCCCCGCGCCGGCGCCGCCCGGCAGGGACACCGTCGCATCCAGGCGGTATTTCCACGAGCGCTCCTCGCCCGCGGCAAAGACCTTCTCCGGGAAGCCGTCCTTCACGAAGCTCGCGGCGCGCAGGTTGCGCAGCTGAAGGAGGACGGCCGCGATCGCGGCCTTCCTGGGAGCGGGCTCCGAGGCGAGCGCGGTGTCCCACGATTCGCTGTCGGCAAGCTTGCGCGAGTAGACCACGGTGTTGTCGCCCGCGTTCGTCAGCGTCAGCGACGTGATCCGCGCCGAGGCCGGAAGCGTGTTGAGCAGCCTCTCGCGCCAGGCGAGCGGCGACGCGCTCGTGTCCCGCAGGATGTCGGGCTCGACCGCGTACACCGAGGGCAGGCCCGCGATCCTCGCGTAGGCGATGTTCTCGCGCTTGGTCGGAAGGCCTATCTGAAGGGTGAGCTGGGTGGCGGGGCTCCCGCCGATCGTCAGCGCGACCTCCCTCTCGGGCCGGTTGAACCCCCAGTCCTCGATGTCGGCGTTGGTCGGGGCGTCGCTCTGGAACCGAAGGGCGCTCAGCGTCTCGAGCTGCTCAAGCAGCCTCTGCACCGCGGCGGAGTCGGCCGAGAGCGTCTGCGACGCTTGGCCGCCGCCCCCCCGGCGGATGATCTGCCAGCCGGCCTCATGGCCCCCCGCCGCCGATTCCAGGCGCTGCAGGGCGAGCTCGGGCTGGTTCAGTGCCGAGAGCGTGATCGATGTCACGGCTCCGGCGTCGAAGTCGAGAATGTGGCGGTCGCGCAGGTCGTCCGCCGCGTTGCGCAGCGTGTTCATCAGCCCCAGGGGGATCGTGACCGTGAAGATCGCGCGCCGGTCCTCAAGCTGGGCGAAGTAGACGTTCTCGTCGTCTGTCTGGGCTCCCACGAAGAGCGTCTCGTGCCGGTTGTTCCCCTCGATCGTCACGCGCAGGAGCGGCGCCGCCGACGGCGCCGTCGCTGGCGGGTTCTGCAGGACGAACGACTTCACGCGCAGCGCGTCGAGCGCATTGATCGCGAGCTCCGTCGCGTTCTTGCCCGCGCGGGCGTTCACCGGCGTCCTGAAAAGCCAGCGGCTGCCCTCCCGGTCGAGCCGAACGCGCACGCTCGACGGGGCGGCCGTCTGCAGGTTGAGCGAGCGGGCCTCGAACACCTGGATAGAATAGATGACGTCCGAGCGCAGCTGGTCGAAGGGAACGGAGAGGCTGTCCGCGAGCGACCTGCTGACGACGTGGATCTTCTGCCCGTCGGCCGAGAGCAGGTAGAGGTGGTTGCCGACCTTCGTGGTGTCCCCGATGCGCAGCACCGTCGTGCGGCCCGCCGCGCCCTCGTCCCCGGAGGTGAAGGAAAGCGTCAACTTCGGCTGGTCGAGGCCGTAGTCCGCGAGCTTCAGCCCGTTCTTCTCGAGGTCGCGCGTGCTGAAGCTTGCCTCGTGCTCGAGAAACTGGAGCTCGTTCAGTATCCGGCTGACGGCGTTCAGGTTCGCGGGCCACTCGACGGGCTTTGTGAGGAACCAGGTGTCGCCCCGGCGCTCGATGCTGAAGCTGGAGCCGGGCGCGCTTCCCGTCACTTCCAGGCTCCTGATGTTCGCGGCCTCCGCGCCCAGCACCCTGCGCCGCGCCTCCTGGGTCGCACGCTCGATCCTCCAGTCGCGCTCGAAGTAGAAGATGAAGAAGAAGAGCGCGACGTTCAGGAACAGGAGGACGAGTGTGACTTTGGAGCGCATTTCGTGGTGGCTTTGATGGTGCCGCGCGGGTGCTAGTTTCTGCGGGCCCAGTATACGGCGATCCCGAGGAGGGCCGCAATGCCGGGCAGGGCGAGCATGAGTGTGTAGCGAAGGCGCGCGAGGTCTCCCGAGCTGAGCGAGAGCGAGAAGCGCTCGATCGGCCGCGCCGGCACGTTGAGCGCGATGTCTCGCCCCACCGTCCAGTTCACGGCGCCCAAGAAGAGCCCCTCGGCGCCCGCGTTGGTGATCCTGGCGTTCGAGATCATGTCACCCGTGCCGATCACGACGATCCGGCCTCCGGGCACGCTGAAGGGGAGGTCTCCCCGCACGGGAACCCGCTCCGAGGCGACGGCGATGCCGAGCCTGTTGGGGGGATCCATCTGGGCCAGGCCCTTGAGGTCGAGCCCGGGCGTGAAGGGCTGGATCCCGCGCCTGCGCGCATCCACCTCTCCCCAGGCCGTCGTGGAGGTCGCCGCAAGCGTGACGACCGTCAGCCCGGCGCCCGAGGGGCGGCCCGGCAGGGGCCTCACGCTGCGGGCCTGCCCAATGCGCAGCCCCTCCTTGTAGTCGACCAGGGTCTGGGTGATGGGGTGCACCGTGTAGGCGCGGATGATGAGGTCGCCGTCCTCGGTCATGCTGTCCGAGGCGGCGTCGAGGATGACGTCATCGTCTACGAGGACGCCCCAGTCGTCGATCAGGAGGTCCTTGAGCCCGGGCAGGGTACCCGGCGCGAGGAAAAGGATGAGCCGGCCCGCGCCCGCCCCGAGGTACTGGCGGAGCTGCTCCTGCTCGAACGGCGTGTAGGGGTCGATGGGGGCGACGCTCACTAGGAGCGACGCATCCTGGGGTATCTTCCGCGCGGCCACCAGGTCGAGGGTCTCGACGTCATAGTTCCTCAGGCGCAGCTGGTCCCTCACCATCGACAGGCCCCTCGCGGGGTCCACGTCATCCGGGCGAAGCTCGCCGTGCCCCACGAGGAAGTAGACCTTCTTCCGGTCCGGATTGGAAACGTCCAAGATGGCGGCCGTCACCGCCTGCTCCCCTATGAAGTCCTTGCGCACCTTGTCCTCGACCCGGTACAGGAGGTCGGGGGTGAGCACGCGCCGCCTCCCCCCGCACAGGAAGAGGATGACGCCCGGGTTCTCGATCCCGTACTTCTCGGTCTTGCGCCGGTCCTCGAAGAGGTCGACGTACTCAACGGTGATCTGCCCGGCGGTATTGGACTCGGTAGCGTTCTTGTACTCGCTAAGGAGGCCCTCGACCTGGGGATCGTTGGTCTGGCCATTGGACGTGACGACGATGTGGACGGGCAGCGAAAGCTCGCGAAGGTAGGCCAGGGTTTCCGCCGATAGGGAGAAACGCCTGTAGCGGGTGAGGTCGAACCGCCAGGAATGGCTCCTTGAGAGGTAGTTCAGGCCGCCGACGAACGTGAGGAAGAGGACCGCCTGGAGGAGGAGGTTCAGGGTTCTGACCCATCGGGCGGCTCTGAAGCTGTCGGGCACGGCGTTTCGGCGGATTCTAGCTGTGGAGCTGCTTGGCCTCGACGCTGAGGACGCTGAAGATGAGGGCGAGCACGGTGCCGCTCACGTAGAACAGCAGCTCGCGAGTGTCGACGACCCCGCGGGTGAAGTCCTGGAAGTGCTGGTTGATCTGCGCGTACTCGACGGCGTCCTTGAGCGGGGAAAGCGCCTCGCGGTCGAGCCATGACGCGGACCCCAGGTACCGGCCGCCGAAGATGATCCCGACCAGGAAGGTCAAGCTGAGGATGCCCGCGACGGACTGGTTGCGAGAGAGCGAGCTCGAGAAGACGCCGATGGCGATGAAGAATAGCCCCGACACCGCCACGAACAGGTAGCCCCCGAATATGGGTCCCGGGTCGATGAGGCGGGCGTCCCCGGCGAAGCGCTTTAGGATGTAGAAGAGCCCCGAGGTGGACCCCCAGAAGGAGAGGTAGAGCAGGTAGGCGGCCGCGTACTTGCCGAGGACCACCTCGGTCGTCGTGACGGGCGTCGTCAGCAGGGTCTCGATCGTTCCCAGTCGGCGCTCCTCCGCCAGGCACTTGGCCGTCATGAGGGGGACCATGAAGAACACCGGGAGCCAGTAGAGCTCGAAGAAGACCGACGCCGGCGACACGTCCTGGACCGCCTTGCTGTACTGCTCGAGTATGCCTGTGAAGATGAAGCCCATGAGCGAGAGGAAAAGGACGGCCGCAATGTAGGTGTTCGGGCTCACCAGGAGCATGCGGACCTCGTGGCTGAGGATCGTGAGGAAGTGTTTCATGGGTGCGGCGACTTGGGGTTCTCCGCCACGGCGTCCCAGCTCCTGCGCGTCGCTGCGAGGAACACGTCCTCGAGCGTGGGGTGGGCGCGGCTAAGCGCGCGCACCCGCATCCCCTCGGAGAGGCACGCGCGGAGGATGGCTTCCCCCACGTCCTCCGCGTTGAGCGTCTTGAGCGTGATTGTCCTGAAGCCCTGGGAATCGGCGGGCCCCTCGGAGGCCACGGAGAGCCCCGGGTCGATCGTACCCAGGAGGAACGCGAGCGAGCCCAGGCTCCCCGCCGCCTCGACCTCGTAGGCCGACTGCCCGAGCACCTCGCGGCGAAGGTCGGCGGGCGTTCCCTGGGCGACGATCCTTCCCTGGTTGATGATCAGCACCCGGTCGCACGTCATCTCGATCTCGGGCAGGATGTGGCTCGAGATGAGGACCGTCATGCGGCCGCGCAGGCTGGCGATCAGGTCCCGGACGATCAGGATCTGGTGCGGGTCGAGGCCTATCGTGGGCTCGTCCATGATGATCACGGGCGGCTCCGCGAGAACGGACTCCGCGATGCCGACGCGCTGTCGGAACCCCTTGGATAACTTCCCGATGATCTTGTGGCGGACCCGCTTCAGGTCGCACAGCTCCAGGACCTCGTCGATGCGCGAGCCGAGCTTGGAGCGCGCGACCTCCTTGAGCCTGCCGCGGAAGTAGAGGTACTCGCTCACCCGCATGTCCTCGGGCAGGGGGTTGTTCTCCGGCATGTACCCGATGCGACGTTTCACGGCGTCGGGCTCGGATGCGACCGGGTGGCCGCAGATCGAGACCTGGCCCGAGGTGGCGGGCAGGTAGCCCGTGAGGATGCGCATGGTCGTGGACTTGCCCGCGCCGTTGGGCCCGAGGAAGCCGAGGATCTCGCCCCTGGGGACGGTGAAGCTGATGCCGTTGACGGCGGTGACGCCCGCGAAGGTCTTCACGAGCTGGGTCACCTCGATCGCCGGCTGGAGGGGTGGGGAGGACATTCCTGTGGGTTCTGGGCTTCCTCTTGGCCTCAGCCGCGGTTCTCCACCGTCACCTCGCCGGCGCGGAAGCCGCGGGTGTGCCCGTGGTCGTCTCGAAGCAGGAGGGAGCCGACGTCGTCGACGCCGAGCACCCTGCCGCGCCTCTTGCGGCTTCCCTCGGCGAGCGTGACCTCGCGCCCCCGCAGGACGTCGTACTTGTTCCAGAGCTCGGCAAAGAGGTCGACGTGGTCGCCGTCGGCGAACCTCTCGTAGGCGAGGAGGACCCGCCCAATCAGGGCGGCCGTGACGCGGTTCAGGTCGATCGGGGCCTGCGCAAGCTCCGCCAGGGAGACGGCCCTGCGCCCGAGCTCGGCCGGCCACTGCGAGGCGGAGCTGTTCACGTTGAGTCCGAGGCCGAAGACAAGGTCGCGGATCTGGTCGGCGTCGACGCGGGCCTCGGTCAGCATCCCGCCGGCCTTCTTGCCCCCGAATTCGATGTCGTTCGGCCACTTGATGCCGGGGGCGACCGGCACGAACTTGGAAACGAGCTCACAGATCGTGACGCCCATCCAGAGGGTGAAGGTCTGCATCCGCTCCGGAGCGATGCGCGGCCGGAAGGCGAAGCTCGCGTAGAGGTTCCCGTTCGCCTCGCTGTGCCAAGCCCGGCCGAAGCGCCCCCGCCCCTTGGTCTGCCTCTGGGCGAACACGGCGAACGGCGCCGCGCGCCCGGCGGCGAGCTGGCGCGCGCATTCGTCATTCGTGCTGTCGACCTCGTCGAGGACGGAGAACGTGAATCCCTTGCGGCGGATCTTGAGCTGCGACTCGATGAGCGCCGCGTGCAGCATGCGCGGGCGCTTCGAGAGCCTGTACCCGCGCGCCGGCTGGGCCTCGAACTCGAAGCCCTGCGCCCGGAGCTTCTCCATTTGGTGCCAGACCGAGACCCGGCTCACGCCGAGCTTTGAGGCGATTGCGCCCCCGGAGACCCAGCCAGGCTCGGCTGCAAGCAGCTCCCGCAGGATCAGCGTTTCTGTCACTTACTGCGGCCTCCCTGAAATCCCTCCACCGGAGCCGGTTGGCCCGAAATCGTCACTGCGGCGCATGTAGGTGTCCTGGCTCTGCTGGAGGATGTACTTGCCCTCGGTGAGGTCGCCCCCGAGCGCCATCGCGTGCGCCGTGTCGGACAGGTCGGTCATCTCCTCCTGGCGCTGGTCGTCCAGATACATCTGGTAGGCCGTGGCCGAGTTCAGGCCCAGGAAATTGCCGAAAAGGAGCCCCGGGTGGCTCTTGAAGGAGAGATTGGCAAGGCCCTCCGCCGTGAAGAGGTCCTTGTCCTTGAAGACCGGCGGCCGCTTCTCGCGCACCACGTAGGTGGGCAGCCGCTTGATCTCGTTCTTTGGCTTGTCGATGTCGCGCAGGTCGACCGACTGGGCGGAGGGGGCCGGCGTCGGCTTCGGCGGGTTGTACTTGGGCATCCCGAGGGCAAGGTCCGCGGCGACGCCCGGGGAGACGGTCCGCGTCACGCCGTCGGAGTCCGCCGGCACCTGGGGCAGGACGTCGTTCGGCTTGGCCGCCAGCACGAGGCTCGAGGCGTCGTGGGTGTCCGCCCCGGCGGCCGGGGAGACCTGGGGAACGGCAGCGGTGGGGCCCGACGGCTCGGCCGAATTTTGGGCAAGCGCGGTCGCGGCGGCCACCAGGAAAGCGATTAGAATCTTTGGCGCGCGTTGTGGCATTTCTCTATTAGTAACCTAGCGCGGGTAATAGATCCGCGCAACCCTATCCTTGGCGGGCATTTCCCCGAAAGCGGGGCGGCCGGGGCCGCGGAACGCTACCCGCGGACCTGGCCGGTGCCCGTGACCAGCCACTTGTAGCTGCAGAGCTCCCTCAGGCCCATCGGCCCGCGCGCATGCAGGCGGTCGGTGCTGATGCCGATCTCGGCGCCGAACCCGAACTCGAATCCGTCGTTGAACCTCGTGCTCGCGTTCCAGAAGACCGCCGCGCTGTCGACGCCCGCAAGGAACCGGTCCGCGGCCGACCTGTCGGCCGTCACGATGGCGTCGCTGTGCGCGGACCCGTCCCGGTTGATGGTGGCGATGGCCTCTTCCAGGGAGCCGACAACCCTCACCGCGACGAGCAGGTCCAGGAATTCGCGGGTGAAGTCCGCAGGCGCCGCCGCCTCGTTCTCGACGCCCGCCCTTGCGAGGACCGACCGCGCGGCCTCGTCGCACAGGAGCCTCACGCCCTTGGCCGCCAGGGCGGCGCCGATCCGCGGCAGGAGGGCCCCCGCGACGTCCGCATGCACGAGGATCTGCTCCGCGGCGTTGCACACCCCGGGCCGCTGGACCTTAGCGTTCACGACGATCGACTCCGCCATGGCGGGATCGGCGGCCCTGTCCACGTAGACGAAGCAGACGCCGGTGTAGTGCTTGATGACGGGAATCGTGCTGTTCTCTGCGACGAAGCGGATGAGCCCCTCGCCGCCGCGGGGGATGATGCAGTGGATCAGGGAGTCGAGCCTAAGGAGGACGTCGAGGGCCTCCCGGTCCGTCGTCGGGATCAGCTGCACCGAGTCGCGGGGAAGGCCGGCCGCGGCGAGCTCCTCCGTGATGAGGAGCGCGAGCGCCTTGTTCGTCTCGAATATCTCCTTGCCGCCCCTTAGGATCGATGCGTTGCCGCTCTTCAGGCACAGGGCCGCGCAGTCCACGGTCACGTTGGGCCGTGCCTCGAAGATGACGCCGATGACCCCGATCGGGACGCGGACCTTGCGCAGAAGGAGGCCGTTCGGGCGCGTGGTCTCCTCCAGGATCTCCCCGACGGGGTCGGGGAGCGACGCGACCTGGCGCAGGGACTCGGCCAGGTGGGAGAGCCGCTCCGGCGTGAACGTGAGCCGGTCGACCTGCGCCGGGGTGAGCCCGTTCGCCCGGGCGGCGGCGAGGTCCAGGCGGTTCGCCGAGAACAGGGCCTCGTGGGATCGGCCTATCCGATCGGCGAGGCCAAGGAGCGCGGCGTTGCGGGCGGAGGTCGGAGAGACCGCAAGCTCGAGCGACGCCGCGCGGGCGCGCACGGCGATGGCGGTCACAAGCTTGGTCAGGTTCTCGGACATGGGAGACGCCGACTGTCTCCCAGAGTCGGCGCCTCGGCAAAGAAATTTTACTCCGGGAGAGCCCCTATTCGAAGAGGCGGCCCCTATTGAAGCGCCAGACCGAGACACCCATGATCGCCGCCGTGATCAGGGACAGGTACCCGAGCGTCGGCAGGAGCTCCACCAGCGAGGCGTGGGACCAGAGGACCTGGCTGAACCCCTCCATGGACCAGTAGACGAGGGTCAGCTTGCTGAACCTCTGGATGAACTCCGGCATGAAGCTGACGGGGAACCAGGCCCCCCCGATCGCGGACATCAGCATGATCACGAAGGTCGAGATGCCGCGGGCGGACTCCGGGGTCGGCGATACGGCGGCGATCAGCATGCCGAAGGAGGTGCAGGTTGCGGCTGCGAAGACGCACACGAGCGCGAGGAGCGGCAGGTGGCTTGCGACGTCGATCTTGTAGAGGAGCTGGCCGGCGCAGAAGAGGGTCACGAGCTGGATGAGGCCGAGGCACACTCCGTAGAGGAACTTGCTCCAGAGGATGTCGCTGCGGGTCACCGGGGCCGAGAGGACCCTCTGGAATATGCCGTGCTCCTTCTCCCTGAAGAGGGCCGTCGCGGACGCCGTGACCGCGAACAGCAGGAACTGGATCGCCCAGCCGCCCACCAGGAGCGTGGCCGTCGGCGACCGCACGTCCTTGCCCGCCACCTGCACGTCGTCGATCTTCACGATCCGGCCGATGTAGTCCTGGACCGCCTTGCGGTCGGCGCCCGTCGACGCGCCGCCCGTGCCGAGCCCCCCGATCCCGAAGTCGCCGGCGGCCATGCTCGCCCTGATCTTGGCGGGGTCCCCGCCGAAGGCCCTCGAGACGGCCGAGGCAACGGAGTCGTTGAAGCGGTCAAGGGTCGCGGACCCGACCGCCGTGCGCGCCCGGGCCTGGAGCGACTGGCCGAGGAGCTCGGGGACATTCGAGAAGAGCGTGCGCTGCAGGATCCCGTTGACCATCTGGGACTCGATCTCGTTCCTCGGGTTGGAGTAGATCTTCAGGTGCACGCCGATCCCGTCGGTCCGGACGAGGTCCTTGGGGATCACCAGGCCGAACCTGAACGCGTCCGCCCGCATGAGGGGCCGAAGGTCCTCTTCCGTCAGGGGCCGCGTGGTCTTGTCGGGGTTCACGAACAGGGTTAGGACCTTGAAGGCCCTCTCGGACTTCATGGCGTCCACGAGCCTCTGGGCGGCCGGGTTGTCGCTCAGGTTGACCACGGCGATCGGTATCCCCGAGGGGCCGGGGTCCTTCGAGTTCACGTTGAAGATCAGGCCGAAAAGGTAGATCATCGCGAAGGGCACGGCGAAGGTGATCATGATCGACACCTTGTCCTTCAGGAGGATCGCAAAGTCTTTTCTCAGGAGTACGAGGATGGTCTTCATGTTCATTCCCTCAGCATGCGCCCCGTCAGTTGGAGGAAGAGCGCCTCGAGGGTGGGGCGCTGGCTCGTGAAGAGCCTCGGGGGCAGGCCGTGCCTCTCGGTGAGCGCGTAGAAGGCGCTGAGCGGGTACCCGGGCCTCGGCCTGAACCGGTTCACGGACTCGACCGTCGCGAGCTCGCCGACGCCGGATAGCTCGGAGGTCAGGGCCTGCGTCTCCGGGGAAGAGGGGAACCGGATCTCCTCCTCGAACGGGAGGCGTGCCAGGAGTTCGTCGATTGTGCCCAGGGCGAGGATCTTGCCGTGGTCGATGATGCCGATCCTGGAGCACAGGCGCGTTGCCTCCTCCATGTAGTGGGTCGAGTAGATCACGGTGAGCCCCTCGCGGTTGAGGTTCTTCAGGAAGTCGAAGATCGCGTTCCGGGACTGGGGGTCGACGCCGACCGTCGGCTCGTCGCAAAGGAGAAGCCTGGGGCCGTGCAGGAGGGCGGCCGCGAGGTTGAGGCGCCGCTGCATCCCGCCCGAGAACTCCTTCACCAGGTCCTTCCTGCGGTCGGCGAGCTGCACGGCGCCGAGCAGGTGGTCGACCCGGCCGCGCAGCGCGGCCCCGCGAAGGCCGTAGAGCTCCCCGAAGATCCGCAGGTTGGCCTCCGCGCTCAGATCCGCATAGAGCGCGATGTGCTGCGGCACGAGCCCGAGCGACTGGCGGGCGCTCGCGGACCCGGCCGCGGCGCCCTCGCCGTTCACGGTGAGGGTGCCGGCGTCGAGCGAACGCAGGCCCGAGATGAGCGACATGAAGGTGGACTTGCCGGCGCCGTTGGGCCCGAGGAGCCCGAAGAATTCGCCGGGGGCGATGTCCAGGGAGACGCCGTCCAGTGCAGCGATCGACCCGAAGCGCTTGACGACGCCCTTGGCGGAGACAAGGGGGGAGGGCGGGTTCATTTTGGAAGGAGGATGGACTGGAGCGCCCCCACGTGGGAGGCGAAGGCGGCCCTTCCCGCGGGCGTCGCCGCGACGAAGGTCTTCGGCCGGCGCGCCACGAACTCCTTCTCGGCCGAGATGTAGCCCTTGGACTCGAGCGTCGCCAGGTGGGCGCCCAGGTTTCCGTCCGTGAGGCGCAGCTGGTCCTTGAGGAACGTGAAGTCGACCCGCTGGCCTTCATCCAGCTGGCAGAGCGCCGACATGAGCTGGAGCCTGGCGGGCTGGTGGATGATGGGATCCAGGGCGTCCATGTTTCGTCAGCGCCAGAAATACCGGACGTAGGACCCGGTGCCCACAAGCACGAGGGCGGCCAGGAGGGTGCAGGCCCAGAACGCACCCGGGAGGAACAGCAGGCTGGCCAGAACAAGCACGGTCACGGCGATGCCGACCCAAAGCAGGTAGTTGTCGAACCATATGCCGCCGACCACGTAGATCTGCATCCAGACAAGCATCCCCAGGGCATACGCGGCCTTGTACGAGTGGGGGGGGCCAAGTGCGATCGGCAGCGCCACGTACCCGAAGACAAGGATCGCGATGCACACGGCAATGAACCGCTTGTCGATCCGCGAGCGCACCTGACGGCCCTGCAGGGTGCCGATCACAAACGAGGCGGCGACACCCGCGA
Source organism: uncultured Opitutaceae bacterium (assembly GCA_964414785.1). Taxonomy (GTDB): domain Bacteria; phylum Verrucomicrobiota; class Verrucomicrobiia; order Opitutales; family Opitutaceae; genus Palsa-1447. The sequence continues at coordinate 164,226 of CAYPXZ010000003.1, forward strand.
GCGAGAGCCATCCGGAAATGCGCCAGCCGAGCGGCGTCCCGTTCCAGCAGAGCAGGGAGACCGCAACCCAGATGGATCCCCAAAGCCAGAGGTACAGGTGGCCCCGGTGGGAGCGGAAGGCGGATCGCATGGCCACGCGCGAGGCCTCGATATCCCGGAGGGCTTGGGTTGCTTCCTCAGGCGAAATGTTCATTGCAGAGTACTCTATTAAGCAGAGTAATCTGTCGACGTAATTTCCGGGTTATCCCACAATCATCTATAATACAATATCTTCAGGAATTAATGGCCAGCCGACTCCACCTCGCGCACCCGTTCTAATCGACGAGACGCCTCTTCACCCCATCCCAAGCGGAGTCGGGAATCAGGGGGCCCAGATGACGGACGGTCTCCGCCCCCATCAGGGAGGCCAACGCACCACATTCGGCGACCGGCCGGTCCCGGACATAGCCGTAGAGGAATCCGGCGGCCCATGCGTCGCCGGCGCCGTTGGTGTCGACGACGTCGGGAACATGGATCGGGGCCATCCGGTGCGCCTCCTTGCCTCTGGCGATCCACGAGCCGTCCCTTCCCATCTTGACGGCTGCGATGACATCGTGCGTCGCGAGCTCCCTCGCCAGCGCCTCGTAGTCGTTCCCTCGCCCGGGATAGAGAGCCCGGATCTCATCCTCGTTGGCAAAGACGATGTCGATCCCGTGCCCGAACTGGTGGAACATCCAGTCCCGGGCGGCGTTCACGACCTCGAAGGAGGAGAGGTCGAGGCTTATCGTGCACCCGGCGGCGCGGGCCGCGTTGAGCACGGCCTCGCACAGGTGCTGGTTGAAGACAAGGTAGCCCTCGATGTGCGCGTGGCGGGCCCCGCGGAAGTCCTCGGGCGAGATCTCGGAGGGCGAGAGCGTCATCGCCGCGCCCAGGTTGGTCCGCATGGTCCTCTGGGCGTCCGGGGTAACGAGCGCAAGGCAGCGCGCGTTGGGCACCTGCCCGTGCTTGAAGCGCGAGACGTCGACCCCGGCCTTCCGGAACCGCTCCCTGTAGGTCGTCGCAAGGTGGTCGTTGCCGAGCTTCCCAACGAAGGCCGTCCTCAGGCCCAGCCTCGCGGCATTGAAGGTGGCGTTGGCTGCGGACCCGCCCGTCGTCTGCGCCGGCGCCTCCCCGAGGAGGGCGATGATCCGGCCCATCTCGGCGTCGTCGACGAGCACCATGCCTCCCTTGTCCCCGGAGACATTGGCCAGGAAGGAATCCGGAATCTGGGCCACAAGGTCCATGATGGGGGAGCCCACGCCCACGAGTTCGATCTGCGGTTCGGTCATAGTGATTCCCGGGTCAGCCGGTGACGTTGAGGCTCGTCGCCAGGAGGCTCTCCTCGTCGACCTCGATCAGGATGGAGTAGTCGCCGGCCCGCTCGAAGCTCAGGTTGCGGATTTCGCTGATGAGGTTGATGCGCAGGAGGGGACCCTGCGACTCGAAGGTGCGCTCGATCAGGGGCTTGGGCTCCTCGAGGTCCATGCCCATAGAGATCCTGAGCTGGTGGGTCCCCGCCGCGACGTCCGTGATCGTAAGGAACCAGACCATGTGGGGGTGGACCACGGGAAAGTGCTTCGCCATGATGTTGGAGAAGACGCCAAGGATCGTGTGCTTGCCGGATCCCGGGTCGATGTGCACGGCGTCGCACATCAGCCATGCAAGGAGCTGGGGCTTCGAATTAACGTTCCTTCTTTCCACAGGGGCCGAGTTGGAGGTTGAGGCAGGTGCTGGGCAATTCATTTTGCGTGGCCGCCCGCCCATTGCCAGCCTCTGGCATGTTCCAATCCCTGTCCGCCTACCCCCACTGGTTCGTCGTTGGCTGTGCGGCGCTTGCGGCGGCGGTGGTCCTTTGGATCCTGCTCAAGCTCCTGAAGGCGGCCCTGTGGATGCTCTTCGTCGGCCTCGTCGTCATTGCGGCCCTGGCCGCGGTGTCGTTTTTCTTCAGGTAGCGCCCCCTCTGGGGTTGAAGAATCTTGCGCGAATCACGGGGCGGCGTTTATCCCTCTCGGATGAAATATATCTTCGTGACGGGCGGAGTAGTTTCTTCGCTTGGCAAGGGGCTTACTGCGGCCGCCCTCGGGGCGTTGCTTGAGCTTCGCGGCCTGTCCGTCCGGATACAGAAGTTCGACCCATACTTGAACGTGGACCCGGGCACGATGAGCCCGTACCAGCACGGCGAGGTGTACGTGCTCGAGGACGGCGCCGAGACGGACCTGGACCTCGGGCACTATGAGAGGTTCACAAGCGGGAAGCTTTCGCACCTGAACAGCCTCAGCTCCGGCCAGATCTACGAGAGCGTGATCCAGAAGGAGCGGCGCGGGGTGTACCTCGGCAAGACCGTGCAGGTGATCCCTCACGTCACGAACGAGATCAAGGAGCGGATCTACGCCGGCGGCAAGGACGTCGACGTCCTTATCACCGAGATCGGGGGCACGACCGGCGACATCGAGGGGCTTCCGTTCCTCGAGGCCATGAGGCAGTTCGCCCTCGAGATGAAGCCGAACGACGTCGTGTTCATCCACGTGACGCTGGTCCCCTTCCTCGCGGCGGCCGGGGAGCTAAAGACAAAGCCCACCCAGCAGTCGGTCGCCAAGCTGCGCGAGATCGGCATCCAGCCCCACGTCCTGGTCTGCCGGTGCGACCACCCCCTCGACATCGACCTCAGGGACAAGCTGAGCATGTTCTGCAACGTCCCGGTCAAGGCGGTCATCGAGTGCCGCGACGTGGACAGCTCGATCTACCAGCTGCCGCTCGCCCTCCAGAAGGAGGGGATGGACGAACTCGTCCTCGACCTTCTCGGGTACTCGATCCCGGCCCCGAAGAAGAACATCTGGGTCGAGATCGTCAGGCGCCTGCTTAACCCCAGGAACGAGGTCACGATCGGCGTCGTCGGCAAGTACATCGAGCTCCAGGACGCCTACAAGTCGGTCTACGAGTCCATCACGCACGCGGGTATCGCCAACACCTGCAAGGTAAACGTGAAGCGTATTGATGCGGAGGACCTCGAGAAGAGGGGCGGGATGGCGCTCCTGAAGGGCCTGGACGGCATCCTTGTCCCAGGCGGCTTCGGCGACCGGGGCACCGAGGGCAAGATCGCCGCCGCGCGCTACGCGCGCGAGAAGGGCATCCCGTATTTCGGTCTCTGCCTCGGGCTCCAGATCGCCGTGATCGAGATCGCGCGCAATGTGCTGCGCCTGAAGGGGGCCAACAGCACCGAGTTCGACCCGAAGTGCTCCGAGCCGGTCATCAACATGATGGAGGAGCAGAAGGCCATCACCGACAAGGGTGCCACGATGCGCCTCGGCAGCTACGACTGCGCGGTCACCCCCGGCACCCTCGCCGCCAAGGCCTACGGCGACACCCTGATACGCGAGCGCCACCGGCACCGCTACGAGGTGAACAACGCCTACGTCGAGCGCCTGAAGAGTGCCCTCGTCATCAGCGGGATCAACCCGAAGCGAAACCTGGTCGAGATCATCGAGCTCAAGGGGCACCCATGGTTCGTGGCCGTGCAGTTCCACCCCGAGTTCCAGTCAAAGCCCAACAAGGCCCACCCGCTCTTCGCGGCATTCATAGGCGCCGCCATCAAGGTCCGGCGGGGTGCGCGGAAGGGGCGCAAGTGAAGATCTTCGACCCGTCGCGCCTCCTCCTGATAGCGGGCCCGTGCTCGCTCGAGAGCGAGGCGGTGTGCCGCGCCGTAGCGGGCAGGCTCACCGAGATCGGGAGGGCCCATCCCGAGCTGAAGATCGTCTTCAAGGGATCCTTCGACAAGGCGAACCGCACCTCGGGCAGCGGCCCGAGGGGCACGGGCCTCGAGGAGGGCCTCCAGCTTCTCTCCCTGGTGAAGAAGGAGTACAAATTCCCGGTGCTCACCGACGTGCACGAGCGCGCTCAATGCGCTCCGGTCGCCGCCGTGTGCGACGTCCTTCAGATCCCCGCGTTCCTGAGCCGGCAGACGGACCTGCTCCTCGCCGCGGCGGCCACCGGGCGCACGGTCAACGTGAAGAAGGGGCAGTTCCTCTCCCCGCAGGAGATGGTCCACGTGACCGACAAGCTCAGGCAGGGCGGGGCGAGCGAGATCTGGCAGACCGAGCGCGGCACCACCTTCGGGTACCAGAACCTGGTCGTC
>CAYPXZ010000004.1:0-148036 GCA_964414785.1 uncultured Opitutaceae bacterium
AGTTCGAGGTCGAGAGCTACCTGCGCCACCAGGGCCAGAGCTTCATCAACCGCTTTGACGCGAACTCCTACCTCTACATCACCCGCGCGATCGACCAGTTCGACCCGGCAAGGGCCTCGGGCTCGCTCGAGCAGGCGTTCGCGCCCGTCCAGGCCGAGTCGCTCGTCGTCGGTTTCACGAGCGACTGGCTCTTCCCCCCGGACCAGAACCGGGCGATAGCGCTCGCGCTCCTGCGCGCCGGCAAGCGCGCCAGCTATGCCGAACTATCGACCGACCTGGGCCACGACTCGTTCCTGCTCGAAAGCGCGGACCTCTACGCCCTGGTGAGGGGATTCCTCGAGCGGTCGGAGGCCTACGTCTTCGACTTCGCGATCTGAACCGCGCGCCGCCATGAGCAAACTCGTCGAAAAGAGAACGGTGGACATGCAGGTCATCGGGGAATGGGTCGAGCCGCAGTCGCGCGTCCTCGACCTGGGCTGCGGGCGCGGGGAGCTCATGGCCTACCTCGTGCAGGCCAAGCAGGTCCTGGCCACGGGGGTCGACCTCGACTTCGGGCGGATATGCGCGTGCGTGAGCCGGGGGCTGAGCGCCTACCAGGGGGACATGACCGAGTTCATGAGGGCGTTCCCGGACCGGCACTTCGACCGCATCATCTGCTCGCGAACCGCCCAGGAGCTCAACGACCCGGCGGCCGTGATCCTCGAGGCGCTGCGCGTGGGCAGCACGGTGACGGTGGGCTTCGTCAACCACGGCTTCTGGAAGAACCGCATCGACATGCTGCTTCGCGGCCGGAAGGTGCGCAACGCCGTCTACACGACCGCCTGGCACGATAGCCGGCCCGCCAATCCCCTCTCGATAGCCGACTTCGAGGACTTCTGCCGGGAGAGGTCCATCCGGGTGGCGCGGCGCGCGCATCTCCTGGGGGACTGGCGCACACCCTGCCGTGTGCTGCCCAACCTCTTCGCGGGCTACGCCCTCTACGACCTGGCCCGGGCCTGATGCCCCGCCAGGCGCGCGGCCTGGATCAGGCACACGCAGTCGCTCCCGTCCTCGGTGTGGAACCAGTGCGGCTGGAGGTGGCCGAACTCGCGCTCAAAGGCGTCGCGCCCTCCCCCGACCTCGATCATGAGGATCCCCCGCGGCTTCAGGCGCGCGGGCGCCTGGGCGATCAGCCTGCGGACGAGGTCGAGCCCGTCCCGCCCGCCGTCGAGCGCAAGGCGGGGCTCCCTGCGGAACTCCGCGGGAAGCGCGTCGACGTGAGCCGTCGGCTCGTAGGGCGGGTTGCTCAGGATGACGTCGTAGCGCCCGGCGCCGGCGCCGGACAGCAGGTCGCCCTTCACGAGCCGCACCCGGCCCGTGAGCCTGTGGCGCCTCACGTTGATCCCGGCGACCTCGAGCGCGCCGTCCGAGACGTCGATCCCGTCCACCGTCGCCGCCCTGAAGTGCCGGGCCAGGAGGATGGCGAGGCAGCCCGAGCCCGTGCAGACGTCGGCCACGCGGCGCACGCGCGCGGGGTCCCCGGTCCAGGGGTCCACCTGGTCCGGCAGGATCTCGACAAAATAGCTGCGCGGTATGAGGACCCTCTCGTCGACGTGGAACCTGAGGCCTCCAAGCCATGCTTCCCCGGTGATGTAGGCGGCGGGGACGCGCTCGACGAGCCTCCTGGCGAGGACCGCGTCCACGGCCCGGCTCTCGGCCGCCGAAAGGCGCCGCCCAAGGACCGAGGCGTCGCTGCCCAGGGGGAGCCCGAGCGTCGTCAGGATCAGGTACAGGGCCTCGTCGCGCGCGGCGGACGCGATCTGCCCGAGCGCGGCGCCCTTCTCGCCGTACATCCGTTCCGCGCGCCTGAGGCAGTTTCCGAGGGTCACGAGTGGAGGAGGCGGAGGATCGGCTACGGCTTGGACCCCGGCTCGAGCTGGGCCGCAAGCTTCTGCCTCTGCCCGGCGAGCGTCGGGTCGGTCACGGTCTCGAGCATCTTGAGGGCGCTTTCCCTCTTCCCCATGTATGTCAGGACGTTCGCCTGGTGGAGGCGCATGGTCTGTCGCTCGACATCGGACTTGCCCTGCGCCTCGAGGCCCTGCCACGCCTTGAGCGCCGCGGCCCAGTCGGGGTCCTGCGTGTCGTAGAAGGACTCCGCGTAGCGGTAGGTGAACTCGATCCGCTCGGGCGCCAGCTCCGCGGCGTGCCTGAACGCCTCCTGCATGGAGTGGTCGATCGACGCGCGGCTCCACTGGCCGCTCTTCAGGAAGTCGTCCCTGGCCTCGTAGAGGAGGGTCCCCAGCTGGTAGTGGTAGAGGGGCTCGGTGGGCTCCAGGTTCACCGCCGACAGGAAGTAGTTGAGGGCCTCCAGGGGCTTGCCCTCCTCGGCGAGGTAGTTGCCCAGCTCGTTCTTCACCAGCGGGATCTCGGGGTCGAGCTGGTTCGCCTTGAGCAGGATCGCGACGGCCTGCTTGCGCAGGCTGATCTTCCAGAGCATGTAGCCGTACGAGGCGTACCCGGGGGCGAACTTGGGGTTGTCCCTGATCAGCGACTCGTACTCGACGGTGAGCTGCTCCACCTGGGTCTTGAAGCCCGCCTCGTCGAGGTTCTTCCCCTCGGCCGCTGCATCCGCGAACAGCGTCTTCTGGTGCTGGGAGATGTCCTTGAGGCGGCGCTCGGCCATGGTCTCCTGGACCGGCTGAACCGCGGGAGTGTCGGCCTGCGCGACCGCGACGGCGAGGGCTGAGAATGCCAGGAATAGGCGTGCTGGGCTGACGTGCATGTAGGGTCGGGGAGATCCGTGGACAGCGGCCTGCCCCTGGCGTTCAAAAAATCTGGCCGCTGTGGGTCCGCCTAGGCGACAAAAAATGCAATATTCGCTTCCGAACGGTTCCCGTTGGCCGTATAAAGGAGGTTCCATGGGTCCGCCCGAGAGTTCTCTGCCACATACCCTGTTCGGTGCCGAGCTGCCGCAGGACGTTCTCGGGGCGGCCCTTGAGCAATTCAACGACATCGTCGTGGTGACCGAGGCCGCCTACGTGGCGGAGCCGGAGCCGAGGATCCTATTCGCCAACCCGGCCTTCGAGCGGATCACGGGCTACCCGGTCGCGGAGGCGATCGGCCGCCCCATCCGGTTCCTGCGCGGCCCGGGCACGTCGGCAGCCGAGATCCGCCGGATCGACGAGGCCCTTCGAGCCCGCAAGCCCGTCCGCGCCGAGCTCCTCAACTTCAGGAAGGACGGCACGCCGATCTGGCTCGAGATCGAGGGCAGCGCCACCCGCAGCCCCTCGACCCAGACCGAGTACTTCGTCTTCATAGAAAGGGACATCACCGAGCGGAAGAAGCGCGAGGAGGCGCTGCGCGAGCAGGAGCGGTCGATCGCGACGCTCTTCAGCAACCTTCCCGGGATGGCCTACCGGTGCCTCAACGACGAGAAGTGGACCATGGAGTTCGTGAGCGCGGGAAGCCGCGAGCTCACGGGATACGAGCCCGAGGCGTTCATCGGGAACCGTCTGACGAGCTTCGAGGAGATCATCGTGGCCGACGACCGGAAGGCCGTGCGCGACATCGTCTCGCGGGCCGTCGGCCGCGGCGAGCCGTTCGAGGCCTCGTACCGCATCCGCACCCGCACGGGGACACTCAAATGGGTCTGGGCGAGGGGACGCGCAGCGCCGGGGCCCGACGGGAGGGCCCGCTCCCTCGAGGGGTTCGTGACCGACATCACCGAGCGCAAGCTCCTCGAGTCCCAGGTCCTCCAGAACCAGCGCCTCGAGAGCATCGGGACCCTGGCGGGCGGGATCGCGCACGACCTCAACAATGTCTTCGCCCCCATCATGATGGCCGGCGACCTGCTGGCCGACAAGGGGCCCGACAAGGAGTCGGAGCAGCTGCTCGGCGTCATGGCCGCGAGCGCCCGCAGGGGCGCGGAGCTCGTGCGCCAGATCCTCCTCTTCGCACGGGGGATGGAGGGTCCGCGGGTCGCCGTGAGTCCGGCGGCCCTCTTCAACGAGATCCAGGCCTTCCTCGAGAGCACGCTGCCCAAGTCGGTCCGGCTCAGCATGCAGATCGCACCGGACGTGTCGGCCATCTCCGGCGACCCCGTCCAGCTCCACCAGGTGCTGCTCAGCCTCTCGGTCAACGCGCGCGACGCGATGCCGTCGGGCGGGAGGCTGACGATCTCCGCGACGAATACCGCCGTGTCGGCCTCCGCCCCCCGGCCCCACCCCGACGCCGTCCCGGGCACCTTCGTGCGGATCGACGTCGCCGACACCGGCAGCGGCATACCCGACATCCTGAAGGGCCAGATCTTCGACCCGTTCTTCACGACCAAGGGGGTCGGGCGCGGGAGCGGCCTGGGCCTGTCGACCGCGCGCGCCATCGTGAAGTCCCACTGCGGGTTCATCACCTTCGTCACGACGGAGGGCGTCGGCACGACGTTCTCCATCTTCCTGCCCACGACCGACGCCGCCCTCGCGCGCCCCGTCCAGGGCGAGGTCGCCAGGGCGCCCGCCGGCCCGCTGCCGCGGGGCAAGGGAGAGAACATCCTCGTCGTGGACGACGAGGAGTCGGTGCGCCACATCATGCGCAGCACGCTCGAGAGCTTCGGCTACCGCACCGTCGGCGCGGCCGACGGTGCCCAGGCGATCGCGTTCTTCAGGGATTCGCCCGCACTTTTCGACGCCGCGCTTGTCGACATGCAGATGCCCGGACTGGACGGCAGGCAGACCATACTCGCGCTTCGCCGCCTGCGGCCCGACCTGCCGATCGTGGCCGCCAGCGGGATGGCCACGAACGAGAACAAGGAGGCGGCCGCCTCCAGCGGCGTCCGGCATTTCCTCGAGAAGCCCTTCAGCGTGGAGATGCTGATCCGCACGGTGAACGCCGCCATGGCCAGGCCCGCGTGAACATACTGGACCGGCACATCTTCAAGGGCATCCTCACGACCGCGCTCGCCGCCGTCGCGCTCTTCGCGTTCGTGCTCGCGGCCGGCAACGTCATCCGCGACCTCCTGGGGCCCCTGCTCTCGGGCCAGCTCCCGCTCCTGTCCTTCGGCCGGCTCGTCCTGCTCCTGATACCGTTCGTCGCCTACTACGCCCTGCCCCTGGGCATGCTCACCGGCGTCCTCCTCACGCTCGGGCGCCTCTCCGCCGACAGCGAGATCACCGCCATGCGCGCCGCGGGGCTTAGCCTTCCGAGGATCGCCAGGCCGGCCCTCGTCCTGGCGGTGCTCGGGGTGGCGCTTGCCCTCTGGATCAACTTCGAGTCCATGCCGTGGGCCCGGGTGCAGTACCACAAGGAGCTCGCGGTCGCGATCCGCGCTAACCCGCTGAGCTACCTCAGGCCGAAGACGTTCATCCGGGAGTTCCCGGGCTACGTGGTCTACGTGGGGTCCATGGACACGGACTCGAAGGATGGCTCGAACGTCAGGGACTTCTGGATGTGGCAGCTGGACTCGGAGCGCAGGGTGGTCCGGTTCGTCCGCGCCGAGTCGGGGCGCGTCGAGTACGACGAGGCCGCGAACGACTTCATCGTCACGCTCTCCAACGCGCGCGTGGACGAGCACGACCGCAAGGCGGCCGACGACTTCACGCAGCCGCTTCGCGTGAACACCTTCGGCCAGGTCGACCCCGTGCGCCTGTCGCTCTCGAGGTACTTCGGCAGCGAGAACGTCCACCAGAAGCCCGACTGGATGACCTACAGCGAGCTCGCCGCCCTGCGGGAAAAGATCGAGCACGAGGTCGTCCCGGCAGGCGGGGAGAAGCAGCACCTTCGGTCCCTCCTGAAGGTCTCCCTCACCGTCCAGGGAAAGATCAACATGGCGCTCGCGGTGTTCGCGTTCGCCTTCGTCGGCGTCCCGCTCGGGATCAAGGTGTCCCGCCGCGAGACGAGCGCCAACCTCGGGGTGGCGGTGATCCTCGCCCTGGCGTATTACTTCCTGATCGTCGTCGTGGGCTGGCTGGACCAGCATCCCGAGTACCGGCCCGACCTGCTGCTGTGGGTCCCGAACGTCGTCTTCCTGCTGATGGGCCTATTGCTCCTCAGGCGCCTTGACCGGGCCTCGTAGGACCGGCTTCTCCATCCTGAGGACGGACATGGAGAGCCCCCCGGGCATGCCGACGTCGCACCGCTCCGCCACCCGGTAGCCGAAGCCCGCGTAGAGCGGCTCGCCCGCGAGCGTCGACATGATGACGACCGTGCGGAACCCGGCGTCGGCGATCGCCCGCTCGCACTGGGCCATGATGCGGCTGCCGACGCCGCGCCGCACCCACCCCGGGTGCACGAAGAAGGCGCGGATCCGCGCGGGCTCGGTGCGGGGGTCGACAAGCGGGTCCTCCCCCGTGCGCAGGCTGTCGCTTCCGCACAGGGACGCGCGCCGGCTCCAGCCGCCGCAGCCGATGATCCGCCCCCCGGCCTCGACCACGAAGTACGTCCCGTCGACGATCAGCTGACGGTCGACCCCGAACACCGTCCCTATCGACGCGTCGATCTGGGCCTGGGTGTAGTAGGGCCCGTGGAGTCCCCGGACCGAGGCCTCGATAAGCCCCTCCATCTCGGAGATGTCGGCCTCCCTGGCCAGCCGCAATTCCCCGGGGGCTTCCTTCTCGGGGGTCACGCCGCGCCGCCCTGCGTGGCGACTGTTCCGCTGCGCCCGTCGATCGGGGCCATGGTCTGCCCGCAGACCGGCACCTCGGCCCTCTTCGAGACGAGCCTCTTCGCCTCCTCGTCGAGCCTCACGAACTCGACCCCCGCGCCCCGGCAGGCCGCCAGGAATTCCCTGAAGATGGCGCGCCGGCCCATGCCCTCGATCTCCGCGTGGAGCGTGAAGACGTTGAGCCTGTCGCCCCTCAGGAGCGACACAAGGTGGCCGGCGATGGCGGAGTCCGGGTACTCCGGCCTTCCCATGAGCTCGTCGAGCGTCGGCAGGGTACTGGGGATCTCGAGCGTCCTGAACGCCTTGCCCCCGATGCTCGGGAAGAAGGGGCACGACCCGCGCGTGTCGCTCGAATACAACAGGTCAGCCTCGTCGTAGACCTCGCGGCTCCTCGCGTTGCTCTGCCACCCCGGCGCGCCCGCGCTCCGCGCCTCCTCCCCGAATATCCTGGAGAATTCGGCCCTCGCGGCGCCGAACTCCGCCCGGATCGAGCCGAGGTCCATCCTGTCCAGGTAGTCCTGCCAGCGGTAGTGGTTGTAGCAGTGGATGCCGACCTCGAAGCCGGCGTCGCGCACCCGCCGCATCGCGTCCGCGTTGCGCCGGCCGACGTGCGGGGCGGGAAGGAGCGTGCCGTTGAGGAGCGTCCGAACGCCGTAGATCTGGACCACGCTCGTGCGGCTCACCTTGCTGAAGAAGCCGGGCCTGAGGACCCGCGTCACGGCCCGGCCGGTCTGGTCCGGGCCGAGCGAGAAGAGGAAGCAGGCGGCCGCGCCGAACTCCGTGCAGTCGGCGGCCAGGTTCGGGATGCCGACCCGCGTCCCGCGGTCCGTGTCGGCATCGACCTTGAGCGCTAGTCGCACCGGCATGGTTCTCAGTCGAGCTGGTAGTCCTCGTGGGCCAGGTGGTAGTCGAGCGTCAGCTTTATCGCGGTCTTCAGGTCGACCTTGGGCTCCCACCCGAGCTGCCTCTTGATGGCCGCCACCGAGGGGACGCGCCTCTGGATGTCCTGGTAGTACTTCCCGAAGTACTTGCCCGAGGACACCACCACCGTCTTGGCCCTCTGGGCCCGCTCACGGTATTCCGGGAAGTCCTTGAACGCCGCGATGATCAGCTTCGCCAGCTTGGCGACGCTCACGTTGTTGCCTGGGTTTCCGATGTTGAAGATCTGGCGCGAGGCCCTGCCCCCCTTGTTCTCGATGATCCGGAGGAGCGCGTCCACCCCGTCGTCGATGAACGTGAACGACCGGCCCTGCTTGCCGCCGTCGACGAGCTGGAGCGGCTTCTCGAAGATGACGTTCGAGATGAACTGGGTGAAGAGCCTCGAGCTCCCCTCCTTCGGCTCCATGACGTTGTCGAGCTTGGGCCCGATCCAGTTGAAGGGGCGGAAGAGGGTGTAGTCCACGCCGTCCCTCACGCCGTACGCATAGATGACGCGGTCGAGGAGCTGCTTGGAGTTGGCGTAGATCCAGCGCTGGCGCTCGATCGGGCCGTAGACGAGCGAGCTCGTCTCCTCGTTGAGCTCCCGGTCGGGGCACATGCCGTAGACCTCCGAGGTCGACGGGAAGATGATGCGCTTCTTGTACTTGGCGCACTTGCGAACGACGTCGAGGTTCGCCTCGAAATCCAACTCGAAGACCCGCAGCGGGTCCTTCACGTACTGGACTGGGTTCGCGATGGCGACCAGCGGCACCACGACGTCGCATTTCTTGACGTGGTACTCGATCCATTCGCGGGAGATCGTGATGTCGCCCTCGACGAACTTGAACCTCGGGTTGCCGAGGCAGTCGCCCAGCTTGTGGTCCCCGACGTCCATTCCGAACACCTCCCAGTCCTTCTGCTTTAGGATGGCGTGGGTGAGCGAGCTGCCGATGAAACCGTTGGCACCGAGGATGAGGACGCGCGTGGGCATGGGTGTTTCAGTCCGATTAACCACGAAATCCGCCAAATGACACGAAAGAAGATTTCCCCTCCCGTTCCTGGGGGCACCCCCTCCGGGGCCGATCAGCTTTGACAGCCCGTTCCCGCGCAGGAAACTCTAGCCTAAGATGAAGCCGATTCGCCTGGCCGCATTGATCGCAGTGGTAGCCGTGGCGCTTGGATTGTGGCTGTGGCTCGGCCGAGGGCCGGCGGCGGCCCGGCATGAGCTGGTCCTGAGCGGCAACGTCGACATCCGGCAGGTGCAGCTTGCCTTCTATGGGAGCGAGCGGATCGCCGCCGTGGCCGTGCAGGAGGGCGACCATGTCGTCAAGGGGCAGGTTCTCGCCTCGCTGGAGACGGCGCGGCTCGAGGCCACGGCCGCGCAGCGCAAGGCCCAGCTGTCCGCGCAGCGCGAGGTCCTGCGCCGGCTGGTGGCCGGCAACCGGCCCGAGGATATCCGCAAGGCCCAGGCGGACCTTGACGCCGCGGCGGCCAACCTGCGCAACGCGGAGCTGACCTCGGACCGCGTCTTCAACCTGGTCTCCCAGAGGGCGACCACGCCGCAGGCCTCCGACGACGCCCGCGCCGCGCTGGACGTCGCCCGGGCCCGCAACGCGGCAGCCCAGGAAGTCCTCGCCCTGATGAAGCTCGGGCCGCGCGAGGAGGACATCGCGGCCGCAACCGCGAACCTGGAGGGCTATCAGGCCCAGCTCGACCTGGCCCGCCGGGACCTGGCCGACGCGGACTTGAAGGCCCCGGACAACGGGATCGTCGAGGACCGCATCCTGGAGCCGGGCGACATGGCCTCGCCGCAGAAACCCGTGCTGACCCTCGCTCTCGACGACCCCCTCTGGGTCCGCGTCTACGTTGCGGAGACCGACCTGCCCCGGATCCGGCCGGGCATGAAGGCGTCGGTGACGACCGACGGCTATCCCGGCCAGAAGTACGAGGGCTGGGTCGGGTTCATCTCCCCCACCGCCGAGTTCACCCCCAAGTCCGTCGAAACCTCCGAGGTCCGGACCAAGCTCGTCTACCAGATGCGCGTCTTCGTGCGCAACCCGAAGGGCGAGCTGCGCCTCGGCATGCCGGCCGTGGTGACCCTGCCGCTCGACCAGGGGCAGCCGTGATCCCCGGGGCCGAGGCCGTCCTCGGGCTGCGCGACGTGCGCAAGGGATTCGTCGCCGGCGGGCGCACCGTGACGGCGCTGCGCGGGGTGAGCCTGTCCGTGCGCCAGGGCTGCGTCACCGGGCTGATTGGCCCGGACGGTGCCGGCAAGACGACCCTCATGCGCCTGGCGGTCGGGCTCCTCGCGCCGGACGGGGGCAGGGTCACGGTGCTCGGCCACGACGTCGCCGAGGAGTCGCACGCCGTGCAGGCCAGCGTCGGCTACATGCCCCAGCGGTTCGGGCTCTATGAGGACCTGACGGTGGGCGAGAACCTGGATCTTTATGCGGACCTGCAGGGCGTCCCTCCCGCCGAACGCCCCGCGCGCTACGCGGAGCTGATGCGCATGACCGGGCTCGCGCGCTTCACGGCCCGCCTCGCCGGGAAGCTGTCGGGGGGCATGAAGCAGAAGCTCGGCCTTGCCTGCACCCTGGTGCGCCCCCCGAGGCTCCTCCTCCTGGACGAGCCGACCGTGGGCGTCGACCCGGTCTCGCGCAGGGAGCTCTGGCAGATCGTCTACGGGCTCGTGAGCCGAGAATCGATGACCGTCCTGCTGAGCACGGCGTACCTCGACGAGGCTCAGCGCTGCGACGAGGTCGTCCTCCTTCACGAGGGCGAGATCCTCGGCCAGGGCAAGCCGGCGGATTTCCAGGAGCCGTTGCGAGGAAGGACATTTGCCGTTTCCGCGCCCGCCGGAAACAAACGCACCCTGCAAAAGGCGCTCTCCGCGGCCCCGGGCGTGCTCGACGCCGTGATCCAGGCGGACTGCGTGCGCGTCGTCACGGACGCCGCCGGGAAGCCCCCGACCGTGCCCGCCGGCGCGGAGGCCTCGGCGATCCGTCCCGTCGAGCCCCGCCTCGAGGACGCGTTCGTGGCGCTCCTCAGGGAAAAGCGCGGGACCGAGGGCGGGAGGGCCGTGCACGCCCTGCCGCCCGGGAGAGCCACGGCACCCGTCGCCCGGCGGGAGGGGCCCGCGGTCGAGGTTCACGGCGTCAACCGAAAGTTCGGCGACTTCTACGCCGTCCGGGACGTCACGTTCGAGGTGGCCGCGGGCGAGGTCTTCGGGCTCCTGGGGCCGAACGGCGCCGGGAAATCCACGCTGTTCCGGATCCTGTGCGGGCTCCTGCCCCCCACCTCGGGCACCCTGCGGGTGGCTGGGCTCGACCTGCGCCATGCCGCGGCCGCGGCCCGCTCGAGGATCGGCTACATGTCCCAGCGGTTCTCCCTGTACGGCAACCTGAGCGTGCGGGAGAACCTCCGGTTCTTCAGCAGCGCGTACAACCTTTCCGGGGCGCGCCAGCGCGAACGGACCGAGTGGGCGCTCGAGCAGTTCGAGCTGGCACCGCTCTCCGAGGCGACGAGCCAGGACCTGTCCCTGGGCTACAAGCAGCGGCTCGCGATGGCCTGCGCCCTCATGCACGAGCCCGACATCCTCTTCCTGGACGAGCCGACCTCGGGCGTCGATCCCCTGGCCCGACGCGAATTCTGGAGCCGGATCAACGCGCTCGCGCAGAGCGGAGTCACGATCATGGTGACGACGCACTTCATGGAGGAGGCGGAGTACTGCGACAGGCTTGCGATCATGGCCGAAGGCGAGGTGCTGGCCCTGGGCGTCCCCTCCGAGATCAAGCGGGGCCAGCGCTCCGAGGGCCGTCCCGAGCCGACGATGGAGGAGGCCTTCATCGCGCTGATCGAGGAACGGGGCCGGAAGGCCCCCGCGGCATGAGCGCGGCGTCCCGCATGCGCCTTCGCGGGCTCGTCCGCAAGGAGTTCTGCCAGATCCTTCGGGACCCGAGCAGCATCGCGATCGCGTTCCTGATGCCGGTCTTTCTCCTGCTCATCTTCGGCTACGGCATCTCGCTCGACGCCGAGCACGTGCCGATCGCCGTCGTCGTCGAGCAGCCCGACGCCGACACGGCCGGCCTTGCGGCGCGATTCGCCGGCTCGCGCTACTTCGCCCCCGTGTTCATGCACGACATGGGCGAGGCCGAGGGGGAGCTCCGGGCCATGCGCGTGAACGCGATCGTGCACGTGCAGTCGGACTTCGCGAGCCGCCTGCGCAGGAGCGACGGCGCGCCCATTCAGCTCATCGTCAACGGCACCGATGCCAATACCGCGCGCCTCATGATCGGCTATGTGCAGGGCGTCTGGCAGGGGTGGCTCGGGAAGCGCGCCATGGAGCGGGGGTCGCGCCTCGGGGCGCCCCTTGCGATCGACCAGCGTGTCTGGTTCAACAGCGAGCTGCGGAGCCGCAACTACCTCGTTCCCGGGCTGATCGCGATCATCATGACGCTGATCGGGGCGCTCCTGACGGCGCTCGTGATGGCCCGGGAGTGGGAGCGGGGCACGATGGAGGCCCTCATGGTGACCCCGGTCACGATGGGCGAGGTGCTGCTCGGAAAGGTGTTGCCCTACTTCCTCCTGGGCCTCGGCGGTATGGCCGTGTCGGTCGCGATGGGCCTGTGGCTCTTCGGGGTGCCGCTGATGGGATCCCCGTGGCTCCTCTTCGCGGTCTCCTCGCTCTTCCTCCTCGCCGCGCTGGGCATGGGGCTTCTCATCTCGACGGCCACCCGGAGCCAGTTCCTGGCCGGCATGGTCGCCATCATCACGACCTTCCTGCCGGCCTTCCTCCTGTCGGGGTTCATCTTCGACATCGGCAGCATGCCCCTTTTAGTCCAGGCGATCACCCGGATCCTGCCCGCGCGCTACTTCGTGGCGTCGCTCCAGACGCTCTTCCTGGCCGGCAACGTCTGGTCGGTCATTCTCCCCAATGCCGCGGCCCTCGCCGTGTTCGCGGCTGTGTTCCTCGGCGCCAGCCGTCGGATGATGCGCAAGCGCCTCGACTAGGTGGACGCCATGGTAAAGCGCATCTACGCATTGATGATCAAGGAGTTCCTTGCCCTCATGAAGGACAAGCGAAGCCGCATCGTCGTCATCATCCCGCCCCTGGTCCAACTGCTCGTATTCGGCTACGCAGCCACGTTCGACCTGAACCACATCCCCATTGCCGTCTACAACGAGGACGCCGGCCCCGCGGCCCGGGACCTCGTGGCCCGCTTCACGGGGTCAACCAACTTCCAGCAGGTCGCGACCCTGACAGGCGAGGCGCAGATCGGCCCCCTCGTGGACAGCCGCAGGGTCCTGATGGTCCTCCACATCGGCCCGCAGTTCAGCCGCGAGCTCTCCGCCGGCCGCGCCGGTCCGGTCCAGGTGATCGTCGACGGGCGCAATTCCAACACGGCGGCCATCCTCCTTGGCTACGTCTCGACGATCGCCGCCGACTATAGCGCCGACTGGATTCGCCGCTCCGGCGGCGCGGCCGGCGCCCGCCTCGAGGTGCGGGCCTGGTTCAACCCGAACCTCGAGAGCCGCTGGTTCCTCGTGCCCGGGATCGTGGGGCTCCTGACGCTCCTGGTCACGACGCTCGTGACCTCCCTCTCAGTCGCCCGCGAGCGCGAGCAGGGCACGTTCGACCAGCTCCTGGTGACGCCGCTTCGGCCGGTGGAGATCCTCCTCGGCAAGGCCCTTCCGGGGTTCATCATCGGCTTTGTCGAGATGACGGCGATCGTCCTGATCGCGACCCTCTGGTTCCACGTGCCGCTGCGCGGGGAGGTGGCGACGCTCTACGTCGGGCTCTTCTTCTTCCTCTTCTCGTCGATCGGCGTCGGCCTGATGGTGTCGTCCCTCGCCGTCACGCAGCAGCAGGGACTTCTCGGCGCGTTCCTCTTCCTCGTGCCGTCCGTCATGCTCTCCGGGTTCGCGACCCCGATCGCGAACATGCCGTTCTGGATGCAGCGCCTGACGCTGGTCAACCCCATGCGCTATTTCCTCGTGATCATCCGGGGGGTCTTCCTGCAGGGGACGCCCTTCCACCTGCTCGTGGGGCAGTTCTGGCCGATGGCGGTGATCGGGCTCGTCAACCTGACCGTCGCGGGGTTCCTCTTCCGGCGGAGGCTGTACTAGCCGCCCGCGCGGGCCCCTGCCCTCTACAGACAAGAAAGCCCGCGCCCTGGCAGGGGCGCGGGCTTTGCGGACCGGGAGGACTTAGAAGAGGATGCCGGTCTCGATCGCGAAACGGGTCTGCGAGGTGCTCGTCCCCGAGCTCCCGAAGACGGATCCTCTCGTCGTGGACGACGCCCCGACGAACGAGATCTCGCCGCGCGTGAAGAAGATCCCCGACTGGTAGGTGGGAGTGATCGTGAAGGACCAGGCCTTGCTTCCGACGCCGTAGAGCAGGTTGACCGAGCCGTCCGTCGTGCTGCCCGAGGACGAGATGTCCTCCAGGCGGGCCGACAGGTTCCAGCTCGTGTTCGGAACCGCGTAGTTGACCAGGACGCCGAAGCCGCTCGTGGAGGTGGCCTTGCCGATTCCGATGCTGGTGCCCGAGGCGGTGTCCGCGTACTGGCCGTACGCCTGAGCGATCCAGGGGCCGGACGTGAAGGAATAGATCAGGTTCCAGATCTGCTTGTCGTTGTTCTGGTAGATCGGTGTGGCGGAGGCGCCGTAGTCCGTCGTGCCAAAGTTGCCGCCGAACACGAGCGCCAGCGTGTTGGACGAGTTGATGGTCCAGGCCGCCGAGGCGGAGCCCCAGTTGTAGCGGTTCGAGTAGAACCCGTCGTTCCAGGACGCCGAGAGGGCCAGGGGGCCCGCGGTGTAGTTGGCCTGCACGCCGCGGCTGACGAGCGGCTCCTGGTTCCAGAGGAGTCCTCTCGAGATGTTCATGTTCTCATACGTGAACCCGTACTCGGCGCCGATCAGGGTCGGCAGCTTGCCGGCCTCGATCGAGAAGTTGCCGTTCACGTATTTGAGGAAACCCTGGGGAAGCGGCCCGAAGAGCGCGGTCCCGGTAGGCCCGGACCTCGTGTAAGGGACGCCGACGGTCGGGAACGAATAGGTGCCCGCCTGGACGAAGAACTGGAAGGCCCCGTCAACCTTCTGCACGAAGACCTGGGCGTTGCTCAGGTCGGCAAAGCCGCTTTTCTGGCCGGCAAAGGAGGGCGAGTCGCCGAGGGCGATCGCAGAGATGACTCCCGAGACATAGATCTTCCCAAAATCCGGAATGTCGAAACTCTCCGGCTTCACGTTGACCGCCAGCGGTCCCTCCATGGCGGGCGTGGAAACCGGCGACGTGGGCGCCGCTGCGGGCGCTGCAGCCGCCGGGGCCGCCGCTGCGGCAGGCGCCGCGGGTGCGGTGGCGGGTGTCGGTGCGGTCTGGGCGTTCGCTGTCACTGCGCAGATTGAGAGCGCGCAGACGTACAGGGGATACAGTTTCTTATTCATACGGTTGTTGGGCAGTAGGGATGTTGTTTGAAGCGGCGGTCGTAGTTCAAACCGCGCTCGCAGACGGATAGCAGCATTGATGCCATCCTCGAAATCGCCCCCGAATTTTCACCCGTTAAGCCGCTTTGCCAGCTATACTAACGTCTTCGCCCCTGATTTAGCGCCGCCGTAACCCCTAATCCGGGCAAAACGCCCCGTTTCTTAATGTTTTCTTAATCTTTTTCGGGTCCTGGCCCCGCCCCAAAGGGGCCCCTCAGGGGCTCGCCTAGTGGTGCTTGCGGGAAAGGAGTACGAACAGCGCGAAGAAGAGCGCGATCTGGAAAAGGACAATCACCGCTATCATGAGCGCCGTGTGGCTCTTGGCCTTCCACGGCTGCGGAGCACGCAGCCTCTGGTCGCGGTGGGTGATCTCGACCTTGTCCAGATGGTCCAGGTCCTGCTTCATCTCCACAGCCGACTGGTAGCGCTTCTTCGGGTCGCGCTCCAGGGCATGCAGGATCACCTCCTCGATCGCAGGATTGAGCTCGGGGTTTATTTTTCGCGGGGCCTCCGGGTCGCCCGTGACGCGGGCGTTCATGACGATGTAGGGGCTCTCGCCCTGGAAGGGTGTGGAGCCCGTCACCAGCTCGTAGAGGATGGCGCCCAGGCTGTAGATGTCGCTCCTGTGGTCGCCCCTCTTGCCGCGGACCTGCTCGGGGGAGATGTAGTCGGGTGTGCCCAAGGCCGGGGTCAGTCCGACAAAGGTGAGGCGCCGGGCCGTCTCGACCCGCGCGATTCCGAAGTCGAACAGCCTCAGGCTGCCGTCCTTGCAGACCATGATGTTCTGCGGCTTCAGGTCGCGGTGGGCGATCCCGTTCTGGTGAAGGTACTCGAGCGCGTCGCAGATCTGGCTCCCGTAGGCGACGGCCTCGCCCTCGGAGAGTGTCTTCCTCTTCGTGATGACCTCGGCGAGCGTCTTCCCCTCGAGGAACTCCATGACGAGGTAGGGCCGGCTCTTCGGACCCTCCACCTTCACGACCTTGAGGATCGCGGGGTGGTTGAGCCTGGCGCCGATCTCCTCCTCGCGCTGGAAGCGCTCGAAGCCCGCCACGTCGCTCTCCAGCGCCATGAGCGGGATCTTTATCGCGACGCTCTGGCCCGTCGTCTTGTCGGTGGCCCTGAAGATCGAGGCCATGTTGCTGCGGGCCACGAGGTCCGTGATCTCGAAGCGGCCGTCGAGGATCCTGCCCGGGCCGGGCTCGCTCGTCCCGGACGCGGCTGCCGCGGCGGCCACGACCGCCTTCCCGGGCTTCACGTCGGCGCCGAGGGAGGCGCGGGCGGTCTTCGCAACCTCCTCCCAGTTCCTCACCTCGATCAGCTGCAGGGTCACGTTGTCGTCGCTTCCGCGCTTCTGGGCGAGGGCGATCAGCTCCTTGCAGGCGTCGTAGGGGTGCGAGCGGCAGATGATCTCGCGCATCTCCTCGTCGAGGATGAACGCGTGGAGGCCGTCCGTGCACTGCAGCACGAAGTCGCCGTGATGGAGGAGCTGGGTCGCGAAGTCTGGCTGGCAGAAGGGCTCGGCGCCCACGCTGCGCGTCAGCTCGCTCCGATTGGGACTGGCCATCGCCTGGCGCTCCAGGATCATCCCGAGCTTGACCGGCACCGAGGTGGCCACGTGGTCGGTCGTCAGCCGGCGGATCGTCTTCTGGCGGATGAAATACGAGCGCGTGTCGCCGACATTGGCCACGCAAACGGCGCCGTCGCGGAACATGGAGCCCACGAGCGTCGTGGCCATCTTCCTGCCCTTGTACTCCGACAGCGACCTGTCGTGCACCTCCGAGCAGGCCGCCGTGAACATCCGGCGAAGAAGCGCGTAGGGCTTGACGTCCCCGGACGAAGCCTGGAACTCCCTCAATGCGGCGTCTACGGCCACGCGGCTCGCGACCTCGCCGTGCTCGTACCCACCCACCCCGTCGGCCAGGAGCGCCACGCTGCCCTGCTTCTCACGGGTCAGGGGGTCGGGCGACTCCCAGAAATCCATCCAGTCCTCATTTACGGGGCGAACGGGGCCTATTGAGGTGAGTCGGGCGTAGCGCAGACGCATGGGGTTGGCGGAAAGAAATGGCCCCGCTTGCTTGGCGCAGGCGGGGCCATGGAACTCTTTAGGACAGTCAGGTCAAATCAAACTGCCGGCTTGGCCGTCAGGATCATCGCCTTGCCCCTGACCTTGCTGCTCTTCGCGAAGTAGTACCAGCCGTAGAGGCCCCAGGCGAACGCCACGCCGAGCGCGATGTACGGCTCCTTCACGCTCATCCCCGCGACGGTCCAGGGACCGATCAGGTAGAAGAGCATGCAGGCGAGGTTCGCCAGAAGCCCGAACACCGGCACCACGAGGTGCTTGAAGCCATTGAACATGTGGTGCTCGCGGAATGCGACGATCGCGATGATGCAGGTCGTCATGTACAGTAGGAAGGTGCCGAAGTTGCTGATCAGCGTGATGATCAGGAGCGTGTTCGGCAGCTTGGCGTACGTCTCCGGCGCGAAGATCCCGAAGCTGTACCAGATGTTGTGCTTGTCCAGGGCCGCAGGGGTTGTGCCCCCAAGGTAAACGGACACCGTGATGATCCCGATGACGATCGAGATGATCGCCAGCGTCCAGATGGAGCGGTGGGGGGAGAGCGTCTTGCCGTGCAGCAGGCCGAAGTGCGAGGGCACCTCCTCATCCCTGCCCATGGCGTAGGTGACGCGGGCACCCGTGCTCAGGCAGGCGAGCGTCGTCCCGATGAGGGCGAGGAACACGGTGAAGGCCTGGACGAGCATGAAGGCGCGCCCGGCCTGGTAGCTCCCAAAGAGCCAGGTCCCGACGATCACCATCATGTCGCCTATGGGCGCCCCCGAGCCTGACGCCTGCGGAAGCGTGTAGCCGTTGTGGAGGAGGTAGTTCGCGGCGAAGTACTCGATCAGGTAGCACACGGCGCCCTGGATGACGAGCGAGAGGAGCACCGCGCGCCCGATGTCCTTCTTCGGGTTCTTGGCCTCCTCGCCCATGGCCGTCACCGACTCGAACCCGACGAGGATCAGGATCGCAACGCAGGCCTGGATGAAGACGAAGTTGAAGCTGTGCGGCCCGACCACGGACTTGGCAGTCGGGTGGAAGTTGAACGTCGTGATCTTGGTTGCGGGATCGGTCGTGTAGGCGTCGGCCATCTGGTAGCTCACGGTGAACGGTGCAGCGAGCTTCG
Source organism: uncultured Opitutaceae bacterium (assembly GCA_964414785.1). Taxonomy (GTDB): domain Bacteria; phylum Verrucomicrobiota; class Verrucomicrobiia; order Opitutales; family Opitutaceae; genus Palsa-1447. The sequence continues at coordinate 18,214 of CAYPXZ010000004.1, forward strand.
GGTCCGTCACGGCCTTGCCGTCCTTGTCGGCCGGGACCGGATTGCCGTCCTTGTCGGTCTGGTCCGCCGTCTGGTAGACGATGTTCCCCTTGTCGTCCTTCGTCGGCTTGTTGTCCGCATCGAGGACGGGCATGGGCGCGCCCTTGTCATCCTTAACGGTGTCCTGGAAAACCTGATAGTTGACGGCGACGCCGTTCGAGAGGTGGTAGCCGACCGAGCCGTCCGTATGCTTGGTACGATACGCGATCGCCATCACCGAGAAGACCAGCAGCGCCGAGATCTGGATGATGTTGATCGCCATGTTCACCGCCGTCGTGCCGGTGACCCCGCGGAACGCGATGTAGGCGACGAAGAGCGTGAACACGACGCAGAACAGGATCATGAACAGCGGACTGTCATATATGCCGCTGAACGTATCCGGAAAGAATTGGTTCAACAGGTAACTCGAGATCAGCGCCGTCACCCCGACCATGCACCCCGGGTAGACCCAGTAGTAGAGATGGCTGGCCCAACCCGTGAAGAACTTCATCACGCGGGCAAACTTGAACGCCTTGCTCTTGGAGAGGAAGGCCTGCTCCGCGTAGAAATATGACGAACCGGCGCCCGGATAGAGCTTCGAGAGCTCCGAGTAGCTGACCGCCGTGGCCAGGCACAGCAGGAGGGCGGCGACGATGCCAAACCACATGGATGCTCCCGCCGCGGGCGCGCCGTAGAGGGCTTGCTCCTGGAAGGTGAGCCACAGGAACGCCCCGGGCGCGATCAGGGCCATCGCGTTGATGGTCAGGCCGGTGAGGCCCAGCGTGGGCTTCATCGTCGGTGTATTGGTGGTTGGGTCAGGCATAGGTCGTGGGATTAGGCTGGAGCGTTCTGGGGGTGGTTGAGTTGGATCAGGCGATCTGTCGTGACGTTGTGAGGTCTAAACGCGGATTTAATGTCCGCGGCCGTGATAAGCCGCTTGTGTGCCAACAGTTATGTCAAATTGACATTATTTGTAATTGCCTGCCCATTAAACTTTTATCACGAACCCGAGGCCGTTCTCCCCGCGCCATCCCGGGCGTTAAATCCACGGATGACCGTATCCCGATAAAGGATGCCGGCGTAAAATCCGGGTTGGAAACGCCGTTGATCCCGCCAAACGCGGCGCCGTTGCGCGGGCCCTGCGGGATCCGGGGCTTCTATCCGAGGACCAGCCCGGCCCTGAGGGCCGGAGCGGGCTCCGGGCGCCATTCCAAACGGGTGATTTCCAGAGCGCCGTCGCCGGTCGCCACGACGAGGGGTGAGACGCAGAGCACCTCCCCGGGCCGGCCCCGCTTCCCCAGGCTGGCCGGGGATTCCGGCTCGGCCCACCACACCATGAGGCGCGAGGGACCGGCGTCCGTGAATGCGCCGGGATAGGGGTCCGTCACCGCCCTGACCAGGTTGAAGATCTCACGCGAGGTCCGCGTCCAGTCGATGCGGCCGTCCTCGGGGGTGCGGCCCCCGAAATACGTCGCCTTCGACACGTCCTGGGGCGTCTCGACCGCTCTCCCCGAGAGGAGCGCGTCGATCTGGCGGGCAAGCACCCTGCGCGCGCACGGCAGCACCTTTCGAAACGCCTGCTCGGCCGTGTCGCGAGGCCCGATGTCCACGCCCTCCTGGTCGACGATGTTCCCCGCGTCGGGCTCCTTCACCATCCGGTGCAGCGTCATCCCGATCCGGGGCTCCCCGTGGAGGACGGCCCAGTTTATCGGCGCCCTGCCGCGGTACCTTGGGAGCAGGGAGCCGTGCATGTTGAACGCCCCGAGGGGCGCCATCCCGAGCACCTTCATGCCGATCATGTTCCTGTAGTAGACGGAGATCATGAGGTCGGGCCGCATCGCCGCGATCCGCTCCATCCACTCGGGGGTCCCCACCCTCTGCGGCGTGTGGACCGGGACGCCCCGGCCCCTCGCCGCGTCCGCGGGCGTCTTGAACCAGATCTTCTCGTTCGGGTTGTCCTCGTGGGTGATGAGCGCGACGACGTTGTCCCCGCGCTCCAGGAGGAGCGAGAGGCAGTCGTGGCCGACCTCGCTGTAGCCGAAGAAGAGTATCCGGGGGCCGGGCATGCGCGGGCCGTCGAGCTATTCCTTGGCCTCGATCAATTCCCGCACGTAGTAGCGCTGGCGCGCCCGCACGACCTGGTAGGTCCGGCCCACGTATTCACCGATCAACCCGATGCCAGTCATGGCCACGCTTAGCAGGAACAGCACGATGGCCAGCAGCGTGAACACGCCGAAAGTCTCGCGGTCGAGGTTGAACACGAAGCGCCGCACAAGCAGCACGACCACCAGCGCGAAGCTCCCGAGTGAACTCAACCCGGCGAACATCGTGAAGTACTGCAGAGGCGCAATCGAAAAGCCGGTGATGAGGTCGAAGTTCAGACGAACGAGCCCATAGAACGAGTAGTTCGATACGCCCGCGTGGCGCTCCTCGTGCTTCACGCCCACCTCGGTCGGGTTCCCCGAGAAGCTGTAGGCGAGCGCCGGGATGAAGGTGTTGATCGCGCCGCTGCGGACGATGGCCTCGATGATGGGGCGCCTGTAGGCGCGCAGCATGCAGCCCTGGTCCGTCATCTCGATCGACGTCGTGGACTTGCGGACGCCGTTGATGATCCGCGACGCGACGGTGCGGAACAGGCTGTCCTTTCGGTTGATCCTGAAGCCGCCGACGTAGTCGTGCCCGGCGTCGATCAGCACGAGGAGCTTCGGGATCTCCTCAGGGGGGTTCTGCAGATCGGCGTCGAGCGTCACGATGACCTGGCCGCGGACCCGCTCGAACGCCGCCATGATCGCCATGTGCTGGCCGTAGTTCGCGTTGAAGTCGATGACCCGCGTCACCTGGGGCCGGGCCGCGTACTGGGCCTTCAGGAGATCGAGCGACTTGTCGGCGCTGCCGTCGTTCGTGAAGATGACCTCGTAGGTGCGGCCGAGCCCGTCGAGCACCGGATAGAGCCTCGAGAAGAGGAGCGGGAGGTTGAGCTCCTCGTTGTAGACCGGGATGACGACGGACAGGTCGGGCGCGGTGCTCATGTCTTTAGGTGGCTTTCCAGGCAGGCCGCAAGCGAGCGGACGACCCGGGCGACGTCGGAGCGGGCCATGGCGGGGAAGAGCGGGAGGGTCAGGATGTTGCGCCCGGCGTATTCCGCGCCGGGGAAATCCCCGTCCTTGAACCCCATCCTCCGGTAGAGCGCGAAGAGGTGGATCGCCGGGTAGTGGACGCCCGTGCCGATTCCCCCCGCGTGGAGCTCCTCCATGATCCTGGCGCGCGGTGCGTCCAGCCGGGCCTCCGGGAGCATGACCTGGAACATGTGCCAGTTCGAGTCGGTGAAGTTCGCGGGCGGAAGCCCGAGGCCGAGCGCGCGGACGGCCGGCCGGTCGAACTCCTCGAAGTAGGCGCGGGCGAGGTCGCGGCGCTTCGCCGTGAACTCGTCCAGGTGCGGCAGCTGCCCGAGGCCGATCCGGGCGGCGATGTCGGTCATGTTGTACTTCCCGCCCACGAGCTCGACCTCCATCCCGTCATGGCCCGTCCGGACGACGCCCTGGAGGCGGTACTGCTCCGCAAGCTTCGCCTCGCCCTCGTCGTTAACGACGAGGCACCCGCCCTCCGAGGTCGTGATGTTCTTGTTCGCATGGAAGCTGAACGAGACAAAGTCGCCGAACGACCCGATGCGCCTCCCCTTCCAGGTGCTGCCGAAGGACTGCGCGGCGTCCTCGACGACGCGCAGGTTGTGCCTCTTCGCGAGTGCGGCCAGCCGGTCGCGGTCGACCGGCAGCCCGGCCAGGTCGACGGTGATGATCGCGCGCGTGCGCGGGGTGATGGCCCTCTCGGCCTTCTCCAGGTCGATCAGCCGGGTCGCGGGGTCGATGTCCACGAACACGGGCTTCGCGCCGACCTCGAGGACCACGTTGCTCGTGGCGACCCAGGAGAGGGGCGTCGTGATCACCTCGTCGCCCGCCTTCACGCCGGCGATCCGCAGGGCGATCTCCATCGTGCAGGTGCCGGAATTGAACGCCCGCACCGGCCTCCCGCCGAAGAACTCGGAGAGCTTCGCCTCGAAGGCCCTTACCTGGGGGCCCGAGGAGATCCAGCCCGAGCGCATCACCTCGGCCACGCCGGCCACGGTCGCATCATCGATCGTCGGGCGCGTGAACGGGAGGAAAGGCTCCACGGGCCTGGGAGGGGTTGCTGCGGCGGGCGAGGGCATTGCGGGGGGCATTCTGGGGGGTGACAGCGAATCCTCAAGGCTGGTTGCTGAAAAGATAGTGGTGCGGGCCCGTGGCCACCAGGTGGTAGTGGAAGGCCGGGTCCGTGAAAAGCTCGGCCGCGTCGCGGATCCGGGCCACCGCGAAGACGCGGCCCGGCCCGGCCCACTGCCTTCGGAATTCCTCGTCGCCAATGAACCGCTCCTGCCTCTGCGCCGGGTCCAAGAACTGGAGCTCAAGCTCGTCGGTGTAGTGGACGAGCCCGACCACCCCTCCCGTGTAGTAGGTGAAGTCGTGGAAGAAGCCGTGGTAGTGGTACACGCGGTCCCCCGGTCGCACGGCCGTGCGCGCCGCGAGCGCGACCTCCTTCGTGCTCCTCACGTCGATGACGGGCATCGCGAAGAGGAGGACGCCGATCAGCACCACGAGGGTCCCCGCCATCGCGGTCACCGCCCCGCGCGCGGCGGCGTCGCCGCGCTGGATCATGGCCCTGAGGCCCCCCACGCAGAGAACCGCCGCCAGGACGAAGGCGTACGGCCTGAGTTCCGCGGCCTGGGCCGCGTCGCGGATGAGCCCGGGCTTGAGGACCGCGACGCAAAGCGCCGCGGCCAGGAGGCCGCAGAGGAAGCCGAACACCCTCAGGCCCGTCCTCATCCGCGCGAACGCGCCCTCCGAGGCGAGGGTCGCGGAGAGCCAACTGCCGACGATCACCGCGAGCGGGGGAAAGACCGGCAGGATGTAGGGGATCAGCTTCGACTTGGAGGCGCTGAAGAAGAGGAAGATGAAGCCCGCCCAGATCGCCAGGAACCACGCCTCGGAGCGCTCCCTTCGCCGGGCCCAGCCCCCGGCGAGCGAATCGCGCATCGAGGACCACAGGAAGCCCGTCCAGGGGAAGAGCCCGAGGACGAGGATCGGGACGAACCACCAGAAGGGCTCGAACCGTCCGTGGCTTTTGTCCGCGTACCGCTGGAAATGCTCGTAGATGATATAGAAGTGGGCCCATCCCGGGTTCCTTCCCGAGACGAGGACGTGCCAGGGCGCCGCGATCGCCAGGAAGATCATGGAGCCGCTCGGCAGGTACAGAGGCCAGAGCCTTCTCCACTGGTTGAGGAGGAGGACCCAGAGGAACATGACGGCGCCCGTGATCAGGAAGCCCATGAGGCCCTTGGTGAGGGTGGCCAGGGCCGCGCTCGCGTAGAGCCCGTAGAAGAGCCAGCGCCGGGTGCGGCCCGGCTCCTCCCGCATCCCAAGGATGAAGCAGAAGAGGGTCGCCGCCATGAGCACCGAGACCGCCATGTCCAGGGTCACCATGTGCCCCAGGGCCAGGTAAAGGAGTGAGGTCCCGAGGACGACCGCCGACCAGAATCCCGCGTCGCGGCCGTAGAGGCGGCGGCCGGCGGCGTAGGTCGCAAGGATGCCCGCGATCCCGAAGAGGGCCGGGGCGAGCCGCACGGACCACTCGCTCGGCCCGAAGGCCTCCTCGCAGACCGCGACGGCCCAGTACATGAGCGGCGGCTTCTCGAAGTAAGGGACCCCGTTGAGCCGGGGGGTGACCCAGTCCCCGCTGGCCACCATCTCCCTGGGAACCTCGGCGTAGCGGCCCTCGTCGGGATTGAGCAGAGGGGCGCTCCCGAGCCGCCAGGCGAACAACGCCCCGAACAGCGCCGCGATCAGCAGGAGGTCGTGCCGCCATGACTTGTCGGCGGGCGATGGTGTCGGGGCCGTTGGACTCACGGGCTGGACCTAGGGGCTAAGCGCTATCCACGCAAGTCTATGGGAGCGAGGGGCCGGCGCCGGGCCGGTTTTCAATTGAGCCCGCGCCGGCCTTCCGGTCGAATCCCGCCCCATGCCCGCCGCCACCCGCAACTTCTCGTTCATCTGCGGGCAGGATGACTTCCTCGTCGGGCGCATGGGCAGGAAGCGCTTCGACGAGCTTGCGGGGGACTCGACCGACGAGTTCTCGCGCGAGGTCGTCAACGGGTTCGCGGCCAACGTCGACGAGGTCGAGAGCGCCGTGAACCGCTTCCGCGAGGCGGTCCAGACCGTGCCCATGTTCGGGGGCCGGCGCGTCGTGTGGCTCAAGGATGTCAATTTCCTGGCGGACTCGGTGACGGGAAAGGCCGAGACGACGCTCAAGTGCGTCGAGGACCTCCAGCAGCTGCTCGGTTCGGTGAACCCCGAGGAGTCGGCCGTCCTGATCACGGCCGCCCCGGTCGACCGGCGGCGCTCGTTCGCCAAGTGGTGCGAGAAGAACGCCGACTTCGCCCTGGCGGACGGCGGCGAGGACGCCGAGGGGTTGGGCCCGGTCGTGCTGGCCGAGGCGGGCGCGATCGGGGTCACGTTCGGGCCGGGCGCCCTGGAGCTCTTGCTCGCGAAGATCGGGGCCAACACCCGGCTCCTGGTCGAGGAGGTCCATAAGCTGGCCGCGCACGCAGCCGACGGCGCGGTGATCGACGAGGCGAGCGTGGCCGAGATGAGCCCCAACGCGGCGCAGGGCGACTTCTTCGAGACGGCGGACGCCTTCTTCAGCGGCGACCTCCAGTGGACGCTCGCCTCGCTCAGAAGGCACTTCTTCGCCGGCGGGGACGCGAGGCCGGTCCTGGCGGCACTTCAGAACCGCAACCGGATCCTGATCCAGGTGCGGGCGCTTGCGGACGCCGGGGACGTGAGGGTCGGCCCCCGGGGCGTCGACGGGCTCCAGCGGGCGGGCGAGGCGCACGGGCCCAAGTTCGGCGAGGCGGTCGCCGAGAAGAGCTCCTTCAACGTCTTCACGCAGAACCCCTGGTACGTCGGCAAGCTCGCGGGCTCGGGCCCCTTGCCCTCGCTGCGCCGGCTCATCGACAACCAGAGGGAGTTCATCAACGCGTTCGAGGAGATCATCCGGCGTCCCGACGAGCAGGCGGAGGTGCTGCGCGACCTCGCAGTCCGCTGCCTCGCGACCCCCGCCGCCAGGGCCGTTCCGGCCTGACCTCAAGCTTTTCAAGTGGCGTTCGCCGGAGGTCGGGCTTTACTGGGCGGCTTGCCGTGAACGAGCCCTCCGACCCCGCACCACGCGAAATCCTCCCGAACGTCCTTGCCGACCGCTACGCGTCGGACGCGATGAGGGACATCTGGTCGCAGCGCGGGAAGGTGCTTCTCGAGCGGGACTTCTGGATCGCCGTCATGAAGGCCCAGCGGGACCTGGGCGTCCCGATCCCCGCGGACGCGATCAGGGACTATGAGAAGGTGAAGTCCGCGATCGACCTGGTGTCGATCGCCAGGCGCGAGCGCGTGACCCTCCACGACGTCAAGGCGCGCATCGAGGAATTCTCGGAGCAGGCGAAGCGCCAGTTCATCCATCTGGGGCTCACGAGCCGCGACCTGACCGAGAACGTGGAGCAGCTGCAGATCTTCCAGTCGCTCAAGCTCGTCCGCAAGAAGGTGGCTGCCGCCCTGCTCGTCCTCGCGCGCCGCGCCGAGGAGCACCGCGACCTGATGATCACGGCGCGCACGCACAACGTCCCGGCGCAGCCGACGACGCTCGGCAAGCGCCTCGCGATGTTCGGGCAGGAGCTCCTGATCGCCCTCGACCGCCTCGAGGGGCTGATCGTCCGGTATCCCGTGCGCGGGCTAAAGGGCGCGGTCGGCACGCAGCTCGACCAGCTGACGCTCCTCGGCGGGAGGGCCGACAAGGTCGCCGATCTCGAGAGCCGCGTCCTCAAGCACCTCGGGATACCCGCCTCGCTCGCCGTCGTCGGCCAGGTGTACCCCCGCGGGCTCGACTTCGACGTGGTCTCCGCGCTCCACCAGACGGGCGCTGCGGCATCGAGCTTCGCCACGACGATCCGGCTCATGGCCGGGGCCGGGCTCCTGACCGAGGGGTTCCAGGAGGGCCAGGTGGGCTCGTCCGCCATGCCGCACAAGGCCAACGCCCGCAATTGCGAGCGGATCTGCGGGTTCTCCACGGTCCTCGGCGGCTACGTCACGATGATGGGCTCGCTCGCGGGCGACCAGTGGAACGAGGGCGACGTGTCCTGCTCGGTGGTGAGGCGGGTCGCGCTCCCCGACTCCTTCTTCGCGATCGACGGCAGCCTTGAGACCCTCCTGACGGTCCTCGACCAGATGGACATCTTTCCGTCGGCGATCTCGCAGGAGAACGAGCGCAACCTCCCGTTCCTGGCGACCACCACGATCCTCATGGAGGCGGTCAAGCGGGGCGCGGGGCGCGAGACGGCGCACGAGGCGATCAAGGAGCATTCGCTCGCGGCGGTGAAGGCGATGCGCTCAGGGACGCCGGGGCCGGACCTGTTGGACCGCATCGCCGGGGACCGGCGGATCGGCCTCGGCAAGAAGGCCCTGCAGTCGATTCTCTCGGAAAGCGCGCGGTTCGTCGGCGCCGCGCCCAACCAGGTCGATCTGTTCGTCGCAGAGGTTAAGCCTCTAGGTAAGAGAGTGAAAGGCGCGGCCGACTACCGGCCGGCGCGCCTTCTCTAATTTGTTTCGGGGTCGTCCGAACTTTTCAATTGCGCACCCCTAGGGGATGCGCTTTCTTGGACCCTCGCTGTCCCGATAAATCCTTATAACTTTTCAAATGGCTGAACTCGTAGGAAACGTCCTGGTGGGTCAATCTGGTGGTCCGACCTCCGTCATCAACGCTAGCTTGGCCGGCATCGTGGCCGAGGCTCTCAACCACGAGGCCATCGAGGAGATTTACGGCGGCCTCAACGGCGTCCTCGGCATCCTGCAGGAGGATGTGGTGGACCTCGCGTCCGAGTCGCAGCAGCAGATCCGCGCGCTCCGCCACACCCCCGGCGCGGCACTCGGGACCTGCCGCTACAAGCTCAAGAAGCAGCAGGACTTCGAGCGCGTGCTCGAGGTGTTCAAGGCCCACAACATCCGCTATTTCTTCTACATTGGCGGCAACGACTCCCAGGACACGGCCGACAAGATCTCGAAGCTCGCCCAGCAGCAGGGCTACGAGCTGCGCGTGATCGGCGTCCCGAAGACGATCGACAACGACCTGACGGGGACGGACCACTGCCCGGGATACGGCAGCGTCATCAAGTACCTCGCCACGACCGTTCGCGAGATCGCCTGCGACAACGAGGCGATGGGCCAGGGCGACCTGGTCTCGATCGTCGAGGTCATGGGCCGCAGCGCCGGATGGATCGCCGCGGGCACCGCCCTCGCAAAACGCCGCGACCACCCCCACGACGCCCCCCACCTGATCCTCCTTCCCGAGGTCCCGTTCAACCAGGAGAAGGTCCTCGAGGACGTCCGCCGGGTTCTGAAGCGCGAGAAATACTGCCTTATCGTCGTCGCGGAAGGCCTGGTCGACGCGGACGGCAACTACCTTGCGGCCGACTCGGCCACGGATGCATTCGGACACGCGAAGCTCGGCGGCGCGGGAGAGGCCCTCGGTGAGATCATCGAGACCGGAATCCCGACCGCGAAGGTCCGCGTTGCCCGCCCAGGTTTGATCCAGCGCGCGGCGGCCCACGCGGCCTCCAAGACGGACGCCGACGAGGCGTTCCTCGCAGGGCAGGCCGCGGTCCGCGCCGCAATCGCGGGCGAGACCGACAAGATGGTCACGCTCGTCCGGGGCGAGACCGAGCACTACACGGTCGAGACCGGCCTGGCGCCCCTGAGCGAGATCGCCAACGGGACGAAGAAGCTTCCCCGCGAGTGGATCAACGAGGACCTGGTCAGCATGAACTTCCAGTTCCTGCGCTACGCCCAGCCCCTCATCCAGGGCGAGGTCGCGCTGCCGCACGACGCCGGAGTGCCCACGTACGCCCGCCTCGACAAGGTGCGGGTGGACAAGGTCCTCCCCGCCTACGAGGTCTGATCGGCCGCCCTCGAGGCAACGAACGGCTCCTCGTGGAGGTCGGGCGCACGCCTGCCCGCGAGGAGGAGCCACCACACCCTCGCGTTGGCGAGGACCACGACCACGGACAGGACGACAAACGCGGCTGTCGCCGCGGCGTCGACCCAGGCGTTGAGCGCCTGGCGCGCGCCCAGGGCCGTGTTCGCCGCGCTCAGGAACCCGAGCCTTGGGTCGGGGCTGAAGATCTTCATCCATCCCGCGGTCAGCGTGACGGCCATGAGCCAGGCGAGCGGCAGGATCGTGACCCAAGCGTAGCGCGCCCTGCCCATCTTGATGAGCACCGTCGTGCCGAGGGCGAGCGCAATGACGGCAAGGAGCTGGTTCGCGATGCCGAAGATCGGCCACAGGGAATTGATGCCGCCGAGCGGGTCGACGACCCCCTGGTAGAGGAACCACCCCCAGGCTCCCACGAAGAGAAGGGTCGCGCCGACGTTGCCGGGGAAAGAGCGGGTGTCCCCAAGCGGCCTCCATGCGAGGCCCAGGAGGTCCTGGACCAGGAACCTCCCGATCCGCGTGCCCGCGTCGATCGTCGTCAGGATGAAGAGCGCCTCGAACATGATCGCGAAGTGGTACCACACGGCCATGGCGGCCCCGCCGCGAAAGACGCCCGCGAGCATCCGGGCCATGCCGAGCGCGAAGGTCGGCGCCCCGCCGGCCCTGCCCATCATCGTCTTCTCGCCCACGCTCGCGGCGAGGGCCGACATGTCCGCAGGGGTCACGGCGAACCCGAGCGCGGTCAGGTGTGACGTCACGGCGAGCGCGTCGCCCTTCATGTTGATCGCGAAGTACTGGCCCGGGTCCATCGCGCACGCCGCGATGACGGCCATGATCCCGACGCACATCTCCGTCATCATGGCCCCGTAGCCGATGATCCTTATGTCGCGCTCACGCGAGAGCAGCTTGGGCGTCGTCCCCGAGGAGACGATCGCGTGGAAGCCCGACACCGCCGCGCACGCTATCGTGATGAAGCAGAAGGGGAACACCGGGCCCGCGAACACGGGGCCCGACCCGTCCGTGAACCTCGTGAGCGCGGGCATGCGCAGGTGGGGCCCGAGGACCACGATCGCCAGGCCCAGGGCCGCGATCGTTCCCACCTTCATGAAGGTGCTCAGGTAGTCCCTGGGCGCCAGGAGGAGCCAGACGGGGACGATCGAGGCGACGAGGCCGTAGCCCATGATCCACCAGGCGAGCGTCGTGCCCCTGAGGGTCAGGAGACCCTCCAGCGCCGTGCCCCCGATGAACCTGCCGCCCCACGCGGCCGCGACGAGGCCCGCAATCCCCGCGGCGGTCGACCAGGCGAGCACCCTACGCTTGTGGCCGCCCGTGCGAAGCGCGAAACCCATCGCGAGGGCGATCGGCATGGTGGCCGCGATCGTGAAGACCCCCCACGGGGACTCCGCGAGGGCGTTCACGACGACGAGCGCGAGGACCGCCAGGAGGATGACGGAGATAGCCGTGATGCTCACGAGCGCCACGAGACCCGCGAAGGGGCCGACCTCGTCGCGCACCATTCTGCCGAGCGAGCGGCCGCCGCGGCGCACCGAGCAGAAAAGGATGATGCTGTCGTGAACGGCGCCCCCGAACACCGCGCCGATCAGGATCCAGAGGAAGCCCGGCAGGTACCCGAACTGAGCGGCGAGCACCGGGCCGACGAGGGGCCCCGGCCCGGCGATGGCCGCGAAATGGTGGCCGAAGACCACCCACCGGTTGGTCCGGACGAAGTCCTTTCCATCGGAATGGGTCTCCGACGGGGTGGCGCGCAGCTCGTCGATCGTCATGACCCTCGCCATGAGCCACGCCGAGTGGAACCGGTAGGCGATCGCGAAGACGCAGGCGGCCGCGACCACCATCCAGAGGGCGCTCACCTGCTCGCCCCGCGACCACGCAAGGACCGCGACGGAGAAGGCCCCGGCCGCGGCCACGGCCGTCCACGCCGCGGCGCGGAGGAACTTCACGGGGGCACTGGATTCCGCACGGGCCATGGGCGCAGGGTCTTTGGGGAGGGCGCGGTAAGGTGGACGAACCGGCCGCGCCGCGCAAGCGCGGGACCGCCCACTTGTTGGTTTGCCTCCCCCGAGGGAGGTCTCCCATCTTCCCCCGGTCACTGGAGATGCCGAGCACCCCTCCCCCAACGCCCCAGGTTCCCGGAGCGCGGCCGTCGCGGGCGCCGGGCGCGCTCCTTGCTGCGGGGCTCTGGGCCGCGCTCACCGCCGTCGCCAGGCTGCGCCCCCCTGACGGGACTGACCACGGGAACCTCGGCCAGTTCATCGGCCGTCTCCATCCCCTTCTCGTCCACGGGCCCATCGCGCTCCTCATCCTCGTGCCGCTGATGGAGCTCGCGGGGCTCCGGCCGCGCTGGGCGCACCTGCGCTCCGCCGCGGGCTGGATCCTCCTTGTCGCCGCGGCGGCCGTGTTCGCCTCGGCATTCGACGGGTGGCTCCTCGCCTGGAGCGGAGGCTACCGGGGCCGCGACGTCACGCTGCACATGTGGGGAGGCGTGCAGCTTGCGGCGGTCTGCGCGGCGGCGGCGTGGACCCGGGGCGCCTCGGGGGCCGCGCGGCGCGCCTACCCCGCCCTCCTTGCGGGCGCCCTCGCGCTCATGGTCTGGACGGCGCACGGCGGCGGGTCGATCACCCACGGCGACGGATACCTGACCGAGAAGATGCCCGCCCGCCTAAGGGCGTGGCTCGGGATGGCGGCGGCGCCCGCGCAAGAGGCGGCGCAGACCGCCCCGGGTCCCGCCTTTCGCACGGGCCTCGGGAGCATGGACCCCGCGAACCCGGCCTTCTACGTCGTCCACGTGGCCCCGCTCCTGGAGCGCAGCTGCGTCCGGTGCCACAAGCCCGAGAAGCACAAGGCCGGGCTGAGGATGGACTCGTACGCGCTGCTCCTGCACGGGGCGGAGGACGGCCCCGTCGTCGTCCCGGGCAATCCCGCGAAAAGCGAGCTCATCCGCCGGGTTAAGCTGCCGGCAAGGGACGACGATTCCATGCCGAGCGACGGCGACAAGCCCCTGGCCCCGGAGGAGATACAGATGATCGAGCGCTGGATCTCGGCCGGCGCAAAAGGCGGCTGAGCGCTTGCGGGCGCGACTGTTGGCATCACACTGCGGTTTTGCGTGTCCAACCGACTTCCATGAAGCGAACGCTTGCCCCCCTGGTCCTTGCCGCATTGGCGCTCCTTTCGGTGTCTTCCCCGGATGCCGGGGCACAGGTGACCGCGTCGCTGGTTGCCGCGGACTCCTCGATACAACCCGGGACGCCCTTCACGGTCGCGCTGCGCCTCGTCCACAAGCCCCACTGGCACTCCTACTGGGTCAATCCCGGCACGGGGCTTCCCACGGCGCTCAAGTGGAACCTGCCCGCGGGCTGGTCCGCGGGCGAGATCCAGTGGCCGGCCCCGATGGTTCTCACGGACACCCGGGGCAACGTGATCGGGAACGGCTACGACGGCGACCTGCTGCTTCCCGTCAGGATCACGCCGCCCGCCGACCTGAAGCCGGGCGCCCCGGCGATGGTCGAGGCCGACGCCGAATGGCTCATGTGCCAGGAGGAGTGCGTCCCCGGGAGCGCCAAGGTTTCGCTGAGCCTGCCCGTCGCCGCCGGTCCGTCCCAGCCGGACCCGGTCTGGGGTGAAAAGATCCGGGCGGTCCTGGATCAACTACCCGCCGCGGATCCCTCATGGCAGGTCTCGGCGACCCGCGACGCGAAGACCGTCGCCCTCACGGTGCGGGCGGTCGGCCCGGGCGTCGGAGTGCCCGACGGGCTCCATTTCTTCTCCGAGGACGGCACGGTGGCCTCCGACCTTCCCCAGAAGGTGGCGGCCGACGGAAAGACGGGCTACCTTCTCTCGTTGCCGGTCTCCTCGGACGGACCGGGCAACCTTGAGCGCCTGAAGGGCGTGCTCACCTCGAGCAAGGGCTGGCACGCCGACGGAAGCCTCCCGGGCCTCAAGGTGGACGTCGTGTTCGGCGCAGCTCCCGTTGTCGCGCCCGCGGGCAGTCCTTCCACCTCCGCAGCACCTGCCGCCGGGGGCCTCCTCGGAACCCTCGCGCTGGCCTTCGTCGGTGGCCTCATCCTCAACCTGATGCCGTGCGTCTTCCCGGTCCTCGGGATCAAGATCCTCGGCTTCGTGAACCAGGCCGGCTCCGACCGCCGTAAGGTCACGCTCCACGGCCTTGTGTTCGCGTCGGGCGTCCTCGTTTCGTTCTGGGTCCTGGCCGGCACGCTCGCGGTCCTGCGCGCCGGCGGCAGCCAGCTCGGCTGGGGATTCCAGCTCCAGTCCCCGGCGTTCGTGTTCGGGCTGACCGCGGCGCTCCTCGCCTTCGCGCTCAACATGAGCGGCGTCTTCGAGTTCGGCCTCACGGCCACCGGGATCGGCTCGCAGCTTCAGTCGAAGTCCGGCCTCCTTGGCTCGTTCCTCACGGGCGCCCTCGCCACGGTCGCCGCGACACCCTGCGCCGCCCCGTTCCTGGCGCCCGCGCTCGGCGCCGCCCTGGCGCTTTCGACGGCCGAGTCCTTTGCCATCTTCACGGCGATCGCGGTCGGCCTCTCGACGCCCTACCTCCTGCTCTCGGCATTCCCATCCGCGGTCAAGGTGCTCCCCCGGCCCGGGGCGTGGATGGAGACCTTCAAGCAGGCGATGGCGTTCCCCCTGTACGCCACGGTCGCCTACCTCGTCTGGGTCCTCGCGGGCCAGGTGCAGGAGGCCGGGCTCCTCGCGGCGCTCTTCGGGCTCGTCCTGGTCGCGATGGCCGTGTGGGCCTACGGGAGGTGGAACGCCCCGGGGGCCTCGGCCGGCAGGGCCCGGTTCGGGAAGGCGGCGTGCGTCGTCCTCCTTGCGCTCGGCGTCTGGGCGGGCTGGCCCGTCTCCGCCGCGCCCGGCGACATCGTCTGGGAAAAATGGAGCCCCGAGGCCGTCGAGAAGCTCAGGGCCGAGAACCGCGTCGTCTATGTGGATTTCACCGCGCGCTGGTGCGCGACCTGCCAGACGAACAAGCGGATCGTCTTCCACTCCTCCGAGGTCCTGGGCCGATTCAGCGCGAGGCACGTCGCAACCCTCAGGGGCGACTGGACCAACAAGGATCCTCAGATCACCGCGGAACTTGCCAAGTACCACAGGGCCGCGGTGCCGTTCAACGTCGTCTGGCTCCCGGGCCAGTCCGATCCCGTCATCCTGCCGGAGATCCTCTCGCCTTCGGCCGTATTGGACGCGATCCGGTAGGGGCCGCCGATGTCCTCTACTCCGACCGCAGCGCCGACATCGGGTCGATGCGGGCGGCCCGCCGGGCGGGTATCAGGAGCGCGACGAGGCCGACGAGGCAGATCAGGAGCGAGACGCAGATATACACGCCGGGATTGTTGGCCATCCCCGACCCAAAGAGATTCTCGAGCGGGCGCGTGATGAAATAGCCCGCCACGAGCCCCACGCACACCCCTGCCGCGATCTGGCGTCCCCCCTGCAGGAGCACGAGCCACAGCACCTGCCCTATGGTCGCACCCAGGGCCATGCGCGTGCCGAGCTCGCGCGTGCGCCTGCTCACGGCCTGCGATGTCACGCCGTACACCCCGAGGGCTCCAAGAAAGACAGTGATGCCCGCAAAGACGACGGCCATGATGCCGACGATGCTGAAGCCGCGCAGCGCCATGGCGGTCTGGCTCGTGAGCGTGCCGACCGAATGGATCGGCTGGTCGGGATCGATGCTCGCGATGGCCGCACGCACGGGGCCGACCAGCTGCAGGGGATCGGACTTCGTGCGCACGAACAGGTCGAGCCAGCCCCATCCCATCTGGTCCTCGACAAGGTAGAAGCCGGCCTCGTCGCGCCCCGGGGGCGCGTAGATGCCCTGCATCTGCAGGTCCGGCACGACGCCGATCACGGTGGCCCAGCCCTCCTTGGTCTGGTTGCTGCGGAAGCGCTTTCCCAGGGGGTCGGCGTTCGGCCAGAACTTCCGGGCGAAGGACGCGTTGACCACGGCGCTCAGGGGGCCGTCGGACCGCTCGCGCCCGTCGAAGAGGCGCCCCGCGTTCCGCTCAACCCCTATAAGCTTGAAGTAGTCCGTCGACACGACGTCCAGCAGCACGGTCGGCCGGTCGTTGTCGTGGGCGTAGACGACGCCCTCGGGGGCCACCTGGGTCTGGACCCCCGGTCCTATGAAATTGCGGCTCGTGACCGCCACCGACTCGACGCCGGGCTCGGCCTGCAGGCGCTGGATGAGTGCGCGGTAGAACTGCGCGCGCGCCTCCGCCGTGGGATGGGTCCCCTCCTGAACCTCGATTCGCCCGGTGAGGAGCCGGTCCGGGTCATACCGCAGGTTCGCCTTGCGGGTCTGGTAGATGGTGAGCGTCAGGACGCCCGCCGCGACGAGGAGCATGGTCGAGAACGCGATCTGGGCCCCCACGAGCCAGCGGGAAAGGCGGCTTGCCCCGAGTCCGGCCGCGGTCCGCGAGTCGTCCTTCAGGGCCGTGTTCAGGTCGATGCGGGAGGCCTGGAGGGCCGGCATGATTCCCGCGAGGAATCCCGCGGCGAACGTGGCGAGGACGGCAATGCCGATGACCCTCCGGTCGACTCGGAAGTCGAACCAGGTCGGCACCTCCATCTTCTCGACCAGGTTGTACTGCAGGAGCCTGACGCCTTCCATGGTGAGCAGGATGCCGCCCACCGATCCGAGGGCCGCGATGAGCAGCGCCTCCGCGAGAAGCTGGCGAATGAGCCGGTTGCGGCCGGCCCCCACGGCGGCCCTGACGGCGAGCTCGCGCGTCCTCTGCGAGGCGCGGCCAAGGAGCATGCTGGCCACGTTGACGCAGGCGAGCACGAGGATGAACACCGTCATCGCAAGCATGAGGTAGAGGATCGGCATTGTCCCGCCCCCGGCGTAGGCGAGGGTGAACTTCACCGCGCTCATCCGCTCGAAGCCCTTGTTGGTCTCGGGCCAGGTCTTTGCCATTCCCGCTGCGAGCATGTCGAGCTCGGCGAGGACCTGATCGGAAGTGAAGCCGGGTTTCGGCTTGCCCACCATCTCCACGCGGTCGACCAGACGCACGCGCGGGTCGTTGGGCTCCGCCCTAAGGTTCGTCCAGACCTGCTGCTGCACGGGGAAGGCGAAGCGCGGGGGCATGACACCGATCACCGTTCCGGGCTCGCCGTTCACGCTGAGCGCCCGGCCCAGCACGGCGGGGTCCGAGCCGAACTCCTCCTGCCAGAGCGAGTGGGAGAGCACAATGAGGAGCGGCTTGCCGGGCTTGTCCTCGTCGGCGCTGAACCAGCGGCCGAGCATCGGCTGCACGCCCAGCACCTCGAGCATGTTCGCGCTGCAGAGCGCCGCGAAGTGGCTCGAGGGGATCCGGCCCCGACCACTCAGGTTGACGTTGAGCATGTTCATGCCCGCCAGCGATTCGAAGACCGTCTGCCGCTCCCTCAGCATGAGGTAGTCGCGGTAGGGAAGAGACTGCCACGCAAAGGGGCCGCCCTGATGCTGGGGATCCAGGCGCGCGACGTGCATCAGCCGCTGCGCGTCATTGAACGGAAGGCCCCTGAGAAGGACGCCGTCTATCAGGCTGAACTGCGTGGCGACGAGCCCGATGCCGAGCGCGAGCGACGATGCGGCCATGATGCTGAACGCAGGCCGGTGGACCAGCATCCGCAGGCCCACGCGCAGGTCCTGGAGGAACGATTCGAAGATCATGACGGGCTAAAGGAGCGACGGGTGCCGATCGGTAAGGCCGCATGAAGGGATAGAGGCACCCTTCCCTATTGGCACGAAGCATGCCAATCGAGCCGGCGTCTGCTTCCCCCTGAACTCCAATCACTAGAAAATCCATGGCTCGTGCGGCAATCCCCGACGAGGACCGATACCGAGACCCGGACGTCCCACAATTGGGAAGCGGTGGGCCGCCGCGCTTGCGTGCAGAAACGCAGCTGGCAACCCGCCGACGTTCGGACGGGTTGCCAGCTGCCAATCAGGCTCCGGGTTACAGGGAGACCTCGGGCATCTCGAACTTCACGGTCTCGATAACCTTGGCCGTCACGGGGACGCCGGCCTTCGTCGCAGGCGCGTACTTCCACTTGCTCAGGGCGACGAGCGTCGGGCGGTCGAGCCGGCTCGCGGTCGAGCTGACGATCGCGGCGTCCGCCACGTCGCCGGAGGGTGTGACCACGAAGGCGACCACGACCTTGCCGACCACTTCGTCTCGGCGAAGCTGGTAGGAGTACGCGGGCGCCTGCTGGGAGAGCGCCTTCGGAGCCTGCACGGGGGCTTCCTGGGCGTTGAGTTGAATCGCGGGCAATGCGGCGAAGGCCGCAATTGCGACCAGGATGGACCGGGTGGTGGTAATTTTGTTGTTCATATTTTTAATGGCATTCAATGAACACGCGGCGAATGGGAAAGTTGCGACAATCCGTGAGCTCTCACAGAAAACGCCGCGTGTGCGGCATCTGTTCCAGAATACTGGATACAGAAGCCGCCCGAATGGACGCCCGAGCGGGGGTCAGCGCTTCCCGTTGCCCTCGTTCTGGGCAACCCGAGCCTTGACGATCCTCTTGATGAGGCCGATGGGCGGGGGCTTGTTGATTGGGAAGCGAATGGTCCCCCTTGAGGTCGGGTAGCCCGCCAGCTCCTCCTTGAACTCTCGGATAACCGAGGCCTTGGGAAAAAGGCTCCAATGGTCCGAGAACGCCGCGAACCACACCAGCACGCCCTTGTAGTCGAATGCGGGAACGCGATAGCTGATGACTTCCTTCGCCTGGCGCGGGGCTGCGGAACTGATTGCAGCGCGAACCTTGCTCAATGTGCTGCGAGCGGGTTCCGGCACGCGGGCGAGGTATTCATCGATGGTCCTGGGCGCCCGGACTCTCTTTGCTGCGGATATTCGATGTCCACCGGCCGCTTTCTTCATGGGCGCAAGGGTCAATTGGTACCGGGACCAGCGTCTGGCGGATTTGCCAGGGATGTCCAGATTTGAGTCGCATCTTTGGAGGCACCACGGCCATCGATCGCTACACTCCTCTGTACCGAGGGCGGCGCTGCGATGGGGTCTATACAGTAGATCGCCCCCCGGGAATCGACAATTTGCGACATTCGTACCAGTGTTTATGAATCCAAACCGACTCAAAGAATGATTCGAAGGGGCGGATTGGCTCAGGCGGGAATCGAATCGCAATTTGGGTCATTGCGATTCTCGCGACGCTGACGACGGCCATGGGAGTTGTCGCGTACCTGAAACGGCCGGTCCGCGTCGTGCCTGCTGCAGTGCCGGCCGCGGCCGTCGTGGCCCAGCCCCTTCCAAAGGTGATCGGAGGACGAACCCTCCGGGATGCGAGAAGGGAGAATCGGGCGTTTTTCACCCGCCTCTGGATCGAGGGCTATGAAAAACGTGCCGACCGCAGCAGCCCCACTGACGCACAGTATCTCGCCCTTCTTAACGCCTACGTGGACTTCTTGAGCGAGGACAAGACGCCCATTGAAACCGAATTCCTGAGTTCGGAGTGTGAAAAGATCGCACGGAACCCCTCCTGCAACGAGCCGCTAATCCTCACGGTCGCCGCTGTCCGCTGCACGAACCTCTACGACCGCCGGCGCATGTTGGGGCGCGCCCTGGAGCTCTACCCTCAATCACGGCATTTGGCTTATCCACAGCTCTTCGCCGCCGCGTGGCTCATGTCCGAGTCGAACGAGAAATACGACGAAGAGGGGGAGCTCAATGTCCTGGCGAAGAAGCTGATCCCCAGGTGCCTTCAGGATGGGAGCTTCACGCCCGAGGAACAGAATGAGGAGGCCCTCGTCTTCATCGACCGGTGGGGCCAGCAGGTATTCTCCATGGATGCGGAGCAGGTCTGCGACGCCGTCCGTGGCGCGGGATCTGGGTACAAGTGGCTCTCGCTCATCCTGGATGGCCAGCGCCGCATCCGGGACGCATGGAACGCCCGCGGAAGCGGATACGCGAACACCGTGAGCCAGGACGGGTGGCGCGAGTTTTACAGAGACCTGGCGTATGCCCGGTACAACTTCGTCCGGGCGTGGGAAATGGATCCGGCGAAGCCGCTTCCCGCCGAACGGATGATGAACGTGGCCCTCGGGGACACGGGACTTGATGAGATGAAGATCTGGTTCGACCGGGCCCTCAAAGCCCAGATCGATTACGCCCCTGCCTGGTCTATGATGCGCTGGGGCCTCCGGGATCGCTGGTTCGGGAATCCCAAGGCCCAACTGGCTCTTGCGACGCAGGCCCTTGGGACCGGGCGATTCGACACCTATGTCCCCTTTGAACTCATCCGCTGCGTCTGGAACACCGAAGCCGACGAGGAAATCCCCTCGGGCTCCCACATCTACGGTGATCCCCAGATTTGGCCCCTCCTCAGCCGCATGTTCGAGGGCTATATCGCAAATCCCTCCCGGCCTGGCACGGAGAACGAATGGAGATCCTACTACGCCGTGGTGGCCTACCTGACAGGAAAATTCGACGTGGCTAAGGCGCAGCTGGTTGCGATGGACTGGAAATTTGATCCCAAAGGCCATTACGATACCCCAAGGGACCTGTCCCTCATGCCGCTCGAGGTAGCCGCGCTCACCGAAAGGTCCGGCTCGGCCGTCGCCAAGGCCGAGGCCGATGCCAAGGCGGGAAAGGTGGGCGACGCCCTCGCAGTCTTCAAGGTGGTCGCCGCGACGGGCGCTGATCCGCGCACGAAGTCTTATGCGGGGATTCGCGTGGACCAGCTCCAGAGGATCCAGGACCTGAAGTCCGGAAAATGGGTGAGCCTCCTTCCGACCAGCACGTCGGACCCCGACTGGGTCTTCAGCATCGGAACGGCGGAGAAGGTGGAGAAGGAATCCCTCCTCGTCCGCTATGGGAGGGCGGGCCATATGCTCTTCTCCAAGTCCCCAATTGGGAAAAACTTCGAGGTACGCGGATCGTTTGATGTCGTGAGCGCCCCCAACAACCAGTTCCAGGCCGGGCTCGTCATGGGCATCCCCAATTTCTCCACCTACAAATGGCTCTCCTTTCGGATCAAGCGCCATGACCTTGAGGGCGACCTCGTGAGCGTCGGGCTCGGATGGTCCACACAGGAGGTGTCGCAGCACGTGCCCCTGAGCGAGAAAACGAACACGTTTGGCTTCAAGCTCAGCGGTGGGAAGTTCTCAGCGACACTGAACGGCGAAGTCATCTACGACGATGCCGTCCTTCCCGCCAAGATCAACGTTCCCGACGAGAACTACCTCGTGGGACTCGGAGCCTTCAGCGACAGCGATGACGCCCTTATCCGCTATAACGGCGTCGAGATCCGAATCGTGCCGCCACGAGAGGAGGCGAAATGAAACGCTACCCCATCCTCCTCCTGATTCTGATGGGCGTGTCCTCACCTGCCGGGGCTCTCAAGCCCGGCGATTCCTTCCAAAATGTGGTTTCCGAACTGGGGAAGCCCGCGGGCCAAATCGATGCGGGTGCCGTGAAGATCCTCAAGTATCCGTGGGGAACCGTGAAGTTGAAGGACGGCATCGTCATTGAGGTCACGGGATCCCCTGCCCCGGTTCCGGTGGCGGCGCCACTACAGGCATCAGGCCCGGCGCCAGCCCAGACCGTGATACCGACCGCAAGACCGGGCGACTCTGCGGGCATCACCCAGGAAATGAACCAAGCCATCGATGCGGTGAAGCGGATCGTGAACCAACCCGCCCCGTCGGTTCCGATCATGCCGGGGATGAACGTGACAAATTTTGGCGACGCCTATTTCCACCCGGGTGCCGCCACCCCTGACTTCAAGACGGTCGATGTCCGGACGACACAGGAGCTTGTCTACGACAAGTACGAGTACGTGAGTTCGCACATGAATCCCGGAATCGCCTTCCTCGGAAGCGAACTCGAATTCAATGCGATGACGAAATTTTTCTACACCGACCGCTCGGTGCCAAGGAAGAAACTCACAGAGCCGGAGATGCTGGAGATCAACCGGCTCTACCGCATCATTGGCCAATGTCAGTCCGAGCTCGCCGCGCTCAAGAAATAACAACAAAGCCGGGCCCGCTAGCACGCTAACCGGGCCGAATTCGATCATTTCGGTTTCACCATGGGATCCCCAAATCCGGCGGCAATGGGGATGAAGAACACGGTGATGGCGTAGAACCCCATCGGGCCCGTGTGCACCCCTATGCCCAGCTTGGACATGATCCTGGCCGTACGGGCGCTGGCCTTTTGCGTCACGATGTCCGCATGCAGTTCATCCATTTTTGCGCCCTCTCGGACCATGAATGGCTCCATCATCACCGGGGTTGAGTTGGCGGTCGCCTCGGCCGCAATTCGGTCTTCGATCCCCGTCTTGGATAGAATGGGGGCAATCAGGGTTGGATCCTTCGGTTTTGCCACGAATTTGAATTCCGAGAGGAGAACCTTGTGCAGATCCGTGTGAGCGGCTTCGGGCTCGGCGCCGGAATCTCCCCCGAACGCAAGCGAACCTGTCGATGCGATCGTAAGCGCGGCGGCTGCGCGTCTACAGGCAAAGAACTTCATGGGGGGCGGCTATGGCGACACGCCGTGGCGGCCTAATGTTCCTACGAGGGGGCGCCCCAAGAGCCTCGGTCAGTATCGGACCGTCAATACGTGTCGCCCTCGAAACTTGAGCTGAGTTTCCACCGTTGGTTGTAAGCACGCAGACGGGCCGGAATGCCCGGCAACATACGGTTCCGCGCAACAATATAGGCCCTTAATTAAGATTGTTTCATCTATCCCGTTTGTCGCGTAACCGGTTATATATTAATAAGCTAAGGCTATAACAATCCGGATGGCATGCCCACTGCGTAGCGATGTGTAGCTGAGCGCGCAAAAAACACTGGCCGGTTCTCGACCTGATCCTGCCCATTCCGGATCAAGGGCGGCCGTTCTCTCGGCGGCGCTGATCGCCGTGACCGCGGTTCTTGCGTACTTCAACACCCTGAATTCTCCCCTTGTCTTGGATGACGGACCCGCGATCGCGAAGAATCCGAGCATCCAAAGGTTGTGGCCTCTTTGGGGCGCGCTTAATCCGCCCGCGGGAACGACGGTGACCGGGCGCCCCGTCGCCAACCTCACGTTCGCACTCAATCACGCCCTCTCGGGCGCCGACGTTTGGAGTTATCATGCCCTGAACCTCCTGATCCATTCCCTGAGCGGAATAATCCTTTTCGGCATCGTTCGGAGGACCCTCCTTCGACCGTCCTTGAGTCGCCGATTCGGGTCGGACTCGCTCCCCCTGGCGCTGGTGACCTCCCTGATATGGACCCTCCATCCATTGCAGACGGAAGCCGTGACGTACACCGTCCAAAGGGTCGAGTCGCTGGCGGGATTCTTCTACCTGATGACTCTGTATTGCGTCATCAGGGCGGTGGAGTCGGCCCGGCCATGGATCTGGCAGGGATGCGCGCTGGCGGCATGCCTTTGGGGGATGGGTACAAAGGAGGTCATGGTTACGGCTCCGGTCGTCGTGTTGTTCTATGATCGTACGTTTCTGGCCGGCACCTTTCGCAAGGCTTGGGAAATGCGCCGAGGCCTCTACCTGGGCATGGCGGCTACATGGCTGCCGTTGGCCTTGCTGGTCGCAGGCACCGGCTGGAACCGGCACGGTTCGGCCGGCTTCACGGGAGTGATTTCCCCCTGGGCCTATTGGCTGACCCAATCTGAGGCCATCGTCAGGTATCTGTCGCTCTCCCTGTGGCCGGCGCCCTTGATTTTCGACTATGGCACAAACCTGGTGGGTGGCCTTGATAAGGCGCTGCCGTATCTGCTGCCGGTCACTTTCCTTTTCATGATTGGGATGGTTGCCGTGTGGCGACGGCCGGCTCTTGGATTCCTGGCCGTTTGGTACTTCGCAATACTGGGTCCGACAAGCGTGATGCCCGTGGCGACCCAGACGATTGCAGAGCACCGCATGTATCTGCCGCTCGCAGCGGTCGCGACAACGGCGGCGCTCGGGGCCTATGCAGTCGGTAGACGGTGGGGGCTGGCCCTTCTTGGAGCCGTGGCGCTTCTGCTCGGTTTCCTCTCCCACGTGCGAAACGAGGTTTACCGGAGCGAGTTAGCCCTTTGGAGCGATACCGTGACGAAAAGGCCTGGCAACGAACGGGCCCATAGCTCGCTGGGCAGGGTGTTATCCAAAATGCCCGGGAAAACCCCTGAGGCTCTTTCGGAATATTACGCGGCCCTTAGGATAAGCCCTTACTATGCGGATGCGCACGCAAACCTTGGTATCCTGCTCGAAGGCATCCCCGGCCGGATCGATGAGGCCATTGCCCACCTGACCGAGGCGGTCCGGATTCTTCCGGACCAAGCCGAGCCGCATTTCAACCTCGGAGTCGCGCTTGCACACTCCGGCCAGTTCGAAAGAGCACGGGCCGAATATGAAGAGGCGGTGCGACTCGACCCTGGCAACTACAAGGCCCTCGCGGACCTCGGGGTGCTTCTTTGCGAAAATGGAATGATCGACATAGGAGTCGAGCGGCTCAGTGCGGCGCTGGTCATCAAGCCGGACTTTGCCGAGGCCCATTTTGACCTGGGAAACGCCCTGGTTCGGTCCGGAAGGGTTGCCGAGGCCCTGCGGCACTATGAGGAGGCTTTGCGCTACAGGCCCGATTATGCCGAAGCCAGCAACAACATGGGAATCATCCTCTACCGGACGGGTTCACCGGCACAGGGGTTGGAGCTCATCGAGGCCGCCATAAGGATGCGCCCGGATTACCCTCAGGCTCATTTCTCGCGGGGCGCGGCCCTTATTCAGGAGGGAAGGCGTGCCGAGGCAGTTTCCGAGTTCAACGAGGTGCTGCGCCTAAAGCCGGGCGATCCCGGAGCCCTCAGGATGCTGGAATTGATCCAAACCGTGCGGTAGCACGCATGCATCGGGCTCAATTGGCCCTTGGCAGATAAATTTGAGCTTGGGGCCTCGTGCCTTGGGGGGTACGGGTTTGGGGGTGCATCGCTGGATCCTGCCATTTGCCCTTTTTACATCGGCGTGCGCAGCCCAGATGCCTCCGGTCTTCCTGAGCCACGTTCTGGTCGTGGTCGACCCCGTTAGTTACAAAGAGATCGTCCATTCGAACGAACTCGGGAAGCTAGCTGCCGCGGGCGAGATGACTGTTGAGGCGAACCTGGGCAAATGGACGGCGTTCTACATTACGTGCCATCAGACGATCATCGAGATATTGGCAGCGGAAAGAGCCCTGGACAACGAGCCATTGCGTGTCGGCAGGTCCGGAATAGGCCTCGGATTCACGGACAAGGCCGGCGGCCGCGAGATCGAGAAACGCCTCCGTAAGGAATTTGGCGGCCGGGTTTCTTTGAGGGTGCTCACGCATCAGACCAGGCAGGCCGCCATCCCGTGGTTTTCGGAAATCGATGTCGATGGCGGCGGCGGCGGCATCCTGTCGACATGGTTCTATGAACTTTCCCCGGGCTTTCTCATCGCGAGATACCCGGGTGCCCATGAAGGGCGCGCATTGGATAGCCAGCAGTACTTCGCCGCCCGTCCGACTGAGAACCAACTGCTCGACGACGTGGTGGGCATTACATTGGCGCTCAACCCTGGGGAATCCTCCCTCCTTGCAGCCGAGCTCGGGGCTGTCGGCTGGACGGTGAATCCGTCGAAGGATCGTACGGTGGTGAACGGACCTGGTGCCACGATTTCACTGATTCCACCGGGCGGCCGAAACGGCATTCAAGAGATAGAGTTTCGCTTAAGAAGATATACGCCAAAGGAAGACATTCGGCTGGGAGCGATTGAGCTCGAGCTAGCGGGCGAGACCGGGCGGCTCAGGTTGAATCGATTTGAATAGGGGCCGAGCGGGCGAATAGCGCCGGGGACCCGGCCAGCCGGTTATTGCCCGGCCACCAACCCCTGCGTCCCCGGAACGGCCCGCAAATAGAATTTCTGGAGAGGCCAAATGCCGCAGCGAATGGATCCGTCAATGGGTCCGCGGAGCCGCATCGGGATCAACCTTTTTGCCCTCAAGCGACGCGGCGACAATCCACGCCGACGCAGCCAGCAGCAGGGTCAAGAGGGTCTCCGACCATTGAACCTGCCTCGAAGGCGCCCATTCCGGCGCAGGGCGCGCGAAAAAGCTCGGCAGCCAGACCAGGACGCCAAAAAGGCTCATCATCGCGGCTTCCAGTGTCGCCGCCAGTCGGGGAAGCACCCCAACGATAAGGCTGAGGCCCGCTGCCGCATGGCTGGCTCCTGTAAAATATGCGATTCCCGTCCGGTGGGGAAGCCATGCCGGGACCATGGCCGCGGTATACTGGGCGTAGGCGAAATGCGCGGCGCCGTATGCCACGCAGCACGCGCCGAAAATGACCCGCGCCACGTGAAGCGCCCGGTCGCCGGTCATTGCGGTCCCTGCGGTCACTCCAAGTTGCCGGCGCAGCAACCCGTAGAGAATCCACGTGCCAACCCAGGGTCCCAGGGCCTCACCGAGACCGTACCAGGAGCCGACGACCAAAGGCTGGATAAGAACCGGGCGCGCGCGTGCCAGGACCCAGACCGTTTCGTACACGCCGACAACCACCGCGCTCAAGCATGCGGTGCGCCCGAAGAGCAAGCCTGCGCTTGCGGCCAGCAGGACCGCCCCCAATCCAAAGGTCCAAATTTCCGGCCGTGGAACCAGCGCCGGAAGCGGCCCCATGATCGGCGCAAAATTGCCATACGTCAGGCTGAGCAACGCGAGGCCCGCCACCGCGGACCCAAACAGAACGTGGCCTATTCCGGAAATCTTCATTCTTAGGTTGCTCGCGTCCCGGGAATGCGGCGGTCCAGAAGCCTCTGTGCACGGCCTAGCTTACCGGCTTGCTCCGGAGTTTCGACACGGTCTCGAGCACCGCCCTCTGGCATCGGAGGGGAGGAAGGCCGCGCAGGACGCTTTCCAGGTCGTCAACCACGATCTGCCCCATCCAGGGCCAGATCTCGGGGATGTTCCCCGCGCGGTGGGCCTGAAGGAGGGTGTTCGGCGTGCCCCTCGCTCGGTGGCCGGCCGGAATGGGCTCGTCGGGCCAGACGTCAATGCCGGCCCGGATATGGCCGGATGCGGCGGCGTCCAGGAGCTCGTCGAAATTCACGATGCCTGCGCGGCTCACCAGGATTACGATTCCTCCCTTCTCCATGCTTTCATATTGGGCGCGCCCGATCCTGCCCGCGTTCTCCGTCGTCACGGCGGCCGTCAGGAACACGGCTGCGCATCCCCTGAAGCATTCCTCGAGCGTAGCCGGGATGACTCCCATCTCGCGCAGCACGTTGGCGTGGATCCACGGGTCGCAGACCATGATCCTGCGGCTGAACGGCAGCAGCAGGGGAAGGAGCGCCCGGCCGACATTGCCGAGGCCCACGATCGCCAGCGGACGGCCGTGAAGGAGGATCGAGTCCTGGTTGTCGCCCTCCCCGTAGAGCGTCTCCGAGCCCGACCGGATCGCAGCGTCCGCCTGGTGGATCCTCCGGGCGAGCGACAGCGCCATCCCGAGGGCCATCTCCGCGACCGGCTTCGCGAACACGGGGGCCGTCGAGAGGACGGGAACGCCCCTGCGGTGGCACTCGGCGTAGTCGACGTTCGGCAGGAAGTTGCTCTCGACGTTGAAGATCACCTTGAGCTTCGGCGCGCGGTCGAGCCGGGAGCGCTCGAGCGAAGGCTGCCCGATGATGGCCACGGTCTCCGGGAGGTTCCGGTCGATGTGGTCGTCTGGCGCGGGGCCGCCGTCGTGCCACAGGACCCGGCCCAGGCCCTCGAGCCTCCTCTTCGTCGGCGCGTCGAATATCTGGTCGATGCGCCGGGGATGGGGGTCCAGGAGGATGAGCGGGGAGTCTTTCATGGCGTCTCGTCTCGATGGGCGTCGCCGACGGGCACCCCTAGCCAGATCCCCCGGGCCCCAAGGCGCAATTCTTACTTTGGACCTGAGTCCGGCCTTCAGTGAAGGCATCCAAGAGGCTGCGAAGGCAGGGCGCCTACACGCTCCGCGCAACCCTGATCATCGCCTCGACGCTCCGATCGACGTCCGCCTCGGTGGTGGCCCACGATGAGACGCTGATCCGCATGGCCGTCCGTCCCTGCCAGACGGTGACGCCGCACCAGCACGTTCCCTCCGCCTGGACGCCCTCGATGACCTTCTTCGTCCGCTCGGGGTCGCCGAACGAGACGAGGACCTGGTTCAGGACGACCTCGTTCAGGATCTCGAATCCCGCCGCCGAAAGCCTCCCCGCAAACCGGCGGGCCTGCTCGCAGTTGCGCTCGATCATCGCGGCGATCCCCTCCCGCCCGAGGGACCTAAGCGCCGCCCAGACCTCGACCCCCCGCGCCCGGCGCGACAGCTCCGGGGTGAAGTCGGAGGGGTTGCGGAACTCGCTCTGCGTCGGCAGGTACTCGGCCGTCACCGCCATCGCAGCCTGCAGCGACTCGGCATCGCGCACGAACGCGAGGCCGCAGTCGTAGGGGACGTTGAGCCACTTGTGCGCGTCGGTCGCCCAAGAGTCGGCGAGCTCTATCCCCGCGGCGAGCGGTTTTCGGCTGGGAGCCGCCGCGGCCCAAAGCCCGAACGCTCCGTCGACGTGGACCCAAGCTCCGCTGGTGCGAGTGCGCCTGCAGATTTCCGCGGTCGGGTCGAAGGAGCCCGTGTTCACGTTGCCGGCCTGAACGCAGACAAGGGTTGGTCCCGCGATGTCCGGGAACTGGTCGAGGCGCATGCTGCCCCTTTCGTCCACGGGGACCTTCACGACCCGGCTTCGGCCAAGGCCTAGGATGCCGAGCGACTTGGTCACCGACGGATGCACCTCCGCCCCCACGACGACGGTGATCGGGGGCGCGCCGAAGAGGCCCTGGGCCTCGACGTTCCAGCCGGCCCGCTTCAGGAGGCTGTGGCGCGCGGCAGCCAGGGCGCAGAGGTTCGCGACCGTGGCGCCCGTCACGAAGGCCCCCGTGCATTCGGGCGGGAGGTTCAGGAGGTCGAGGAGCCAGCGCAGGGCGACCTGCTCGACGTAGGCCGTGCTCGGCGTCGCCCTGTAGAGCGCGCTGTTCTGGTCCCAGGCGCCAGCCAGCCAGTTGGCGCCCAGGGCTACCGGGAGCGAGCCGCCGATCACGAAGCCGAAGAACCTCCGCCCCGCCATGGCCATCGTCGCCGGCGACCCGGCCTCGTCGAGGAGCCTGAGCGTCTCCGCGGGATCCCCCGGGCCCGCGGGCAGGGGCTCGTCGAAGGCCCGCAGCCCGGCCAGCGCATCGGCCTTCGGCGCGACCGACCTTGAATCGAGGCTCTCCAGATAGTGAATGGCGCGCCGGGAGGCGTCGCTGAGGATGTCTTTCATGGGGGTATCGGTCCGCGGTTCGGGTTCATCCGGTCGGTGACCATCTGAGCGGCGCCACTGACGTCCATCAACGCCAATGCGGGCGGAATGCCGGCGCAGCGGGTGCCGGGTTCCCTGGAAGGCCGAAACCTTAGGGGGAAAATTGCCCGATGAGAACGCATATGGCTCAAGATGGCCGCCCAAGGGCCGATCGTCTGGGAAAACTTCCGTCCCGAAATGTCCCCAATCAATCCCAAGGACCCGCGCCATCCGACCCGGAACAAGAGGGGGGCCCCGCTCGCCGCCTACTCCGCCGGGAGCTTCATGGTGTTCGGGCCCTGCACAGCCCGGAGCTTGGGCGGGAACGAGATCCGCGTTCCGGGGGATCTGCCTGTAGGACGAACACCTACGGGTTTCTCAGGGCAATACGGGCATCATCCGCGGATGGAATATCGTAAGCTTGCGCCATGAAGCGACTTATCAGCGCAGTTTCGGGTCCGCTGATCGCCTTCATCGCCTCCTCCGTGATCGCCTGCGGGACCTGCGCGGCCGCGGAGGCCCGATCCGCCGATGCGGGCGCCGCGGACGACAGCCCCATTGTCGAACTCCGCAAGGACGCCGAGCAGGGCAACGTGAAGGCCCAATACGTGCTCGGGTGCTGCTACAACGGGGAGCACGGCTTCGTGCGCGAACCCGCCAAGGCCGCGAAATGGTGGGGGGTCGCCGCGGCCAATGGCTACGCCGACGCGCAGTTCTGCCTGGGGCTGAGCTGCTTCATGGGGGAAGGCGTCCCGAAGAGCTCGGCTGAGGCCATCAAGTGGTGGCAGAAGGCGGCCGACCAGGACAATCCTGACGCCCAATATTTCCTGGGGCTGAGCTACCACACGGGACTTGGGGTTCCCAAGAGCACGCCCCTGGCGGTTTACTGGCTGCAGCGGTCCGCGAATCACGAGGTCAAGGCCGCCGCGGAATTGCTCAAGGAAATCACCGTTTCATCGAAGTGATTTGCTCCTGAATTCGCCGGCTCCGAGGGGCAGGGAGTGATTCCGCTGGTGATTGTTTTGAGTTAACTCGGGTTCCCCGCGCATGGCCGCGGAGATAGGTGAACACCCTATCGCGGCGCTGCGGGCCGTTCTCTATGATCCGCGCCCATCGAGTGCACCCTTGAGCCGGCGGCGGTCTGACCCGTCGCCAAAAGTGCGCGCACCACACCAAACCAACGCTGTCCAACCATGCCTACACGAACCACTCCCACGATGCGCCGACCTATCCGGGCCTGGAAATTTCTCTGCCTCGCACTAGGCTGCGTGGCCCTGAACCTCCACGCGCAGGAGCTGACATTCCTCGGTGGCACCACGACGGAGCAGGGACTTAGGAATTCGAGCTACACCTGGCAGCTGGATTACAGGCAGGACCTCTACGAGTACTTTGCGACGTCCATCGCCTACATCAACGAGGGACACGTGGTCGGCCACCATCGCGACGGAACCTCGTGGGAGGCATGGGGCAACGTGCCGTTCTTCAATGACAAGATCGCCCTGTCCCTCGGCTTCGGCGCCTATTATTTCTACGACACGCAGCCGGTTGGACCCACGGGTTCGATGGACCTTCACGGGACCGCCCCCATCTTCAGCCTGGCGGCGACTGGTTATCTCTCGGACCGCTGGTTCTATCGGTTCATGGTCAACCGCATCAGCCCCTCGAACGACATCAAGACGACCACGGTCGCGGTCGGCGTCGGCTATTGGTTTGGTCAGCACCGGCGGCCGGTGGGCAAGGAACCTGGCAAGGGCGACCCGGTTGACGCGCAGTATGTCACCGAGCCCCAGTTGACCGCATTCGGGGGGCAGAGCGTCGTCAACACGCTGCTGAGCCAGAAGGCGCTGGCGGGTGCGGCGGAGTACCGCCAGGGCATCATTCCCCATCTTGATGGGACCGCCTCGTTCATCTACGAGGGCGACCCGAAGATCACCCGCCGCAGCGGCGTAGCCTTCCAGCTCTGGCCCGTGAACACCTTCTTTGACGAGAGTACATCCGTTGGAATCGGCGTCGGTCCCTATATCTTCATCGACCGCAATCATCCCGTGAGCTCCGGCCAGACCGTGAACGTGGGGCTGAGGAACCCGGCCGCCGTTGCGCCCCTGGTTTCCCTGACGATCGCCAGGCAGCTGTCCGATCACTGGATAACCCGAATCATCTGGGACCGCGTGGTAAGCAACTACAACCGGGATTCGGACATCTTCCTCGTGGGTCTGGGCTACCGCTGGCGCTAGGCCGCCGCGGTTAAGCCCCCCGGCCTAGCGTATTCCAGGGGCGTGGGCAGCGTGCCCGAGGTCAACACCCCATAGCGACCGTGCGGCCGATGGACTATTGTTGGCGCAAGACCACCCCCACCCCTTTCCTTCCCATGTTATTCATGACCCCTATCTGGCGTTCTTTCCGGGATATGCCCTCAGATTCCGAGGCTGCTTTCGCCTCCTCCTCGAGCATGTTCTCGCTCAACACACTGGAAGTCACCTGCGATCCCGGATATTGCGGCTTCGCCCTGACCGAGAGAAGGCAGCATGACATGTGGCGCTGGGCACTGGTCAGCGCAGAAGGGCCCGTCATCGACGAGGGTTGGGAAATCACGGAGACCGATGCAAAGAGATCCGCGGTCGGAGCCATGCGGCACCTGATCGCCCACTGATCGGCCTCTCTGATGAGGGCTGCTGCAAATCGTCCCGCTAGAGTTGACCGGTCCGATCCGTTGTCGGTCGTATGCTTCGGCGCGTCCGCAGGCGGCCTCGATGCCTACAGCACCATCCTGTCCAATCTTCCGGCGGACACCGGGCTGGCGTTCATCATCGTTCACCACCAGCCGGCAGATGGGAAATCCCTTCTGGCCGAGATTCTTCCCAAGGTTACGAAGATGCCGGTCGTGATCGTCGCAGATGGTGAAACCGTGAGGGCCAACAACGTCTACGTGGTCCCCGCCGGGCAGCAGGTCACCATGGACGGGGACCACTTCCATATCGCCCCCATCATGAAGGAGGCGGGCTGGCCCAAGAACATCTCCAGGTTCCTACAGACGCTCGCCGATGATCGTAAAAAGCGGGCCATTGCCGTCATCCTTTCGGGGTTTGACTCCGACGGCGCCGCGGCGCTCCAAGCCATCAAGGACGAGGGCGGAATTGTCATCGCGCAGAAATTCCAGACGGCGAAACAGCCCGACATGCCGAAGAGCGCCGTGAATACAGGGTGCGTGGATTTTCTTCTCTCGCCGACCGAAATCGCGGGCCGATTGGTGCGCATTGCATCCGAGAGAAAACGGGCTCCCGACTCGGGGTTCGCCTCGTCGGACGGCGCTAAAGTGTCTTCCTGAGCCCGGGGCGGTTGTCCCGTCAGCCCCACCTCAAGGCCTCAGGAGACGCGGGCTGATGGGAGCTTGGGCCTACCGGTACAAGCGGACCTTGCGCCGGGGCGGCTTGCCGTTGATCGCCTGCGCCGCGGCGGCCTTTCTCTCCACCGGCTTCCCGCTGGGGGGCACGCTAATGCCCAGGGCCGCGCTCAGATCGATCTCATGATCCTGCTCCTGGACGATGATACCGCGCAGCACCTCGCTGAGCGCGAATTCACCCATGGCCTCCGCCTGGAGTATGCGCAGGCGATAGCGCTCCACGGTTGTGCGCTCGTTGTCCAAGTCGGCGCGAAGCATCTCGACCGGGTCAGCCGACGTCTTTACCGGCTTGGGCTGCACGCATGGCATCCCGCCCAGGTAATCGACCTGCTTCGCTATCTTAATGGCGTGCGCAAGTTCCTCTCCCGCATGCGCCTCCAACTCCCGTGCGATGTCCGTGTAGGCGGCCCCCTTCAGGACCTGGCTGTACACGGTGTAGGCTATGATCGCCTGGTATTCGCCCGCGAGGTCCTCGTTAAGCAGCCGGATAAGCTGATCCCGGGTGATGTTGTTTGAAGCAGTTTGCGACGTTTTCGTGGGCATGGTGTGATTCTCTTGGAAGTGCGGGCTTCGCTCCGAACCTCGGTCAGCCCACTACCGAGAAGCCGGCCTTGAAGGTCACCTGCCAATGGCCGACGCGGCCCTTGACGATGTCGCCGCGAGTGTCGACCACCTGGAACCAGCGAAGGTTCTTGTGGGTCTTGTGCGCGTGCCGAACGGCTTTATCCACGGCGTCCTCCACGGACAGCGTGGAGGTGCCGGTGAGCTCGATGATCCTGTAGACGTGGTCTTTCATGTTTCAATTTCTATCCCCATCTAGCATCCCTAGGGCGTTTCACGGTCCACCCTGCAAGGGACAACAGGCTATTTGGACTGGGTGTCGGTCGTGGTCGTCGTGGTGGGGCCGGGCACCGTCGTCTGCTGCGACGTGGTGGTGGTGCTGTGCGTGGCGTCAGTCGCGCAGGCAGACAGGCCGACGAGGGCGAGGACGATAAGGCTGGGGACGATGAGCTTCTTCATGGGCAATCTTGTTTTGGTTGATCGTTGCAGAACGGGTGACGGTACCACCGCGGCCCGGCGGGCCGATATGGGGTGTTAGCCCCTGTCTTGATCGATTGCTCCGCTTAACCCATGCGGCGTCCGGCATCATAAGAGCAAGAGGGGGGCGCGGTTGCGGGTAACACCCCATTGGGGTCGGGCAGCGCCGGACATAGAATGCTTCAATGAAACACTCTTCTTCACCATCGGCTGGCACAAAATCAGGCGCGCGGGACGAAATCGAGGGCACCGCAAAATGCGTCGCGGGCAAGATCAAGGAGGAAACGGGAAAGGTCCTGGGGAATCCCGGTCTGGAATGTCGAGGCGACCGCGATCAGGTCGACGGCGCCATCCAGAAGGAAATCGGGAAGCTCAAGCGGGCCCTGGGAAATTGACCCTGGCGCGATGACATTCCTCCCCATGACCTCCACGATGCACGATTCAACCGGGACCCGCCTTAGCGGCCGCGACTTCAACGTCCTCTTCCGCGAGGCACGGACACACAGCGCATGGCTCGACCAACCCGTCGCCGACGACATCCTTCGCCAGATCTACGACCTGATGAGATGGGCGCCGACGAGCGCCAACTGCAGCCCTGCGAGAATCGTATTCCTGCGCACCCACGAGTCCAAGGAGCGGCTCCGGCCTGCGTTGATGCCCGGGAACGTCGACAAGACGATGGCGGCGCCCGTGACGGCGATCATCGCCTACGATTCGAAATTCTATGAGACGCTTCCTCGGCTCTTTCCTGCGATGCCCGCAATGAAGGACATGTTTGAGAAGTCGGCGGAGTTTGCCGCCACGACCGCGATGCGCAACGGCAGCATGCAGGGCGCGTATTTCATGATCGCGGCGCGCTCGCTCGGCCTGGACTGCGGCCCCATGTCCGGCTTCGACAACGCGAAGGTGGATCTCGAGTTTTTCCCGGCCTCGCCGCCCTCCACCGCCGGTGCCAAGGGCGCGTTCATCGCCTCAGGACAGGTGAAATCGAACTTCCTGTGCAACCTGGGCCACGGCGACGCCTCGAAGCTCCACCCTCGCGGCCCCCGGCTGGGATTCGAGGAAGCCTGCCAGTTGATCTGATTTCTCGGGGTCGTGCCTCAACGGCAAAGCCGGAGGTTCGTGGACAATGGTGCGCCGTCCCCTGATGCGCCTGGGCGTTCCTCCCGCATCGGAGCAAATCACGCGCAAATAGAAAGGCTCTGGACAAAGGATGCCGGCGCGCGCCAGATAAGGCCCCCAGCTTCACTCGGCGTTCGCCGAACGCCTTTCATCCAAGGTCAACGGTATGAAAATTTCCCGCCAGGTTTGGGTCTTGTCGCTCAGTCTGCTCGCCTCGGCGCTGCCGTTGGGCGCCCAGCAACTTCGCTATGTCCAGCTCGCCACCTCAGACGGGATCCTCGAGGGAGTGGTGAGCGCCGACGGGAAGGTGCGCACGTTCAAGGGCATTCCCTTCGCGGCTCCGCCCGTCGGTCCCCTGCGCTGGAAGCCGCCGCAGCCGGTCCAGTCGTGGACAGGGGTCCGCAAGGCGACGGAGTTCGGCCCACGCCCGATGCAGGGCCGTGTCTTCAGCGACATGGTCTTCCATGACGCGGGCCCGAGCGAGGACTGCCTTTACCTCAACCTGTGGATGCCTGCCAACCCGCAGGTGGCCAAGCTCCCCGTGATGGTGTGGATCTTCGGTGGCGGATTCGTCGCGGGCTCCACGTCCGAGCCGCGCCAGGACGCCGGGAACCTCTCGAAGAAGGGCGTGCTGGTCGTCAGCCTCAACTACCGCCTCGGCGTCTTCGGATTTTTTGCGCATCCCGAGCTCACCCGGGAGTCCCCGCACGGCGCGTCCGGCAACTACGGGCTCATGGACCAGGTGGCGGCCCTGGAATGGGTGAAGAGGAACATCGCGACCTTCGGCGGCGACCCGGACAACGTGACGATTTTCGGAGAATCCGCAGGGTCGGCCTCGGTGAGCGCGCTGGTCGCCTCACCCCTCGCCCGGGGCCTGTTCAAGCGGGCTATAGGGGAGAGCGGCGCCATGTTCAGCGCCAGCCGCCCAACGAAGCCGCTCGCGGATGCCGAGGATGCCGGGATGAAGTTCGCGCAGTCGGCGTTCGGCACCACCTCCCTCGAGGCGCTGCGGGCCAAGCCCGCCCAGGAGCTTCTGGATGCGGCGCTCAAGACTCCCCGCGGATCCTTCTCCGCGGACATCGACGGCTATTTCCTGCCGGCGGACTGCCGCACGCTCTACGCCGAGGGCCGCCAGAACCATGTTTCACTCATGGCCGGCTGGAACAGGGATGAAGGCAACTACAGGTCCTTCTTCGCAGGCGACGAGCCCACCGCCGTAAACTACCTGTCGCGGGCGAAGGCCGTCTACGGGACCAACGCGGAGGCGTTCCTGAAGGTCTACGTGGCGTCGACGGACGCAGAGGCGAGGCGCGCGGCGCAGGACTACTCGGGAGATCAGGGGGCCGGATACTCCACATGGAAATGGCTCGAGACCCACCGCGCGACGGGGGGATCCCCCGTGTACCGGTTCGAGTTCGACCAGACCCTTCCCCTTCCCGCGGACGCAGGCCCCGGCGTTGAGGCGACCGCGCCGCACGCGGCCGAGATCGAGTTTGTCTTCCGCGTCCTCTCCTCGCGAAGCCTGCCCTGGCGCCCGCAGGACCAGGCCGTGTCCGAGCTCATGGCAAGCTACTGGACCAACTTCGCGAAGACGGGCGATCCCAACGGGCCCGGGCTTCCCATGTGGCCCGCATATGGGGATCAGGATGGCTACCAGGTCATGCACCTGAGCGCCGACGCAGGGGCCTCCGCCGACGCACACCGCGGCCGTTACCTCTTCCTCGACCAGGCCGGCCCCTCCGTGCGGCCCGGCCGATAGCGGCATCGTCCCCGCCCTTTCCTGTTGACGCTCCGGTGAACGGGTCCAGCCTCGTTCATGTAGACCCTCTAAAGGAACGACGTGCCAAACGAGAAGAACGACCTGCTGCAGGGCACCCTGGACATGCTGATCCTCAATGCGCTCCAGGTGGAGTCCATGCATGGCTTCGGCCTCTCGGTGCGCCTGCGCCAGATGTCCAAGGACTTCTTCCAGGTCGAGATGGGCTCGCTCTACCCCGCATTGTGCAGGCTCGAGGCCCAGGGCTGGATCAAGGCGGCCTGGGGCATCTCCGACAACAACCGCAAGGCTCGGTTCTATTCGATCACCGGCTCAGGCCGTAAACAGCTCAGGGACGAGACGACCCGGTGGGAGCAGCTCTCCAGCACGATCAACGTGATGCTAAAGACCACGTAAACCATGAGCAGGTTGCGCCGGGGGGTGTTTCGCCTGATGTCGGTGTTCCGCAGGGAAAGGATCGATGCGGAAATGACCGAGGAAATCCGGCTTCACCTGGAGATGCAGAAGGAGGCGAACATTGCTGCGGGAATGAACGCCGAGGAGGCGGCCTACGCGGCCCGGCGGGCATTCGGCGGGGTCGACCAGGTGATGGAACGCTACCGGGATGAGCATGGCATTCGGTGGCTCGACGAGGGATTGCGGGACCTGCGCCATGCCGCAAGGGGACTCCTTCGAGAGAAGGCTTTCACCGCGACGGTCCTCGCGATCATCGCCCTTTGCGTGGCGGCGAACGTGGCCATCTTCTTCATCGTAAATGAGATCCTGCTTCGCCCCCTGCCGTTCGCGGACGCCGCTGGGATACTCACCGTCTACGACGAGTATCCGAAGGCGGGCGTCAAGGGAGGCGTCTCCGTCCCGCACTACGTCGAGCGCCGGCAGCAGGTGTCCGCGTTCGCGGAAATGGGGGCGTGGCGCGACGGTGGGGTGACGCTTGGCGGAATCGAATCCAAGAACCGCGTGGAGGCGATGTTCACAACGGCGTCCTTCCTGCCGGTCCTGCGCGCGCGCCCCGCGCTTGGCAGGACCTTCGCGGCGGACGAGGACAAGGCGGGCCACTCCAGCGTCGCCATCATCAGCGACGATCTCTGGCGGGGACTCTACAACTCCGATCCCGCAATCATCGGGAAGACGATATTAATAGAGAACTTTCCCTATGTGGTGATCGGCGTGATGCAGCCGAACTTTCGCTACCTCTCCCGGCGGCCCATGCTCATCGTGCCGCTCGAGCTGACCGACTACGAGAAACAGGATGGCATGCGCCACGCAAATTCCCTCGAGGTGATCGCGCGCCTGCGGGACGGGGCAACCCTCGCACAGGCTCAGTCCCAGCTCGACGAGGTGAACAGGCGAACCCTGAAGCAGGACCCGTACGCGAAGACGGTCGAGGAGGCGGGATTCCGGTCCGTCGTCCGCGGACTGCACTCCGAGTTCGTCTCCGAAATCCGGCCGGTTTTGCTGCTCCTGCAGACGGGCGCTGCCTTCCTCATGCTGATAGGCGCGGTGAACCTGGCGAACCTCCTCGTCGTCCGGTCAACGGGAAAGGCCAAGGAATACAGCGTCCGCAGGGCGCTCGGCGCCGGCTCGTTCCGCCTCGGGCGCTACCTGCTCATTGAGACGCTCCTGCTCTCGATTGCGGGCGCCGCCGTCGGCCTCGCGGCAGGAACCGCCGTGGTGCGGATCACGCTTTCGTCCTTTTCAAACCGCCTTCCCTTTGAGGTGCACCCTGGCCTCAACGGAACGGTCCTCGTCGCCACCCTGTCAGCGTCGGCCCTCTTCGGCGTCCTTCTCGCTGTGCCGGTCCTGTGGCACAGCCTGCACAATGACCTGGCCGAGTCTCTGTCCTCGGAATCGCGAACCGGCACGACGACAAAGGGGGTCCACCGTCTGCGCCACACCCTCATCGCCGCCCAGATCGCGCTCGCGTTCGTCCTGCTGGCGGGCACCGGACTCCTGGGGGCGAGCCTCATGAGGCTCCTCGCGGTCGACCCCGGATTCCGGAAGGAAAACGTGCTGACCGGGATGATCTTGCTTCCAACAAACCGGTACCCGGACGAGAAGCACCGCCTTGAGTTCGTCGACCGCCTCACAAGGGAGCTCCGGGCGCTGCCGGGGGTGACGGCGGTGGGCATCGACACGATGCTGCCGTTCACCTGGGACAACGGGAACATGATCAACTTCAAGGCCCACGCCCTTGCGCCAGGCGAAGCAGCCCGGCCCCACCAGGTCAGCACCGTGGCCGGCGACCTCTTCACCGCCCTGGGTATCCCTCTCGTCAAGGGGCGGTTCATCGACGGCGACGACATCAGGGCGGGGCGGATGGTGTGTGTCGTCGACGAGGATTTCGCCAGCCGGTACTGGCCAGACGGCGATGCCATTGGGCACGGCATCACCAACGACATGGCGCCCAATGCCGTCTTCTTCACGATCGTGGGCATCGTCGGAGCGGTGAAGCAGACCGACCTCGCCGACCAACGGGCGAACGGCGCCGTGTACCTTCCCTATACGGGATCCGGGAACCCGATGCTGATGCTGGCCCTGCACGCGTCCCAGGATACGGCCTCGCTGGGACCCTCCCTCCTGGCTTCGGTCGCGCGCCTCGACAAGGAGCTGACGGTCGCGGATCTCATGACGATGCAGGAGAGGGTCGACCACAGCCTCGCGGGACGGCGGCTTTCGCTCGCCCTGGCCTCCGTCTTTGCCGGGATATCCCTGGTCCTGGCGGCGCTCGGGATCTACGGCGTGCTCGCCTATGCGGTGGCGCAGAGGAGGCGGGAGATCGGCGTGCGAATGGCGCTCGGGGCGCGTCCCGAGCAGATCCTCCTGCAGTTCCTTCGCCTCGGCGCGGGAATCTT
The DNA here is from genome assembly GCA_964414785.1 of uncultured Opitutaceae bacterium. Lineage (GTDB taxonomy): Bacteria > Verrucomicrobiota > Verrucomicrobiia > Opitutales > Opitutaceae > Palsa-1447. Next base: position 57,800 of record CAYPXZ010000004.1, read on the forward strand.
GGCGGTCAGCCTTCCCCTTGGATGCGCCGGCGCGTTGCTCGTGACCCGCGCGATGACCGGATTCCTCTACGGGGTCGGCCCCGCCAACCTCACGGTCCTCGGGGTGACGGCGGCTACGCTTGGGTTCGTCGCGATGCTGGCGTGCCTCATACCCGCACAACGCGGCGCCCAAGTCTCCCCTGCCGAGGCCCTCCGCCACAGCTGATTCCCGAGAAACGGCACCGGGCCGGTCGAAATCTACCAGGTCCGCAGAGAGACGGCTAGGTGAGGCTCGGGATCCGCGATTGGCGGCCCGGGGCCTTCGCGGGACCGGAGACTCCCCGCACAGGCTGCGCGCCCAGCGGGGGCCGCGGGACCGGATGGGGGATCGAGAACCGGTGGGGAATCTTCCTCGTGGGGTCGCGGAAGAGCCGCCGATAAGCCAGCGGTGACATCTTCTTTGCGTCCCGGAACTTCTGGTGGAAGTTGGAGGTGGTCCCGAAGCCGCAGCCAAAGCATATCCCCGCCACCGAGTCGTCCGACTCGGTGAGCATACGGCAGACGTGGCTCAGGCGCACCTCGTTCACGAAGCTCACGAACGTCCTGCCCGTGGCCCGCGAGAAGAAGCGGCTGAAGGCGCCCGGGGTGAGAGCCGCAACCCGCGAGGCCTCGGCGAGTCCCAGGCCCTCGTCCTGGAAGTTGGCCTCGACGTGGCTAATGACGCGGTCGATCCGGTCGGCGCCCAGGACCGACACGTCCGAGTTGTAGCCCGAGGACGCAAGCATCCGGCCCCTCGCCCGGGACAGGCACTCCAGGATCTCGATCAGCGCCGAGAGTCGGGAGCCGCCCGAGGTCTCCTTGAGGCGGGATAGGATGCCGATGGCCTCCGCTGCGGCCCGCGGATTGAAGTGGAGCCCCCTCCTGGACCGGTCCAGGAGCGGGCTCACCGACCTCATCTCGGGCAGGTCCCAGAACGACTCTCCCAGGCAGTCCCGGCGGAACTGCAGGACGATCGAGTGCGATGCACCGTCGCGGGCCCCGACGGACGTGCTCGCCCAGCGGTGGGGAAGGTTCGCCCCGAGGAGCACGAGGTCGCCGGGCCCGAAGTCCTCGACGGAGTCCCCCACGAAACGCCGCCCCCGGCCCGCCACAATCGCCGTCAACTCGTATTCCGGGTGGAAATGGAACGGAGCGGTGAACGCCTCCGACCGGAACTCCCTGCACCCGAATGACTGCGTACGGGCGGTCATCACCTTCTCAAAATGGACGCGCATCGCGATATTATCGCCACAAATGGGCGAACATTTCGAGACCTATGTTAAAAAACTGGAAACAACGGCCCATCTAGCGGTGGCGGGATGGGCGGGATCTTGGTACACTGACTCCCCCCTCGTGAGCTCGACCGACCTAACCCCCCGCCTGCGCGCCGCCGGCCTCATCACGACCGCGGCTCCCCGGTTTGAGCCCCTGGCAGGCGGGGTCTCGAGCGACATCGTGCTCGTGAGGGACGGGGACAGGAGCTTCGTCACCAAGCGGGCGCTCGGTAAGCTCAAGGTCCGGGACGACTGGTTCGCCGACGCCTCGCGCAATGCCGTCGAGAGGTCCTTCCTCGACTACGCCGCCTCCGTGGTCCCGGGCTGCGTACCCCGCGTCCTTGCGGGGGACCCCGACGCGGGCTGGTTCGCCATGGAACACCTGGGCGGCGACCTGGCGAACTGGAAGGACCTGCTGCTCTCGGGCGTCGCCGAACCCGACCACGCCCGCCGGGCGGGCGACGTCCTTGGCAGGCTTCACCATGCCTCCTGGGGTGACGACGCGGTGAGGGAGCGGTTCCCCACCCTGCGGAACTTCCACGCGCTCCGGATCGAACCCTACCTGCTGACGACCGCCGCCAGGGTGCCCGGCGCCCGCGCCGCCCTGGAGGCCGAGGCAGCGAGGCTTGCCGGCTCCTCGATCGCCCTCGTCCACGGCGACTACTCCCCGAAGAACATCCTCGTTTCATCCCGCCGGCTGGTTCTCCTGGACGCCGAGGTCGCCTGGTTCGGCGACCCGGCCTTTGACACCGCTTTCCTCCTGAACCACCTCCACCTGAAGGCCCTTGTCCACCGCGGCCACCCGGAACCCTTCCTGGCGCTGGCGGGGGAATTTTGGAGGTCGTACGCCTCGGCCCTTGCCGGCCGCGACACCGCCGACCTCGAGTCCCGCACCGTGAGGCTCATGCTCTGCCTGATGCTGGCGCGGGTGCACGGGAAGTCGCCGGCGGAATACCTGGCCCCTGAGCACCGTTCCCTCATTACTGGGTTCGTGCTCCGGCTGCTGGGGCGAAACCCCGCGACCGTCGCCGAGGCCGTCGCCGAGTGGAGAGCCACGCTGAGCAGCCCATGAACATATCCTCCGTACGGGCCCTTCAGATTTTCGACAGCCGCGGCCAGCCGACGGTCGAGGTCGAGGTCGCGCTCCCGAACGGGATCACGGGCCGCGGCCTCGTCCCCTCGGGCGCCTCAACCGGAAGCCACGAGGCGCACGAGTTGCGCGACTGCGATCCCCGCCGCTACCGCGGCCAGTCCGTAATCGGGGCCGTCTCCAATGTGGAGGGTGAGATCGCCCGCGCGGTCGTGGGCCGCAACGTGTTCGACCAGGAGGGACTCGACCAGGAGCTGGCGGCCCTGGACGGAACGCCCGGCAAGTCCCGCCTCGGCGCCAACGCGATCCTGGGAGTATCGATGGCTGTTGCGCAGGCCGCAGCGAACGCGCGCGGCGTGCCCCTCTACGAGCACCTAGGCGGCGGCAGGGGCGAGCTGCTGCCGCTTCCGGAAATCCAGATCTTCGGAGGGGGCAAGCACGCCCAGGGCCGCATCGACATCCAGGACTTCATGGTCATGGCCCTCGACGCGCGGACCTACGAGGAGGCGCTCGAGGTCACCTACAATGTCTTCCATGCGGCGGCCGACGTGATGCGCGAGCGGGGGCTTCTCGCCGGCGCCGCCGACGAGGGCGGCTACTGGCCCGCGTTTGAGCGCAACGAGGACGCCTTCGAGGCCCTTCTGGCAGCCATCGAGCGGGCGGGTTACACGCCGGGCCGCGAGGTGGGCCTGTCGCTCGATATCGCCGCCACCGACCTCTTCAGGGACGGCCACTACGAGCTTGGACTGGACAAGCGCAGCCTCACCTCGGAGCAATTCGCGGAGCTCATGGTCGCTTGGGTCGAGAAATATCCCATCGTATCCATTGAGGACCCCATGGCGGAGGACGACTGGGACGGCTGGCAGCGGGTACGTGCGGCCATCGGCGGCCGGTGCCAGCTCGTCGGGGACGACCACTTCACTACCAACATCGGGCGAATCGAGCGCGGAATCGCCGCGCGAACAGCCAACGCGGTCCTGATCAAGCTCAACCAGATCGGCACCGTCACGGAGACCCTCGAGGCCATCAGGCGCACGCAGGAGGCCGGCTGGCTCCCCGTTGTCTCGGCTCGCTCCGGCGAAACCGAGGACGCGTTCATCGCGCACCTAGCCGTCGCCACCAACGCCGGGCAGCTCAAGGTGGGCTCATTCTGCCGGAGCGAGCGCATGTCGAAGTGGAACGAGATCCTTCGGATCCACCGCCATCTCGGCGAGAGGGCGCGCTTCATAGGCGCCGGAATCTTCGAGACCGCCGGCATCCGCCTGCCCCACCCCCGCCACGACAGGAGACCTTCACACTAAGAACCCATGAGCATCCAATACCGACTCAACCGCCTCTTCAATCCCGCCACAAAGCGCTGTTTCGACGTCGCCGTCGATCATGGCATCTTCGGGGAGCAGGAGTTCCACCTCGGGATCGAGAACCTCCCGCGCGCCGTCCAGGTGCTCGTCGAGGCCGCTCCCGACGCCATCCAGCTCTCCCCGGGAATGTCGCGCCTCCTCCAGGCGCTGCCCGTCAGGCCGAAGCCCGCGCTCGTGATGCGCACCGACCCGGCCAACTGCTACGGTCGCAAACTGCCGACCCGCTCGTTCGCCTTCGCCCTCGACGAGTCCGTCGAGACCGCGCTCCGCCTCGACGCGGCGTGCGTCGTCGTGAACCTCCTGAGCGTCCCCGGCGCCGACGAGCTCACGGAGTCGTGCATCCGGTCGATCGCGCAGCTCAAGCCCGCCTGCGAGCGTTTCGGGATGCCGCTCATGATCGAACCCCTCGTCTTCATGCCCAACGAGAAGTCCGGGGGCTACATGAGCAACGGCGACACCAAGAAAATCCTCGCCCTCGTGCGCCAGGCCGTCGAGCTCGGCGCCGACGTCATCAAGGCGGATCCCACGTCCAACACGGCGGACTACCACCAGGTGATCGAGACCGCCGCGGGAATCCCCGTGCTTGTCCGCGGCGGCGGCAAGGTCACCGACCGCGAGATCCTCGTCCGCACGGCCGAGCTGCTCGCCCAGGGCGCGGCCGGGATCGTGTACGGGCGCAACGTGATCCAGCACCCCAAGCCGGCCGCCATCACGAGGGCCCTCATGGCCGTTCTGCACGACGGATCCACGGCCGACGCCGCGTACTCGAAGTTCCTCTCCTAAGGCGCGGCATGAAGACCCTTCGCCTTGGCATCATCGGCGGCGGACTCATGGGCAAGGAGACCGCCTCGGCCCTGGCGCGCTGGTGCAACCTCGAGGACGTCGGCGTCCACGCCGAGCTGACTGCGGTCTGCGACCTGCAGCCGCCCGTCCTCGACTGGTTCCGCCGGATCCCGAGCGTGCGCCTCCACACGGCGCGCGCCGAGGAGCTCCTCGCGTCCCCCGAGGTGGACGCGGTCTACGTCGCGGTGCCCCACCACCTCCACGAGGCCCTCTATCTCCAGGTCCTGAGCGCGGGCAAGGACCTGCTCGCGGAGAAGCCGTTCGGCATCGACCTCGCCGCCGCGCGGCGGATCCGGGACGAGGCCCAGAGGCTCAAGCGATTCGTGAGGTGTTCCTCCGAATTCCCGTTCTGGCCCGGTCCGCAGCGCATCGTCTCCGAGGTCAACGCCGGCAGGTGCGGCCGCCTGATCGAGGTGCGCAGCGGGTTCCTGCACGCGAGCGACCTGGACCCGACGAAGGCCATCAACTGGAAGCGCCAGGCCCAGTTCTGCGGGCAGGCCGGCGTGATGAACGACCTGGGGATGCACGCGGTGCACATCCCCCTCAGGATGGGCTGGAATCCCTCGCACCTCTACGCCCGCCTCCAGAAGATCGTGGAGACGCGGCCCGACGGAAAGGGGGGCATCGCCCCCTGCGACACGTGGGAGAATGCGCTCCTGGCCGGCGAATTCAGCGGCCCGGGCGGCTTCCCCGTCCCCATCTCGATCGAGACCAAGCGCGTGGCGCCCGGCGAGACGGACACTTGGTACCTGGAGGTTACGGGGACGCAGGCGAGCTACCGGTTCTCCACGAAGGAGCCGAAGACCCTCTGGGTCTTCCGCCGCGACAAGGAGCAGTGGTGGCAGAGGACCGACCTCGGGAACACCCCTCCGTTCAGGGTCATCACGCCCGGCATCACAGAATTCGGCTTCTCGGACTGCTTCCAGCAGATGATAGCGTCCTTCGCCGCCGAGTGGGCGGGGACACTGAACGGCCGCTTCGGCTGCGTCACGCCCGACGAGGCGGTCTCCTCCCACGAGATCTGGGACGCCGCGATCCGCTCCCACGCCACGAAGTCCGTCGTGACGCTTCCCTCACCCTCCAAGTCATGAATTCGCCTCCCCTGCTCCCCTCCGACGGACCCTTGAACGCCGTGGCGCGAGAAATCGTGCCGTTCGCGCCCGCCCGCCACCGCACACGGCTCCTCGTCGTTGCCTGCGGCGTGCGAATCCATTTTCCCTGGGAGCTCGCCTGCCGCCGGTACGGGCTGGCGGTCGCGGAGGTGCGCGCCGCCGCCCGGGGCCTCCCGGTCGACATCGTCGCGCTGCCGGAGCCCTTCGAGGATGCGGCCGCCCTCGTGGCCGCCCTCGACGCGGAGCTGGCGGACGGGCTGGCCGGGATCGTCTTCTTCCACGCCGCCTACACGGCCGGAGAGATCGGCTCTCACATGGGGCGATGGCTCCTCGACCACCCGATGCCCGTCCTCAGCTGGTCGCACCCGGACCCGGCCGCCGAGCGCAACACCGCGAACAGCCTCTGCTGCCAGAACTTCATCCTGGGGATGTGGTCCCGCCTCGGGATCCGCTATGCGTGGATGCACGCCCCGATGGACGCCGCGGCGCGACCCCCGCTGGAGACCTTTGTCCGCAGCAGCAGGGCGCAGGCCAGGCTCAGGCACGCGAAGATTCTTCACGTGGGCGGCTCGCGGGTGACCGCCTTCTATGACGGCGAGGCCGACGAGCTCGCCCTCATGCGCCGGTTCGGCGTTCGCTACGACCGCATCGACATCGAGGCGGCGTTTCAGATGGCGAGGAAGCGCTTCAGCGACGCCCAGGTCGCGCGCCTTCGCCAGGCCCTGAAGGACTCGCCTGCGTGCGGGCGCATCGACGTCCCGGACGCCCAGATCGACCAGACCTACCGCTTCGGGCTGGCGATGCTGGCCATGGCCCACGAGCAGGGCTACGCCGCGGCCACGTTCAAGAGCTGGCCGGACCTATTCGACTGCTACGGCTGCGCCATCGACGGATCCGTCTCCCTCTGCAATGACCTCGGCTTCACCGTCGCCGAGGAGGGCGAGATGCCCGGCGCGCTCACGTCGCTTGCGCTCAACCTCGTGTCCGAAGGGACCGCGGTCGCCAGCCTGCACGACCTCTCCTCGGTCAGCGCCGAGCGCAACACCATCGGTATCTGGCACTGCGGCGCCGCGCCGCTGCGCTGGCTGCGACCGGGGACGAAGTTCGAGGCGCGCCGCCACTCGATCCTCGAGAACGGCGACCCCGCCACGGCCGTGGGGCTCATGGTGGAGTTCCTGCTGGCCCCGGGTCCGGTCACGGTCGCCCGCTACCAGTCCCCTGGCGCCTCGCGGCACTTCGCGTTCGAGGGAGAGCTCATCGACTCACCGATGCCCTTCCGCGGCACGTGGGGCGAACTCCGCGCCAACCGCGGCGCCGACGCCGCCCAGATCGTGTCCACGATCCTCGGGGGCGGCCTTGACCACCATTGGTCGCTCGGCTCCGGCCACTGGGCCGCCGAGATGCGCCAGCTCAACCACTGGCTCGGAGTCGCCGAGGTTCCCGTCTCCTGCGCCTGCGCCGCCCTCGGTGGCGTGAGCTCCGGCGCCGCCTGAGGCCATGCCCGACTTCGACGTCATCGCCTGCGGCATCAACACCGAGGACAACCTAGTCGCCCTGCCGGAAGTCGGGCTCAGGAATGAGAAGCACGTGGTGCGCCGCACAGGTGGCGCTCGCATTCGGCTCGCGCACCAACTTGCCGACGCTTGCGTGGGTGCGCGGCGCCGACCATGGGCGGCTCTCGGTGCCGCTTCGCGCCGCGATCGGGCGGATCTCCCGCTAGGGGCCCAGGGCCTCAGCTGACGAAGGAGTAGTCGTAGGGCTTGCGCATCTCGCGCCGCAGGTATCCGTCGGCCTCATCGGAATGCTCGCCGACGAACCTCTCGGCCTCGGCATCCCACTCTAGCCTGTGGCCCGTGCGCATCGAGATCGCGCCCAGGTGGCACATCGTCGCCGACCGGTGGCCGGTCTCGACGTCGCAGATGGGCAGCTTGCGCGACCTCACGCAGTCGATGAAGTTGCCCATGTGGTTGTTGCTCTTGTAGAGCCGGATCGCGCCCTCCGGGAGGGGCTTCGTGAGGAGGTGCGGGTCGCTCGCCGTGATCTCGTCGCGGTTGACCCAGATCCAGCCGTCGGTGCCCTCAAACCGGATGCCGTTTCGCTGGCCGTTCTGGTTCACGACGCTGCCGAAGATCGAGTCGTCCTTGGTCGTGTTGATGTTCAGTACGATGCCGTTGGAGTACGTGTACTTCACCGTGTACTCGGCAAAGGTCGTGTACCCGCCCGGGATCGGCTGGGCGAGGACGGTCGACTCCACCGTCTTAGGCGCCAGCAGGCCGATCGCCCAGTAGGCGATGTCGTTGTGGTGGGCGCCCCAGTCGGTCATCGTTCCGCCGGAGTACTCGTACCAGTAGCGGAACGTCGTGTGGCAGCGCTCCTTCATGTACGCCGTCGCCGGCGCCTGCCCCTGCCAGAAGTCCCAGTCGAGGGAGGCGGGGACAGGAATCGGCTTGAACGGGCCGTCTCGAAGTCCCGCCGGAAGCCATACATGGGCCTCCTTCAGGGTGCCGATCCGCCCGTTGCGCACGAGCTCGCAGGCGAGCCGGAACCGGGCCGAGCTGCGCTGCTGGGTTCCGGTCTGCAGGACGATCCCGCTGTCGCGCACGACCTTCACGAGCCGACGCCCCTCATCCACCGTGAGCGTCAGGGGCTTCTCCCCGTAGACGTCCTTCTTCGCGTGGGCCGCAGCCGTGTTGACCAAGGTGTGCCAGTGGTCGGGCGTCGCGTTCACGATGATGGGGATGTCGGGCCTCTCCATCACCCTGCGGAAGTCGGAGTAGATCTGGGGCACCTTCCCGTCGACCGTGAACTTCTTCGCCGCCGCCTCGGCGTGGTCCGCGTCGACGTCGCAGACGGCCAGGATCTCGCCGTACTTGCTGGCGTTTATGGCGTCAAAGCGCCCCTGGCCCCCGCATCCTATGAGCGCGATGCCGGGCCGGTCGTTCGGGGTGGGAAGGCTCGGCACGTCTGCCGCCGCGAGCTGCTGGCGTTCGATGAACCAGAGCGGGAGGCCCGTCATCGCCGCAATCAGGCTGCAGCGCTTCACGAACAGGCGCCGGGAAATGTCGAATGTCTTGGGCGTTTCAGATCCTGGGGAACGGTGCGGCTTGTCCGGTGTGCTCATGGGGGAAGTGGACCTGTTGGCCAGGATGCCGGCGGCGTGTGCCGCAACAATCGCTGCGCAGGGTTCTGGCACGTTGGTCGGCCACAGCCTCCATTGCAAGGGGGAGTGTTGAATTTGGGAGTCGCCCGCCCGGCTTGGCATACCTTGACACAGGCTTGGGCGCACACCGACCATTTCCACCGTGTCCGGATCATGTCGCCTCGCCATTCGGGCGGTACCCAACGCGCCGCGCAGCGCCGTGATCGGCTGGATCGAGGGCGCGCTCAAGGTGAAGGTCCATGCGCCGGCGCTCGAGGGCAGGGCCAATGACGCCCTCTGCGAGTTCCTGGCCGGGGAGCTGGGCCTGCGCAAGGGCTCGGTATCCCTCGTGCAGGGAGCCAAGTCCCGCCTGAAGGTCCTAGAGATCAGGGGCCTCTCACTCGAAGAGGCCCGATCGCGCCTCGCCGTCCCGCGCTGAGGCGCCTCCCCTCCGCGGCGCCCTGGCCTCTATGATCCCCAGGATGAGGAAGTAGACCGATCCCATGGCGAGCGCTTTCTCCGGATGCCTCTCCCAAAGTCCCGATCCGCGCGTCCGCCAGACCTCCTCGAGCAAAGCCGGCGTGATCCCGCCGCGGGGGACGGGGATGATGACCGTGATGAAGGTGAGGCCAACGTAGAGGGCCAAGCTCGCGGCCGCGCGCCGTTGGGAGGCGGAGACATCCGCAGCGCCCCGGGCCGTGCAGGCGGACCAGTACCTTCCCGACATCACGGCCGCGAACGATGCGAGGATCTCCCAGCTGCGGAACACAAGGGCGATCACCACCCCGAAGATCGTGTAGAGCGCCGCCAGCCTGAGCAGCGACCTGCCTCGCTCCACGCCCTGGCGTGCGGCCACAACGCCAAGGAGTACCCCCGAGTGGACCAGGATGAATTCCAGGACCATCATCCTCACCCCCAGCTTAACCCAGCGCCCGTTGTCGAGCGCCCTGGGCCACCACCAAGATATGACGAACATCGCCGACATGGCCCAACACGTGGCCGCGGTCCAAATCCGGCCGAACCGATCCCCAAGGGAGGGTGCGCATTCCTGCGCCTGTTCGCGCGTCGACTCCAAGGCCCAAAGGTAAGGCGGTTTCTGGATCGAGGGCAATGCGCGGGACCCATCTCTCGGGCGCACGCGACCAAATCGCGCGACCCCTGTTGACGGCGGCTCTGATCTGGCAACATTTGCGCCGAATGCCGCACGGAATGCAGGCCCGTCCGTCCCCTCTCATGCGCGCGACCGCGACGCTGGGGGTGATTCTCGTGCTGGCCCTTTCCGTCATGGCTTCTAGCCCCGAACTCCACGAGAAGCTGCACGGGCACGAGGCAGCTGCGGGCGGCGCGGCGCACCATAGCGGGGCCTCTCACGGCCTGCCGCCGGTCTCCGACGGCGACGACGGGTGTGTTGTCTCCCTCTACGCCCAGGGTATCGTCCTTTGTCTTGTGTTTGCAGCGCTGGCCTTCACGGGCCAGACCGTCCGGCGGTCCGGCTTTACGCTCGTGGAGCGGATCGAGCCGGAGGCGCCCGGCTACCTGCACCTGCCCCCTCAGGCTCCGCCGGTCGGCTAAGCCCGATCGTTCGTCCGGCACCCGCCCTGGAGGGGTGCCACCAAGGCCCGAGCGCTGCGCCTTGCGGCGCCCGCCCGTCTAAGACACCCCGCGGAGCGCGTGTCCCGCCCCCGCCCGAACCCAACGCGTAGGCAGACCAAAAATGAATTTCAAAACACTTCTCATCCCCATCCTGACCCTTTGCGCAGCCTTGCCGGCCCGCAGCCAGGCCGACGCGCCGCTAGGCGCCGATTCCAAGACGACCAGACTCGATCCCGTGATCGTGACCGACGAGCTCGACGAGACCCGAGGTCTCATTCAGCCCAGCCTCGGCGCCACGTCCTTCATCATGGACCAGCAGCAAATACTGAACCTGCCGCAGGGCGCCGACGCCCCGTTCAACCAGGTCCTCCTGCGCGCCCCCGGTGTCGCCGAGGACTCGGCGGCAAATGGCGACCTGCATGTCCGCGGTGAACACGCCAACCTCCAGTACCGGATAAATGACGTGCTGCTTCCCGAGGGTATCACGGGGTTTGGCCTCGAACTCGACCCTCGCTTCGTGAAAAGCATGCAGCTAATCACCGGATCGCTACCCGCCCAGTACGGATTCCGAACCGCGGGCATCGTCGACATCCAGACCAAGACGGGCGGATTCGACAAGGGAGGCGACGTCTCACTTTACGGTGGGAGTTTCGACACGGTTCGCCCCAGCCTCGAGGTTGGAGGCTCGGAGGGTAACCTGAGCTACTTCACGGACATGAGCTACGACCGCAACGCCCTGGGCATCGAGAATCCGACCTCGAGCTCCGTCGCCGTCCACGACCTCACGAGCCAGTACAAGGCCTTCGCGTATCTTTCCTACATCGTGGACAGGACCAGCAGGGTGACGTTCATGGGAAGCGCCTCCTACAGCGACTTCCAGGTGCCCGACACCCCCGGCCTTTCGGCCGGGACTTCCCCGGACGGGATCCCGTGGCTCCCGTTGGCCTTCGACTCGTCAACGCTCAACGAGAACCAGAACGAGCAGAACTACTACGCGGTGGTCACCTACCAGAAGTCCGCAGGAGACCTGAATTTCCAGCTCTCCGCCTTCGCGCGCGAGAGCAGCGTTCATTTCACGCCGGATCCCGTGGGCGATCTCTTCTTCAATGGCGTGGCGAGCGACGTCAAACGCACCCTATACTCGGCGGGACTCGAGGGGGACGGGAGCTATGCGCTGGGCGCAAGCCACACCCTTCGCGCCGGTTTCTCCCTCCTCGACGAGTCGGTGGATTCCGTCGCGAAATCCACCGTCTTTCCTGTAGATGCGAACGGCGACCCCGTCGGCCCGGCATACCCGATCACGGACAAGGGAACGCTTCACGGCGTGTTCGCGGGCTCGTACGTTCAGGACGAATGGAGGTTGCTCCACGGACTGACGCTCAACTTCGGGGCACGCCTCGACAGATTCGATTCCTCATTCGACACCGAGAGCCAGCTGAGCCCGCGCGTCAACCTGATCTACCAGGCCACCGAATCGACCACGCTGCACGCGGGTTACGCGCGCTACTTCACGCCCCCCCCGGTCGAGAATGTGCCTGGAAGCACCGTGGCCGAATTCAACGGAACCTCCAATGCGTCGCCGACGAACCTCGATGATCCGGTCAGAGCAGAGCGCTCAAATTATTTTGACGCGGGCCTGACCCAGAGGGTTGGCAAGGGGCTTCAGCTAGGGCTGGACGCATACTACAAACGCGCGAGGAACCAGCTCGACGATGGCCTATTCGGGCAGACCCTCGTCCTGTCGGCATTCAACTATGCCAAGGGCGAGGTCTACGGCACGGAATTCACCGCCTCGTATTCGGACGGCGGCTTCGAGACCTACCTCAACCTAGCCCATAGTGTGGCCCGCGGTACGGACTGGAACTCGGCCCAGTTCCTCTTCAGCCCGGACGACCTTGACTATGTAAGGAGCCACTGGATCTTCCTCGACCACGACCAGGCTCTTTCGGGCTCGTTTGGCGCATCCTACATCTGGAAGGAGGCGAAGGGTGAGACGCGAGTCTACGTGGACTCGCTCTACGGGACCGGGCTCAGGACAGATTCAACGGCACCGGACGGTTCCGTGATTCCTAACGGGGGGACCGTGCCCTCGTACTACTCAGTCAGCATGGGGGCCGAGCAGAGTTTCAAGGGGAAGGGCCGCGGCGTCTGGAAGGTCCGCCTCGACATCGTCAACGTGACGGACAAGTCCTACGAACTTCGCGACGGATCCGGCGTGGGTGTCAATGCCGCCCAGTTCGGCATGAGACGCGGAATCTTTGGGAGCACGTCGTATTCATTCTAGGGCGCAGCGCCCTAGCCACGCGCAAACTCGACGAGGGGCCCGAAATCCCCCGACTCCGCAACCCGGATTGCTTCGACGTACCGGGCCCTCGCCTCCCCAAGCCGGGCGCCCCAGGTAGGGGGCTCCTCGCCCTGCGACGCGACGAGAATGTCGGCGATTAGCCGGGCGTGGCGGCCGTTTCCGTTCGACCAGGGATGCAGGCCCGCGAGCCGGTGGTGCAGCCGCACCGCCGCCTCGTCGACCGGGTATGTGCCGAATCGGAGCCAGGCCTCGGCGTCGTCGAGGAACATGGCAACCCCTTCCGCGATCCGGGACGGCTCCCACCCCGGAGACCGCTCGGTCGTCCGGTATTGGCCCGCGTCGCGCCAGATCGCGCCGAACATCCTCTTGTGCAGCTCGCGGCAAAAGCCCTCCGAAAGGAGGTCACCCCTGCGCAGCACCGTCTTCCCCATCGCCCAGACACGCGCGGCATGCACCCTCATCCGCTCAATCTCGTCCAGTTGCCCGCGTGTCGACAGGCTCGGCACGAGGCGCGCGCGCTCCCCGGGCGAAAGCGGGGCCTGTTGGACGGGATTCTCAGCGGGATTCATCCGGAGGTCCTCCGCCCCGAAGCGCCATCGATTGGTCGGTTGCCTTGACGTGCCTCGCGGCCGGGTCGTGGATCAGCGCGAGTTCGGCATAGCTGCGGGCAACCGGGCCCCGGGGGACCACGAAGTAGACCAGCTCGCAGTCCATCGCGGCGGCCGCCCGCCGGAGGGAGCCCATGCTGATGGAGCCGGTCTGCTCTGACGCCTCGAATTGGGCGTAGGACTGGCGTTTCACCCCGAGCCTCCCTGCGATGTCGCCCTGGGACTGGCCGATCGCCTCGCGAATCGCCCTCAGCCATCCCCTGGCGGGCTTGTCCGCAGCCGCCTTCGCCGCATTCAGCACGTCGACCCTTTGCTGGAGTCCCTCGAGCAGGATCGCTTTGATTTCGGATGGAATGCAGGTTAATACCTGCCCTTATTTATATGATGCAATCTAAATATTGCCCTCAAATTACTAACGCAGTCTTAAGACTGCTCTAATTTGATTTTCCTCCGAAGGAGCCCAGCATCCTTGAAAACCGGAGCTGAACCACGATGTTTGCGAGCGTGATAAGGCTTCCTCCCACGACCAGCGAGCCCGTGGCGTGCTCGTTGACATACTCAACCCGGGCCAGGGCCGAAATGAGCGCGGGCACGAACAGGACGAAGACTGAGGCGAAGAGCGGCTCGGTGCAATAGATCAGGCCCGCCTCGGTGGCGGATATCTTGGGCTGCCACCGGGTCATGATCGAGAAGGCCCCTGCCGTGCAGACCGCGGCAAGGACAAGGGTGAGGGCGACCCACGCCGGCGATTCCCAGGGAGCAAGGAGGGCGCCGGCCCGAGGAGCCGTAGCCACCGCCAGCACCGCAAAGAGGACCGCCTGGAGCGCGAACATGACCAAGCTCACGGTGGCGGGCCGGTTCCCGGCGAACTCCTTGCGCTCCAACCACAGGATCTGCCCAGTGAAGAACACGGCGCACAGGAGGGTCTCCCACTCCCCCCTGCCGAGCCTGAGCGTGCCCCAGTCGAAGTGCCCGAGGACGGCGACGCCGACCATGACGAGGGCGCAGCACCCCCAGACGACCGCCCCGGGGTTTCGACGGTGGCGCAGCGCGATCCACGTCGGGACGAGGATCGCGGTGAGCTGGGTCAGGAAGGATGAGGTCGAGGCCGCGGTGAACTGGAGGCCGTCGGTCTGCAGCAGGGTTCCCATCGCGGCGAAGGCGCCCATCCCGACGCCCTGCCGGATCTCGCTATGCGTGGGGGCACCCTGCCTCCGCCCCCGCAGCGCCAGCAGGAGCGCCGCCGCCAGGATGAAGCGCGGCGCCATGGCGGCGCACGCGATGAACCACGTGCCCGCGTCGGGCACCAGGGCGTGGTTGAGAAGCGTGATCGCCTTGATCAGGGGGAAGCTCAGCCCCCAGTAGAGCGACGCGAGCGCCAGCATCCGGACGGCATGCCTGCGCTGGGTGTTGGGGGGGGTTGTCGTCATGGCCTTTGCCAGGTTCGGAACCGCCTATCGTGCCCGCATGGGGCCGGCCCGCCAAGCGGGAACGGATGCAGATTTAACACAATCCGGACCCGAGACGGCTCGACATGGGCCGCGCCTGCGGGCACTCCTCTCGAGGCTCACCCCAGCACAATGGCGAAACCCTCCGACGAACGGAAGATGTCGAAGAAAGCCTACGAGGCGCGCCTTCCCGAGGTCCGCGCCGCGCTGGTCCGGATGCAGGTCGAGCTCAAGTCGGCGAAGTTTCCCGTGATCCTGGTTGTGGCCGGGGTCGAGGCGTCCGGAAAGGGCGACGTCGTCAACATCCTCAACGGCTGGCTGGACCCCCGCGGGTCCGAGACCTTCGCGATGCACGACCCTACTGACGAGGAGAGGGACCGCCCCGCGATGTGGCGCTACTGGCGGACGCTTCCCCCGAACGGGCGCATGTCGATCTACGCCGGCGGCTGGCACTGGGACGCGCTCAACGACGACCCGCGGAGCGCGAGGGAGATGGCGCTCTTCGACGCCTCGCTGCGGAGGATCTCGCTCTTCGAGGCGCAGCTCGCCGCCGCGGGCACCCTCATCATCAAGGTCTGGCTCCAGCTCTCGAAGGTCGCGCAGCGCAACCGACTCCGGGACCTGGAGTCCGACCCGCGCACGGCGTGGCGCGTCACGCCGGAGGACTGGAAGAGCCAGCGCGACTACGAAAGGCTCGACAGGCTGGCGACACGGATGCGCGCCGCGACGCACCAGCAGGGCGCACCGTGGTATGTCATCAACGCCGAGGACCCGAGGTCGCGCAACCTGACGGTGGCGGACATCATCCTGTCGCGGTTCCGCATCCACGTGCGCGCCCACCACCGCGCCTCCAAGGCGGCGGTCCGCGCGGCAAAGAGGACGGTGCCGCTGCGCCCCTCGGGCCTTCGCCGCCTCCTGTCGCTTTCGCTGGACAACAAGCTCTCCCAGCCCGCGTACGAGAAGAAGAGGGACAAGTGGCTCGGGCGCCTGAACAAGGTCGTGCGGGCCGCCGGTCAGGAGCGGCGCTCGATCGTGTGGGTGTTCGAGGGATGGGACGCCGCCGGAAAGGGCGGCGCGATCCGCAGGCTGACCGACGCGATCGACGCGCGGGACTTCCGCGTGATCCCCGTGGCGAAGCCGACCGACGAGGAGAAGTCCCACCATTACCTCTGGCGGTTCTGGAGGCACGTACCTCGGGCCGGCATGGTGACGATCTATGACCGCTCGTGGTACGGCCGCGTCCTTGTCGAGCGCCTGGAGGGCTTCGCCACCGAGCCCGAGTGGAGGCGGGCCTACCGCGAGCTCAACGAGTTCGAGCGCGAGCTCAACGAGCACGGCGTCATCGTCATCAAGTTCTGGCTCCACATCAGCAAGGAGGAGCAGCTGCGCCGGTTCCGAGACCGCGAGGCCACGCTCTACAAGCGGCACAAGATGGGGCACGAGGACTGGCGCAACCGCCGGAAGTGGGCCTCCTACGAGATAGCCGTCGGGGACATGCTCGCGCTCACGAGCTCCCGGCACTCCCCCTGGCACCTGGTCGCGGCCAACAACAAGCGGCACGCGCGCCTCGAGATCATCAAGGTCTCGTGCCGCCAGATCGAGACCGCGCTGGGCCTCTAGGCGCCGCGCGGCGCAAAAAAACCGCCGCGGAGTTCATCCGCGGCGGCAAATATGCTAAACGCTTCCCAGTGCTTAGGAAACGTGGCCCGAGACGAGCTTGGTCATCTCGAACATGCTGACCTTCGACTTGCCTCCGAACACGGCCTTGAGCGACGCGTCGGCATTGATCATCTTCCTGTCCTTCTTGTCCTGGAGACCGTTCTTCTTGATGTAGTCCCAGAGCTTCTTGGTGAGCTCCGTGCGGGGAAGGGGCTTGGAGCCGACAACGGCTGAAAGGGCGCCATCGGGTGTTACCGGTTTCATGAACGCGGCGTTAGGTTTACGAGCGGATTTTTTGGCCATATTGAGTTTTTGTTTTAGGGTGCTTTGCTATGAAAGCAATGCCTTTCTAGAGCGAAAACCGCCCATTTTCCGAGAAAAATCTTTTTGAACATTTTAGGGAGGCGCCCCGCGCTGGTCGTCGACCTGCACAAACTGCCTGTACAGGGCCGCATAGTGGCCGCCCCTCGCAAGGAGCACGGGATGGGTCCCGCGCTCGATTATCCTTCCCTTGTCGAGAACGAGCACGAGGTCCGCGCTCCGGATCGTGCTCAGGCGGTGCGCGACGACGAAGCTCGTGCGCTCGCGCAGGAGCGTCGCCAGCGCGCGCTGGATCCGCGCCTCGGTGAGGGCGTCGATGGAGCTCGTCGCCTCGTCGAGGATGACGATCCTCGGGTTCGCCAGGAACGCGCGCATGAAGCACACCAGCTGACGCTGGCCGACCGAGAGCCCCGCGCCGCGCTCGCCCACCTCGGAGTCGAGACCGTCCGGCATCTCGTCGAGCACGTCGAGGCAGCCCAGGCGCGCCGCCGCCTCCCGCACCTCCTCGCGCGTGGCCTCGGGCCTGCTCAGGCAGATGTTCTCGAGCACCGAGCCCGTGAACATGAAGTTCTGCTGCTGCACCATCCCCATCTGCCGGTGAAGCGAGCGGCTGGTGATCGAGTGCACCTCCCGGCCGTCGACCAGGATCCTGCCCGTCGTCGGGAGGTAGAACTTCGAGATGAGGTTGATGATCGAGCTCTTCCCGCTGCCGGTGTGGCCCACGAGCGCGATCGTCTGCCCGGGTTCCGCGGTGAAGTCGATGTCGTGCAGCACGAGCCTCGAGGGGTCGTAGCCGAAGGACACCCCGCGCAATTCAATCCTCGCCCCAAGCGTGCCCCCGGACGCCCTCGGGTCCGGCAGGTCCGTGGCGTCCGCAGCGTCCTCCCAGTCGGGCGGCGTGTCGACCAGGTGGAAGATCCTCTCGGCGCCCGCCATCGCGAGGAGTCCCTGGTTGTACTGGTTGCCGATGATCGTGATCGGCGAGAAGAAGAAGTTGGAGAGAAGGATGAACGTGATCAGGTCGTCGGCCCTCATCGACTGGTGGAACACCCGCCAGCCGCCGACCACGAGGAGGGTCGCGATGAAGAACTGGCTGTTGAGCTCGAGGATCGGCGCCAGCACGGCGGAGGTTCGCGCCAGCGCGACGTTGTACCTCGAATGGTCCGAGAGCAGGCTCCTGAAGAGCCCCGCGTTCATGTCCTGGCGGACGAACCCCTGGGTCACGCGGATGCCGGTCACCGACTCCGCGAGGGTCGCCGTGACGCGGCTGAAGCTCTCGTGGGAGGCCCGCGTGAGGCGGCTCAGCTTCATCCTGAAGTGGTTGTTCACGGCCCACAGGACCGGCGCCATGCACACGACGACCAGGAACATCTTCCAGTCCCTGTAGAGGAGCACCATCGCCGTGAACGCCATCTGGCCGAACTGGATCGCGCTCACGAACCCGACGTCCTGGATGCCTACCCGCACCGCCTCGAGGTCGCTCGTCACGCGGCTCAGGATCCTTCCGAGCTTTATCCGGTGGAAGAAGCTCATCGGCTGGCGCTGGGTCTTGGAGAAGATGTCCGAGCGCATCCCGTTGACGACGGTCTCCCCGATCTCGAGCGCGTAGCGCTGGCGGAAGTGGAACATGACGTCCGTCAGGACCGCGAGCGAGGCGAACCCGAGCGTGCCAAGGAGGATCCCGTGGGTGTCGCCGTTCGCCACCGGCCCGGTGATGACGAGCGCGGTGACCCAGGCGAGCGCCGGCAGCTGCGCCGACCGGGCGAGGGTCAGCAGGACCATGATCGAGAGCTTCCTGCGGACGGGCGACGCGTAGGTGAGGATCCGCCTGATGAGGCGCCAGTCGAGCGGCTTGAACTGCTCCTCGTCGTCGTCCGGGTCCCGCACCCGGTGGACTAGGGTCAGGCTCGGCGCGCGCTCCTTGCCGGCGCTCATGGCTGTCCCCCCTTCAGGGCCTCCTGGAGCTCGCGGCCGTCCACGAGCTGCAGGTTGGCCACGTGCAGGTAGGGCCCCGGGACGCGTATCAGCTCCGCGTGGGTGCCCCGCTGAACGATGCGCCCGTTCTCGAGCACGATGATGAAGTCGGCGCGCCTGAGCGTGCTCAGGCGGTGCGCCACGATGAAGGTCGTCCTCCCCGCGATGGCGCGGTCGAGCGCCTCGAAGATCTCGTGCTCGGTCTCGCTGTCGATGGCCGCCGTCGGGTCGTCCAGAAGGAGGATGGCAGGCTCAAGGAGGACGGCCCGAGCGATCGCCAGGCGCTGCCTCTGGCCGCCCGAGAGGCTGTTCCCGCTCTCCCCGAGCACCGTCTCGTAGCCCTTGGGAAGGCCCATGATGAAGTCGTGGGCGGCGGCGACCCTGGCTGCGCGCTCGATCTGCGCCTGGGTCGCGTCGGGGTGCCCGAACGCGATGTTGGAGGCGACCGTGTTCGAGAACAGGAAGCTCTCCTGGAAGACCGTGCCGATGTTCCTACGCAGGTCGTCGAGGTGCAGGTGGCGCACGTCGATGCCGTCGATCAGGAGCCTGCCCTTGGTTACGTCGTAGAACCTCGGGATGAGGCTCATGAGGACGCTCTTGCCCGAGCCCGTGGCCCCGAGGATGGCCACGCACTCCCCCGGCTTCACGTCGAGGCTTATGTCCCGCAGCACCGGGTCCAGCTTGCCGTACTCAAACGACACGTCGTCGAAGCGCACGGCGCCCTCGAGCCGGGCGCGCCGCACGGCCCCGGGGGCCGACCGGACCTCGACCGGGGCGTCGAGGATCTCGAACACCCGCCGGGCGCCGATCAGCGACTGCTGGACCGAGTTGACGATCGCGGCGACGTTGTTCACCTGGCCTGCGAACTGGTCGAGGAGGCCGGCGAAGACGACCAGGCCCGCGCCGAGCGGGATCGAGCCCTTAACGACAAGGACCCCGCCGTACCCGAGCAGGACGATCGTGTTGATGCGGGTCAGGAACCCCGCGGTCGGGGAGAAGAGGCTGACCCACCAGAAGATGTTGTACTGCTGGGTGAGGATGGCGCCGTTCGACGCCTCGAACTTCTCGAGGTTCTCCTTCTCGCGCCCGAAGCCCTTGACGACGGCGATGCCCTGGATGCTCTCGGCCAGGTACTGAACCATCTTCTCGACGAGCGTTCGGTTCTCGGCGTACTCGGGCTGGATCTTGCGCGAGAAGAGGGTGGACAGGATGAGGAGCACCGGGGAGGTCGCCAGGCAGGCGATCGCGAGCCCCGGGCTCAGGTAGGCCATGTAGGCCGCATAGACGGTGAGCGAAATCACCATGATCACGCTCTGGATCAGCACCTGGTCCACGAACATGCGCACCGACTGGACGTCGCCCGTCACGCGCGTGATGATCGAGCCGGTCGTGTTGGCGTCGAAGAACCGGAAGCTGAGCCTCTGGAGCTTGTCGTAGATCTCCCCGCGCAGGTCCACGACCAGGTGCCTCTGCACGAGGATGTTCACCCGGACGGCGTAGACGTAGTTAAGGACCGCCCGGCAGGCCGACAGGGCGAGGATGAGGCCGCCGAGGACCCCGAGGACATGCATGGGATGCCAGTCGGCGGGCAGGCTGAAGTGCAGGAATCGGATCACCGCCTGCGGGTGGGGCTTCGACGGGTCGTTGGCCATGACCTGCCGGATGTAGTCGATGCCGATGCCCGTGAAGCTCAGGCCGAAAAGGCCCATGGTCAGCAGAACCAATTGGATCGCAAGAACCTGCACGCACCTGAGGCGGTACCTCCACGCCAGCCCAAACAGGCGGCGGATCAGCTCCGGATTGGAGGGTCCGGCCTCGGCGCTCATAGGCGAAGATCCCATTTGGACCTTACGCTAGCGGGACTCGGGGCCGGTGCACGAGATTTTCGCGCCTGGGCCTACCTATTGGGAATGGAAGGTGGGGCCTGGCCGGGCTGGGCGGCCTGGGCCGCCTTCTCGCGCTCCATCCGGCGGCGGCGGACCTCCTGGGCGACGGCGTCCAGGCGCCTCTGCTCGTCCGCCTGGGACGGGTTGAGGACGACCGTGGAGGCGATCGCGGAGGGATTGCCGGCGGGCGCCACCGGCGCCGTGGCCGCCCCCGACGAGGCGATCTTGCTCTTGTGGAGCGTGAGCCTGAGGGGGCGCCCCTGGTAGTCGACCATGACGCCCTCGCCGGCCGGTTCGGCCGACTTGACGGTGAAGTCATGCCCGGCCTCGTTCACCCCGACCCACGTGCTCCTTTTCTTGGCCACGTCGTAGATGCAGTAGGAGGTCCCCTCCGGCGTCTCCATCACCCCCCGCAGCTCAAGCGGGCCGGACGGCCCCCCGGCCGCGTCCGACGCCTGGGCGTTCGCCGGGAGAAAGGGCGAAGCCGGCGCCAGTTCGGCGCGCGCGGGGACGGTCAGGAGGGCGGCCGCCAGGGCGGCCACGGGCACCCCGCGCATAAAGACTGTGTGGCTTAGGCCCATGGTGTTGCCATGGGTGCAATAGATGCACTCCCGGCAGGCGGTCAAGCGGCCTCGGGTCAGGCGGCCGGGCGCCGGCGGCGGTAGAGCACGATGCCCGCGAGCGAGAGCCCGACGAAGAGGGCGCCGTAGGTCGCCGGCTCGGGGGCCGGGGTGATCTCATTGCCCGGTCCCGGGCCCGTCGTGTAGGTGTTCCAGTGGGACTGGTTCCCCGTGTAGCCGCTGAACACGACCTGGTTCATCGGAGCCGTCCCCTGGGTGCCCGGGCTCGTGTTGCTGTAGAAGTAGTCGACCATGTTCGCCCAGTTGTTGACGGACAGCTGGGAGGCCCCGGTCAGGCTCACGCCGTTGACGTTGAGGATGGAGGCCGAGGCGGCGCCGAAGTCGACGACCGAGCTCGAGGTGACGCTCAGGTTGCCGAAGGTGTCCGTGGTCCCGTTGAGCTTCAAGGTGCCGCCCGCCAGCACGATGTTAAGCCCCGCGTCGCTGAAGTTGGCGCCGAGGGTCAGCGTCGCGCCCGCGCCGATCGTCAGGGTGCCCGTCCCCGAGAGAGCGCCGCTCAGCAGGCTCGTGCCGGAGGACAGCGTGATCGCGCCGGCCGTGCCGAACGAGAGCGTCCCGGCGTCGGAAAGGCTTCCGACTACCTGGCTCGTGCTGTTGAGGTCCATGATGGCGCTGGTGTTGACCGTGATCGCCGTCGTGTTCTTGAAGGCGTTCGCGACGGTCGTCTGGAGCGTGCCGCCGCTGACCGTGACCGACCCCGAGAACGACGGGTTGGCGACGCCGATGGCGAGGGTCCCCGCGCCGTCCTTGGTGAGGGCGCTGGCCGCGGTCCCCGTCATGGCGCCCGTGATCGTCGTGTTGCCGTTGCCGCCGACGTTGAGGGTGTTGGCCCCGAGCCCGATGGCTCCCGAGAGCGTGATGTTGCCGGCGTCGGCCTGAACCCGGGTCGTGCCGGTGACCGTGAGGGGGCCGCTCACCGTGTTGTTGCCGGAGAGGTTCTCGAAGGCGCCCGCGAACGACGTGCCCGTGCTATTGGTGGTGAATGCGTTGGCGAGGGTGATGTTGTTCTGGATCTGGATGTTGCCGCCCGCGTTGACCGTGACGGCCCCCGTCCCGAAGCCGGAGGCGTTCGTGACATTGACGATGCTGCTCGTCGTCGTGCCGCCGGAGTAGGTGTTCGTGCCGCCAAGGACCGTCGTGCCCGTGTTGCTCGTGACAAGCTTGCCGGTGCCCGAGATGACGCCGTTGAGCACGTCGGTCCCGGACTGGTTGAGCGTCAGGGTCGAGCCGGCGCCCGAGGTGCCGAGGGCGAGCGTCGAGCCCGAGGAAGAGTTGACGCTGCCCGTAAGGGTCTGGGCGGTGCCGTTGGCGAGGGTGAAGGTGCCGGAATTGAGGCTGACCGTGGAGCCGCTCGCGATCTGGTTGCTCGTCGTCTCGTTGACCGCTCCGCCGTTCTGGGTGAGGGCCCCCTGGACGGTGGTCGAGCCACCCGAGAGGTTGAGCGTGCCGCTCGTCACGGTGGTCGTCCCCGTGTAGGTGTTGGCGCCCGAGAGCGTGACGGCGCCCGTCCCGGTCGTGGCGACATTGAGGGCGCCCGTGCCGGTCGTGATCGCCGAAGAGATCGTCGTGTTGCCGGCGCCCTTGACCGTGAGGTCGCCGGTTCCGGTCAAGCCGCCTGCGACCGCGAGGGTCCCGCTGTCGGAGCTGATCGTGCTGCTGCTGCCAAGGGTGACGGCCCCGTTGAGGGTCGCCGTAGTCGCGGCGCCGGGATTTGAGTCGATTGCCCCGTTCACGGCCCCGGAGCCGTTGATCGTGAGGGCGTTCGCAAGGGTGAGGTTAGAGTTGATCTGGAGGGTGGCGCCGTTGTTGACCGTCGCGGCCCCGGTCCCCAGGGCGGCGTTGCTCGTGGAGACGCCGACGACGCCGGCGTTGATCTGCGTGCCGCCCGAGTAGGTGTTGGCCCCCGAGAGGTTGAGGGTGCCCGCGCTCAGCTTCTGCAGGGAGAAGGCGCCCGTAACGACGGACTTGATGTTCAGCGCGCCCGTCCCGCTCACGTCGACGACCGAGTTGGCACCGAGGGCCAGGGTCGTCGTGTTGATGGTCTGGGCGTTCGCGGACTGCTGGATGATGCTCGGGACGATCCCGCCGAGCGTGTAGGTGAAAGCCCCGCCCAGGGTGAAGGCGCTGGCCCCCGAGTCGAACTTGACCGAGTTGACCGTCTCGTTGGCGGTCAGCGTGGGGTTGAGGCGTGTGCTCCCGGTGAAGTCCACCTTGACCGCGTTGCCGCTGCCCGGCCAAGCGCCGAGGACCCAGTTCTGGTTCGTGTTGTAGTTGCTGTTCACCCCGGAAGTTCCGTTCCAGGTCGTGAAGGTCGTGTTCGGGGTGATCCTGTAGGAGGTTACCCCGTCATTCGAGGTCGTGCCGCCGGCCTCGACCGTGCCCGATCCCGAACCCGAGAAGTAGATGTCGTTGAGGAGGGCGGCCCCGAGGGCGGCGGTCGTCGTCGCGAGCGCCTGGGTGTTCGGCCCCACCGTGATGCCTGTGTAGTTGTTGATCGTGAGGACGTTCCCGCCGGCGTCCGTCAGCCCGCCGAAGACGAAGGCATTCGTGCCGCCGGCGCCGAAGTCGAGCGTCGAGTTCCCGTTGATGGTCAGGTTCCCGATGGCCTGGGAGTTGTTGTTGAGCGCCAGGGTCGTTCCCGCGGCCATGGTCAGGGTCGAGCTCTGGGCGAGGGTGTTGCTCGTCCCGAGCGAGAGGGTGCCGCCCGAGAGCGTCGTCGCACCGGTGTAGCTGTTTCCGCCGTTAAGGGCGCCCGTCCCGTTGGAAAGGACGAGCGTTCCGTTGCCGGTCTTCGTGAGGTTGTCGCCCGTGCTCCCGCCGCCGTTCGCAATCTTGCCCGAGATGGTGGAGGTCCCGCTCGCGGTGTTGACGGTCAGGGTCTGCGCCGTGGGGGTGTTCGAGAGGTTGACGGCGCCCGACTGCGTGGCGTTCGTCATATTGAGGGTGTAGCTGCCGCCGGTCTGCGTGAGCGCGCCCGAGGTCGTGATCCCCGACAGGCCCGCGCTGCCCGTGAGGGCGACGGCGTTCGAGATCGTGCTCGAGTTGGTCGAGCCCAGGGTGCCGCCCGAGAGGGTCACCCCGCCCGCCGTCGCGCCGAGCGCGGTGCTCGAGTTGGCGTTGAGGGTGCCGGCGCTGATGGTCGTCCCGCCGGAATAGGTGTTGGTGCCCGAGAGGGTCGTGGTGCCGGTCCCTGTCTGCGCGATCGACCCGGTCCCGGAGATGTTGCCCGACGCGTTGACGGTGCCCGTGCCGTTGATCGTCGCGGCGTTGCTGCCGAGGTTCACGGCGCCGCCGAGCGCGAGCGTCCCCGCGCTGTTGTTCTGGATCTGGACGGCGTTGTCCAGCGAGAGGGCGGAATTGATGGTCTGGTTGGCCGAGCCGTGCGTCTGGGTGACGAAGATGCCGGTCGGGCCGATGGCCGAGGAACCGTTGAACTCGATGCTCCCACCGTTGAGCGTGTAGGTGAACGGGGCATCGATCTGGAGGTTCCTGACGACCTGGTTGCCCGTGACGGCGATCGTCTGGGCCGTGCTGACGTGGCTGTTGTCGAAAAGGATGTCTCCGCCGACGGCCGGGTTGGAAGCCGGGGTGTTGTTCCAGTTGGTGTCGCTGTTGGTCGTGCCCTGCGCGCCCCAGATGCTGGTGCCGGCACCGTTCGTCCAGAGGTTGGACACGACGCTCGTCAGTGAGACGTCGTTGACCTGGTGGACGTCGGTGTTGCCGCCGGTGCTTCCCGTGAAGCCCATGACCAGGTTGTTCGGCCTCGCGTAGCCGGACAGGTCGATCGAATAGAGGAGGCTGTAGGGGCCGGACCCGCCCGTCTGCAGGTACACGGACATCTGGTTCGTCGCCGTGATGATGATCTCGAGCGACCGCTGGTTCGCCCCGGTCGGCCGGGTCGTCGATCCCGGGAAGGCCAACGCGGCTCCGGAGCCGTTCGTGCCGCCCAGGTAGTTGTATCCCGTCAGCCCCGAGCCCGGGCCCCTGACGGCGATGGCGTTGGGCGTGGAGCCCGTCCCGCCGATGCGGCCCTCGGTCGGGTTGGAGTAGTTGCCGAACTCGTCGATGCCGACGCCGATGTACCCGCCGTTCATCCCGTTGATGTCCGCGCCGCCGCCGCCCGCCGCCGTCTTCTGCGCGTAGCCGAGGCTTCCGCCGTAGGCTCCCACCCCGAAGGTCTGGCTCGCGTCCGCGAGGAAGAAGGTGATGCCGTCCGCGCCGGATCCGTTGAACGAGGCGAAGTTGAAGGTCGCCGTGATGGTCGCGTTCGCGCTGGCGAACGCCGTCGTGTTCACGGCGTACGTGGCCTCGTTGCCCGCGCTGCTCGTGAGCTGGAGCCAGCCGGAGCCGGCGGAGTCCCCGAGGCCGTTGGCTGTGAGCTGGGGCGTGTACCCCGAGCCGCCGACCTGCCAGCCCGCGTCGAGCGTCGTGCCGGTGAAGCTACCCGTCAGCGTCGTCGTCTGCGCCCTGGCCGCCGGCAGGAACAAAAGCGCCGCCGCAACCGCCAGGATGGCGATCGTCTTAATGGGGGTCTTCCCCGAGGTTTCTGCGCGGCTGCGGTTCACTGCGAAGGTAACTATCGTCTAAGTACCTCATCGGCACAAGGTAAAGGGCTCGATGTACGTAGTTCCCAACACCTTGTCATTGAGTCTGTTAACACAACTGGAGACCCGGGGCCCACAAACGGCCCCCAAAGGGGCCCAAACGGGTGCCACCGGGCCCGAGGCCGCACGGGATCTCGCCCGCATTCCCAAGGCTAGGCGCCTGGCTTCGGGGAATCCGCCCGCACCGCGGGAAACGGATTGGCCAGCACGACGCCGCGCGCGCCGAGCGCCTTGAGGATGCCGAGGTTTATCCGCTCGCGGATCGCCATGTGCGAGTCCCAGTCCGGGTCCGCCGTGAAATAGAGGACCTGCGCGCGGATCGACGTGTCGCCGAAATCCGCGAGGCTCACGACGATCTGCCCCTGGTGGACGCCCGGGTCGCCCCTCAGGAGCGCGCGGATGTCGGTGAGCGCGAGCTCGATCGACTCCGGGGTGTTGTCGTAGTCGATCCCGAGGGTCGCGTCCACGCGCCGCTGGGGCATCCGCGTCAGGTTCGTGATCACCTCGCTGGCGACGGTCTTGTTGGGGATGACGACCTGGGTGCGCTGGGCGGTCCTCAGCCTCGTCGAGCGCAACCCTATCTCCTCCACCGTCCCCTCGTACCCCAGGATTCGGATGTATTCCCCGACGTAGAAGGGCTGGTCCATCACGACCACGAAGGAGCCGAACATGTTCGCGATCGTGTCCTGGGCGGCGAGGGCGAAGGCGAGGCCGCCGATCCCGAGGCCGGTGAGGAAGGTCTTCACCTCGAACCCCAGGCTCTCGAAGACGACCAGGATGCTGAACACGACGAAGAACGAGACGACCGTCTTCTTGATCAGCGGGATGAACGCGGCGATCTGCAGCTTGCGCGCCCGCGCGCCCGCCGCGAAATGGTCGATCACGGCGCCGCCCGCGCACGCGACGCCCCAGAGCACGACGGACGTGATGGCCCCCTGCTCCCCAAGGCGCACGAGCCGCGGGACCTCCTCCCAAAGCGGCACGACCGAGAGGGCTGCAACGAACCCGATCAGGATCACGAGCGTCGCGGCGGGCGGCTCCAGCGCGGGCAGCATCAGCTGGTTGTTCGCCTTCGCCATGAGCTTCTTCAGCCGCGAGAATACGATCCCGACCACGAACCTCCCCAGGAGGATCGCGATCAGGATCATCAGCAGCGCCGCCGTCCATCGCGCGGTCGAGTCGTCCATGGCCTCCGGGAAGAACCTGGCCTGGAGCCATCCGACCAGGCGCAGGAGCGGCCCCGGAGTGACGGGGGGCACTTGCACGGGGATGATTTCGGCCATGGGAGGACATTGCCAAATCCGCCCGGGGCCGCAACGTCAAGCTGGACCCGGGGAACCCCCGGGGAACCCATGCCCGCCACCGACCAGACCGGATCCGGACCCCAAGAGGCGCCCCGCCGGGCGAGGGACGCCCTGATTGCGCTCGCCTGCGTCCTCCTGGGCCTCGGTTTCGGCGTCCTTGTCTGGATGCGCCGGGGCCCGGAGCCCGCGCAGCAGTACCTCGCGGGCTACCTGATCGAGCTGAGCCTGAGCGCGGACAACGTGTTCGTGTTCGCCCTCGTGTTCGCGCAGTTCGGGGTCGACCGTGCCCGCCAGCGCCCCCTTCTCTTCTGGGGCATTGCCGGGGCCATCGTCATGAGGACGGCCTTCATCCTTGCGGGCATCGGCGCGATCGAGCGCTTCTCCTGGATAATCCCCCTATTCGGCGCGCTCGTCCTGGCCGCGGCCCTTCGCCTGGCGCTGGTCCGCAGGGGCGAGCACGTGATCGACACGTCGGGGCCGGTGTTCCGGTTCGTGCTGCGCCTGGCGCCCGC
Source organism: uncultured Opitutaceae bacterium (assembly GCA_964414785.1). Lineage (GTDB taxonomy): Bacteria > Verrucomicrobiota > Verrucomicrobiia > Opitutales > Opitutaceae > Palsa-1447. The sequence continues at coordinate 85,492 of CAYPXZ010000004.1, forward strand.
GGGCCTCGCCGCCCTGGTGGTGCTCGAGACCGCCGACCTGATCTTCGCCCTGGATTCGCTGCCGGCCGTGCTCGCGGTCACCCACGACCCGGCCATCGCCATCTCCTCGAACCTCTTCGCGATCCTAGGCCTGCGCTCGCTCTTCACCGTCGTGAGCGGCGCCATGCGCTCGATGCGCTTCCTGAACGCGGGGGTCGCCGCGGTCCTCGCCTTCGTTGGGGCGAAGATGCTCCTCGAGCGGTGGTATCCAATCCCCACCCTCGCCTCCCTGGCCGTGATCGCGTCGCTGCTCGCGATCGCCATCGGCGCGTCGCTTGCGGCCCCGGGGCGAAGCGGGCCGTAGGCCCCCTTTGCGGGCAAAAAAAGGGCCGGAGTCCCGATCGGGAATCCGGCCCCTGGAATCTGCTTCGCCCTCGGTCAGCCGACGGCGATCTTGCGCGGCTTCGCCGACTCGGCCTTAGCGAGCTTCACGTGAAGCAGGCCGTCCTTGAGCTCCGCCTCGATCTTCGAGGGGTCGACGGTGGTGTCGTGCTCGAGCACGAGCTCGAACACGGCGTCCGAGGACTCGCGGTGCAGGACGACGGCGCCCTCGGGCAGCTTGGCCGCCCGTTTCCCCGTGATGCGGAGCTCGCCGTTCTCGGCCGTGATCTCAAGGCCCTCCTTGGCGACGCCGGGAAGGCTGACGGTCAGTCCGTAGGCGTTCTCGGACTCGGTGACCTCGTAAGCGGGCCTGCGAACGGGGTTCGTCTCGGCCGATGACTCCGCACGGGCTATCGTTGGAATGAGTGAATTGAAGAATGACATGGTTTTGTTTTCCTTGGGTTCGTGCGGGTTCAGTTGACCAAGACGTTGATCTTCTTCGGCTTGGATGCCTCCTTGCGGGGCAAGGTCACCGTGAGGATGCCGTTCTCGTAGACGGCCGTCACCTTCTCGGACTCCACCTCGTCGGGGATGGCGACGAGCCGGTTGAAGGAGGCGGTCGACTCGCTGTCGCCGGCCTTATCTTTGCGGGAGGCCTGGATGGACAGGGATCCCTCGATCATCTCGACGCTGATGGCGTCGCGGTTCACGCCGGGCAGCTCGGCCCGGACGTACGTGTTGTCCTTGTCCTCGTAGAGGTCGACGGGGAACTGCCCGCCGAGGACGGAGCCGGCAAAGCCGTTCGGAATGTTTCCGAACAGCCAGTCGAGCTCACTGTCAATGTCCAGTCCGCCCAGGCGCCCACCGAAGTGGGTGGCGGGAAGGGCACTGCGATTTGAGTATTTGATGAGACGCATAGTGTCTCCCCTATTGCATGGGCGGTGCCGTCCCGGGCGTGAGCGCAATCGCCTCCGCCCTAATGGCTTATCTTCCGGCGGCCGGACCCCGCTGTGCAGAATCTTCACAGTCTGTGACACGGAGAGAGCTGATTTAGCGCATGCGTCTGCTGCTTGGGTGACCACGCTAGGCAACGGGGGCATGCGCGCCGAACTGTCACCGGCCAAGCCTCGGAATAGTCATTCAAACATCGGGCCTTGGGACACCCTTGACGCTCCATTGTGGCAGATCGACCGGACCGTCGCCGCAAGAGCGAACGCAGGCCAAGCCGATCGCCACCACGCCAATCTGTTCCAAAACCCACCCCTTCTGGAACAGGTCAGACGATCCGATTTCCCATTACTCTCGCTCTCCTGGCCAGTCGCACACTTGATGCAGAATCGCCGTCGTTAGACGGCTGAGGATTTGGCCGCGTCGCTGCCTTTCCTACGGGCCTGCTGCTACTGGTTCTGAAAAGGTCGGGTAAGGCCCCATGGGCGCGTTCGCTGCGATGGACTATCCTATAGCCATGAGTCTACTCCTTATGCCTGTCGCCGCTATCGGCTATTCGATGATCTATCTCCTTTTCGGCGGAGGAATCGGTGGCGCCGTCGTGATCTATTTCATTGCGAAGATGTTCGGTAAATGAACCGGCAAGCAGCGGATGCTGCGCGGAGTTGGCCTCTTCCCTTCAAGATGAATGGCGATTTGCAGCCTCGCGTTTCGTGAAAACCCATGCCGGACGTTCTACGTCGGTTTGGATGGGCACGGCCAAGTGGCCCACTTTCCCAAGCCTCACCCAGGATGTGCGCGCCGATGTTTGCATCGTCGGCGCTGGGATGGCCGGTCTGACCACGGCGTATCTCCTTACGAAGGCCGGCAAAACCGTGATCGTGCTGGACGACGGTCCGATCTTCTCGGGTGAAACCGAACGAACGACGGCGCACCTCGTCACCGTTCTCGACAAGAGGTATTTTGAACTGGAACACCTATATGGCGAAGGCGGCGCCAAACTGGCCGCCGAAAGTCATGCGGCGGCCATCGACACGATCGAGCGCATTGTTTGCGAGGAACGCATCGACTGCGGTTTCGAGCGCGTGGATGGCTACCTTTTCAATGCTCCGGATCAACCGCCGGACCTCTTGGACCGCGAGCTGGCGGCAGCCAGGCGCGCCGGACTCACGAACACCGAGCTGGTTGATCGAGCGCCGCCGACTTCTTTTGATACCGGACGGGCATTGCGGTTCCGACGTCAGGCTCAGTTTAATCCCCTGAAATTTCTGGCGGCTCTCGCACAATGCATCGTCCGCAACGGAGGGCGTATCTATACGGATACTCACGCGACAAAATTCGACGGAGGAAAGCTCGCTAAGGTCGCGACGCGTGGTGGCAGTACCGTGTCGTGCGAAGCGATTGTCATCGCTACCAACGCTCCGGTGAACGATTGGCTTGTCCTTCAAACGAAGCAGGCCGCCTATCGGAGCTACGTCATTGGCATCGCTGTCCCCGTTGGGGCGGTGCCAAAAGCCTTGTATTGGGACACCGGCGATCCTTACCACTACATCCGGCTCGCAGAGACGAAGGCCGGCGGCACGGCCTCCGCCCAGGAGACCCTGCTCGTGGGTGGCGAGGACCACAGAACCGGTCAGGCCGACGATGCCGACACACGATATGCGCGGTTGGAGCAATGGACTCGCCAGCGTTTCCCGATGGCCGCCGAAGTCCGGTTTCGTTGGTCGGGACAGATCATGGAGTCAGTTGACGGGCTCGCCTTCATCGGCCGGAATCCGCTGGACCATGAGAACGTCTATGTGGTTACCGGCGACTCGGGGACCGGGATAATGCACGGCACCATCGCCGGACTTCTTATCACCGACCTGATTCAGGGCCGGGAGAACCCGTGGAGCGGCCTGTACAGTCCAGCGCGCGTGACCCTGGGAGCGGCTACAGACTTCGCTCGAGAAGCGGTCAACACGGCCTCGCAATATGTGGATTGGCTGACCGCGGGGGACCTGGAGAAAGACGAACTCGTTCCCCAGGAAACCGGCGCAATCGTGCGTCATGGTCTTATGAAGGTTGCGGTGTATCGCGACACGAAGGGAGCGCTTCACGAACGCTGCGCCGTGTGTCCACACCTCGGCGGCATTGTTGCGTGGAATCATGCCGAGAACACTTGGGACTGTCCCGCGCATGGCTCGCGATTCGCCCCCTCGGGCACGGTGCTGAACGGACCCGCCAATGAGAATCTTCATCCGATGGCGGCCGCCGCCGCGATGGGGCGCTCCGCCAAGGGCTAATTCAAAGTCCTTCTCGATGCGCCGTATTTGCCGCTAGGTGAGAATAGATACCGACAGATGGACCGAGTGCATGGCGATATATGGCGCCACGAGATGCACATTCGAGGATCGCAAAGTGGATCTGGGAAAAATCTACGAAGCGACCCGACCGAAACCAGCTTGGGACGAGGCTCGTCCCGCTTCGCGCGCTGCGTGGCAACGTTTCCAGGAGAAGCCCCCAAAGAGATCCGAGGCCGCCAAGGGTCTTGGGCAACGATTCAGTGTAAGGCCGCGCCCATTGCCGTGGCGCGGCCTTTTCGTTTCGGGCCCGCAAGGGGTAATACAACACCCCGTCCTGATCGCAGGCGGTGGGATCACATCGTGCCTCGTGGCAGGTTCAAAGCACTCAGCCGAGCCGCTTTTTTTGCCTGGAAATCACGAATTCCTGTGGGACGGAAATGAATGAACTTAAATCCTTCAAACAGTCACGAAAACATCGCTCGGCGGGCCTATCAGATCTGGGAAGAAACCGGTCGGCGGGTCGGCGACGAGACGGCGCACTGGCTGCAAGCCAAACGCGAACTGCACGCGCTGGACGGAAAAACTGGCGAGTTAGATAGTGCGCGATCGGACGAGAAAAGGCAGTGGTCTCAGCGCGTCACCCGGTACAGCAATGCTTTGGATCTCGAGTCAGGTGTATTCACTTGGAACGACCCGGTGGCGATTGCCCAGTCGCTCAAGGCCTCTGCTGAGGCCAGCGACCGTAGAAAGTCCACTGCGTTTCGTTCGGCGATGTCGATGCTTACGTTCTATATGAATCGGGCCGGACATGAGCTAGCAGCAGAGCAGCGGGCCCGCCTTGAATCCGCTAAGGACGAACTTCGCGTACTCTTCAATCGCCCTCGCCGTAACTCGCCAATCTCAATAAGGTGACGGAAGCAACATTCGCTGGAGAAAGATACGCTCATCCTCTCGCATATCGAGGGACCTCTAATCTATCATAATTGGGCTTCAGATTTGCGCTTCGGAGGGAATGAATGCTCTTTGTTAGATGTCCACCGTCCCCGGTTTGAGAAGCCCCTATGCCAAGGTCAACCGGCTAGTCTATTTCGGGAGGATGTTAGACAAGATCCGTCTGCATGGCGCCGGAAAACTGCCGGCTGACGAGTATGTTGCCAACCTGGGCAAGGGCTTTGACAAGCGCTGCTGCGGCTTTTTAAGGATCAACTATGATGAGCTAACGGCTCGTGTCATGTTGGGGACTGATACGGACGCGGTGCTGCTAACCTGGGCGGAAGAGCGGGGCGGACGCAGATCGGACGAGGACTGCGAGCTGTGGAATTCATTCATGATGAAACGCGGTTTCCGCGACGAGGCGTCGACAACGCTCGCCAAGCGCATTCAAGAGAGTGGCTTCGAAGGGAAACCTATCATGACCATGTTTGATTACCTCGACTTTGACGAAGGCCGCGATCCGGTAAGCGCCAGGTCATGGGAAGGGTAGGGGTTGCGCCCGTTTACGTGCCTGGGGAGCGGACGTATCCCAAAACGCATAAAAATTGGCGCAACGGTACATAGAGACGGATTACATGATCCGAGAGACGCGAGTCTCATAAGGGACCCTTTTGGACACAATGGTCGTCAAACTCGATCTTGGCCGGAGCCAGCCTAAAGAGGTCGGCCCTTTGAGTTAGGGTGTCTCGTTGGTCAACAGACTGCCAATCGAGAGCGCTATCCAAAAGTGATGCGTGGTACCGGCAAATTCGGACGCTCAGCTCTTCGGCTTGATTTCGGGGACCGCCTTGGACGTCGGGGCGTCCATGGGAGGCAACTTGGTTTTCTCTGCGTCCGGGTGCGTGGTTCCCTCGAAAGCGTGCGGTATTGCCTTAACAAAGCCGTTACGGAGCCCGTTTATAATCGTCCTAAGGGTCAAGACATCCATGCCCTTCGCGTCACCCGAGAACGGAATCCGGGTTGCCAGCTGCTTGGTGTCACTGTTCTCGAATAGTTTTATCACGGCAACGACGACGCCCTTCCAAAGGCGCTCGCCAAAATTCTTGTCCATGTCGTCGCGATTCTTGAAGTCGACGTGGTTGAGGAACGGCTTCACGTATCCCTCATAATGCCCCTTCTGCATGGCCATCTGCCCGAATACGTCGAATTGTCCCCGCGAGACATCGATGCCGACATAGGCCCTAAGTAGGTCGTTGATTGCGGGCAGGGAGACCTTTCTCAATTCGACTGCGATCTCGAAGTGCGCCTGGTCGGCAAGGGGCTCCAATTTCGCATTCAGGCGCAGTTCCCCGTCTCCAATCGACCTGCCCGAAATGTCGATCTTCGCGGGAAAGACCTCGCCGTTCGCGGACGGGCGGTTGCGAAGGCCCGTGGCGACGACCTCCATATCCCTGACAGCAACGTCGATGGGCGGGTTCATGGTCGTGTCCACATAGCGGATTATGCCGCCCCTTATCTCGAGGTGGGCTATATTGATTGGGAAAATGTCGTTGATGACGTCCTGCCAACGGCGATCCACGTTTAGCTGACTCGATTCATCGGTGGGGCCGCGGAGAAATACCAGACGCCCGTCGGTAATGTAGATGTCGCTGACAAATTGCCTTCGGAACAGCTCCCGCCATGCGATGGAGAAGTCGATTGTCTTTGCGGCAAAGAATGGCTCCCGAACCGTTCCGTTGCGCCGTACGATTTCGATATCGTCGATACGGTACGCACCCCTCCAAATCTGCAGGTTGATTCCGCCCACATGCCCCGAATAGCCAGGTATCTCGTTGAGCCGGCGGTTGATTGCCCTGTGGACATAGCCCGGAGCGAGCAGTCGCGCGATGACGGCTAGCGCGACAAGAGCCACCAGGGTGTAAAGGACGGGCCTGGGCCACCGGAGCACGCGGCGCTCTAGGGTGGCAGCGCCCGATTTGAATGATGCATCCATTCAAATACAGTGCATCGCCCCATGGCCCCTGTTCCCTGCGAACAGGAGAAAGAGTCACCAACCGCCCGGTATCCCAGTCGGTATCACCGCCGCGACTTAGTCCCCTCGCGTCCCAATACCCACGGGTATGTGTTGATCCGGAGGGATATGAAGAACGGTCCGATGGAGGCATTCAGGCGCGACCTGCCGCTTTCTCCCGGACATTGGCCAAGGAGCACCGTCCCCATGAAAGCACCCTTTGGTCCCCGGCGTGGTTTCCGATGTCCCCAACCCCCCGGCTCAGCGCGCCGAAGGGATGTGGTCACGGTAGGAATCCCAATCGCGGACCCATTCACGGACGACGACGCTTCCAACCGCATAGGCTGATTCAAAGGCCTCGTTCTCGGCCATGTATGCCTGTTTGGTCCCGTACCGGAGGCTCTCCGCGGAGGTCACTCCGGGCTTGGGGACGCAGTAGTCGCTCGCGGCCCGAAGGACCAGCACCCTCCGCGGGTCGACCTTGCCCGCGTTCCCGAGGAACGCGATCGCCTGAAGGAACCCGCTGTCCTCGCAGGACGATGTCGTGAACTCGCCCTTCCCCTTGGTGTAGAGCTTGACCCACCTCCTCGCCCACCGCGTCGCGAGCGTCCCCTGCCAGTAGGTCGCCGAGCACAGGTTGTCGCCGATGAGGACGAAGGGAGGCCTCTGGGCGTTGGGGAGGCCGGTGAAGCCGGAGCGAAAATCCCTCATGCCCCTCGTGTCGGGGATGGGCGTCGCGCGCGTCAGGGAATAGGCCCAGCGCACGAGGCCCGGGTCCAGGTGGTAGAACTGGCCGATGTTCGGGCCCGCCGAGTCGAACGGCGTCTCCTTGTCCCACGGGATCCGGCCATCGGGCCAGTCCGCCGGGATCTCCCGGGGGTCGATGGAGTTCGTCAGGTCGCCGTCGACGACCCACTCGGCCCAGGCCGCGCTTCCCATGGACGCCCTCGCCGGGTCCACGCCCGCGGTGCCCGCGAGGATCCAGTAGGCCCGGGTGAGGTCGAACCGCGGGTCGAGGCCGAGGGCCATCGTGGACGCCGCGGCCCGCGCGGTCGCCATGCCCGTCATGATCTCAATGACGCCGTCGGCGTTCATGTGCACGGGCCGGAAGCCCGCCGGGAAGGCAAGCACCGTGTCCATGTGCATCCGCTCGATCCAGCGCGACGCCTCGCCGTTCGACTCGCCCGTCCCGTCCGGGTCGTCGTAGTCGCGCTCGAAGGTCGTGACGACGACGACCTTGACGGGGATCGGCGCGGCCGGGCCGCTGGCCGACGAGGCCAGCGGGAAGAGGAGGAGCAGGGAGGCGATCCACCGGTTCATGGGCGGCAGGGAGCAGGGATCGTGCCTTTGGCCTCCCCAATCGGCGCAAGGGCGCCAGCAAACGGCTCGCGTTGCCTCACCGGCGGCGCATATTCGGACCATCGCCCCGAGGGGGCCCGGCCTGTGCTAGGAGCCATGGACACACACTTCCAAAGAATCCCATGAGTATCACGCGTTTTTCGGTCGCCCCGCTCCACAGGGTCACGCGCACGCTGGCCGCGGTCGCCATGGGCCGCGAGCTCCCCGACCTCGTCATCACCGGGGCGAGGATCCTCTCCACCTACACCGAGAGGATCCACGAGAACCGGGAGGTCTGGGTCAAGGCAGGCCGGATCGCCGCCGTCATGCCCGCGGGCTCCTGCAGGGCCCCGAGGAGCGCCGCGCTTCGCCGGTACGACGCGCGAGGGGGCATCTTGGCCCCCGGCCTGGTCGACCCGCACATCCACATCGAGAGCTCGATGATGACGGCGTGCGCCTACGCGGAGCCCGCGCTCCTGAACGGCACCACGACGATCTTCTGCGACAGCCACGAGATCGGCAATGTCTGCGACCAGAGGGGGATCGAGTGGATGCTCGAGGACGCGCGGCGCGCGCCCCTCTCGATATTCCTGACCGTGCCGAGCACGGTGCCCGCGACGGGCCCGAGGTTCGAGACGGCGGGCGGCGACCTTACCCCCCGCAAGATCGGGAGGATCTTCGACCGGTGGCCCGAGGCGGTGGCGCTCGGCGAGAAGATGGACTTCGTCAAGGTCGCGATGGGCGACCGCAGGAGCCACGCGGTCCTCGCCGAGGCGATCCGGCGGGGCCTGCCCGTGTCCGGGCATATCTACGGCAGGGAGTTCGTCGCCGCGGGCGCCGCCTCCGGCATCTCCGACACGCACGAGGCGATCGACCGGGAGATCTCGGACGACTTCCTTGAATGCGGCGTCTGGGTGTTCCTGCGCGGGGGGCCTCCGACGACGCCGTGGAACTCGCTGCCCCAGGCGATCCGGGCCGTGACGGAGCTCGGGGCGAGCACCAAGCGGGTCTGCGTCTGCACCGACGACCGGGACGCCGACGACCTCTTCGTCTTCGGGATGGACTGGGTCACCCGCTCCGCGGTAAAGGCGGGGATCCGCAGGGAGACCGCCTGGAGCATGGGCTCCCTCCACCCCGCGACGCGCTTCGCCATGGACGGGGAGATCGGGGGCCTCGGGCCGGCGCGGCGCGCCGACCTGGTCCTCCTGAACGACGCCCTCGAGCCGCGATGCACGTGGTATGGCGGCGAGCTCGTCGTCAAGGACGGCCGGGTGACGCCCGTCCTGGACGAGGCCCTGTCGCGGCGCTACAGGTATCCACGGGCCGCATACGAAACCGTCCGCCTTCCCCCGAGACCGCGCCTCGTGCCCGAGCTCCCCAGGGGCCCCGTGACGGCGAACGTGATCCGCACCGCGAGGCGAAAGATCATCCTCTTCCACGACAGGCTCGCGCTCAAGCCACGCCCGGGCGAGGGCTGGGACAGGCTCCTCGCGGCGCACCGGCTGTGCTTCGTCACGGTCGTCGAGCGCCACGGCAGGTCGGGGGCGGTGGCGCACGGGCTCCTGAAGGACTTCGGGCTAAGGGGCGGGGCCGTAGCAAGCTCCGTCGGGCACGACGCCCACAACGTCGTCCTCGCCGGGAAGAACGCCCGCGACATGGCGCGGGCCCTGGCCGAGATCAAGCGGATGCGCGGCGGGGTGTGCGTCGTCCACGGGGGCCGGGTCGTCGCACGGGTGGCGCTCCCGGTGGCAGGGCTCATGTCAGACAAGCGCGCGACCGCCGTCGCGGCCGAGACCACGAGGCTAAAGCGCGCGTGGAGGGCCGCGGGCTGCACGCTTCCCTACATGGGCTTCAACCTGATCCCCCTCTCCGTCATCCCCGAGATACGGATCACCGACAAGGGCCTGGTGACGGTTCCCTCCACGAGGATCATCCCCCTGTTCGAGCCCTCCTGAGCGCGGCGGGGAGCCCGGGACAAAAAACGTTCGGAATCCCCGGGGCGATGTGGTTGTCTGCGCGCCCCCGATGACCTTCAATTTCGACACGCCGCCCGACCGCAGGGGCACCGACTCGCAGAAGTGGCAGAAGCATGCCGGCAGCGACGTGCTGCCGATGTGGGTCGCGGACATGGACTTCGAGACCGCGCCGGTGATCGTCGAGGCACTGCGCCGCCGCGTGGACCATGGGATCTTCGGGTATGCGAGGCCCGTCAAGTCCACGGTCGACGCCGTGACCGGGGCCCTTGCCGCGAGGTACCACTGGACCGTCGACCCCGCGTGGATCGTGTGGCTTCCCGGCCTTGTCTGCGGGCTCAACCTCGCGGCCCGCGCGTTCGCCGAGGACGGCGAGGAGATCCTGAGCCTGTCGCCGGTGTATCCGCCCTTCACGACCTCGCCGCGCAACCAGGGGCGCGTCTCAAGGAGCGTGCCCCTCTCGCTCAACACGGCGGCCCGCCGGTGGGAGATCGACTGGGACGCGCTCGAGCGCGCGGTCACGCCCCGCACCCGCCTCTTCTACTTCTGCCACCCCCACAACCCGGTGGCGCGGGTCTGGGACCGCGAGGATCTCGTCCGGATCGGCGAGTTCTGCGAGCGCCATTCGCTCGTGCTCTGCTCTGACGACATCCACTGCGACCTGCTCCTGGATCCGGGCGCCGCGCACGTGCCCTTCGGCGTCGCTTTCCCGGGGGGGGCCGCGCGCGCGGTCACCCTGATGGCCCCGAGCAAGACGTTCAACACCCCGGGCCTCGGCACCTCGTTTGCGATCATCCCGGACCCGGGCCTGCGCGCGCGCTTCGCAAAGGCCTCGGCCGGCATCATGGCCGAGGTCAACGCCCTGGGCTACGTCGCGTGCGAGGCGGCCTACAGGGACGGCGAGCCCTGGCGGCATGCCCTTCTCGCGTACCTAAGGGCCAACCGGGACCTCCTTGAGGCCTTCATCTCCCGCGAGCTTCCCGGCGTGAGGATCGAGGCGCCGATCCAAGCCACCTACCTCGCCTGGCTGAACGTCAGCGACCTGGCCCTTGAGAACCCGGTGAAGCACTTTGAGGCGCATGGGGTCGGGTTGAGCGACGGCGCCCCCTTCGGGGCCAGGCCCGGCAGCCATGTCCGGCTCAACTTTGGTTGCCCCAGGTCCACGCTCTCCGAGGGCCTGGCCCGGATGAAGGCCGCGCTCGCGAGGCGATGACCCCGGCCGGCTCCCGCCCGCAAACCCTCCTGGTCCGCAATGCGGACGTCCTGGTCACCATGGACGGCGGGCGAAGGGAGATCCGGGGCGGCGGACTTTTCGCCGAGGGAAACCGGGTGACGGCGGTCGGGTCGGCGGCGGAGCTCCCGGCGGGCGCGGACCGGGTCATCGACCTGGCGGGGCACGCCGTCGTGCCCGGACTCGTCAACACCCACCACCACATGTACCAGAGCCTGACGCGGGCGCTCCCCGGCGCGCAGGACGCCGGGCTCTTCGAGTGGCTCGGGGCGCTCTATCCGGTCTGGGCGCGCATGACGCCCGAGATGCTGCGGGTGTCGACGCTGACGGCGATGGCGGAGCTAATCCTCTCGGGATGCACGACCTCGAGCGACCACCTCTATCTCTACCCGAACGGGTGCCGGCTCGAGGACAGCATCGAGTCGGCGGCCGAGATCGGCATGCGCTTCCACGCCGCGCGGGGAAGCATGAGCGTCGGCCGAAGCCGCGGCGGCCTCCCGCCGGACGCCCTGGTCGAGGACGAGAAGGCGATCCTGTCGGACACTCAGCGGGTGGTCGAGGCCCACAACGACCCGTCGCGGTTCGCCATGCTCCGGGTCGCCGTCGCCCCGTGCTCCCCCTTCTCGGTCAGCAGGGAGCTGATGACCGAGTCCGCCGCGCTCGCCCGGTCCCTTGGGGTGTCCCTCCACACGCACCTTGCCGAGAACGACAGCGACGTCGCCTACAGCCTCGAGAAGTTCGGCATGACCCCCGCCGAGTACGCCGAGGACCTGGGCTGGGTCGGCCCGGACGTCTGGCACGCGCACTGCGTCAAGCTGGACGAGGCCGGGATCGACCTCTTTGCGAGGACCGGCACGGGTGTCGCGCACTGCCCCTGCTCGAACATGCGGCTCGGGTCGGGAACGGCCCCCGTCCGCAGGATGCTCGCCCGGCGGGTGCCCGTCGGCCTTGGCGTGGACGGCTCGGCCTCCAATGACGCGGGCGGCCTGCTTGGCGAAGCGCGCCAGGCCATGCTGCTGCAGCGGGTCGGCCTCGGGCCCTCGGCCATGACGGCGCGCCAGGCGCTCGAGCTCGCCACGGTGGGCGGCGCCCGCGTCCTCGGCCGCGACGACATCGGCTCCCTCGCGCCCGGCATGGCGGCGGATTTCTCGGCCTTTGACCTGAGGGGCGTCAACATGGCCGGCGGCCTTCACGACCCCGTGGCGGCGCTTGTCTTCTGCGCCCCGCAACACGCGTCCCTCGTGGTCATCGACGGCCGCGTCGCGGTCGAGGACGGCCGCCTGCGCACGATCGAGCTGGGCCCCGTCCTCGAACGCCACAACAGGCTGGCCCGGAGCCTCGTCTCCGGCTGATCCCCCGGGGCAATTGCCGGTTGCGGACGCCGCTACCAGGGGCATCCTCCCCGGCTTGGACATGCGCATCGGCACCCTAGGGATCGACTCGAGTCTCTTCCTCTCACCGCTGGCGGGATACACGAACCTGCCGATGCGCCTGACCCTGCGCGAGCTTGGCGGCCTCGGCTGGGCGACGACGGACCTCGTGAACGCCCGCTCGCTCATCGAGCGCAACCCGACGGCCCTCAAGCTCGTCGAGTCGGGCCCGGGCGACCGGCCCCTGGCGATCCAGCTCTTTGGCAGCGTCCCGGGCGAGATGCGGGAGGCGGCCGTCATGTGCGAGGCCATGGGCGCCCAGGCCGTCGACATCAACATGGGGTGCCCGGTGAAGAAGGTGACGAAGATCGGCGGCGGATCGGCGATGATGACCGAGCTCGGCAGGACTGCGGAGCTGGTCCGCGGGATGGTCGAGGCGATAAAGATACCCGTCACTGCCAAGATGCGGCTCGGATGGGACGCCGAGAACATCACGGCCCCCGACCTCGCCGCGGCGCTCGAGGGAGCCGGGGTCGCCGCGGTCTTCATCCACGGGCGCACGCGCGCCCAGGGGTTCTCGGGAACGGTCAACCTCGCGGGAATCCGCGCCGTCGTCGGCGCGGTCCGCTCGATCCCGGTGATCGGCAACGGCGACATCACCACCCCGGAGGGGGCGCGCCACATGATCGCCGAGACGGGCTGCGCGGGCGTGAGCATCGGTCGCGGCGCGTTCTACGACCCCTGGATATTCCGAAGGACGGAGCACCTCCTGCGCACGGGCGAGCTCCTGCCGGAGCCGGGCTTCGCCGAGCGCCTGCGCGTCCTCAGGCGGCATTTCGAGCGCTACTGCGAGTTCTACGGCGAGGCCCGGGGCGCGAGGCTCTTCAGGAAGGTGGCCCCGTGGTATGCGAAGCGCTTCGGCCCCTCCAGGCCGTTCAAGCAGAGGATCCTGACGATCGAGTCCAGGAAGGACTTCGAATCCGTGGTCGCGGAGTACGTCGCATGGAGGGCCGCCTTCTGCGACGCGTCGGGCGAGCTCCTTCCGAAATTCCGGCCTCCCCCCCTGTCGCCGTCCTTCCTCGCAGGCGGCGAGGCGGAGGTCTTCAGCCGTGAGGGCATCCCGGTCCCGCGCGGGCCCGTCGAGACCTGGTGAGCAGGAGGCCCGTCAGTAGCTTTTGGATACCTCGGCCCCGGTCGAGTCCTTGAAATAGATCACCTTGTTCACCGAGTCGATGCGGTCGAAGGTGATCTGCAGGGCCCCCTCGACGACCTGGCCCTCGCGCACGATACTCCCGTTGATCAGCGCCCGCGAGTGCGCGCCCTGGAATACGCCGCCGATGTTCGCGCTCGCGACGAAGGTCCGGAATGCGGCGCTCGCCGCCGGGGCCGCCTCGATGCGGGTGCTGTTCACCTTCACGTCCGTCGTGAGCGCGGTCGGAGCCATGACCGTCACCGAGGCCGGCGTGGGCGTGGGCTCGGCGGCGGCCTGCGCCGCCTCAAGCTTCGCCTGCTCGGCGGCCTTGCGGGCCGCGATCGCCTCTGGGGTCTCGACGGGCTTGACCTCCTTGGGGGGTGCTTCGACCACGTCCTTCTTGATGACCGGCTTGGCCACCGGCGGCAGCTTGATCTTCACATCCTGGCCCGGGAAGAAGATCCGGTAGCTGAAGACGCCGCCAATCGCTATCGCGACGACGACCACCGCGATCCCCGCCTTGGCCACGGGCCCGAGCGAGGCGCGCCTTCTCAGGACACCCCCGGGCTTGCCCGGCTTTCCGACCGGCTTGCCGCCGACCTTGAGCGGGACCTCGGCTGCGACCTTGATGTTTAGCCCCGGCTTTGCGGCCGCCGGCTTCTCGTGCGGCGTCGCAAGGGAGAGGCGCGGGACTCCGCCGGGCACCGGCGGTTCCGCCGTGGTGCCGGGCGGCGGCGGGGCGGAAAGCACCGAGACGGGAGGCATCGACACCGTGGTCCGGGGAGCCGAGGGCGGAGGGGGCGGCGGGGCATCCGCCGGCATCGGGCGCCCAATTCCGGCCGGAGGGGGCGGCGGAGGGGGCGGCGCACCGGCAAACGAAGAGGGCTCGGGCGGAGCCGAGGCCGGGTCGGCAAAGGACGACGCCGCGGGCGGCGCGATGAAAGGTTCGGGGGGCGGCGCGAATTCCGGGGGCGGCGGCTGGTGAGGGGCGGGCTGGGGCGGATGCGCTCCCCCGGACGCCGCCTTGGGTCGGAGTTTGAACTTCGGCAGGCCGTCATCCTGGGGCTCAGGAGGAGGGGCCGGCGCCGGCTCGGGGAACGCCGCCGGCGGGGGCGGCGGAGGCAGGTCGGGCTCGGGTGGCGGGACCGGCTGCTCGACTTTGGAAGTTGTTTCCGATGAAAGATTTAGCCTTGGTTTCAGCCGGAGGCGGGCAGTCCCATCACCCTGGTCGGAGCTTGCTGGCGCGGACGGGGGGGGCGGCGGCGGCGGCTCCGGTGGCGGCGGCGGGCCACCCCCGGCTGGGGGGCGCGGCTTCAGGCGCAGCGGTTGCGGCTCGTCGCTCATTGGATAGACGATATAAACGACTTAACCGGTAAAACACGAAACCAAAAAGATTCACTCGCGGTCATACGGGGCTGCTCCCAACTTATCCCCTCGCCAATGAAACGCCTCGTTCCGATCGCCCTAGCCGTTGCGGTTCTATCGAATTCCGCCTGCCACATGTTTTCTTCCAAGAAGAATCCCGCGGCCCCTAAGGAAAGCAAGACCGTGGCCAGCGACGTGGAGAAGGACTTCATGCGCCGCTGGCTGGACAAGCGGACCGGGGAACTCGTTGCCCAGGGCAGCTCCCCGATGGCCGCCCATGACCAGGCCGTCGCCGAGTTCAAGGCGACGTTCACCTACATGAGCGTCGTGAAGCAGGCGAAGTGATCAGGTGTCCTTCTTGACCTCAATCACCTCGATCTCGAAGACGAGCGTCGCGTAGCCTGGGATCCTTGGGGGGCTGCCCCGGCGCCCGTAGGCGAGCTCGGAGGGCACGATCACGATCCACTTGTCGCCGACCCTCATCAGCTGGAAGATCTGGTCCCAGCCGACGATGACCTCGCTGCGATCGACCCGGAAGCTGAACGGGTGCTCCTTGTCGAGCTGCTTGTCGAAGACCTTGCCTGAGAGCAGGGAGCCCACGTAGGTGACGCCGACCTTGTCGCCCGGCTGCAGGAGCGGGCCCTTGCCCGCCACCTCGACCACATAGCGCAGCCCGGTGAACGTCTTCTTCGCGTCGGGCCACCGCTTCTCGACAATGTCGAGGTCGTCGGGAGGCAGCTTCTCGCGCTGCGCGTGAAGGAGGACGGGGCCTGCGAAAAGGGCTAAGGCGACTGCGGCGAACCGGATTGGGGCCATGGTGGGACTAAGCTGCAAAGGCCCGAGCCTAGGTCAAGTTGCCAGCTTGACCGACGGGTGGGCGGCGATGAGGCGAAGTCCGCGCTCGAGCAGCGTCTTGCCGGGCTCCATCCGGTGCCACGGCGAGGCGCCCGAGGGATGCGGCAGGGGGATGCAGTCCGCCTCGCGGCCGGCGAGGCTCACCCTGAAGCTCCTTCCGACGACATCCTGGAGCGGCGCCGGCTCCAGGAACCGCAGGATCGCAAGCTTGCCGACCGGGATCACCAGGGTCGGCCTGAGGATCCTGAACTCGCGCTCCAGCCAATGGGAGCAGGCTTCGACCTCGGCGGGGTCGGGCACCCGGTCGCCGCCCTTGGGGTGCTTGCCGGGGAAGCAGCGGCAGACCGCCGCGAAATAGACGCGGTTTCGGACGTCCTCCTCGTTCCAGCCCAGGGCGCCGGAGAACCACTTGAAGAGCGTCTTGCCCGCCGTCCACGCAAAGGGCCTGCCGAGGATGGGCTCCTTGTCGCCGGGCGCCTGGCCCACGAGCATGATTCCGCTCTCAACCGGGCGGCCGACGACCACCGGCTTGTGCATGCGCGGGCAGCGCGTGCACCGCAGCAGTGCCGCCTGGTGTCTCTGGATGGCTGTCGCTGTCATCAAAAAAAAAGGATGGAGGCCCGTTTGGGCTCTCCATCCTTTGCAAAATCTCGCTGTGCGCGGGTCTTAGTAACGACGCTCGCCGCGGTCGCTGCGACCGCCGCCGCCGCCACCGAAGCCACGACCGCCGCCGCCGCCGCCGAAGCCGCGACCGCCGCCGCCGCCGCCGAAGCCGCCGCTGGGGCGATCTTCCTTCGGACGGGCCTCATTGACCGTCAGCTGACGGCCTCCGAGCTCGACGCCATTGACCTTCTCAGCCGCAACCTTGGCCTCTTCGGCCGTGCCCATGGTCACGAAGGCGAAACCGCGCGGGCGGCCCGTCATCTTGTCCATAGCGACGTAAACGTCGGTAACGGTGCCGAATTGACCAAAATGCGAGCGGAGCTCGTCTTCAGTCGTTTTGAACGAGAGATTTCCAACGTATAGTTTGGAATTGCTCATGATGTGATGTTCGTAGAGCCACCGTCCGCTGCCAGTCCGTTCCCACCGTCGGGTTTCGAAATCATCACTTGAGCAAACCGCTCAGCCAACGACTCACCAGAAGCTGTCACCAAAACGCTATCTCTAACGATGGATGTAACCTGCATGCTTGCGACGCGGGCGCAAGAACAAACGGTGCCCCGGGCAAAGGGGGCCGTTTAGGCCCCCTTGAGGCCCCCGAGCGCGGAATGGGTCCAATCGTTGAGGATGTCCTTCTCGTAGCGGAGCGGGTCGTCCTCCGGGAAGGCCATGCGGGTGTCAAAGCCCAGGTCCACGATGTCCTCCGACCCCTGCCTAACCACCTTGCCTGCCGGGTCCGTGACCGAGTAGGTGAACTTGAACGCCGGCGGGTAGACGGCCTTGACGATGCGCACGTTCTCCCACTGGACGCCGTGCCAGGGCTCGTAGTTGCCGGCCAGGTGGATGTCCGTGAACACGACCTTCAGCCTGTAGCCGTCGGGAAGCATCTGGTCCGCCCTGTAGACGATATAGCTGCGGATGTTGGACAATATCGCGTCGCGGCCCTTCTCCGTGGGCGTGTAGGCGTCCCTCACGTCCCTGAAGTTCTCGGGATGGTCGAAGACCACCTCGGTCTTCCTCGCGGCGGCGGCGTTGTCGGTCGCCTGGGTCGCGCAACCGGCGACCAATCCTAGGAGCGCCATCGAAAGCAGGTTGATCGTCTTCATGGGAATGTTCCTTTGTTGTCTCGTGCCGGGGCCACCCTACCCCGGGGGAATCGGGGGATCCCAGCTCCTTGTGGCGCCACTATAGCGCCCCAATGCCGCCTTTTCCACTGGTTCCGTTCGTTTTTGGGCTTCGCCCCGGCGGGGTCCGCGCCAAGATGGCCCCATGTCACCTGGACCGAATGGCAACGGAGGGCTGTTTGACTGGCTATCGTCGAGGTCGGCGGGAATCCTCCTGCACCCGACAAGCCTGCCGGGGTCGCAGGGCATCGGCACCCTGGACGGCGCCGCGGTCCGCTTCCTCGACCTCCTGCAGGCCGCCGGGATGTCGTGGTGGCAGGTCTGCCCTCTGGGCCCCACCGGCTACGGCGACTCCCCCTACCAGTGCTTCTCGGCGTTCGCGGGCAACCCCTACCTGATCGACCTCCAGGACTTTGTATCAAGGAAGCTGCTGACCTCGGACGAGATCGCGCCGCTCGCCGGCGGCGGCTCGGGGCCGGTCGACTTCGGGTCTCTCTACCAGCTCAAGTGGCCGCTGCTACGCCGCGCGTTCGACCGCTACAAGCTGGCGGGTTACCCTCCTCTGGGAGCCGAGGGCCACGAGGCCTTCAACGCGGCGCAGGCCTCCTGGCTCAAGCCCTACGCGTGGTTCCGCGCCCTGAAGGACCATTTTGGCGGGCGGGCGTGGTGGGAGTGGCCCGCGGAGGGCCGGTCGGTCAAGGGCCTCAACGCCCGCCTGCGTTCCAAGCTTCGCGACGAGGTGGCCGCGCACCAGTTCTACCAGTACGCCTTCTTCTCGCAGTGGCGCAGGATACGGGCCGAGGCCTCCAAGCGCGGGATCGGCATCATCGGCGACATCCCCATCTTCGTCGCGGCGGACTCGGCCGACGCGTGGGCCAACCCCGGGCTCTTCGAGCTCGGCGAGGACGGGCGTCCGATCGCGGTCGCGGGCGTCCCCCCCGACTATTTTTCGGCGGACGGCCAGCTCTGGGGCAACCCGTTGTACCGCTGGGACGCCCACGCGAAGGACGGCTACTCATGGTGGAAGGACCGCCTTCGCGCGTCGTTCGGGATGTGCGATGTCGTCCGGATCGACCATTTCCGCGGCTTCGACGCGTACTGGCGGGTCCCCTTCCCGGCGAAGAACGCGAGGTCCGGGGAGTGGAGGCCGGGCCCCGGGCTCGATTTCTTCCGCGCCGTCAGCAAGGAGTTCCCGGACGCCAAGATCATCGCCGAGGACCTGGGGCTGATGACGCCGTCGGTGGAAGCGCTCCTCGCGGGCACGGGCCTGCCGGGGATGGCCGTCCTGCAGTTCGCATTCGGGGGGGACGCGAAGAATTCCTACCTCCCCCACAACCTGAGGAGGAACGGCGTCGTCTACCCGGGCACCCACGACAACGACACCACGCTCGGGTGGTACGCCTTGGCGGACGAGAAGACGCATGACCATGTCCGCCGCTACCTGCGGGTCGACGGCAAGGAGGTCGGATGGGACTTCATCCGCGCGGCCTACTCGGCCGTCAGCAGGATGGCCCTCATCCCGATGCAGGACCTTCTGAGCCTCGGATCGGAGGCGCGGCTCAATTCACCGGGGAAACCCGAGGGCAACTGGCGCTGGCGCCTCAAGGACGGGGACATGGAGAGGATGGTCGCGGGCGGGACGGCCGCGTACCTCGCCGAATTGGCGGAGCTCACCGGGCGGGAGCCCCAAGGGACGCCTCCCCCGGGAAAAGCACGCCGGATTTGAAACCGGCGGGACGGCCGATAGGCTGTCCCGCGACCCACTCCATGTTCTCCGAACTCGTACGCCTCGTCAGCCGCCGCCCCGCCGGGGACTATGAGCGCGGATTCGTGCGCAGCCTCTTCGTCAGGCAGAAGTCGCCGAGGAACCCCCGGGTCGAGCGCGTGATCAAGGCCGGCTGGGCCGTGATCCTCGTCAAGAGCGCCGCCGTCGTCTGGCTGTTCGACCGCTACCACGTCCCGGTGAACCCGGTCTGGGTGATCGCCCCGACGGTCGCGTTCGCGGCGCTGTGCACGATGGTCTACCTGCTTCGGGACTAGGTCCGAACCCCCCACCCCATGCCCCGCGTCATCGGCCTGAGGAGCCCCCACGCAAAGGTAGGGCGCATTGTCGTCTTCGGGCGGATGCTCGACAAGATCCGCCTCCACGCCCGGGGGGCCCTCCCCGCCGAGTACCAGCCGAACCTGGGCGATGCCAGGCCACCGCTCTTCGACGGGCGGTGCTGCCGCTTCCTCGGCGTCGCCTACGGCGCGCTTCGGGAGCGCACGCTCGAGGGGGGCTGCGACGAGGAGATCCTCGCCTGGGCGCACGCCCACGGCTCGCCCCGGACCGACGAGGAATGCCTCATCTGGAACCAGTTCATAACGAAGATCGGGTGGCGCGACGACCGGAGCGACATTGTCCGGCAGCGCGCCGTGGAATACGGGCTTGGCGACGCGCGGACCGAGACGTTCTGCGAGCTCCTCGACGTGGACGAGGGCCGGGCACCCGGCGCCACCCGCTCCTGGGAGGCTCCTCCCCTCTCCGTCGTCATCGTCATGGGGGTCTCCGGGTGCGGGAAGACAACCGTGGGGCGCATCCTGGCCGAGAGGCTCCGCTGGGAGTTCCTCGAGGCGGACGAGCTGCATCCGCCCTCCAACATAGCGAAGATGGCCGCGGGTACGCCCCTTGACGACGCGGACCGCGCGCCGTGGCTTTCCGCGGTGCGCGCCGGCATCGAGGCGTGCACGGCGCGCGGAAGGAAGACCGTCGTCGCGTGCTCGGCGCTCAGGCAGGCGTACCGCCTCGCCCTCGCGCCCGATCCGTCCGACACCCGGTTCGCCCACCTGAGCGGCGACTTCGCGCTCATCAGGGGCCGCCTGGGCGGGCGGAGCGGGCACTTCATGAAGGAGGGCCTCCTGAAGTCCCAGTTCGAGGCCCTCGAGGCGCCCGCCGACGCCCTCTCGCTCGACGCCTCGCTGGCGCCCGATGTATTAATAAATAGGATACTTAACGTCCTCGGCCTCCCATGACGAACCACCCAACAGCCCGACGGGTGCTCCGGCTGGCGGCGGTGCTCGCGGCCCTGCTGGCGCTCGGGGCCGCGGGGGCCGGCCTCTGGTTCAGGGGCAGGATCGCCGCGTGCCTGCCGAGGCTCGACGGGGCGTGGTCGCTGCGCGGCCTTGCCGCGCCGGTGAAGGTTTCGCGCGACGGCCTCGGCATCCCGACCGTCGCCGGCGCCAGCCGCCTCGATGTCGCGCGGGCAACCGGCTGGCTCCATGCGCAGGACCGGTTCTTCCAGATGGACACGCTGCGCCGAAGGGGCGCGGGGGAACTCTCGGAGCTCTTCGGGCCGGCGGCCCTCCAGCTGGACCGGGAGGCAAGGATGCACGGCTTCAGGCGCCTTGCGCGCGAGGTCCTCGCCCGCGAAACCCCGGCGCGGCGCGCCCTTGCCGCGGCCTACGCGGAAGGGGTCAACGACGGGCTCGCGGCCCTCGGCGCCAAGCCCTGGGAGTACGTCGTCCTCAGGACGCAGCCCCGTGCCTGGCTTCCCGAGGACTGCATCCTGATCACGTACGCGATGACGCTCGACCTGCAGGAGGGCACGGGCCACTACGTGCGCAGCCTCGCGACCCTTCGCGACACGCTTGGCCCGGCTTCCCTCGCCTTCTTCGCCCCGGTATCGACCGAGGCCGACGCAGCCCTCGACGGCAGCCACCTGCCGCCGCCGCCCGTACCGCCGGCATACGAGGTGGACCTGCGCAAGCGCCCGGCCGATGACGGGGAAACCACTACCCGGGCGGCCGCGCCCGGCGCGTGGACCGAAGACCAGGCCCCCGGGTCCAATAGCTTCGCCGTGGCCGGGGCGCTCTCGGCCGGCGGCGGGGCCATGGTGGCCAACGACACCCACCTGCACCTCGGGGTGCCCAACATCTGGTACAGGATCTCGCTCCAGTGGCCGGGACACGAGGAGACGGGCGCGACGATACCCGGCTCTCCCCTCCTTGTCGCCGGGAGCACGGGGCGCATCGCCTGGGGTTTCACGAATTCCAACGCCGGCGTCGGGGACGTCATCCTGGTCAACCCGAGCGTCTCGCCCGATTTGTACCACGGACCGGACAACGGGGCCCTCGTCGCCTATGAGCGCCGGACGGAGTCCGTGCCCGTGCGCGGGGCGAAGCCGGTCGGCATGGAATTCACGTGGACCGCGTGGGGACCCGTCGTCGGTGACGGCCCCCATGGGCGCAAGCTTGTCTTCCACTGGACCGAGGACGACCCCGCCGCCACCAACATGGACATCCTGGAGCTCGAGGACGCGCCGGACGCCCTGGCGGCGGTCGCCGTGGCCCACCACGTCGGGATCCCCCTCCAGAACTTCGTCGTCGCCGACTCCGGCGGCCACATCGCGTGGACGGTCGCCGGGGCCGTCCCGAGGAGGGTGGGCTACGACGGGCGCCTGCCCGTCACATGGGCGTTCGGCGACCGCCGCTGGGACGGGTTCCTCCCCTCAGGCGACATTCCCGCGGTCGTCGACCCGGCCGACGGCATCCTTTGGACGGCCAACAACCGCATCGTCGGAGGCAAGGCCCTTGGCGCCCTCGGCGACTCGGGCTATGCGATCGCGGCCCGGGCGCGCCAGATCCGGGACGACCTGGTCGAGCTCGGGCGCGGCTCAAGGCCGGCGGTCCCCGCCGACCTCCTGGCCATCCAGCTCGACGACAGGGCCACGCTCCTTGAAACCTGGCACGCGCTGCTCGTCGACACCCTGCGCCCGGAGCTTGTCGCCCGGAAGTCCTCCCGCGCGGACATCCTGCGGGGCATCCAGAAATGGGAGGGGCGTGCGGACACGGGCTCGGTCAGCTACCGGGTCGTGCGCGCCTTCAGGCTCGCGGTCGCCCACCGGGTCTTCGACCCCATCTTCGCCCCGTGCGTCGAGCAGGACCCTGACTTCAACTGGGCGAAGTTCAACTACGAGCAGCCCCTCGAGACGATCCTAAGGGAGCGGCCGACCCATCTCCTCGACCCCGCGTTCGCCACGTGGGACGACCTGCTCGCGGCGGCCGTGGACGACGTCTCGGCGCTTTACCGGAGAGAGGGCGCGGACCCCTCGCGCGCCACCTGGGGGGAGCGCAACACCGCGAGGATAGGCCATCCCCTCGCGCGCAACCTCCCCTCCTGGCTCTCCGGCTGGCTCAGCATGCCCTTCGAGCCGCTGGCAGGGGACTCCAACATGCCGCGGATCCAGGAGCCCTCGTTCGGGGCCAGCATGCGGTTCGTCGTCTCGCCGGGGCGCGAGGCGCAGGGCATCTTCCACATGCCGGGCGGGGAATGCTCGAACCCCCTCTCCCCGTACTTCCGCGCGGGCCACGGGGCCTGGGTCCGCGGCGAGCCCACCGCGTTCCTGCCCGGCGCGCCCGAGCACTCGCTCGCGCTCAACCCGTGACCCCGCGTCCCCCGGATGAATTGAATTGTCCGGACGCGCGCATAAGGGCTTAGTTTTGGCATTTGAGCGCCATGAAGAAAAAGAAGCGCAGCCTGAACGTCTTCTTCGCCGGCGAGCTCTTCAACCTCAAGCACCTGATCGGCAACGCCTACCTCGCCGAGGCCATCTACGAGAAGTCCCACGGGACGTACCTCTGCCAGCTCCCCCAGGACTTCGACCCGAGGGGGACGACCCCGCGGACGATCCGCGACCACCACATCCGCTCGCTCGTCGGTTGCGACCTTGCGCTCTTCAGCTTCGACGGACCCGACCTCGACAGCGGCACGCTCGCCGAGTTCATGATCGCCAAGTTCGCGGACATCCCGTCCGTCATCCTGCGCAGCGACCGGCGCGGCGCCGGCAGCCGGACCTCGCAGTGGAACCCGATGGCGAACTACTACCCGAGGACGGCCATCCTCTCGCTGGACGGGCTCGGCTCCTACAAGGCGATCCTCAAGAAGCGCCACCGCAAGATCGACGAGGTCATCCGCCTGGCGGGGCAGCATAGCTCGGCCGACGCCCAGAGGATGTGCGACGACGTCGCGGCGGCGGTCGTCAGGGCCTTTGACCGGGTCCGGGAGATGCCCCCGGTCATGCCGCGGCACCTGCGCGAGGAGGTCTACAACTGGCTGCCGATGATGCCCGGCCTGCGCGGCAAGGAGAAGGCACTCCGCAAGGAGTTCGAGCACTACCTCGAGCAGAAGGTGCAGCGGGACCTCCTCTGACTCTCCCATGCTGAGCGTCCTCAAACATCCCCTGGCCGAGCATATCATCACGCACTTGCGCGACAGGACGACGAAGCCGGCCACCTTCCGGACCCTTGCCTACCAGCTCACGCTGATGCTCGCGATCGACGCGACCCGCGACCTCGCGACCGAGGAGAAGATGGTCGAGACGCCCCTCGAGAGCACGCCCGGCCGGGTCCTCTCGACCCAGCCGATCGTCGTCGTCGCCATCCTCCGCGCGGGCGTCTCGATGGTCCAGCCCTTCCTCGACGTCTTCCCCGACGTGAGCGTCGGATACGTCGGCCTCGAGCGCGACCATGTCACCGCCGTCGCGAGGAGCTACTACTGCAAGCTGCCCCCGTTGGAGGGGCGCAGGGTCTTTGTCGTCGACCCGATGCTGGCGACCGGGGGATCCGCCGCGCAGGCGCTCGAGGTCGTCAAGCGCAGCGGCGCCGTCGCCCCGCGCCTGGTCTGCATCATCGCTGCCCCGGAGGGCGTCGCCGAGGTGGCCACGCGCCACCCGGACGCCTCCGTCCACATCGGCGTCCTCGACCGCGCGCTCAACGACAGGAAGTACATCCTGCCGGGCCTCGGCGACTTCGGCGACCGCCTCTACGGCACGTAAGGCTAGTTCGCGGAGGGCTGGGCCCCCCAGGTCAGGATGAGCCTCGTGAAGTAGAGCGTCTCCATCTTGTCGACCCCGCCGACCGGCCTGCTGTAATAGTTGTTGGCGACGCCCGTGCTGAGCTTCCACAGCGACTTCGTGAGGGGGATCTCGTATCCGATCTCGTGGTTGATCACGAAATTGCCCATGTCGCGGAACGTCGGGTCAAAGGACACCTTGTCGCTCAGCTGGGAGCTGTTCTTGAACTTGCGCATGTACTCGAACCCGACATCCGCGCCGGTTTCACTCAGGGGCGGCCCCTTGCCCGACGCGTACTGGTCATACCGGTAGGAAAGACCCACGCGTCCCGTGATCTGCTCGTCCTTCTGCTTTACGAAGTCATAGCCAACGCCGCTCGCCGCGATGTCGTACAGGGTGATGAAATTGACCCGGTCGAACCCGCCCTCGTCGCGCACATACCAGGACCGGTTGGGCTTGTAGGTGTCGGCATAGTCGACCCCGGCCTTGAACTGGTCCGCGGAGACGTCGTTGTTGACCTCCTGGCGGGTGTAGGCCGTGTAGTACTGGAAGGTGTCGTTGGGCCCGGTCAGCTTCGCCTTGAAGTGGTAGCTCGTGGAGAGCTGCCTCTCGGTGCCCGTCCTGCCGTTGACGTCGCCCCCTGCCTCAAAGCTCCATTTGCGCCGGAGCGCCACGAGATCGGGGTCCTCCTGGCCCGCGGCCCACGAGGCCGACACGTTGCTCACCGCGCAGTCGATGGAATGCGTCGGGTTTGAAACCTGGAGCCTGTTCGGCGCGGTCGACGTGACGACGCCGACGACGCGCGAGCCGTCCGCGAGCCTTACCGCCACGGGGCGGTCGGTCGTGATCGAGGTCACCAGGGCCTGCTTCACCTCTATCTTCCCGGCGTAGTCGGTCTCGATCGTAATCACCCCTCCGTGGATGCTCGTGATCTTGCCGACCTCGCGCGCCCCGTTCTTGGTCTCGACGATGTCGGCATGGATCTGCGCCGCGCAGAATAGAATTGCACAGAAGAGGGGCCGCAGAAGGTGTGGGGATATCTTGGCTATTTTCATCATGTCGTCGACTTACGGACCTGACGCTCACGCGATTGATCCGGAAAGCTTTTTGGATTTGTTTTTGTTTTTTTGAGTGAGAACCCGTTCACCATCACGTTCCGATTTGCCAGCACTTTTTCCAGGATCCGGGAAATTCCTTAGAGATCGCGCCCCAAGGACCCAGGAACGGCCGAACCGTTTCCCCCGGATAGGGTCGAGGTGGCCCTCCCAAGGTCTATGAAGAACCGAACCCCAAATGCCCCGTGGTCCGCGGGGCACTCCCGGAAACCTCGGAAACATCCTTGAGCAGGGCTGTCCCCCGACCTCGGCGAAAGGAACCCCCCGCCGAGCGGGGGGTTGTTATCAATTGACAACGTTTGCAATGCAACTGATTAACGCCGTCCCTTTTTTCGCAAGATACCCAACATGAACATAACCCGACTCCTACAAGGCCTTATCGCCCTCTCCATCGTCGCCCTCGGCGCCTCCTCACTGTCCGCCGATGTCGTTGAGACAAAAGACGGTTCCCGCATCGTGGGAAAAGTCTCAAAGATCGATGCGGGAACGATTACGGTGACAACAGGTTATGCCGGCGACATCGCGATCAAGCAGTCCGAGGTGACGGCCATTACGACCGACGCCCCGGTCGCCGTGCGCCTTACGGACGGAACCCGCATCGAGGGCAGAGTCTCGGGCGCCTCGGGCGCTCTGCAGGTGGCCGGGATCGACGGAACCATCAGCACCCAGGTCTCCCGGGTCGCCGCCTCATGGGAGGCGGGCGGCACGGACCCACAGGTCGCCGCGCTCCAAAGGAAGTGGAGCTACGAGGCCCATGTCGACGTGTCCGGCACCTCGGGCAACAAGAGCCAGCTGGGGACCGCGGCGGGGCTTCGCGCCACGCTCACGGGCCCGAACGACGTCCTGATGTTCTACACCTCGTACGACCGGCAGGTCACCGAGGGGCAGAAGTCGGCCGACCAGTACAAGGCGGGCGTCGACTACTCGAACAACTTCTCGGGCGGCAGCTCCTGGTTCGTGCGCGACGAGGGAGGGTTTGACCGCGTCATGGGCATCAAGTTCTACGACGTGGCCGCGGCCGGCTACGGCTTCGACGTCCTCAAGGCCCCGAACGAGACCCTGACGGCGCGCGCCGGCGTCTCGTTCCGCGACGACACCTACGCGAACCCCCTGACCCCGAACGTGAACGCGGCGGGCCTGGACTTCGAAATCAACCATGCCGCGAAGTTCGGCACCTCGAGCCTCGTCAACCGCATCTCGATCGTGCCCGCGTTCAGCAACTTCTCCAACTTCACCCTCACCCACGAGAGCTTCTTCGAGATCCCGACGGCCAATCCCAACTGGAAGCTGCGCCTGGGCGTCAACAACGACTACAACAGCCGCCCTGGCACCGGGTTGAAGAAGCTCGACACTGGCTATTTCACGCGTCTCGTGCTCGACTGGCAGTGATCGAAGCGCCGCTCACGCCGTGCGGCACACCACGAAACCCATGAAGCAGACGCCCACGTCCGCCCACGTCTGGAAGTTCTTCCGGACCGGCGGCATCGACCAGGTCGCGCTCGAGACCGGCGCCGACCTGCTCGCCCTCGGCGAGCTCGACCAGGAGCTGTGGGTCGCGCTCAGCTGCCCCGTGAAAGGCCTGGAGCTCGACGAGCGCACCCTGGGGTTGATCGACACGGACGGCGACGGCCGGATCGGCGTCCCCGAGGTCCTCGCCGCGGTCACGTGGGCCGGCACCCGCCTGGCCGATGCCGGCGATCTCCTCAAGGGGGCCGACGGCCTGCCCCTCTCCTCCATCAATGCGGCGACCCCCGAGGGCCAGCTGCTCGTCGCGGCGGCCCGGCAGATCCTCAGGGGCATCGGCAGGGAGGAGGCGAAGGAGGTGACGGTCGCCCAGGCTGCGGACACCGCAAGGATCTTCGCGGCCAGCCCCCTCAACGGCGACGGCATCATCCCCGCGGCCGCGACGGCCGAGCCGGGCACCCAGGCCCTCATCAAGGACATCATCGCCTGCGTCGGGGGGGCCCGGCGCAGGTCGGACGAGGAGGGGGTCACCGTCGAGAAGATCGACTCCTTCTTCGCCCAACTCGCGGCCTACGGGGCCTGGTCCGAGAAGAAGGCCGCCCTCGAGGTGGCGCTCCTGGGGAACGCAACGGAGGCGGCCTTCGACGCGATCAAGGCCGTCCGCGCCAAGGTCGACGACTATTTTGCGCGCTGCCAGTTCGCCGCGTTCGACGCCCGCGCCTCCGGGGCGCTCAACCGCGACCAGGCGGAATACCTGCCCATCGTCGCCAAGGACCTCAGGCTTTCCGGCGAGGAGCTGGCGGGATTCCCGCTGGAGCACATCGAGGCCGACAGGCCCCTCGCGCTTCTGGAGGGCGTCAACCCCGCGTGGGCGGTCGGGCTTCGCGCCCTGCACCGGAAGGCGGTCGTGCCCACCTGGGGTGAGGGCAAGACCTTCCTGACCCTGGACGAGTGGGCGACCCTCAAGGGGAGGTTCGCGCCCTACGAGTCGTGGCTCGAGGAGAACGCCGGGCGCGCCGTCGAGAAGATTGGCCTCGCGCGCACGAAGGAGATCCTCGGCGGGTCGTCCCGCGCGTCGCTGGACGCCCTCGTTGGGCAGGACAAGGCGCTGGAGCCCCAGTTCAAGGCGATCAGCGACGTCGAGCGCCTCGCGCGCTACCACCGGGACCTGCGGACACTGCTGCACAACTTCGTCAACTTCGCCGATTTCTACTCGAGGGACCGCCACGCCGCCTTCCAGGCCGGCACGCTCTTCCTGGACAGCCGCTCGACCGAGTTGTGCCTGCGGGTGGACGGCGTGAGCCCGCTGGCGGCGATGAGCAAGTTCTATGTCGCGTACTGCAGCTGCACGCGCGCCGGCGGCGGTGCCACCATGACGATCGCGGCGTGCTTCACCCAGGGCGCGAGCGACTACCTCTTCGTCGGGCGCAACGGCGTCTTCTACGACCGCCAGGGAAACCTCTGGTACGCGGTCGTAACGAGCATCGTGGACAATCCGATCAGCATCCACCAGGCGTTCTGGGCGCCGTACAAGAAGTTCATCCGGTTCGTCGAGGAGCAGATGGCCAAGCGGGCGGCGGCGGCGGACGCCGACGCGAGCTCGAGGCTCGCCGCGGCCGCCCCGGACAAGGCGAAGCCCGAGCCCAGGAAGTTCGACCTGGCGCTCGTCACCGGGATCGGCGTCGCCATCGGGTCCATCGGCACGTTCTGCGCCGCCGTGTTCGCCAAGTTCGTGGAGCTCCCCAGCTGGCAGGTGCCGGTGATCCTGATCGGGCTCCTCCTGGTCATCTCGCTGCCCTCGATGTTCATCGCCAAGCTCAAGCTGCGCCAGCGCACGCTGGGTCCGATCCTCGAGGGCAACGGCTGGGCGATCAACGGGCGCATGAAGGTCAACATCCCCCTGGGGAGGACGCTCACGAAGGTCGCGACCCTCCCGGCCAACGCACGGCGCTCGCTCGACGACCCCTACGAGGACAAGGAGGCGCGGCGCCAGCGCCGGATCGCGCTCCTCGTCCTGGCCCTCGCCGTCCTGGCGGCGGCCGCGGCCTGGACGCGCGTGGACCACAACCGCCGGGGCCGCTATTTCTGGGAGGATTCGCCCGCGGCGGTGCGCACGGGCGAGCCGGCGAAGTAGGCGGGGGGCGGGGCCCCTCGCTCGCGTCTTTACATGCAGGGGGGCCGGCGATTGCCTCGGGGCGAGCCCGACCCGATGAACACCCCCGTGCAACGCCCTCCCCTGCTGGTCGCCGACCGATGGAAGGACTTCCAGCTCATGGACTGCGGCGAGGGAATGAAGCAGGAGCGCTGGGGCCCCTACACGCTCGTCAGGCCCGACCCCCAGGTCCTCTGGCCGAGGCAGGGGGTCGCCCCCGGGGCCCGGTGGGAGCACTGGGACGGGTTCTACCACCGCAGCGAGTCCGGTGGCGGCCGGTGGGAATTCCGGCGGCCCCTGCCCGACCACTGGGAGGTCCGCTATGACGCGCTGGGGCTCACCTTCAAGATCCGCCCCACATCGTTCAAGCACACGGGACTTTTCCCCGAGCAGGCGGTGAACTGGGACTGGATTCACTCGACGATCAAGGGGGCGGGGCGGCCCGTCAGCGTGCTGAACCTGTTCGGGTACACGGGGGCCGCCACCTGCGCCGCCGCCGCCGCGGGCGCCTCGGTCTGCCACGTCGACGCGGCCGACGGCATGGTCAAGTGGTGCAAGGAGAACGCGGCCCTGAGCGGGCTCGAGGACAAGCCCATCCGCTACATTGCGGACGACTGCCTGAAGTTCGTCCGGCGCGAGGTAAAGCGCGGGCGCCGCTACGACGCGGTCATCATGGATCCCCCGACCTACGGCCGCGGCAGCACGGGGGAACTCTGGCGCCTTGAGGACCACCTCTGGGACCTCCTGCAGGAGTGCAGGGCCCTCCTGACGGACGATCCCCTCTTCTTCCTGATCAACGCCTACACGGCCAGGCTCTCGCCGACGGTCGTCGCGAACCTGCTTTCCCAGCTGCTCCGGGACGTCCCCGGGACCCTGGCGGCGGGCGAGGTGGGCCTGCCCGTCCACCGCGACGGCAAGGTCCTGCCCTGCGGGATCTACGGCCGGTGGGAGGCGTCGCGCCCCGCCAAGACCTGATTTAACCGCCATGCCCTCATTCTCCGACTCCTACTACGACCGCGCCGGGGCCCTCCTCGCGCGCGCCCGCGAAACCAACGCACCCGCCATCTCGCGCCTCGCCCCGGTCATCGGGCAATCGATCGCGCGCGGGGGCGTCGTCCACACCTTCGGCAGCGGCCACAGCGAGCTCATCTCGCGCGAGATCATCGGGCGCGCCGGGGGCCTGGTCTGCGTGACGGGGATCATCGACCCGACGGGCGGATTCATCGAGAACCTCCCGGGGTACGGGACGAAGCTCGTCGAGCGCTACGACAGGCAGTACCAGCTCGTCCCCGGGGAAACCGTCATCGTCATCTCCAACTCGGGCAAGAACGCGTCGCCGATCGACGTGGCGCTCTACGCCAAGGCCAAGGGACTCACGGTCGCCGCCCTCACGTGCCTGGCGATGTCCAAGGCCACGCCGTCGCAGCATCCGTCGGGCAACCGCCTCTTCGAGGTCGCCGACCACGTCCTGGACAACGGCGGCGTCCCGGGCGATGCGATCGTCGAGCTGGGCGACGGCCTCTGCGCCGGACCCACGTCGACGCTGATCGGGTGCTCGGTGCTCAACTGGCTCATGCTCTCCGTCATGGAGTGGCTCAAGGCGAACGGTCACCCGCTTCCCGTTCTCCAGAGCCAGAACCTGCCGGGCGCCATCGAGCACAACCGCGAGGTGGCGCTGCGCTACCGGGGGCGCCTGAGCCGCCAGCTGGCCTGACCCTCGCCATGGCCTGGAAGATCGGAGTGGACGGAGGGGGGACGAAGACCGAGTGCATCCTGGTCGACCCCTCGGGCGCTATCGCCGCCCGCCACACAGCCCCGGGCTGCAGCCCGAGCCTTGTCGGGGCCGCCCGCGCCCGGGAGATTGCCGCGCAGGCCCTCGGCGCCGTGAGGGCCGGGCACCCGGGGGCGGTCATATCCTCCACGCTCCTTTGCATGGCGGGAAGCCGATCGTTCTGGAGGGAGTTCGGCGACTCGCTCGCGGGCTTCGGGGCGCTGTCGACGGTCGACGACTCGGTTCCCGTCCTCGAACTTGCGACGCGTGGCGGGCCGGGCCTCGTCCTGCATGCCGGCACCGGTTCGTTCGTCGCCTCGCGGACGCCGGACGGCGCCGTCCATTACGCCGGCGGGATCGGCTGGCGGTTTGGCGACGAGGGAAGTGGCTATGACCTGGGCAGGCGGGCGATCGCGCGGGCGCTCCTGGAACTACAGGGATGGGCCCCGCCCTCCGGGCTCGGGCCCCTCGTGCGCGAGCGCACCGGCCAGTCGACCGCGGCCACGGTGGCGGGGTATTTCTACGGGGACCCGGCGACCAACAACGGGGTCGCGGCGCTTGCGCCCGAGGTCCTCAGGCTGGCCGGCGCGGGCGACACCGCCGCCGGCGAGGCGGTGTCGGCGTCGGTGCTCAAGCTCCTCTCCCTGGCCGTATCGGTCACGGGCCAGCTCTTCCCGGGCAAGCTCCCCGCCTCGTTCCACGCCGGCGTCAGCGGCCACATCCTCAACCATCCCTATTCCTACGGGATCCTGACCGGCCGGGCGCCGTTTCCGCTCGCGCGTATCACCGAGACGCCGATCGAGGGCGTGAGGCTCCTGATTGCGCGGACCGCGGTCTAGGGGAGCTCAGCCGAAGAGCCGGGACGGGTAGTGTCCCTTTCGGACGAGTTCCGCGATGGCCTCCACGACGCGCGGCCTGTCCTCGCGGTAGGTCACGCCGAACCAGGTGTCCTCGCTCGAGAGGACCTCCACGGAGGCCTCGCCCCGGGAAACCAGGTCCGAGACGGCGGTGGGAAGGAAGTACTCGGCCTTCGGGTCCCCGCCTCGCTCCTCGAGAAAGGCCCGTAGGCCCGTGCCGAGGCCCGCAAACAGGGCGGGCGTGAAGCCCCAGAAGTTCATCGAGACGATCTCTGTTCCCGTGAACCGGCGGCCGGGGCCCACGTCCCCGCGGGAGATCGCCCGCTCCTCGGTGATCGAGGCGAGCTCGCCGCCCTCGACCCGGCAGACCCCGCGGGAGACCGTGCCGTTCTCCGACAGGGTGTTGGCGAGGCGGAAGCCCACGATCGCGAACCGCGCGTCACGCGCCCCGGCGAGGAATGTCGAGAGGCGGGTGAAGGCCGCCGCCCCGTAGAAGTCGTCGGCGTTGATGACGGCAAAGGGCCCGCGGACGGCGTCGCGGGCGCACCACACCGCGTGGCCCGTGCCCCACGGCTTCTCCCTTGCCGCTGGGACGCTGCACCCCTCGGGGAGGTCCGCGGCCGACTGGTAGACAAAGCTGACCGCGATCCTCCCGGCGTATTTCGCCGTCACGGCGGACCTGAAGGCCCCCTCGAACTCCTTTCTTATGACGAAGACGACCGCCCCGAACCCGGCGCGTATCGCGTCAAACACCGCGTAGTCGAGCACCGTCTCGCCCGAAGGACCCACCGGGTCGATCTGCTTGAGTCCGCCGTAGCGGGATCCCATGCCTGCGGCGAGGACAAGGAGCGTGGGGGCCATTTAACTGGAACACGCCCCAAACGCGGGCGGGCGTCAAGAGCTCCATGCGCGGCTAGACAGCCGAAGGGGCGGGGGCCATGGTGGGGCCATGGCCCGGAAGCGTCCCACCCGATCCGCACTCCCTCTCCCGCGCATCGTCGTCCTTGCGACCGGCGGGACGATCGCCGGGGCCGAGGCCACGCGGTCGCCGCGGGGGTACCGCTCCGCCGTCTTCTCGATCGAGTCGCTCATCGCGGCGGCGCCTGGAGTAAAGTCGCTCGCCCGGCTCGACGCCGTCCACGTCGCCAGCATCGGCAGCCAGGACATGAGCGAGGCCGTCTGGAGGCGGCTCGCCCTCCGGGCCCAGTCGGCGCTCGACCTGCCGGACGTCGCCGGCGTCGTGATCACCCATGGGACCGACACGATGGAGGAGACGGCGTATTTCCTGAATCTTGTCCTGCGCAGCCCGAAGCCGGTCGTGCTGGTCGGCGCGATGCGGCCGGCGACGGCCATGAGCGCCGACGGTCCCATGAACCTTTACAACGCGGTTGCGACGGCCGCGCATCCCTCCGCGGGGGGCCGGGGCGTCCTCGTCGTCGCCAACGACGAGATCCACTTCGCCCGCGAGGTCGCGAAGACGAACACGACGCAGGTCGGGACGTTCAAGAGCACGAACCAGGGGCTCGCGGGACTCGTGAGCTCGGCCCGGATCCACTTCTACGGTGCGCCGGTGCGCCGCCACACCCTGGGAAGCGAGCTTCGCATGCCCGCGAGGGGACCCCTGCCCCATGTCGACATCGTCTACGCCCACGCCGGGATGGGGCGCGGCCTGATCGACGCCTCGGTCCGCGCCGGGGCCCGCGGCATCGTGCTCGCGGGGGTCGGCAACGGAAACCTGAGCGCCGAGGCCGTCGCCGCGGCCGCCTCCGCCGCGCGGTCCGGGATCGCGGTCGTCCGCAGCTCTCGCACCGGGGGCGGGGTCGTCGAGCGTAACGTCGAGATGGACGACGACCGGCTCGGGTTCATCGCGTCCGACGAGCTCAATCCCCAGAAGGCCCGCATCCTGCTCATGCTGGGCCTGGCCGGGACGGCGGACAGGGCGCTCCTGCAGGACATGTTCTACGCGTACTGAGCGCGGGCCCTTACCGGCAATCCGGTAGCAAGATCGCTTCCCTTTCCGGCCGGGTGGCACAGAATATCGGCCTCGATGAAGATCGCCATTGTCGAAGATGAGCGCCTTTTCCGGGACGTCCTCCGCAATGCGTGCACCCGGGAGCTGGGCCACGAGGTGGTGGGCGAGGCTGGCACCGGCCGCGAGGCCCTCGTCGTCATCCCCGCGTCTCTGCCCGACCTCCTTATCCTCGACATCAACCTTCCTGACATGGACGGGTTCGAGGTGCTGCAGTGCGTGCGCAGGAAGAGGGCCCTAATCAGGACGCTCGTCATCTCATCCTACTTCAACGAGTTCACGCTCTGCCGCACCGAGCGCGCGGGCGTGCAGGGCTTCATCGACAAGTCCGTGAACACCGTTGAGGAGCTGAGCCTGGCGATCGCGGCGATCGGGGCCGGCTCCACCTACTTCCCGAAGCCGTTCGCCGAGGCCCGGCGCGAGCACGGCCGCAACCCGGTTGCCTTCGACAAGGTCCTGACGGACCGCGAGCAGACGATCCTGAGCCTGGTCGGCGAACCCCTGTCCGACGCCGAGATCGCCTCGCAGCTCGGGCTGTCGCCCGAGACGGTTGAGAAGCACCGCTTCAACATCATGCGCAAGCTCGGCCTGACCTCGCGGGCGGAGTCGGCCCGGTTTGCGCGCCGCTGCGGCCTGACGCAGCCCCCGGCGGGGCACCGCACCCGGCACGCCGCCATCTGACGGTGGAGGTTGCAGATCGCCCAATCCCGGCTACCTAGGTCCGGTGCAAAGCGAGTCCGAATCCGCACCGGCCACCCAGAAGACCTTCTTTGGGATACTCATCGCCCTTGGCGTGTCCCACATGGTCAACGACACGCTGCAGTCGCTCCTGCCGTCGATCTACCCTATCCTGAAGAAGTCCTTCAGCCTGACGTACACGCAGGTGGGGCTGATCACCCTGAGCTTCCAGCTCACGGCGTCGCTCCTGCAGCCCATGGTCGGGCGCTTCACCGACCGCCATCCCAAGCCCTACTCCCTGGCGGTCGGCATGGGAATGACGCTCGTCGGGCTCGTCTTCCTCTCGCGGGCGGGCAGCTACCCGATGATCCTATTCTCGTCCGTCCTCGTCGGGATGGGCTCGTCGATCTTCCATCCGGAGGCGTCGCGGGTGGCGCACATGGCCGCGGGGGACCGCCACGGCCTGGCGCAGTCGGTCTTCCAGACCGGCGGCAACCTGGGCTCGTCGCTCGGTCCCCTCCTTGCCGCGCTGATCATCGCCCCGAACGGGCAGTCCTCTATCCTCTGGTTCACGGCCGTGGCGCTCGGGGGCATCGTGCTCCTCACCCGGGTCGGCGGGTGGTACAGCCACCACCTCCCCCAGTTCAAGAGGCGGGTGGCGTCGCGCCCTCTGAGCACGCTGCCCCCGAGGACCGTGGCCCTTTCGCTGGGGGTCCTCATCGCCCTCATCTTCTCGAAATACTTCTACCTGGTGAGCCTCTCGAACTACTACACGTTCTACCTGATCCACCGGTTCAACCTCTCGATCCAGGGCGCCCAGTACCTCCTGTTCGTCTTCCTCGCCGCCGTGGCGGTCGGGACGATCCTCGGCGGGCCGCTCGGCGACCGGTTCGGGCGCAAGATCGTCATATGGGTCTCGATCCTCGGCGTCGCCCCCTTCTCGATCATCCTGCCGCACGTGGGGCTTGCCGCCACGGTCACGCTGACGGTCTTCATCGGGCTCATCCTCGCCTCGGCGTTCTCGGCGATCCTCGTCTACGCGCAGGAGTTGGTCCCGGGGCGCGTCGGCATGATCTCCGGGCTGTTCTTCGGGCTCGCCTTCGGGTGCGCCGGCATCGCCTCCGCCGTCCTCGGCCGGCTGGCCGATATGACGAGCATCGAGTTCGTCTTCAACGTGTGCGGCTACCTGCCCCTCATAGGCCTCCTCACCTGGTTCCTGCCGGACATCGAGGGCGCAAGCCGCAGGGCGCGGCGCCTCCAGCAGGAGGAGGCGGGACCGGCATGACGCAGCGATGAAGCCCGCCGTCACCAGGGCCACGCCCGCATTTGTCTCCCATTCGGAAGAGACGGGGACGGACTACGTGATCTACATCGACGCCCCGCCGGCACCGGGCAAGGGCGGGACGTTCCCCGCCGTCCTCGTCATGGACGGGGACTACCTCTTCGACGCGGCGGTGGAGGCGAGCCGGTCGCTTGCCCTGGCCGGGCGCATACCGCCCACAGTCACGGTGGGGGTCGGTTACGGCGCGGGATTCGGGAAGCCGGGCAACTTCAGGGGCAGGGACTACACGCCGACGGCCTCCCCCGACGAGCCCTCGAGCGGCGGGGCGGACCGGTTCCTCGGCTACCTTTGCGGGTCGCTGTGGCCGGAGCTCGCCCGGCGCCTGCCGCTTCGCGAGGAGGGACGGGTGATGGCGGGCCACTCGCTCGGCTCGCTGCTCGTCCTCCACGCGCTCTTCCAGGAGCGCCCGTTCTTCGACCTCGCGCTCGCCAGCGCCCCGTCGATCTGGTGGGACAACCGGAGCATCCTCGGGCTCATCGCCCTGCTGCGGGGGCGCCAGGCGGGGCTCCGGGGCCGCCTCTACCTCGGTGTGGGGGAGGACGACTCACCCTCGATGACCGGCGACCTGGCCCTTCTCGAGCGGCAGCTCAGGGATCGGCCCTTCGAGGGGCTCGGCCTGGCGGTCGAGCGGTTCTCCGGGCACGACCACTACGATGTCGCGCCGCGCACCATGGCGGCCGGTCTTGCCACGCTGCTGGGGTAGGCCCTAGATCCGGGGGATCCGCACAGGCCCCCTCCGTGGGCGGCGC
The DNA here is from genome assembly GCA_964414785.1 of uncultured Opitutaceae bacterium. Taxonomy (GTDB): domain Bacteria; phylum Verrucomicrobiota; class Verrucomicrobiia; order Opitutales; family Opitutaceae; genus Palsa-1447. The sequence goes on from CAYPXZ010000004.1 coordinate 122,124, forward strand.
CGCCCCTTCGTCCCGTGCGGCCCAAGCTTCCGCATCCGCACCCCCGACCCCCAGATGCCCGAGAATCCCTTCTTCTCCGAGAGCCCCCTGCCCTACCACATGCCGCCGTTCGACCGGATCACGGACGGCGACTACATCCCCGCGTTCGAGAAGGGCATGGCGGACCAGCTCCGGGAGACCGAGGCCATCGCGTCCAACCCGGATCCGGCCACCTTTGAGAACACGATCGTCGCGATGGAGCGCTCCGGACGGATCCTCGCTCGGGTCTCGTCGGTGTTCTTCAACCTGAAGGATGCGGACACGAGCGAGGAGATGAAAGGGATCGAGGTCGCCATGGCGCCGAGGCTCTCGGCCCACAGTGATGCGATCAGCCAGAACGCGGCCCTCTTCCGGCGCATCCTGTCGCTCAACGAGAGGCGAAAGTCGCTCGGCCTCGACGCGCAGTCCCTTCGGCTTCTCGAGCGCTACCACCGCGACTTCGTGCGGGCTGGAGCCCTGCTGCCGGAACGGGAGCAGGTGCAGCTGAAGGCCCTCAACGCGGAACTCGCGGGCCTCCTTGCGGCGTTCGGCCAGAACGTCCTCAACGAGAAGAACTCCTCCTCCGTGGCCGTGCGCGACAGGGCCGAGCTGGACGGCCTCTCCGACTCGGACATCGCGGCGCTGGCGGACGATGCCAGGTCGGAGGGCCGGCCGGGGGAGTATGCCATCCGCCTGAGCAACACGACGGGCCAGCCGCTCCTCCATAGTATTGGGAACCGCGGGCTGCGGGAGCGCGTGATGCGTGCGTCCCTTGCCCGCGGCAGCCGCGGGGGGCCCTTCGACAACCGGGAGCTCCTCGTGCGGATCGCGAAGGCGCGGGCCCGGCGGGCCGGGCTCCTGGGCTACGAAAGCCATGCGGCTTTCCGCATCGAGGACCAGACGGCGCGGACGGTCGACGCGGTCGATGGCCTCCTGCGGCAGCTCGTGGCCCCCGCCGCCGCGAAGGCGCGCCGGGAGGCCGCGGCCATCCAGGCCGAGATCGACGGGGAGGGGGGCGGCTTCCGGGCCGCCCCGTGGGATTGGGACTACTACGCGCAGAAGGTCCGCAGGAGGCGCTACGATTTGGACGAGTCGCAGCTCAAGCCGTACTTCGAGCTGAACCACGTCCTCAAGGACGGCCTGTTCTTCGCCGCGAACCGCCTCTACGGCCTGACGTTCACGGAGCGCCACGATCTCCCGGTCTACCGGCCCGATGTGCGTGTCTTCGAGGTGTTTGACGCGGACGACAAGCCCCTCGCCCTCTTTTTGGAGGACTTCTACGCCCGCCCCTCGAAAATGGGAGGGGCCTGGATGAACGAGTACGTCCTGCAAAGCTCCCTCTTCGGCGACAAGCCGGTCGTGGCCAACCACCAGAACTTCGCGAGGCCCGCACCCGGGGAGCCCACGCTCCTCTCGTTTGAGGAGGTCGTGACCCTCTTCCACGAGTTCGGCCACGGCCTCCACGGCATGCTATCGGATGTCAGGTACCCCCGGTTCTCCGGTACCAACGTGCCCCGGGACTTCGTGGAATTCCCCTCAGAGATCAACGAGATGTGGGCCGTGTGGCCCGAGGTTGTCGCGAACTACGCCAGGCACTACAAGACCGGCGAGCCCATGCCGGCCGCGCTTCTCGAGAAGATGCTCGCTTCGCGGAAGTTCAACAAGGGGTACGAGACGACCGAGTACCTGGAGTCCACGCTCCTCGACCTGGGATGGCACACGCTCAAGCCGGACCAGGTCCCGGGCGACGCCGCGGCGTTCGAGACCCTGGTCCTCGAGAGGACGGGCGCGGGCGTCGACCCCATTTCCCCGCGCTACCGCGCCCCCTATTTCTCCCACGCGTTCTCCGGGGGATACTCGGCGGGGTACTATGCCTACATCTGGGCGGAAGTCATCGTCGCCGAAAGCATCGAGTGGTTTCGGGCCAACGGCGGGCTCACCCGCAAGAACGGCGACCATTTTCGCGCCACGGTCCTTTCGAGGGGCGCCAGCGTGGAGCCCATGGACCAGTTTCACGCCTTCGCCGGCAAGGACCCGGACATCGGGCCCCTCATCCGGCACCGGGGTCTCGACGAACCCTGAGGACCCGCAAGACCAGCTCCGCCCGGCAGCGGGCCCAAATCAGATTTCACGCCATGTCCCACTCCACCCATCCCCTATTCCTCCCGGCCGCGGGATTCGCGGCCCTTTGCCTCGGTCTCATTCCCGCCTCGCCGGCTCGAGCGTCTGAGCCGGGCCCGGTCGTCTCCGTGACGGGCGGCCAGGTCCGCGGCACGGCCCTTGAGGGCGGGCACGGCTCCGTTTTCAGAGGACTGCCCTTTGCGCAGCCCCCCGTGGGCGCGCTCCGCTGGCGCGAGCCCATGCCCCTCCTCGGATGGGACGGCATCCGCGAGGCGTACAAGCCGGGCCCGCCCGCCGCGCAGCCCGCGATCGGGTGGAACGACGAGTTTGCCGCCGCGAGCAGCGAGGACTGCCTTTACCTGGATGTCTGGACCCCCGGGATCGGCGGCGACCGCCGGCCAGTGATGGTCTGGATCCACGGGGGCGCGAACGTGGCCGGGGCCGGGGGCTTCGACCCGCTGTACGACGGAAGGGCCCTCATCAGCCGCGGCGTCGTGCTGGTCGTCGTCGAATACCGCCTGGGCGTCTTCGGCTTCTTCGCCCACCCCGAGCTGACCCGCGAGTCGGCCCATCGCGCCTCCGGCAACTACGGGGTCATGGACCAGGCCGCCGCGCTGCGTTGGGTCCGCGACAACATCGCCGCCTTCGGCGGGGACCCGGGGAACGTCACCCTGTTCGGACAGTCAGCCGGGTCCATGGACGTGCTCGCCCTCATGGCGTCGCCGCTCGCGAAGGGGCTCTTCAACCGCGCCATCGCGGAAAGCGGCCCGTCGCGTTACCTTCCCTCGGCGCCCACCCTGGCGCAAAGCGAGGCGGCCGGGGCCGCCGCGGCAGCGAGATTGGGGGCGCCCTCGGAGGGCGCGCTCTCCTACCTGCGGGGGCTTCCGGCTGAGAAGGTCCTGAAGGGGGCGCCGTGGATGCTCGCCCTGAGCGCCGACGGCTGGGTCCTGCCGGTGGCCCCCGCCGCCGCGTTCGCCCGGGGCGCCGAGGCCGCCGTCCCCCTGATCATCGGGAGCAATGCCATCGAGTTCCCGGAGCCCGGACCGCCCGAGCATTTGAGGGAGTCGATGCGGGCCGTCCTCGGGGATGTCGCGCCCAGGGCCTACGCGCTTTTCGGGCTGGCCGACGGTGGGCACGCGCAGGCCGACCCGCTCTACGGCGATGCGGCGGACCAGTGGGGCAGCGACATGTTCCGCTGCCCGGCCGTGGTCCAGGGCGAATGGCACACGGCCGCCGGCAACCCCACCTGGGAGTACCAGTTCGACCGTGCGATACCGCCCAGGCCGAGGACCTCTCACTCCGGGGAGCTGGCCTACGTGTTCGGGAACCTCCTGGCGACGGGCAGCCAGGGGGGCGAGTTCCAGGAAGCCGATCGAAGGCTCTCGGCCACCCTCCAGGCCTATTGGACCAACTTCGCGAAGACGGGCAACCCGAACGCCGAGGGTCTGCCGGCCTGGCCGACCCATGACGCCAAGTCCCGCCAGTACATCGCCTTCGACACCCAGGGCGACGCGGTCGTCCGGGAGAACCAGCGCGGCGCCTTCTGCGACCTGTTCCGCGAGGCCATGGGCCGGCCCTAGCCCGGCAGAGGCGGTCGAACCCGGGAATTGACCGGCGCCCGCCGGGAAGGGTATGTATCGACGGCCATGCCCGATACCACCTCCCCCTCCGTCTCGATGGAAACGCTCGTGGCGCTGTGCAAGCGCCGCGGCTTCATCTTCCAGTCCTCCGAGATCTACGGAGGGATCAACGGCTTCTTCGACTACGGCCCGCTGGGCGCCGAGTTGAAGCGCAACATCCGCGACTGCTGGTGGGACGACATGGTGCGCCGCCGCGACGACGTCGTCGGCATCGAGACCTCGATCATCATGCACCCGAAGGTCTGGGAGGCGTCCGGCCACGTCGCGGGCTTCACGGACCCCCTGGTGGACTGCAAGGCGTCAAAGCAGCGCTACCGCGCCGACCAGCTTTTCTTCGCCCAGGTGGTCGTGGACGGGAACACGGTGGGCTACGTGAGCGCCCTCGAGAGCGAGCGCACCACGGAGGCCCTGCAGGAGGCCGCCGAGACCCTCAAGCGCAAGAAGTCCGTCCAGGGGAAGCTCGAGGCCGTGCAGCCCCGCGACATGACCGAGGCGAAGCCGGAGGAGATCCCGCTCATCCCCTCCCCGGCCACGGGCGAGCCCGGGAGCCTCACCGAGCCCCGGTCGTTCAACATGATGTTCCAGACGAACGTGGGCGCGATGACCGACGCCTCGTCCGTCGCCTACCTCAGGCCGGAAACCGCCCAGGGCATGTTCGCCGACTTCAAGTCGGTGGTCGACACCGGCCGCGTGAAGCTTCCGTTCGGGATCGCCCAGATCGGCAAGTCCTTCCGCAACGAGATCACCCCGAGGAACTTCATCTTCCGCTCGCGCGAGTTCGAGCAGATGGAGATGGAGTACTTCATCCACGAGGACGCCGACTGGGCGAAATGCCACAGGGAGTGGATCAACTGGTGCAAGGACTGGCTGCTCTCGATCGGCCTGCCCGACTCCCACCTCTCCGAGTATAACCACCCCAAGGAGAAGCTCGCGTTCTACTCGAGGGGCACGACGGACATCATGTTCCGCTACCCCTTCGGCGTGCAGGAGCTCTGGGGCATCGCGGCCCGCGGGAACTACGACCTCACGCAGCACGAGAAGTTCAGCGGCAGCCCCCAGGCGATATTCGACGAGGCGTCGAAGAAGAAGTTCATCCCCCACGTCATCGAGCCCGCCGTGGGCGTCGACAGGATCTTCCTGGCGGTGCTCTGCGCGGGGTATGCCGAGGAGGACGTGAAGGACGACAAGGGCAACGTCGAGAAGCGCACGGTGCTGCGGCTGAGCCCGCGCATCGCGCCGGTCAAGGTGGCCGTGTTCCCCCTCCTTAAGAACAAGCCCGAGCTCGTCGCCCGCGCACAGGCCCTCCACAAGAAGCTCCAGCGCCGGTACGCGGTGTTCTACGACGAGTCGGGTGCGATCGGTCGGCGCTACCGCCGCCAGGACGAGATCGGCACGCCTTGGTGCGTGACGATCGACTTCGAGACGATAGAAAAGGACGGGAGCTTCACGCTTCGCGAGCGCGACTCGATGCAGCAGAGGCGGATCGGCGAGGCCGAGCTCTTCGCCCTTCTCGAGGAGAAGGTCTACTGAGGCGGGGCCGCCCCAACCCGTGACGACCGTCGCCGAATGCTCAAGCGTGGACGAGGCGCTGGTGCTGCGCTCGCTCCTCGACGACTGCGGCATCGAGTCTTTTGTGCCCGAGGAGCTGTCGGTCACGTACCGCGGGCAGGTGGGCGGAATCCACCTCCAGGTGGACGAGGGGGACGTCGAGGCCGCGAAAAAGATCATCGCGGAGGCGAGGAAGTAGCATGGACGCCGACGCACGGGCACGGGCCGCGATCGACGCCGCCCACGAGGGCGATCCCCACCGCACAGGCGATGGCAGGGCGGCCGAGCTCGCCTATGCCGACCGGATGGAGACGTGGGTGGCGAGGATCGTGCCGGGGGCGGAACCGATCCTCAGGCTGGCCGCCCGCTGCCAGCACCTCGAGCGCTGGTCGGTCCCCCGCGCCTCCTTCCCCGAGGGCAAGGCCGGGTACCTCGCATGGCGCCGCTCGCTCTATGTCAAGCAGGCGGAGCGCGCGCGGCAGCTGCTCACCGACTCCGGGGTCCCGACCGACAAGGCCGACGAGGCGGCCACCTGGGTCTCGAAGACTGGTCTTCGCACGAACCCCGGGACGCAGGCGCTCGAGGACGCGGCCGTCCTTGTCTTCCTGGAGAGCGAGATCGAGGCCTTCGCGGCCCAGCACGGGGACTACCCCCGCGAGAAGTTCGTCGACATCCTCCGGAAGACCTGGAGGAAGATGAGCCCGAGGGCGCAGGAGCTTGCGCGGGGCCTGGACCTGCCGGGCCCGGTGGCCGACCTCGTTCGCGAGGCGACGGGCGCCTGACCTGCCGCTTACGTCCTCTTCGCCAGGCGCAGGTCCCTCCGCAGGTGCTCGAGCAGCCGGCCCCTGAAGACGATCAGGTCGCACGCCTCGGCGGCGGTTCCGGTCGCCTCCCACAGGTTGGATGAATCGAGCTCGCCCTGGTCGATGACGCTCCCGGCGGAGACCTGCCGGTCCGGCAGCCCCGGCGCCGAGACGACGAGCGAGCCCTGCCTAAGGAAGAAGAATGCCCGGCACGGCGCGCCCCGGCTGAAGAGCTCCTCCCCCTTCTCGAGGTGGATGGCCCGCACGACGTCCTCCGGGGGCGGCAGGAGCTGGCTGATATCCCTCGGGAAGACGAGGTCGAAGGTCCAGTCGATCATGACGCGCAGCTTGCGCATCGTGCCGGGGAGCTTCGCCAGGTAGATCGTCCGCCACATCCACCAGGCGACGAATCCCTTGAAGTGGAACCCGAACACCTCGGCCACGGCGGCGCGCTCGCCGATTGTCGCGAGCTGCCCCATGTAGCGGTAGCGGAAGGGCCGGGGCTGCTCCCCGCGCAGGACAGCCGTCAGGTTCCTCCCGAGGAGGATCCCCTGGCGGAGCGCGAACTGGGCGGTCGGCGGCGACACCTTGACCCCGGTCCCGTCGTCCCACGGGACCGCGGCCCCGTCACCCGCGGCCCAGAGGCCCTCGATCCCGGCAACCCTCAAGGCGGGGTCCGTGGGCACGCGTCCCTTCACGGCCCCGATTCCGAGCTGGCGGCAGAGGTCCATGACGACCGGGTTCGGCGCATTGCCGACGGTCGTGACGACGGTGTTCGCATCGATCCCGGAGCCGTCGCCAAGCGTGACGCGCCTCGCCGTCACGGCCGTCACGCGCGCGTTGAGCCGGACCTCCACGCCCCGGCCCTCAAGGACCCCGCGCGCGTAGGACCCGAGCTTGGGCCCGATCTCCCCGAGCAGCTCGCTGCCGCCGTGGACGAGCACGACCCGCGCCCGCGAGGACCTGAGGTTGGCGTAGAACCGGTGCGCCTGACGGATGAAGTCGAGCATCTGGCCGGCCGTCTCGACACCCGTGTAGCCGCCGCCCACGACGACAAACGTGAGGAGCCGGGCCCGGGTCTCCTCGTCCTCGACAAGGTTGGCCTCCTCGAGGCGGTTGATGAGCGCGGCGCGAAGCCGGAGCGCGTCGGCGACGTTCTTCATCGGCCATCCGTATTCCTGCATCCCCGGCACGGAGCCGAGGTCCGTCACGTTGCCCAAGGCAAGGACGAGGTGCTTGTACCCGATCCTGTGGTCGCGCGTGAAGCGCCCCCCGTCGAGCGTGAGCGTCCTCGACTGCCAGTCGATCTTCTGGATCGAGCCCTGCAGCACGTTGACCCCGCGGCAGAACTGGCGGAGCGGGTTCACGACGTCGACCGGGGCGAGCGACGATCCCGCGACCTCGGCGAGCATCGGCTGGAAGACGAGGACGTTGCGCTCGGAGACGAGCGCGACCCTGCGCTCCCCCTCGGCCGCGCCGAACGCGCGGCCGAGCTCCCGGGCGCAGTAGGCCCCGGCGAATCCCCCTCCGGCGATGACGACGTCAAAATCCATGGCGGTCCTACTATAGCGGCCCGCGGCCCCTACCCAAGCAGCCGTTCCAGATCCAGATTGCCCCCGGAGAGGATGACCCCGACGCGCTTCCCCGCGGTCGGAAGGCGCCGCTCGGCGAGCGCGGCGTAGCCGACGGCCCCGGACGGCTCGACGGCCACCTTGAGGACCTCGAAGAGGCGCCGGACCGCGGCGATGATGGCCGTGTCCGGCACGGTGCCTATCGCCTCCACATGCCGCACGATGACCGGGAAAGTCAGCTCACCCACCAACGCGAGGAGGCCGTCGGCCACGCTCTCGGGGCTCTCCACCGGCACCCGGACGCGCGACTGAAACGATAGGCTCGCGTCGGCGGCCCCCTCCGGCTCGCCCGCGAAGACCCGGATGGCCGGCCTAAGCCCCTTGGCGGCAATGGCGGTGCCCGCCAAAAGCCCTCCGCCACCCACCGGGCACACGATGATGTCGATGTCCGGAACCTGCGCGATGAGCTCCAGGGCGGCCGTGCCCTGCCCCGCGATGATGCGCCGGTCGTCATAGGGATGGATGAGCGTCGCCCCGGTTTCCCGGACAACCCTGTCAGCGGCCTCCTCCCGGGCCCTGTGCGTCGGTTCGCAGAAGACGATCCGGCCCCCGTAGCGCTCGACGGACGCGATCTTCACGGGGCTCGCCGTGCGCGGCATGACCACGGTCGCCGGGATTCCCCTGAGTCCGGCCGCCCAGGCGAGCGCCGCGGCGTGGTTCCCGGAGGAGTGGGTGGCGACCCCGCGCCCCGCCTCGGAATCCGTCAGGCAGAGGACCGCGTTGACGGCCCCCCGGGCCTTGAAGGCCCCCGTCTTCTGGAAGTTCTCGCACTTGAAGTGGATCTCGGCCCCGGAGAGCTCGTTGAGCCGGCGGCTTGTCAGGACGGGCGTCCTTTGGACGTGCGGGCGGATGCGGTCGTGCGCCTCCTGGATATCGCTGAGGGAAAGCTCGGCCATGGGGATCGTGCCATCCTCAGGGCGGCGCCTGGTAGACCTCGACGAGGGCGATCCCGGTAGCACCGCCGGCGCCGGCCACCTCGGCGGTGTAGGTCCCGGGCGGCAGGTTGAGCAGGAGCGCGCTGTCGGCGCTGCCGCCCTGCAGCGCGAACGCGCCGACCGTCACCGCCACCGACGAGATTTCGGCGGAATTGGGCGCGTTCTGCCATCCGGTGTTGGTGCCGACCACCTTGTTCGCCGAGTCGTACACGGTGAGGATTGGCTGGGCGAGCGCCCCGCTCACGCCGAAGGCCTGGAGCCCCGGCCCGACGCCGCGCACGAGGACCCTGGCGGGATGGGACCCGGTGACCACGAAGCCTGCGATCAGGATGTTGCCGCCGGTGCCGACCAGGGCCCGGGTCGAGATGTTGGCCAGAAGGAGCGGGTCGGACGTGCTCGTCTCATAGACTTCGGCGAGCCCGACGCCCGTCGTCGAGTTCGCCCCGGAGAGCCCGACGGAGTAGTTCCCGGGTGTCAGGTCCGCGAGCATCGCGCTGTCGGCGCTTCCCGAGGCCAGCGCAAACGCCCCGACCTGGGAGGAGATCGTCGCAATCGCCGCGGAATCCGCTCCCGTGCCCCAGCCCGTGTTTGCCCCGATCGCGGTGCCCGCCGCGTTGTAGAGGGTAATCGTGGGGTTCGCCAGCACTCCGCCCACGCCGAACGCGGCGAGCGCCGGCCCGACGCCGCGGATCAGCACCTGCTTGGGGACGCCCGCCGGGCCCTCGATCACGAATCCGGCGATTGCGACCGCGCTCCCGGTCTGGACCTGCGACCTGCTCGAGATGTTGATCAGGCGGCTGCCCGGGCTCACGAAGGCGGCGCTGCTGACCGACGTCGCAACGGAGTTGGCGATGGACACGGTGTAGCTGCCGGGAAGCGTCGCGGTGTAGGTGGGTAGTGTGGCCCCGGGGACGGGCGAGCCGTTGCGCAGCCACTGGTAGGTGAAGGGCCCTGCGCCCGAGACCGTGACGGAGAGGACCACGCCCCCTCCCGCGGGGAGGGTCGCCGCCTGCGGCGGGACCGTGATGTCCGGGTAGCCCGCGGGCAGGGCGATCGCGAGCGTCGCCGCCGAGCTTGTCGCCGATCCGTCCATGTTCGAGACCGTCACATTGTAGGCGCCGGCGTCGGATTCCTGCGCCTGCGCGATTGCGTAGTAGGGCTGCGTGGCCCCGGGGATCGGGGAGTTGTTAAGGTACCACTGATACGTGAGGGGCGCCGTCCCGGCTATCCCGAAGGAGAACCGCGCACCCGACCCGAGATTGACGGTCTGGCTCGCCGGTTCCGCAGTGAAGAACGGGGCGGAGTCCGCACCGGGGATGATCCTCCTGATCGTGTTGTTGACCGCGTCCGCGACGTACACGATGCCGGAGTTGTCGACCGTGACGTCCCCCGGGATGTCGAAGCGGGCGTTGCTGGAGAGGCCGTCCACGCTGTTCGGGGTGCCGGCGGCGCCGGCAACCGTCGTCACGAATCCCGCGGGCGATACCTTGCGGATCGTGTCGTTGAGCGAATCGGCCACGTAGACGTTGCCGGAGCTGTCGACGCCGACTCCCGCCGGCGCGTTGAACCGGGCCGCGGGCCCGCTGCCGTCGACGTTGCCCGACTTGAGGGGCGACCCGGCAAGGGTCGTGACGGCGCCCGAGGGCGCGATCTCCCGGATCAGGTCGTTGCCACTGTCCGCGACGAAGATGTTTCCCGCGGCGTCCATGGCGACGCCGGTCGGGTCGTTGAACTGCGCGGCGACACCGGTGCCGTCGGCCGAGCCGGACGCCCCGGAACCCGCCACGGTGGTCACGACGCCGGCGGGCGTGACCTTCCTGATCACGTTGCCCTGGCCGTCGGCGACAATGACGTTGCCGGCCCCGTCGACCGCCAGGTTCTGCGGGTCGAAGAGGCGCGCGGCCGATCCCGTCCCGTCGAGGTCGCCGCGGGTCCCCGCGAGGCCTGCGAGCGTCGAGACGACCCCCGCGGGCGTGATCTTGCGGATCGTGTAGTTGCCGGCATCGGCGACATAGAGGTTGCCGCTGGCGTCAAAGGCGACCCCGCCAATGCCGCCGAACTGGGCCGTGGCCGCGGGTCCGTCGGCGGTCCCGCTCTTGCCGGGTGTCCCCGCGACGGTCGTGACGACGCCGCCCGGGGTCACCTTCCGGACCGCGAAGTTCTGCGAGTCGGCGACGTAGACGATGCCGGTCGGGTCGACCCTCACCCCGCCCGGAAAGGAGAAGCGCGCCGCCCTTCCGGTGCCGTCGGCGACCCCGCCCGCGCCCGGCCACCCGGCGAGCGTCGTCACGCCCACGGAGTTCACCGTGAGGCTGGCAGGTACCGACACCACGGTGCCGGTCGAGTCGGTGACCGAGCACTTGAATTGGTCCCCGGTCATGGGTCCCGACGTCCCGCTGACAGTGAGCGTCGCGGTGGCGGTCCCGCCGTAGTTCCCCGAATCGCTCAGGGCGGCCCATGTCGTGGAGCCAGTCGGAAGGCGCTGCCAATGGAAGCTGACCGGAGGAGTCCCCTCCCCAACGACGAAGAACGTGGCCGGCTGGCCCACCGTGACCACCTGGTCGCCCAATTGGCCGGGAATGTTTACCGAGTTGCCCGGAGCGCTTGGCGCCGCCAGGAGCGCGGAAACGACCGGCACGCCGACGCCCGTGACCAGGTCATATCCCACCCCCGCGGTGTAGGCGCCGTTGTTTCCCGTGGTGATGTCGCGCAGGTTTGACGTGCCGATCATCGGGTAGATCCACGGGTTGAGCAGGCCGAGCGGGGAGCCCCGCTTCTGGTTGATGAGGGCGCAGAACGCGGCCCAGGTCGGCGTCGCCCAGCTCGTCCCTCCGAACATGACCTGGTTCCCATTGTAGACGACCATCGCGGGCTCGCTCGGGTCCGCGGTCGCCGCGACGTCCGGGGTGAGCCTCATGGTCCCTGTCGGGACGCCGGTCCCCTTCTGCCAGCCCGGCCTGCCGAAGACGACGCTGATGCCTCCGCCGCTGCCCGACCACGCCGTCTCGCTGGTCACGGTGTTCGTTGAATCGAGCGTCAGGGACGTACCCCCGACACCCGTGACATCGGGATCGGAGGTCGGATACGATGTCTGGAGGACACCGTTGGCGGTGGCCCCGGTGTCCCCCGAGGCCACGAGGACCGTCACGCCGGCGCTTGCAAGGTTGGCCATGTACTGGGCCTCGATGACGAGGTAGTCCTTGGGCACGTCGAGCTCGTTGCCGCCGATCGAGATCGAGAGGATCCGAAGGCTCGGCTGGCTGGGAAGGTCGGCGTAGACCTGCTGGAGGATCTCGTCGTTCTCGGCCGGGTCGTCCTCGCTCGCACCGTAAACCCTGATCTTCGCCCCGGGCGCCAGGGAGCTCGCCCATTCCACGTCGAGCGCGGCCTCCTCCTGCGTGGGGATGCTGGGCGAGCTCGAGGGCCCCGCGCCGACGTTCACCATCGTGACGTTGCTCAGGGACTGGGTGACCCCCGCCGTCGTCCAGAAGGCGGTCAGGTCGCTCGTCTGGGGGAAGGCGAGCGCGTAGATGGCGATGGTCTGGCCCGAACCCGTGACGCTCAGGCCGTCCGCGTTGTAGGCCTTCGCCACCTGCGAGGGCAGGTAGCCCCCCAGGTTGATCTGCCCGACGTTGGGGTGGACGAGCCGGGGGGTCGACAGGGGATGGCGGCGGATGTGGGGCTGGAGCCCATGGATCCCGAGGACGGCGGCGGAGATGTCCGAGGGAACGCTCGGCGCCGTGACCGCCGACGTGAACTCGCCGTCGGCGGTCGCCACCCGTGCAAAGCCCACCTGGAAGGCGCCCGCCACGGCGCTGACCGCGCCGCGCCCGAACACCCCCAGCCGGTTGTCGTCGGTGCGCGTGACCTCAAGGCCCTGCCCCTTCAGCCACCGGACGACCTTGTCGTGATCCGCCGCAAGCGGGAAGTACCTCGCCTGCTTCTCGGCGTCGGAAATCCGCTCGCCGCGCGCGATCCGGGCCTGCATCTCGTCAAAATTGCGCATGCGAAGGGCCACCTCGAACGTCATGCCTGCGGACAGCTCGTCGGCAGTCAGAACGGACCTGATGACCACCGCCGCGCGGCCCCCGCGGGGCCCCGCGCCAATATCCCTGACGCTCCCCTCAAACGTGTCGCGCGCCGCCGGCGGCGTCGCCGCCCCGCCGGAAAGGCGGAAAAAAAAGACGGAAAGAAGCAGGAGCGCGCGGGCGCGATTACCGTTCACGGGGAAGGAGAGGCAATATGCGACCCGCCGTGGGGTGGGAAGTTCATTATCGGTGTATCGTTGGGTAACAGTTCCGACACATACGGCGCCGTGGGGGACCGGCGCACACAGGAGGGAGCGTTCCATTCTGTATATAGGGCTCCATGAAACCCGTCGTCTTCCTGCGCGGGTAGGCAAATGACCGAATGCCTAGATCACCCCATAGCGGAACAGATCAATAGATAATAGATTTGAGGATAGATACGTAGAACTACTCACGGCCGCTGCCGCAATCAATCAGCCAACCCAAGAAAGAAGAAAAACATGAAACACAGTGCATTCGTACAATGGGCAATAGCGGCCTTTCTCGCAGGAGGCTCGCAGGCATTGGCACAGTCCAACGCAATTTCCTCCGTCTCGATCGGGACTGCCATAACGGCGGGTGGCACCGCAAACGGTGTGGCAACCATCGCTCCTCGCATCGGGACCGCGCTCAATGACCCCGTCAGTGTCCAAGACAATCTCGCAGGCCTCCAATATGTTGCCGGCCAGGTCCCACTGGATGGCTCACCCGCGTCTGTCGCATTCTTCACTTTAACCGGGGCGGCCATCCCGGCCGGCGGCGGCCCGGCCACGGCCTTCGAGAGCTTCGGCACGCTGACTTCCCCCACCCAGGTGAACCCCTATGCCGATCCCGCTTCCAAGCTCACCTCGAATTCCTACTCAGCCCTAACCTACGCGACGTCAGATCTCGGCTTTGGAGCGGGCAATTTCTACACCATCCATCACGCTCCCAATAGCGTGGATTACTTTGCCGTGATCAAGCCCAGCACAGGCGTGGCAACCTCGATCGCGGACCTGAAGCCCATGTCATGGCCGGCGCTTGGCGGCGTGGCTGGAGGGCCGGCAAGCCCGGGCACGAACGGCTACTTCGCATTAACCTACGGACTGGGGGCAATCACCGGATACTCAGCCAACAGCATGTATTATCTCCGGACTGACGTCGCCAGCCACACCCAGTTCGGCGTGATGATCCCCGCCCTGACGAGCGCCTCCTCCGACGTCTTCGACCTTAATACGGCCGTTGGCAGTTTTGGAGTTGGCGGCTACACGGCGCTGGCCTACTCGGTCACCGACGTCGGCTACGGCGCCAACCAGTTCTACTATCTCAGGCAGGATCCCATAACGGGCAACACCGTCATGGGCCGCCTGAACCCCAGCATCATCGCCGGGACGAGGACCATTTCAGACATGGTCAACCTCGGAAGTGTTTACAGCACGCTCGTGTTTGCACCCGACGCCACCGGTCCCGCCGGAGCTTGGGGCACGACCCAGTTCTATGTTACCGGGCCGGTCGTCGCCGGTTCACAATCGGTCAGCTTCGAGGCCATTCCCGACCACAACATTGGCGACGTGTTCAATATCACCCCGACCGCTAGCTCGGGCCTGGACATTGATGTAACTGTCGTGAGTGGACCCGCCACCATCGCCCAAACGGGCGTTTCAGGGGCCTCGCCGCTGTCACTGCGGGTGTTCACCGTCACGACCACGGGGCCCGGCATCGTCACGTTGCAGGCTCGCCAGGCCGGACGGTTGGCGGCGCCGGCTTTCACCGCGAACCTGCTGCAGCAGAGCTTCGACGTCCTTGGTCTACCGGCGATAACCAGCGCGACTTCGGCGCCTGCTACGGTTGGCGCGGCTTTCACGTTTGCCATCGCCGCAACCGGCTCGCCCACGAGCTACACCGCGACCCCCCTCCCGGCGGGCCTCGCGCTTAACTCGGCCACGGGCGCCATCACAGGCACGCCGACGGCCGTCGGCGTCACGATCGCGACCCTCACCGCAACGAACGGCACGGGCACCAGTTCCCCCACAACGCTGACCATCACGGTTGCAGCAGCAGGCGTAGTTCCCGTCGTCACGGGTCCCTTCACCGCGCCTGGCACGGTCGGCACGTCCTTCACCTATGGCATCGCCGCCTCGGGCTCGCCGACGAGCTACACCGCAACCCCCCTCCCGGCGGGCCTCGCGCTCAACTCGGCCACGGGCTCCATCACGGGAACGCCAACGGCATCCGCCGTCACGATCGTTACGCTCACGGCAACGAACACCTCCGGCACCAGCCTCCCGGTCACACTAACGGTCACCGTCGCACCAGCCGGCGTTGCTCCCGTCATCACGAGCCCGATCACCGCTCCCGGCACCGTGGGAACACCCTTTGTCACGTATACGGTCGCCGCTACGAATTTGCCCACGAGTTTCACGGCCGTCGGTCTGCCGCTCGGCCTTGCCCTCAATTCCGCGACGGGGTCCATCACCGGAACCCCCACGGTGGCAGGCGTCTCGGTCGTGGCGCTTGGCGCCACGAATGCCTCTGGCACCGGTATCGGAACTCTGACCATCACGGTCGCCGCGCCAGGCACTTCCCCTGTCATTACAAGCCCAACAAGCGGCTATGTACCCGGAACGGTCGGCACGACTTCGGCCACCTATGTCGTCACCGCAACGGGTTCGCCCTCAAGCTTTGCCGCGAGTGGCCTGCCGCCTGGTTTGTCCATCAATGCGCTCACCGGAGCCATTGCAGGCATTCCCACGGCCGCGGGCACCTATACCGCGACCATAACTGCCACGAACGCCTCGGGAACCGGCTCGGCTATCCTTGGCTTCTCGATCGCAGCCGCCGCCGTTGCGCCAATTATCACCAGCCCGACTGGTGAGACGGGCACGGTCAACACGCCTATCGCCACGTACCCGATCACGGCGACCGGCCTGCCCACGAGCTATACCGCTACCGGCCTGCCTCCCGGCCTGACTCTTAACCCGCTGACGGGCGAGATCAATGGCACGCCGACAGCCAGCGGCACCTACACCGTGACGATAACCGCGACAAATTCTACCGGCTCGAGCACGATCACCGTGACCTGGGTCATCGCCCCGTTCGGCTTCAGCCACATCGTCAACTTCTCGGCCCGCGCCCTTTCCGGCCCAGGGGCCGACACGCTCATCGTCGGCTTCGTCGTCGAGGGTGACGGCAAGAACCTTCTTGTGCGCGGCATAGGCCCAACGCTCGCGGCATTTGGCATCACGAACTTCCTGCCGGATCCGATCCTGACGCTCTTCAACGCCAGCGGAGGCACCGCCTACACGAACGACAACTGGGGCATGAGCAGCACCGGCCTGGACCAGAGCGCCCTTATTGCCTCGACGGCGGCCAGTGTGGGAGCGTTTGCCCTCGGTCCGAACAGCAAGGACTCGTCACTACTCGTGACGGTCAACAACGGCGCCCACACGACCGGCTTTGTTACACCAGGTTCGACGTCGGGCGTCGGCCTCGTCGAGATCTACGACGTGGGCGGCAACCCGTACTCCTTCCTCATCAACGTCTCCGCCCGAATGAACGTGACCTCCGGCAGCGGGACCCTCATCGCCGGACTCGTCATCGGGGGCAACGCCCCCAAGACGGTGCTCATCCGCGGAGTCGGCCCGGGCCTGACTCAATTCGGAGTCCCCGCGGTGCTAGCCGATCCCCAGATTACCGTCTTCTCGGGTTCCACCATTCTGGCCACGAACGCCAGCTGGTCCGCCGGAACCACGCCGGCGGCGCAGATCACAAGTGCCTCGGTCGCGGTTGGGGCGTTCCCGCTGCCTTCCGGCAGCAAGGATGCGGCTCTTCTCATGACATTGCAGCCTGGCTCCTACACCGTGCAGGTCACAAGCGTGAGCGGTGCGACCGGCGTGGCGCTCGTCGAGGTCTACGACGACAGCCCTGGCGTCCAATAATCAGAATCCAAGTCATCATCAATCGGGGGCTTCGCGGGCCGCACGCCTAGCCCCCTTGTCTGTAGGTTGGGGAAATTGGGTTCGCCGGGCACGTGCCTCAATTCCTCAAACGCGCGCGGACGCCGCCGGAGACAGTCCACGTGGAAGGCGGGCTCCCAGCCCATCATGTCATATGCACCATCTGAGATTTGATTTCCGCTCACGCACCACGGGCATGCTCCTCGCATTTTCGCTCTGTGTCGTCGCACAGGCGCACGCGGCTGCAGATCAGGCGGCGGCGCCCTCGAGTTACATGCCGGTCACGATAGAGGTTCCGTTCGACGTGACCGAGAGGGCCATGGCGCTCGCAAAGTTCGGAGCCATGCAGGCGCACCAGGAATTCCTCGCGGAACGCTACGACCTTGCCGACCGGCCGGCTGCCGGTGTCACGATGACGCGGGGCAAGGCCGTGCAGGCTGGCGTGCGCGCACGCCTGAGACCCGGCTTCACGTGGGATATGCTCGATGCCCTCACGCCCGAGGAGATTCGCGCGCAGGACTGCTTCCCGGCGGGATTCAAGCCGCTGGCGCACCCCAACCATGCGGAAGGCGGGATGTTGTTTCCCCATTTCGTCATCGAGGAGATCGCGCGGCAGGAGCAGCGCGACCTGGCGCGCTTCGACCTCGACTTCGACCTTCCCGATCGCTTCCTGCCCGAATTCCCGGCTCCGATCTTCCTGACGACCCGGCCGGACCTCGGAGATGTGTCGCAGGGGCGTGTGGTCACGCTCGACAACTACTTTGCGCTGTTCAACGGCATTCTCAACCCCAAGCAGCTCGAGGGCCTGCGGCTCCTCCTGACCCCCTTTCCCCAGCAGCAGTTCAACGCCACCGACGACCGCCGCTCCGTCCGCCCAAGCCGCGGGGTCGCCTGCTTCGACTGCCATTCCAACGGCCATACCGACGCGGCCACCCACCTTTCGGGCGACGCCCGTCCCCAGGCTTTCCGGCACCGCGTGGACACGCCAAGCCTGCGCGGGCTGTTCGTCCAGCGGCTTTTCGGATCGCAGCGGGCCCTCAAGAGTGTCGAGGATTTCACGGAATTCGAGCAGCGGGGCGCCTACTTTGACGGCGACCCGGTGATCGCTGCCAAAAAGGGCGTCAACGTGCTCGACAGGGGCGGCCAGGTGCAGCCCATGGCGGAGATGCAGGAGCTTTTCGACTTTCCCCCGGCACCAAAACTGAACGTGCTCGGCAAGCTCGATCCCAGGAAGGCAACCAGTTCGGAGCTTCGCGGGCAGGATCTGTTCTTCGGGAAGGCGCAATGCGCGACGTGCCACGTGCCTCCCTACTATACCGATAATTCCATGCACGACCTGCAGACCGGGCGTTTCTTCGCGCCGGTCATGGCCCACGGCGTCATGACCACGGCCGACGGGCCGATCAAGACGTTCCCTCTTCGCGGCATCAAGGACTCGCCGCCGTACCTGCACGACGGCCGCCTTCTCACCCTCGCCGACACAATCGAGTTCTTCAACCTGGTCCTAGAGACCCACCTGAGCGTGAGCGAGAAGGTGGATATCGAGGCGTTCCTCTGCGCCCTATAGGCGCGGGCCCGATCGGGCGGCCGCTCACGGACCCTTCAGCGGCGCGGGGGGGCCAACGAGAAGTGAATCGTCGATCTGGAACGCCCGCCCGTGCTGCCAGGCATCGGCTCCGGGAGCCACCTCGCGCGTCGCGATTCCGGCTCGTCCCGACTTGATCTTGCTCGAGTCCAGATTGAATTCCCTGTCGCGCGCGGAAACCATCTTGGGGTCAACCTGGCCGTCACCCGTGAAGCCCATCATCAGCTTGGGAAGACCGAGCGGCAGCGGATCGCCGCGGTCCACCTGCCACAAGTACCACGTCTTCCCGTACGTGGTCACAAAGTCCTTCATCAATTGCATCTCCGCCCCGTCGGCCATGCCCGGGGCGATCAACTGACCCGACATGACCTCGTACCGGTGGCTGTGCCAAAGCTTCTTCTCCTCCGGGGGCAGGCCGTTGAAGAGGGCGCCGCTAATGATGTATTCGACGCCTATTAGCCGCGCATTCTTCTTGTCGGACTCATAGATGATGCACTGCCAGACGTCCGCATTGAGATGCGAGCAATAGTGGTCGGCGCGCACCTGACGGCTCATGTCGCCATTGTAGAAATGGAACCCGCACAGGTGGGCGTGGATCGCCGCAACCGGCCCCATATCCTGCATCAATTCGGCTTGCGCTCCAGGGACCCCGCACAGGGCCGCGGTTCCGTTGCTGGGAACTCCGCCGTCGGCATGCGCATTGATGCTGGCAAACGCGACGATCACGGCCACGAGCAAGGCGATCGCCGCGGCTATCGAGGTGGGTTTTACAAGTTTCATGCTCCTGGAGGTCGACGAAATCGACCCGTGAATACTACCGAAACCCCCTTTGAGATTACATAGGGTCTATGCCTACCGTCCGGCCCAGGGCCCGGGAGCTGTCATCCCTTGAGGGCGCCTGCAGCAATGCCGCGCACGATCTGCCTCTGGAGAGCGACATAAACCAGAAGGATGGGCAGCGTCACCAGGATGATGCCGGCAAAGAGCATCCCGTACTCGCTTCGGTACTCGGCGGCGATCGAGAGGTTCGCGAGGCCCAGGGGGACGGTCCGGGCGGTCCCGTTCAGGTCCCCGCTCACCAGCATGAAGGCGTAGAAATATTCCTTCCAGACCCCGATGAACTGGAAGATCGCCACGGTCACCAGGCCGGGGCGGGCAAGCGGGAGGAGGACTCTCCAGAACGCGGCGAACTCGCCGCATCCGTCGACGATCGCGGCCTCGTAGAGCGATCGCGGCAGGAGCCGGAAGAAGCCCGCCAGGATGAAGATGGCGAAGGGGAGGCCGTTGGCCGTGTAGACCAGGATCAGCCCGGTGCGGGAATTGAGGAGCCCGAGCGAGCGGAGCTCGAAGAAGAGCGGGATGACCGCGAGCTGGGCCGGGATCGTCAGGCCGGCGACGATCCCCGCGAAAACCATTCTTCCCACGGGATGCGAGAACCGGGAGAGGGCGTACGCCGCCATCGAGCCCAGCGCCACGATGAGGGCAACGGAGGTTCCGGTGACCAGGACCGAGTTGAGGAAATACTCCCCGAAGTGGGCGCCGTTCCACGCGTTCGTGTAGTTCTCGGTGTGCAGGCCACCCGGCGACGGGAGCGCGAACGTGTCGCGGAAGATCGCATCGTCCCCCTTGAGGGACGAGTAGGCGACCCAGACCATGGGAAGGACGAGCCACGCCGAGTAGCCCAGGAGCGCGGCGAACGCCACGCCCCTCGAGAACTTCCGCCTGTCTGGTGCGGGCCGGGCCATGCTGGGTCAGGTCTCCACGTTCTCGGCCCTGAAAACGCGCAGGACCGCCGCGCTGCCGACGAGCACGAGGGTGAACAGGATGACCGCGAGGGCTGCGGCGCGCCCGATGTCAAAGTCCTTGAACATCGTCGTGACGAGGAGGGTGCCGAGCGTGCTCACCGACACGGAAGGATCCTGAGAGGTGAGGAGCCAGACCATCTCGAAGGCGTTCAGGCCTCCGATGACTAGGAACACGGCGGAGATCGCGACGACGCCCCGGATGAGCGGCAGCGTGATCCTGAAGAACTGCATCCAGGCCGGCGCGCCGTCGATCTGCGCGGCCTCGTAGAGCTGGGGGTCAATCCCCTCCATGGCCGCGAGGTAGAGGATCAGGTTGAACCCGCATGCCATCCAGATGTAGATCGGGATGAGCGCCCCGTAGAGGTGCTCCTCGGAGAGCCACGGGTAGTCCGCGAACGAACGGAGCCAATCCCAGTGGAACGCCCCCCCGAGGCCCGACAGGCCCGCGTTCACGAGGCCGCCGTGGGGCTGGTAGGCGTTCAGCCAGATGAGCGTCGCCGCGATTCCCCCGAGGAGGTTCGGGAAGAGGAGGATCATGCGGAAGGCTCCCGCGCCCCAGACCCCCCGGTGGATCAGCATCGCGAAGAGGAGCGCGAGGGGCACCACCACCAGGGCCGGGACCACCATCAGGAAGAGGTTGTTGCCGAGCGCCGTCCACAGGGCGTCTCCCTCGAAGAGGAGCGACTTGAAGTTGTAGAGTCCCGCCCAGCTCCGCCGGCCGATCCCGTCCCAGCGCGTAAAGGCCCACATGAACGCAGCGAGGGCCGGTAGCACCATGAACGCCCCGTAGAGCGCGAGCGCGGGGCCGACGAAGCCCGCGCCCATCGGCAGGCGCAGGCGCCCGAAGCCCTCCGCGTCCTGTCCCGCCCCTTGTGCCTTCGCACCGACAGCGGGCCGAAGGCTCCCGAGGAGAAGCCACGCGGCAGAGGCCGCCATCAGGACGACGAGGGCGGCCCCGGCCACCGGGTGCCGGTAGTCGACGCGGTCGGGATCGGCGAGCCGGGCCCGGTCCGCGGCGGCGGCCGCCTCCATGCGCCTGGCAAAGTCCTCGGGGGCGACGCGGCCGGCCATGAGCCGGCGCGTCTCGTCCACCCTCGCCTGCCGGATGACGGGGGTAAGCATCATCGTCTGCGGCATGTTGAAGGACGCGCGCGCCCGCGCGATCAGGGCCGCCGTGTCGCGCATCCTCGGCGAATAGGCCTCCTGCGCGATCCCGCGGACGGCGGAGGGCGCGTCGGTCATCCGGACCATGGCCTCGGCCCGGGCCCGCGACGTGAGGAAACGCATGAAGTCCATCGTCGCCCGCTCGCGAACGGGGTCCCCGGTCCTGAAGACGAAGAAGCAGTCGCTGCCCGCCTGGAGGGTCGTCGGGTCGGCCAGGCCGTCGGCAAACACGGGGAAGTTCATCGTGCCCACCTCGAATCCGGCGGGAATCTTCCCGGCCATCTCGTTGAAGAACCACGATCCGGAGACCGTCATGGCCGCCCTGCCCTCGAGGAAGAAGAGCTCGGCCCCCTGGGCGGTCTCCCCCTCCCATCCCGGCTGGGCGTCCTCCCGGGTCAGGCGCCTCAAGATCCCCGCCGAGCGCACGAGCCTCGGGTCCTCCCAGGCGCCCGGGGTGAGCTCGTTGATCGCACGCCAGCCGGCGGGCCCCGCAAGGCCGTGGTACGCGGCCCGGAAGAACGCGTCCCCGTAGAGCCAGCGGGTCCCCGGGAGGCTGACCGGCGAGATCCCCGAGGCCCTCATCCTGTCGCACAGCGCGAAAAATTCGTCCCAGGTGCGGGGCTCCGCCCAGCCGTGCTCCCTGAAGAGCGCCCGGTTGTAGAAGAGGCTCCAGCACGAGTACACCACGGGCAGCCCGTACACGCCCCCGTCGACGCGCCACGAGTCGAGCGAGCCCGAGACGAAGGTGTCGGCCCACTTCGAGTCGCCCTCCCAGTTCCGCCCCTCGAGATAGGGGGCCAGGTCGACCATCTTCCCCGCCCTGACAAGCGAGCTCCACAGGATGTAGGGAACCGACGCGGCGTCGGGGGGGTTCCCGTCGATGACGCGGATCCTCACCTGGTCCTGGATCCGGGGGTTGCCGTACACGTGCACCCTGACGCCGGGTACGGCCTCCTCGAACCTGCGGGCCGTCTCCTCATAGAACCTTGTCCCGTACCCGCCCTCGAAGACGGGGATGTCGAGCTGGACCGGGGCCGCACCCGAGGCCTTCAATGCCGCCAGCAGGCCGAGCGCTATCAGGCGGGCGGACGGGCGCAGGATCACGTGTGGAAGCCGGCCCTCTTGAGCGTCCGGTGGAGGAGCGCGACATGGTTCCTGTCGCGGGTCTCCACCGTGCACAGGACGTGGGTCGCGCTCACGTCCGGCCCGCTGAAGGCCCGGTCGTGGTCGATCTGGTTCACGCTCGCCCCGCACGAGGCGATCACCCTGCACAGTTCGGCGAGGCCGCCGGGCCGGTCGGAGATCCTGACCGTGAAGCGGGTCAGCCTCCCGTCGTGCACGAGGCCCTTCTCGATCACGCGGCTGAGGATGACGGGGTCAATGTTTCCCCCGCAGACGACGAGCGCCACGCGCTTGCCGCGCAGCCCGCCGATCTTCCCCGCCATCATCGCGGCCAGGGGAACGGCGGCGGCCCCCTCGACGACCGTCTTCTCGAGCTCGAGCATCCTGAGGATCGCAAGCGAGATCCACTTCTCCTCCACCCGGACCACCCGGTCGACGCGGGCGCGGATGAGCCCGAACGAGCGCGCTCCCACCGTGAGGGTCGCCAGGCCGTCCGCCAGCGTGGCGCGCCGCGGGACGCGCACCGGGCGCCCCGCCCTGAGGGCCGCGGAGAGGTTCCCCGTCGCGACGCTCTCGACCGCGATCACCTTGACGCGCGGCCTGACGGACTTGACCGCGAGGCACACGCCCGCGAGGAGGCCCCCGCCCCCGACCGGGCAGACGATCGCGTCGACGTCGGGGACCTGCTCGAGGATCTCGAGGCCGAGCGTCCCCTGCCCCGCGATGATGTCCGGGTCGTCAAAGCCGTGGATGTAGGCGAGCCCCTGCTCGAGGACGAGGCGCTCGGCCTCCGCGCGCGCCTCCGAGAAGTCCCCCCCGTGGATGACGACGCGCGCGCCGAGGCGCCTGCAGGTCGTCACCTTGATGAGCGGGGCGAATTCCGGCATCACGACCGTGACCGGGATCCCCAGGAGCCTGCCGTGGTAGGCGAGCCCGAGGGCGTGGTTCCCGGCCGAGGCCGCCACGACGCCGCGCGCCCAGCTCGCCTTAGGGAGCCTCAGGAGCGCGTTGCGGGCCCCTCGCTCCTTGAACGACCCCGTGCGCTGGAAGTTGTCCAGCTTGCACACGATCCGAGACCCCGTGATCTCGCTGAGCGGGATGGACTCAGGGCACGGGGTGAGGATGACCCCGTCCCTTATTCGACGGCGGGCCGCCCTGACATCGGCAATTGTTACGGGCTTTTCTGCCATCGTTTTGCGAGGAATAGCGTTGCGGGCCACCCGGACGGGTTTAGACCCCAGATGGATGTATCAGGTTACCTTTTCAGAGCAAGCCATGCGGGAATTGAACAAGCTTGAGACGCTGGCACAGCTCGAGGTCGTCGAACCGATCAGCAGCGTCAAATCCTCGGACCTGGAGCATCCGCGGGAGCCCCTGGGGCGATTCACGAGGCACGGGAAGTCCTTCTACCGCCTGCGGGCGGGCGACCACAGGTTCTACTTCGACGTCACCGGCGACACCCTCCACGTGAACTACATCCTCCACAAGAACTCGCTCGAGGACTTCCTCCTGCGCAACCGGCTGCCCGTGTCGGAGCAGCAGCTGGTCGAGCAGCACTCGAAGTTCTGGAAGTACCTGGAAAGCCTCACCAAATGATCTTCCACCGCCGAACCGAGGACCCCAGGGCGGCCGCGGACCTGGCGTCGCGGGAGGACCCGTACAACGTCTCCAAGGCGAGCCGGATCTACATCCTGCCGAACCTCATGACGGCCGGCAACCTGCTGTGCGGCTTCATGGCTGTGGTCAACTGCATCCACGCCCGGCTCGCGGGCTCGTCGGACGACGGCCTCTACCTGGACGCCACGGCGGCCGACCACTACCGCTACGCCGTCTATTTCATCTTCGGCGCCGCCATATTCGACACGCTCGACGGCCGCCTGGCCAGGATGGGCGGCCGGGAGTCCCTCTTCGGGGCGGAGTTCGATTCGCTGGCCGACGTGGTCTCGTTCGGGATGGCACCCGCCTTCCTCATGTTCTTCCTCATCCTGTCGCCCTCCCAGGGGTTCCCCTGGTTCAGGGACATCGGCGGGTTCGTCGGCTTCTTCTACCTGCTCTTTGCCGCCATGAGGCTCGCCCGCTTCAACGTCATCACCAACCCCCTTCTCCACCGCACGACCAAGGACTCGAGCAAGGACTTCATCGGCCTGCCGGTCCCGGCGGCCGCCATGACGGTGGCCTCGCTCGTCCTGTTCATGCTCAAGCTCGCGGAGTCGGACAAGTCGCTCAACAAGTTCGCGCTCGCCCTGCCCTTCCTGATGCTGCTGATCGCCATCCTGATGATGAGCACGGTCCGCTACCCGAGCGGCAAGAAGGTGGACCTTCAAACGCAGACCCGCCTGCGCACCTTTGTCCTGCTCGTCCTCACGCTGGGACTCGTCGTGATCTACAAGGAGGTCGCGTTCATGAGCCTGTGCCTGGGTTACATCTTCTTCGGGCTTTTCCGCCACTGGCGGCGCCCGCGCGCGCCGAAGCCCGGCGCGTGAACACGGGGTGCGAACAATGTGTCAGGAACCTGTCCGCAGATTCCGAGCAACCCGGCGGCTGCGAATAACCTGCCACTTGCCGACAATCGCCCCGGAATTGCTCACGGGCCAAAATTCGTCCTTTTTCGAGCGAAACAGGCCGGTTACTGGTCTTTCGGGCCCCTTATACGACTACTGCTATAATTCATTATTGAATCCCCAGTCATTTGGACTTTGTTAGTTTGTCCCCCTTTCCACCGGGACCACGCCCCGGACTCATGAAATTCAAGACAAACCGCGACCACTTTGCCAACGGCCTGTCCCAGGTCCTAAACGTCGTGGGTTCAAAGGCCACGATGCCGATCCTCAGCAACGTGCTGATCGAGGCCGAGAAGGACCAGCTGTCGCTCACGACCACGAACCTGGACCTCGGCATCCGCTGCAAGATCAAGGCGGAGGTGAAGGAGAGCGGCTCGGTAACCCTCCCGGTCAAGCGTCTCGCGAGCATCGTCAGGGAGCTCCCGAATTCCGACGTCACGGTGGACGCGTCGCCCAACCACCAGGTGAAGCTCTCGTCGGGAGGCTCCACGTTCCGGATCATGGGGATGGCCAAGGACGAGTTCCCGCCGCTTCCGGAGTTCGGTGACGAGAAGGCCCACACGCTTCAGCAGGACGAGCTGGCCGCGATGCTCAAAAGCGTCTCCTACGCGCAGTCCCAGGACGAGACGCGCTACACGCTCAACGGCGTCTACTTCAACTTCAAGGAGGGCAGCCTCTCGCTCGTCGCGACCGACGGCAGGCGCCTCGCCCTCATCTCCAAGGAGATGGTCGTCCCGGCGGCAGGCACCGGCGCCATCATCCTCCCCGCGAAGACCGTCAGCGAGCTCGTGCGGATCCTCGACAAGGGCGACAAGGTGAAGATCAACTTCAACGACCGGCGCTGCGCCTTCCAGATCGGGACCGACAAGGACGGCAGCGGCCTGATCGACAGCGTCTACCTCTACTCCAAGGTCGTCGAGGGCAGCTACCCGAACTACCAGCAGGTGATCCCCAAGGAGACCCACCAGAGGATCAAGC